>JAWABJ010000001.1:0-714187 GCA_038884755.1 Candidatus Norongarragalinales archaeon
CGTTTTGCCTGACGGGAGTTTTTGCGCTTCTTTGGAAACGCCGCAGGGTTGTGTTGGTGATTTGCCTTCGGATAAGTTGTGGTGTGGGGAGGTTGGAATTCAAGTGCAAACTCATAGTTCTCCTTCACCCAGCGTATTTCCTTCGACTTCACCAAGTCCTTCAGCGAGCCCGTCTCCTTCTGCTTCTCCAAATCCCGACTCAGATTCTGATGGAGACGGTATTCTGGACTCCGTAGACAATTGTCCTTTTGTTTACAATCCCGATCAAATGGATTTGGACGATAATGGAATTGGTGACGCTTGCGATTCTACTACAATCTTCTACGTTTCTCCCGAAGGCAGCGATTTTAACGAAGGAACTCTTGAGTTTCCGTTTCAAACTTTGACTAAAGCCCAGTCTGCAGTTCGCGAGGAAATAAGTTCTGGAATGAATGGAAATGTTGTAGTGGTGTTGCGCGAGGGTTTTTACAACCAAGCTTATGAGTTGGCGTTCAGTTCTGCAGATTCCGGAAGGAACGGTTTTCGAGTGATTTGGAGGAACTATCCCGGCGAGATTCCAGTAATCCGGGGAAGCACTTCAATCGAGAGTTTCTCTCCGTCGAGGCAACCTGGAGTTTTTGAAGCTTCCATAGCCCCTTCGGTTTTTGCTAACGGTAGGCTAGTGTTGTTTTGGAACGGAAGGCTTTTGGAACCAGCCCGTTATCCTAACGCAGTATCTCCCAACTTCAACAATCCCGATCCGTGGTCGGGTTCTTATTTGAAAGCCAGCGCCGCGAGCAAGATACTTAGCAAGAATGTTTCTTTCACTCCAGGTTCGATAGACACTTCGGGTTGGGTTTACGACAATGCGCAGATTGTAATTTGGACGGGCTACAACTACTGGGCTGGTTTTGGAAACGTGGAGACTGTAAACCCGCAGACCGGAAACATTACGGTTTTTTCTTGGAGTCCTGGTGCTTTTTACGACTTGATTGAAGGCAATCGTTTTTACTTGCAGGGTATAGGTGCCGAACTAGATGTTCCCGGCGAATGGTATTACGACTTGCAGTTTTCCAAACTCTTTGTTTACCCGCCTTCCCCGTTCGTTTCGGGAGACAGGGCTTCGGTGCCGATAGTCGAACGCGCGTTTTCCTTCGACGGTACAATGAACTTCGAGTTGAACGGGCTTTCAATCCAAGAATTTCAGGTTGACGGCATTAGTATGGTTAATGTTGGCAACATGACGGTGCGCAACTGCGAAATCAGCAACATTGCCGTTAACGACAATCATTTTCTGGGTTCGCCTAGGATTGACGGAAATGGAATAACCGCGTATTCCGATTCGAAGGGAGATGATAATTTCGAAAACATTCTCATAGACAACAACATAATTCACGATGTTGGAAACAACGGGATTTTGTTGTCCAGCGGTTCTACCACTTACTCTCCCGGACAGGCCCGCTTGAATGAAGTTTATCACTTTAAAACCCTGAAGCCAACGAACAACAGCGTAACCCGGAATACCATATACCGCGCGAGTTTGCTTACGCGCTCCGGAACGGGCGTGTTCTTGCGTTCGGTTGGAGGGCTGGTAGCCAATAACACTATTTTTGAAATGCCTCGAAGCGCAGTGGGTGCGCAGGGTAACGACAACGTTTTCGAATTTAATCACTTTTACGACTTGAATCGCGAAACTCAGGATTCGGGCGGAATTTACTTGATATCGAGAAGCTGGCTATACCGAAACAACACCCTGCGCCACAATTTCATTCACGATACCGGCGGTTATTTCTACAATTCTTCAATCAAGTCCTACCAGTATCCCTACCAATCGTGGGGATTTTACCCTGACGATTATTCCAGTCAAACTTACGTTCACGACAACGTTGTCGCCAGGGCGCCTAACGGGTTGGCGCAAGTTCATGCCGGAAGAGACAATTGGGTTTACGACAACGTGAATTCGCAAAGCATAACGCATCAATTGTATGCTCAGGGAGAATGGAATTCCGAACATCAGTTGTCTTTGCAGAGCATGTGGAACGAACTGCAAATGATGGGTTCTTGGGGTTTCAATTCTCAGAAATACTATTCGAAATACCCCGAATTATCTACTATCCCAAGCCCTGAAATAATGAATCAAGACAACGTTTACGCCAACAATTCTTTCGAGAGAAACATATTCTATTTCACCGCGCATCCGGATTCTTACGCTTACTTCGTAAGGTTCTTTTTGAATTCCCCGGGTTCGAAGTTTTCAAAGAACGTGATTTGGAACGGAGTTGGCGAATCTTCGTTGAAAGTGCAAGATCCTGAAGCTCCTCTCAATGGAGGCAGCAGCGGGTATTACACTTGGGCGTTTTGGACTTCTCGGGGTTTCGATTCTGATTCTTTGGTTGCAGACCCGTTGTTCGTAGACCCTACTAGCGACAATTATTTCCTCCAGCCCGAGTCGCCCGCGTGGGCGCTCGGCCATCACAACATCATAGTTCCCCGTTGATTCAGAAGACGGGCCTCTTGCTTAAATGCTCGCTTAACGAAAGCCTTTCGAAAGGCTTTCCGGCGGTTTCTTTTTCCACGATCGAAACCAGTTGTTGTAGTTTCATCGTCTCCTGCTTTCCGCTAGAGCGCAAGCGAACCGAAAGTTCTCCGCTTTTAACTTCCTTGTCGCCGACGATGCAGACGAACGGAACCCATTCTTTTTCCGCATCCCTGATTTTTTTTTGGAAGGTTTCGCCGCGGTCGTCGAAATCCGCGCGGACTTTGCAGTTGCGCAATTCCTCCAAAACTTTTTCGCAATACTCCTTGTGCGAATCGCTTATCGGAATCAGGCGTATTTGCGTGGGCGAAAGCCACAACGGGAACGCCGGTGTTTTGCCTTGCTTTATGGCTGCAGCCTCGCGTTCGAGCAGCGCGAACAGCACGCGGTCTACTGCGCCCGGAATCGAAGCATGCAATATGAGCGGGTATTGCCTTTGCCCTTTCTCGTCCGTAAACGTGATGTCGAAGCGCTCGCCGTTCTCGACGTCTATCTGCACTGTTGACATGCCTGCCGCCTTTGCGTTGTTGTCGATGAAGTTGAACTCGAATTTGGTTATGAAATACGCGTAGCGCAGGTCGAAGAGCTCGACCATGATGGGCTTTCCGATTTTCTTGACCATGCGCAAATACCAGCCCTTGTTTTCGTTGAAAAAGTCTTTCTGCACGCGGAAAGTCGCCTCGATCGGGATTTGCAAGTCCTTGTTCCACTCGAGGCAAAGCTCGTACTGCCTTTCGAACTCTTTTTTTGCCTGTTCGAAATCGGCGCAGAGGGTGTGCATATCGGGCATTGTGAATGCCCTCAAGCGCTTTAGCCCCGCAAGCTCGCCGCTTTGTTCCCTGCGGAAGGAATAGTGCGTGATTTCGTAAATTTGCATGGGCAGGTTTTTGTAGGAAATCGTCAGGTCGTGCGCGAAGAGGAAGCCCCCGAAACACGCGGCAAACCGGAGAAAGAATTCTTTCTCGTCGCTTTTCACTACATATTGTCTTGCGGGAAAGCGGTTGAGGTAGCTCTTGAGCGCCGGGTGCCGGTAGTCGTACATTATGGGCGTTTCCACTTGCAGCGCGCCGTAACCAACGCAGATGTCCGTAACCGCCTTTTCCAGCATGCGTTTCATGAGCAACCCCTTAGGCATCCACCGCATGTTTCCAGAGTCGCTCGCCGGCTCGTATGCGACTAAGTGGTGTTCTTTCATGAGCTTTACGTGCGGGGGCTCTTCTGCATAGCTGCGGACTTTCTTGATTTCGTAGTCGGCGAGTGCTTTCAGCATGGGGTTGTTCTTGAAATTGTATTTTTCGGCGGGAGTGAGCGTTCCGTCGGTGTCGAGTATCATGAATTCGCTTTTCATTTTCGCCTCTTGCTTTATCGAATCGCTGAGCGGCTCTTCCTGGGTCTTGGTGTTTTCTATTACCGCGGTTTTTGCTCCCAGATTTTCGGCTGTTTTCTCGAGGGTTTCGCTGGTTATGGTCTTGCTTAACTCGGCGAGAGGGTGGCCTTTGCACTTGAGCTCGAATTCCTTGTAATAGCCGAAAGGCGCTTTTTGCGATTCTGGGGCGTAAACGCGCGTAAGCTGCAAGAACTTGTCGAGAAGCTTGACCGCCTCGTCGGGCTTGGCGAGGTTGTTTGAAAGGTGGGCGTAAGGATAGACTAAAACAGCTCTTGCTTTCACTTCCTTGTAGTTTTTCTCGACTTCGCGCGCGGCTTGCTCCAACACCGCAGTGTCATCGCCTACTTCGAATGAACTCATGACCAGCAAAACGTTTTTCATTTCCAGGCCTTTCTTTTCCTCTTCGCTCAGCTCGCCTATGCTTTTCAAAGCTTTCGAAACGGGCTTGAACCTGACGTAATCGCAGTGCAATTCTAGAATTCGCATAGAGTAGTTTTTGGAAGCAATCAATTTAAATGCGTTTTCGCAAGTGTTTTCATGCCTTTTTCCGGCTCGAGCAAGAAAGACTGCCCTTAACTGTTCCGGCAGCTTTAGCCAGTTTTTGCCGTGGCGCCTAGCACGGCGCGCCGCGTTTTCCGGTGGTTTTCGAGTGTTGGTTTTGGGGTTTGTTACTGCGTTTGCGACGGGATTTTTTTCGAAGCTTACTGACGTGCAGGTGGACGAAAAAAGGTTTTTCTTGAAAAACCTCAAGTTTGCAACCGGGTTGGCATATGGGATTTTGTTTGCGTTCGCAATGTCTTTGGGACCGGCTTTTGCGAACCTGTTTTTGGGAATCGCGATAGCTGTTTTGCTTGCCGGCAAGGTCAATTCGAAAGCGCACCAGTTTGCAGTCGCAGGTTTTTTGGGCTCGCTGGTTTTCCTCGGCTTTCCGCGAGCCGATGCGTTGCTGGTTTCGGCTTTCGTTTTGTTTGCGTTGCTGGACGAGTTTTTGAACGACTATTTCGACCTCTACCCTTCGAAAGGCGCGGTAGCGCTTTTTGCAAAGCGGAGGCTTTCGCTGGAAGTTTTTTCGCTTGCCTTGAGCGTTTTCACGGGCGAGTGGGCTTACCTCGCGGCGGTCTTGTCTTTCGACGCCGGGTATTGGCTTGCCGAACGCGCGGCGCGCAAGCTCGCCTTGCGGGCCGTGGGCGCGTTCGGAACGCACCTGGTCCTGGACTTGGGCGACTGTCCTTCCGCAAAGCTCTCGAGCAGGAATTTCGTGCTTTCGTTCCTGAATGAAATTCCCCGCGATTTGGGGTTGCGAGCAATAAGCCGGCCCGTAGTAAAAGAGGTCAAAACGCGCTACGACGAGGGGCTGTCGGGCTTCGTGATGGTCGCCGAATCCCACGTAAGCGTGCACACTTTCCCGAAATTCCACTCGGCGCACATCGACGTTTTTTCCTGCAAGCCTTTCGACGTCAGCGCGGCGAAGGGCAAAATCGAACGGAAGTTTTCGGCGAAACGCGCGGGCTTCCGCGTTATCGAAAGGATGGGTGAGAATAATGGTTGAAGAAGTCAAGGGGTTTGGCGTGCGCAAGGGCATTTCCGCTGAAGGGCTGGTGGGGCAGATGCGTTTCGCAGGGCTTCAGGCGAGCGAGCTGGGCAAGGCAGTCGAAGTCGTGAGGGAAATGAAGCGGCAGAAAGCGACCGTTTTTTTGACGTTTACTTCCAACATGGTTTCTTCCGGGCTGCGCGAGTTGTTTGCGCACTTGTGCAGAGAGAAATTTGTTGACGCAATAATTACGAGTATAGGGAGCGTAGAAGAAGACGTCATAAAAACGAGAAAACAGTTTTTGCTCGGAAGTTTCGATTTGGACGATGGGCAATTGCACAAGAAAGGCATTAACCGCATTGGAAACATTCTCGTTCCGAACGACCGTTATTTGCTTTTGGAAGAAATGCTCAAACCGTTTTTCTCGAAAGAGTTTTCAAAACAAAAGAGAATTGGCCGGTTGCTTTCGCCTAGTGAAATCATTTTTGATTTGGGAACGTATTTTAAGGACAAAAACTCTTTCGTACACCAGTGTGCTAAAAACAACATTCCAATCTTCTGTCCCGCTCCTACTGACGGGGCTTTCGGGCTGCAGTTTTTCTTTTTCAAGCAAGACAACCCCGCGTTTGGGATTGACGTTACTGGCGATATGCAAAGGCTTTCGCAAATGGTTTTGCTTTCACGCAAGACTGGCGGGATTATTTTGGGTGGCGGGTTTGCGAAACACCACGCGATAGGCGCGAACATACTTCGCGGGGGTTTTGACTACGCGGTCTACGTGTGCACTGCAAGCGAGTTCGACGGGTCGCTGAGCGGGGCGAAGACGCGCGAGGCGGTGTCTTGGGGCAAAATAAAAGAAAAAGCCAGGACTGCGCACGTCGAGTGCGACGCTTCGATCGCGTTTCCGCTCGTAGTTTCCGCGCTTTAGGTTTTGCTGCATGCTTTAAAAGCTCACTCGCAGAATTAGTTTTCGTGGTATCGTGGCGGGTGTCGGCTTGATGCTTGAGCAATACTTGTTCATGGGACTTTTTATAGGCGGGCTTTTGGGCTTTGTTTTGACTTTCACCAGGCGCCGCAAGAAGACTTTTCTTTTCGAGCTTGCGATTGCGTTGGGCTTGATGGTGATAGGCACTTTCGGCCCAACCATTTTCAATCTACCTCCCACTCCTTACGTTCTAGTTCCGGCTTTTCACTTTGCGGATTCCGACGATTCTGTGGGGGCGATTAGCGACGTCTTTTCCGGTTCGAAAGTTTCTATCGACAGTTCGGTGAACGGAGCGCCCGTGGTTGTGTCTTCCGGCGCGAGCGTGCAAGTTAAAGACTCTTTAAACAACATTCCCATAGTGGCTGCTGATGTTACTGCTGTAGACCTCGCTTCCGGCAGGAGCATTACCGTAAAAACTAATTCTTTTGGGATAGTTCCAGTGAAAGTCTTGATTTCCGGGCTTGATGTTGGGAAGGAAACGCCGACCCCGTCTGCGACGGTCTCGCCTTCCGGAACGCCTGAAGAGGCAGAGCCTACTACCGCGCCGCAGGACATAGTCATCACTGCAACCACCCCCTCTTCCACTGCCGAGCAGAAGATTACTGTCGATGACAACAATCCGAACGCGGTCGAGAAGGTTGACGTGAGGGTCGACGTGCTGCCGCCTTTGTCGCAATCGTTCTTGTCCGAAACCCCGATACAATCTGTTTCCGGAGGCGTGCTTTCGGCCGCGTTGAATTCTCCTGTTTTGGTTCCGATAACGCCTTCCGGCGTGTTCGCCCCGCCTTCGGCTTTTGAAGCGCCTGGCACGAGAAACAGGCTGGAGTTCGTGAGGGAACTGCGGGTGGTGCAAGTGGTCAGGGACGGGCAAGTGGGTTTCTTGAGCACGCTTGAAGTGAGGATTACCAACAACGGTCCCGATGAAATCAGGGACTTGATTGTCGAGGAGGACTTTCAAGAGCTTTACGAGAGGATTCGTGAGCACAGGCGGTTGAGGGGAGCGCCCAGGGCTGTGATTGAGGAAGAGATAGAGCTTGTTGGTTCGAGCGAAACGCCGATAGAGTTGAAGAGCGGCGAATTCGCGCGCTGGCTTTTCTCCAGCGTTGGGCCGGGAGAGGAAGTGAAAGTTTCTTACACGGTGGACACCGCCGTTGACGAGAGCGTGGTCCAGAGGCTTCCGGCGCCGGTCGCCTTGGCAGTTTCCAACGAGCCTTTGAAAGTGGTTGTGAAGCAAGAGTCTTCTTTTGACACTACCGCGGTGATAGGGCTGGTTTTGGCTTCGGCGTTGGTTTTAGCCATTGCGCTTTTCTTTGTGCGCAGGCCCCAGTAATATCTTTCAGGGCAACAAAAGTTTGAAGTAAATCCTTTTGTTTTTGGCGCCTTTGTTTTCCAAGCGCGTTATTTCGATTTTTCCGCACTCGCGCGTGTTTGCGACGTGCACTCCACCGTCCGCTTGAGTGTCCAGGCCGACTATTTCGACAACGCGCAGTACGGGAATTGACGGGGGCAGCGCTCCTGCAAGCTTTACTATTCCCGGGGTTTTGAACGCTTCTTCCCGAGGTAGTTCATACACTTTCACTTCCGCGGCGCTCGCGAGCTTTTCGTTTGCTTTCGCAACAGTTTCGTCGAGCTTTTGCCTGTCGAAGTTTTCGAATGAAAAGTCGAAGCGGCTTTCGCCGGGTGCGATCGCGTTTCCGGTAATCAACGCCCCGTTTTCGTATGCCGCGGAGCCAAGCACGTGCGCGGCAGTGTGCATTCGCATTAGCGCATAACGTCTTTCCCAATCGATTTTGAGCGTGCAAACGTCGCCAGCGTTCAAGCCTTCAGAATCGACGTAATGGATTGCTTTTCCGTCTTTCTTCTTGACTTCAAGCACTTCGTATGTTTTGCCTTTGCATTCGATTGCTCCCTTATCACTCGCGAGCCCTCCGCCTTGAGGGTAGAAAACCGTCTTGTCGAAAACTATTTCTTTTTCGTTCGCTTCGGCCACGCTCGCGCTGCTTTCTTTCAGGTAAGCGTCTTTCAAGCAAAGCAGTTCGGTCATCCCATCAGCTTAGCACGTTGTTGACGAGCCACTCTCGGGCGAAAGGCTTCAAGTCTTCGTAGTTTTGCCCCACGCCTATGAATAGGATTGGTACGCGCAGGTCGTGCGCGATGCTGAACGCGGTTCCGCCTTTAGCGTCCGCGTCTAGTTTTGTAAGCACTAGGCCGTCCAAACCCACGCTCTCGTGGAATTTCCTCGCCTGTTCTATCAACGCGTGTCCTGCAACGCTTTCTCCCACGAAAACCTTGAAGTCAGGTTGGATAACCCGGTTTATTTTTTCCATTTCTTTCACAAGATTATAGTTCGTCTCTTGCCTTCCCGCAGTGTCGATGAGCACGAAATCGATTTTTTCGGCTTTCGCGTGGGCAATCGCGTCGAACGCCACTGCAGCCGGGTCGGCGCCGTACTTGTGCTTGATTACGCGTATGCCGAGCTTTTCACCGTGGTGCGCGGCTTGTTCTATTGCCGCAGCACGAAAAGTGTCGCTTGCCGCTATTACGCTCGAAAGTCCTTTTTGTTTCAAGAGGAAAGCGATTTTGGCAATTGTGGTGGTTTTTCCAGCACCGTTCGGACCGAGGAACATTATTTTCACCGGTTTTTCCTTGCGTGACGCCCGCGCGATGAAGTCTTCGTCGTTTTGGAACAAGTCGAGCAAGGCCATGCGCACTTCGGCTTTGACGACGTCATTCGCGCTTCCGCGAGCGACTTGTTTTCCCACTATGCGTTTTCTCAAGTCTTCAATCAAAAACTCGGTAGTGTCGAGGGAGACGTCGCTTTCCAAAAGCGCGATGCGCAGGTCTTCGAACAGCGGCGCAACTTCCGCCTCGCCGATTGTAATGCTGCCAGTGAACATTCCAGTTATTTTCTTTAGAAGCCCGACTTTCGGGGTCAGTTCTTTTTTTTCTTGCTTGGCTTCGAAGACCGGTTTCCTTTCGGGTTGCGTTGTCGTTTCCCGTTCCGCCGGTTCTTCGCGTTTGGGGGCTGGAAGCGGGTTTTCTGTTTTTTTCGGCTCGGGAGTTTTTTGCGTTTCTCCCAAAACTTCTTTTTCCACCTCGCGTACTATTTCTTCTTCAACGGATTCTTTTTTTTCCGGGGCGGTTTCGGGCTTTTCGACATGGGCTTTTTCCTCTTTGCCTGTGACCTTGCTTATGAAGCCGGTGACTGCTTTTTTCAGGAAGCCGAACATTCCGCCTTCTCTCCCTTTTCGTTCATTTTTGCCGGGCTTTTTCGCTCAGCGCGACCATTGCCGAATTCAGTTCTTCCAGCTCTTCCTGGAGTTTTGACAACGCTTTTATGAAGCCGTCTTTTCGTTCCTGAAGCAGGGCTTTCGCCTCGTCGACGGTTTTTTCGGCCATGACCCTCGCGCCTATTTCCACGATGACCGTTTTTGAAGCGGGTTTTGCTTTCACGAAAACCCCCGAGCCTATTGGGAAAAGGGTTTCGCCTTCCGCCAGGCTTTCCATCGCCTTTACTGCCGAGTCGCTTTCTTGGACGAAGGCCGCGAGCGAGCGCATTTGCCCTTGCACTTCCTCTGCCCTTTGCCTGTAAGCCTGCATTTCCAAAGCCATCCTCTGCATTTCTTGTTCTGAAGCCATGTGTTTCAACCGCCAAGCGCTTCGAAAATCCTTTGGATTTCGACTCCCGTAGTGGCGTTTCCGACGAGCGCGCCCTTGTCGTTCGCGATTATGCTGAACCCGTTGTAAACTTGTCCGAAGTTGCTCGTGCCAACAAGGCCTTTAACTCCAAACGTTTTTTCGAGGTACTTGAGTTCGACTTCGCTCGTCTCGTTGTAAGCCAAAATCCCTTTGCCTGTGACGACGTTAGTCGCCCCGACTGTTTTAATTCCCACTTTCTGTCTCACCACTTCCACCCCCAAGCAATCTCCGATTTTCCTCGCTTCTTTCTCGGGAATTTCTGGATTCAAAAGGCATGCTTTGCTGTTGGCGAGAATGTTGTTTCCGGGAGAGTGGCCTTTGAGTAAATGCACGTTCAGCCCTTCTTTCTTGATGAGGTTTTGCTCGTGCTTTTCGGCCGAGTCCTGCAATACGCACCCGTTGTTGTTCATCGCCGAGAAAACGCCGAGGAGCGGCGATTGGTCGACGTACAGCCTCAAGGGCTTGGTCTGCAGCACGTTTTCCACTTGCCTTTCCAGCTTGTCCGGGGCGTTTTTGGGAAGGAGCGTGACTGCATCGTTGGTTTTGATGAAAAGCCCTGCGAACGGGTTGTTGTAAAAACTAGTTTTTTCTATGCGCAAAAACCATCACGCAGCCAATTCCACTAGGACGAGCCCTTCCTTGTCTTTGGAAATCTTTACTTTGAGAGAAGAAAGCATCTTGTTTCTTCCCGCCTTCGAAAGCGCGATGGAAACCTTGTTTTCTATCTTCACGTTTTTCTCGCCGGTCTTGAAGTGCTTGGCGGCAAACGCGCGCACCGTGGGCCCGTGCCTCTTGTACCTTTTCATTCTAGCCCTGTCGTGGAGAAAGCGTTTGAGCGGGATGGTGTAAAGCCTTTCGACCACGACCTCCCTTTTTTTTTCCTCTTTTTTCCCTTCGGTTTTGGCCTTGCTTTCTTTTGCGGGCTTCTTTTCATCTTTCGCCTCGGCCTTGGCGGGTTCATGCTTTTGCTCGTCCTGCTTTTTCTTCAGCTCTTCCTCCGCCTGCTTCAAAACGAATTTTTCCTCTTGCTTGGATTCCATTCAAACACCATCCGTTCTCCCGTGTTTCCCTTCAACCTGTTTTCTTGATTCTCTTCGTGAGCTTGAGTTTTTTCGTGCGCCAGTGGCGCTGTACGGGGTTGCGCATCACGCGCCGCGCGGTTTTCGCTATGACGAATATCGGCACGCGCCTGTTTTGCTTTAGTGCTTTTGCCAAAACCATTTTCTTTTTCTGAGTCTTGTTCCTGCTCATTCGAAACCCCCCTTTTTTCCGCTCATTTTCTTTTTACCGTGATGCTCGTCTGTTTTTCCCCCGCCTTGATGCGTTTCAGGAGGGAAAGCAGTTCGGACTCGCTCACGCGTTCGGGAAGCTGCCCTTGCTGCCGCGCGTAAACGAGCAGTTGTGCCAACTGTAAGTACAATTCCCTGCTTGCGATGCGTATGTTCATCATCCTCTCGAAAGCCTTGCCGTCGAGTATTTTCCTCAAGAGCTCGCGCAACTGGGCTTCCCTCTGGACTTGTTCCAATTGTTTTTTCCTCAACTCTTGCAGGCGCTCGTCTTCCATTTTTTTTCACTTTGCGCTCTTGTCCAAAACGCTCTTGCCTTTCGCAGTGATTACCCTTCCCGCCTTATCCTTTTTTATGAGCCCGGCTTTCTCAAGCTGTTGCAAAGCCAATCGTATCATCTTCCCGCCCGCTTTCCTGTGGTGACTCCTGTGCACCTTGTGGTCGGTTTTGCCTCCGTACTTGTTCCTCAAGCGTTCGGTTCCGACTGGCCCGTGCTTGAAAACCTGGTAGAGCAGGGAAGCGCACCTTTCGAACCAAAACCCCTGCATGGGCACGCGCTCGGCGTGCGAGGATGTTTTCACCAGTCCCGCCCACTCTGGCGGTTTTATTTCGCTTATTTTTTTCAGCTCTTCGGCGGCCTTTCCGATAACGCTTTGCGCTGTCGAGTCCAAAACTCCCAAGTAATTCACCCTTATGCGATTTTCTTAAACGCGCGAAATTCCGTTCGAACCAGGTTGACGGTTCTTTCAAGACAAAAGCTTCCTTTTTCCCTTGTAGGGAATCCTGCGCGTAAAACCACAGCTGACGCACGTATTTATTCTTATTCCTTTGGCCAAGCGCACTTTTAGCGTAACTCCCGCAATAAACACTGTATTGCATTTTTTGCAATACGTAGCGTTGCCTAGGGAAATGCGGTGGCGCATGGAAAGCTTGCGCGCCAAAACAACGTACCGCTTCGCCAGCGCAGGCTCTTTTGAATAAGCTTCCCGCGCCATTTTCAAAAGCTTTTCGCAGCGTTCTTTCGCGATTTTGTTTGCATCCATTTTCAATCTTCCAAGTGCGCGTGGTCGTTGAACCTCACTAGCTTAGGGCCGTTGGGAGTGATTTCCACTTCCGTTATCGACGTGTTTTTCTGCGTTCCGAACAAGTTTGCTTTTGAAACCGGTATGCGCAAGAGAATGCACAAAATCGCCCTGCCTATGATTCCGTGCGACACGATCAAGATTGTTTTTCCCTCGTTTTTCACCAATATTTTTTTCAAAAGCGGTTTTGCGCGTTCGTAAACGTCTTTAATGCTCTCGCCGCCCGGAGGGCGTTTTAGAGGGCTGTAACGGTATATGTCGACTGCGTCATAGTGCATTCCCTCGAATTTTCCGAAAGACCTTTCCTCAAGCAGTTTCGAGTGAATAACCCTGCAATTGTGGTGTTTTGCGATTTCAGACGTGGTTTGGGAGGCGCGTTTGAGCGTAGAAGAATAGATGGCGTGGAATTTCGTTTTTGAAAGGCGGTTGGCTATGGTTTTAGCCTGCCTTCTTCCCTCTGAGTTCAATTCGAAATCCAGCCTTCCTTGCGTTATTTTCTTTTTGTTGCCGTCGGTAATCCCGTGCCTCACGAGGAAAATTCGCGTGTTCATTTTCGCACCATCATGAGTGGGCCCACAGGGATTTGAACCCTGGACGTCCAGCTCACTCAGCCATCCGAAGCGTTGTAAAAACCTTCGGACGTCGTATAAGACTGGCGTTGCAGAAGCTTTCTTTTCCTGGGTTTTCTTTCACGAAAGAAAAGCCACTCTGAACCAGACTGAGCTATGGGCCCGTTTTTCTATTGTTTTATATTGCCCGCTTTTTTTATTATCCCATGCGGTTGCACTTGAAGGACTTGCTTTCGCTTGCCAACGCCTGTAGCGGGTTTTTGGCAATGGCGTTTTTCTTTTTGTTCGGCTACTTGTCGGCGTTCGTAATGGTTTTGCTCGCGATGCTGGCGGATTTTCTGGACGGGAAGGTTGCGCGCAAGCAGGGGAAGCACGACGATTTCGGGGTGCAGTTGGATTCTCTCGCGGACGGAGTTTCGTTCGCGCTCGCGCCGGCTGCGCTGGTTTTCTTCCAGCACTACCCTGCGACTGCCTTCGCGTTTTTCGCCTTGCTTTTGGCGGGGTTGTTTTACTTGAGCGCGGGGCTGGTGCGGTTGGCGGAATACAACTCGCAGAAGGAAAAGGGGTTTTACTACGGCTTGCCGTCGCCGTTCGCAGCGTTTTTCGTTCTCCTGTTCGGGTGGATTGGCGTGGAGGCTGGCGCAGCCGTGCTGCTGCTAGCCGGGGTTTTGATGCTTTCCAAATTCAAGCTCAAGAAAGTTTTTTGACGAGCAGCTCTTCGTAGCGAGGGCCTTGCGGGGTTAAAGAGCTTTTGAACAAAACCACTTCGCTTACTTTCGCCTTTCCGAACTTTTTGTTTTCGTATTCCGCAGCGAGTTGCTTCAGCAACTGCAGGTTGCGCTGGGTTTTTACTCTTGCAAGCGTTATGTGCCCTTCAAATCTTTCGTTGTAATTGAGTGTAAGGGCTATTTGTTTTTGCAGTCCGTCCAGTCCTTGCACGCCTGCCCAAAACACTTTCACGAACTTTTCGCTGGGAAAAAAGCCCACTCCCTTAATTTCTATTTCCACGGTCTTGCTTTCGATAGAGTTCAACGCGCGTTTGGCTTTTTCGATTTCGTTTTCGTTGATTTCACCCAGGAATGCAAGAGTGCAGTGGAATTCTTTCGGGAAAGTGGCGTCGAGGCCAAGCGTCTTGGTTTTGCTTTGCAGTTCGGAAAGGCTGACGCCGGTTTCCCCCCCGATTTTTACCGCCACGAAGCATCTTGCCATTACGCCCGCCAAACAATCTACCCCCTTGTTTTTTAATTGCGTTTGGGCTTATTTTTTGGTATGCAAAAAAGCTTGTTTTTAGCGTTGGTTTTGCTGTCGCTTTCGCCTATTGCAACCCACGCTTCCCAGCTCAACGTAATAAGCCCGGTCGAACAGACGCTCGTGCTGCCTGAGCATGTTCTCGACTTGGGAGTGATAGGACCGGGGCAAACTGTGGAAGTCGTGACCGAGCGGGGCAGCGGCGTTATCGCGAGCGAAAGCCAGACGAAGGGCGAGGCGTTGTGGGACCAGCTTTTCGTGGTTCGCGAAAGCCTGCCCGTAGGCTGGAAGGCGGAAGATTCAAAGCTTTTCGAAAAGCCTTTCCACGCGTTTGTAACCGCGTCGCCTACTGCCGAAGACGGCGAGTATTCTTTCATGCTCAAGGCGATAGACCAGTACGAGGGGGCGAAGGAAAAGGTTTTCAGCGCCAAAGTGCGCATTTCCAAAGACTTGCTCGAGAAGAGCGTTGGGCAAAGCAGGGTTGTTACTGGCGTGGGACAGCCGGCGGTGTTTCAAATAAAACTCCGAAACAAAAGCTCTGCAAGCGACGTTTTTGAGCTCAAGGCATATGGGGTTTCTGAGAGCTGGAAGGAAACGCGGCGCGTGTTCGTCCGCTTCAAAGACGAAGTTACGGTTCCCTTCGAAATCCTTCCCAGCGAGCAGGGTGAGTTCAACGTGGAAGTAAGCGCCGTTTCATTGTCAAGCCCGCTTATCAACGCCAAGAGCGGCGTGACTCTCGTCGCCGTTTCGTCAATAGAGCAGGATTTGAGGGCGTTGAACAAGGGTTTGCTTTTGTTCCCGACCGTAGAGCAAGTGGTTTATTCCGCTTTGAGCCTGGTTTCGCACTTCGTTTACAGGTAAAACTTTAAGCGCAGTTTTTCCAGAATTTCTATCGCGTGTCGTGAACCAATGGAATCAGTTTTGGATATTTCGGAAAAGAGGAAGCTTGCCGCGAGAGAAGTGTGCTTGCGTTTGGACGGCGTAGCTGACGCCATCCAGCTTGAAAAAGCAAAGCTGGAGGCTTCGAGCAAATTCGGCCTACAGCAAGTGATAAAGAACGCGGACGTTTTCCAAGCGTTGGGCGAGGAAGGCAAGGAAAAGCACCGCTTGCTTTTGAAAACCAAGCGTGCTCGCAGTTTGAGCGGCGTGAGCGTTGTCGCGATAATGCTCAAGCCCGTTTCGTGTCCCTACCACTGCGCGTATTGCCCTACCAGCGATATTGCCGCTAAAAGCTATACGGGTTTCGAGCCGGCCGCGCTTCGCGCGCGTCGCAATGGTTTTGATTCCTTCAAGCAAGTTTCCTCTCGGCTCAAGCAATTTGCTGCTATAGGGCACGAGCCGCAAAAGTGCGAGTTGATAATCATGGGCGGAACGTTCAACAGCGAGCCTTTGGACTATCAAGAGTCTTTCGTCAAGGGCGCGTACGACGCGTTCAACGGCTTCGCGAGCAAAACGCTCGAGCAGGCGATTGAAGCGAACGAGAAAGCTCCGCATAGGATTATCGGTCTTACGTTCGAAACGCGCCCTGACTGGGCTTCGCAAGAGCAGGTGCTGAGGCTTTTGAACTACGGTGCTACGCGAATAGAATTAGGTGTGCAGAGTTTGGACGACGGCGCGTTGATTCGCGTCAAGCGGGGGCACGGCGCGCGCGAGAGCGTAGAAGCGACGCGCAACGTCAAGAACGCTTTTGCGAAAGTCGGATACCACGTTATGCCAGGGCTTTACTCCACTCCCGAAAAAGACGTCGGAATGTTCGAGCGATTGTTTTCGAGCGAGGACTTGCGGCCGGACATGCTGAAAATTTATCCCACGCTCGTCGTTCCGGGCACTGTTTTGTTCGAGCTTTGGAAAAAAGGCGAGTTTGAACCGTATAGGGAGGAACAGGCGGCGTGGGTTATCGCGCGCGGCAAGCAATTCGTGCCGCGCTATTGCAGGATCATGCGCGTCGACCGTGACATTCCTTCGTTCAAAATAGCGGATGGCGTGAAAAAACTGAATTTGCGCGAGCTCGTGAAAAAAGAAATGGACGAAAACGGACTGAAGTGCGAATGCATAAGGTGCAGGGAAGCCGGTCTCGCCTCGAGGTTCAGGCAAATAGATTTCGACGATGTTGAACTGCATCGTTTTGATTACGAGGCTAGCGGCGGGAAAGAAGTGTTCTTGAGTTTCGATACTGCGGAAGATTATTTGGTCGCGTTTTTGCGCTTGAGGGCCGTTGAAGCCGCAGAGGGAGCGCAGTGCGGGGTTCGAGAACTGCGGGTTTACGGCGAGCAGGTTGCAATAGGTTCGGCGAACGAGAAAGCTCTGCAGCACAAGAGTTTCGGGAAAAAACTGTTGGGGGAAGCAGAGCGCATTGCGAGGGAAGAGTTTAGCGTGAAAGAACTGCGTGTGACGAGCGGTGTTGGCGTGCGGGAGTACTACCGAAAGCAAGGCTATGCCTTGCGGAAGCCGTGGATGGTTAAAAAGCTTTAAACAAGCTGTTTTCCTTATTCGTGCGTGTTGTGGGAATGAACTATTCGAAGCGCGTTTTGGATTTTTTGAAGGCTAATGGCGTGAGCGAAGGCGACCGGATTAGAGTAGAAAAGGAAGGCGTTGTTTACGAGGGTTTGCTCATGCCAAGAGCAACAGGCGACGAAAACGCCTTGGTTTTGAAGCTCGATAGCGGCTATAACCTCGGCGTAGGCATTTCAGAAAAAACCTCGCTGCAAAAACTTTCTCACAAAGCTACGTCCCCGTACGCCGAGTTCAAGCTCCCGCCCGCGAAAAAAGGAGTGCCTAAAATTTCCCTTGTTACGACCGGAGGCACGATTGTTTCGCGCGTTGATTACGCGACCGGCGGCGTAAGCGCTTTGACCAAGCCCGAGGACCTGGTAAAACAATTTCCGGATTTGCTTGAGGCTTGCAATCTGCACAAGATAGTTTCCCCTTTCACAGTGATGAGCGAAGACTTGACGCCGAAAGATTGGATTGCGCTGGCGAAAACGGTTTTCGCCGAGCTCAAGGAAAGCGACGGCGTCATCGTGACGCACGGGACCGACACTTTGGGCTTTACTGCTGCGGCGTTGAGTTTCATGATTTCAACAGGCAAGACTGTTGCCTTAGTGGGCGCGCAACGTTCGCCTGACCGCGGGAGTTTCGACGGGGCGTTGAATCTCGTTTGCGCAGCTCACTTCATCGCTAAAGCGAAATATTCCGGCGTGGCGTTGGTAATGCACGGTTCTTCAAGCGACGATTTTTGTTTCGCGCACGGGGGGACGAAAGTGAGGAAAATGCATTCCTCCCGCCGTGATGCTTTTCAATCGATAAACGCCTTGCCTTTGGCGAAAATCACTGCTGGCGGCGATGTTGAAGAAAAAAATTTCACTGAAGTGAAGGTCGAGGGAAAGCTCGATGCAGTTTTCGACGAGCGAGTTGCGTTGGTGAAAGCTTACCCTAATTCCGAGCCGGACGTTCTAGAGTGGCTGGTTGAAAAAAAGAAAACCAAAGGCGTTATAATCGAAGCGATGGGGTTGGGGCATGTTCCGACTAACGCCCCGAAATCGTGGATTCCTCACGTGAAGAAAGCGGTTGACAAAGGCATTTTTGTGGGAATAACGACGCAAACGCTTTACGGGAAAGTAAATCCTTTCGTGTATTCGAATTTGCGGAAGTTAGGCGATGTTGGAGCGGTTTTCTTGAAGGACGGGTTGCCTGAAACAATGTTCGTAAAGCTAGGGTGGGTTTTGGCGCACAATGATTGGAATGTGAAGGAAAAAATGCTTGAGAACTTGCGTGCGGAGTTTAACGAGCGTTTGCTGGATTCGGAATTCAATCACGGGGAATGATTGGCGTATGGCTGCCGCGAAAATAGGGTTGGAAATACACCAACGCTTGGATGCGCGCAAACTGCATTGTTATTGCTATGCCAACCCTTCCGAGGAAAAGGGCGATTTCAAGATTGACTTTGTTTTACGAAGGAGGTTGAGGGCGGTAGGCGGGGAGTTGGGCGTTGTTGACATAGCCGCAGCTTTCGAGGCTGCGAAAAAACGCGTTTTCGAATACCAAATCGATTCGCGTTACTCTTGCTTGGTGGAAAGCGACGAGACCCCGCCGGAACCGTTGTGCGAAGACGCTTTGCTCGCTGCGTTGGGAATAGCAAAAGCTTTGAGCGCGCGCGTAGTAGACGAGGCGCATGTCATGCGCAAGACTATAACCGATGGTTCGGCGGTAAGCGGGTTCCAGCGCACTGCGCTCATAGCAACCGGCGGGTTTGTAGAGACCAGCAAAGGAAATGTTGGAATACAGACCATTGCTTTGGAGGAAGAAAGCGCGGGAATAGTGGCGAAAGGACAGGGAAAGTTCGTATACCGTTTGGACCGGCTTGGTATTCCGCTCGTTGAAATAGCCACCGCCCCTGAAATCAAGGGAGGCGAGCATGCGAGGGAGACGGCTGAAGCGCTTGGGCGGGTTTTGCGAGAAAGCGGGAAAGTGCAGAGGGGCTTGGGCAGCATTAGGCAGGATTTGAATGTTTCCGTGGACGGCGGGGAACGGGTTGAATTAAAGGGCGTGCAGGACTTGCGCTTGCTGCCGAAAATAATCGACGTTGAAATCGAGCGGCAAAAGCGAGAGGGAGTGCGGAAGGGTGGAGAAACGCGTCGCATTATCGGCGAGCACAGCGAATTCATGCGGCCTCTGTCCGGAGCAGCGCGAATTTACCCGGAGACCGACGTTCCACTCGTGAGCATTACGCATGCGTTGCTGCAAAAAGCGGTAGTGGGTGAGAAGAGCGGGGACAAGGTCGCGAGGCTGGAAAACCTCGGTTTGGGGAAACAGCTTGCCGAGCGACTTGCTTCGGCCAAGGAACTGGCGTTGTTCGAAAAGCTTCACGCGAAGACCGGTGCTGACGCGGCAGCAATAGCCGCGTTCTTGCTAGAGTCGATGACGAGCTTGCGTAGGGAAGGCGTCGGGGTGGACCTGGTTTCGGAACAGCAGCTTGTAGACTTGTTTTCCCTGCTTGCCGAAGGTAAAATAGTGAAGGCCGCTTTGCCCGAAGTGCTGCGCTTTTTGCCGTCTGGAAAAAGCGCGGCTGAAATCGTGAAGGAAAAGGATTTGCAGAAATTTTCTTCGAAAGAGGTTGACGCGCTTGTCGCCAGTGGAAAGGGGTTCGGCGAGATAATGCGCGAGTACCGTCTGCGCGTTGATGCTTCTGAACTCCAGCGAAAGTTCAAAAACTAGTTTTTTTAACGCCCTTTCTTTAGTTCTTGCGTATGGGTTATTTCGAGACTCTGGCTAAGAAGGCGAGGGAAAAGAAGCCGGGAGCGGCGCCTGCTTCCACTGGGAAGGAAAAGCCTTCGGACGATGAGGAGAAAAAGCGGGTTTTGCTGGATTCCTACGGCGACGTGAAAATCTACAAAGACCCCAAAGAGCAGATTTTGCTTTACGAAATCCCCGTTCCTCACTTCAAGGGCGGAGAAAAAACGCTCATAGACTCGCTCGTGCAAATAGCCATAGGCGTTATGCCGCCTGACGTCGCGTCCTTGAGCGACGAGGAAAAGCGCAGGCGTTATTACAACAAGGTTTTAGAGATAATAGAGAAAACTCCGGAACTCAACGTTCCCGTGAACGCGAAAGACTTTTACGCTTCCGCGGTGGTGCGGGAAATGGCGGGCTACAGCCTGATAGACCCGCTGGTTGCGGACGACAATCTAGAGGAAATAATGATAATCGGGCCCGGGAAGCCGGTTTACGTGTTCCACCGCAAGTACGAGATGCTCAAGACCAACGTGTTTTTTTACGACGACGAGGACATTCGCAACTTGATAGAGCGCATAGGGCGGACCGTAGGAAGGCGCATCGATACGCAAGTGCCCATGCTCGACGCGCGCCTGCCGGATGGCACGCGCGTTAATGCAACCATTCCGCCGTCAAGTATAGACGGTTCGACTCTTACGCTGAGAAAGTTCCGCCGAGATCCGCTAAGCATAATCGACTTGATTAACTTCAACACTTTGGACTTCGAGACGGGCGCGTTGTTGTGGATGGCGACCGACGGGCTGGGCGCGTATCCCGCGAACATCTTGGTATCTGGAGGGACGGCGTCGGGAAAAACCACTACTCTCAACTGTCTTTGTTCTTTCGTTCCGAACAGCGAACGCATAGTCACTATAGAAGACACTGCGGAATTGAACTTGCCTTTGGAGCATTGGGTGAGGCTGGAAGTGAGGCCCGCTTCGCTGGAAGGGTCGGGAGAAATCACCATGAACGATTTGGTGAAGAACAGCATCAGGATGCGCCCGGACAGGATTATCGTGGGGGAAATCCGGGGAGAGGAGGGGTATACGATGTTCAACGCGATGAACACGGGGCACAGGGGCGTCATGGGAACCGTTCATGCGAATTCGGCGCAAGAGACGCTCGTCCGCCTTGCGTCGCCGCCCATCAGCGTTCCGAACATAATGATTTCTTCCCTCAACATAGTGCTGATGCAGCACAGGATTCACGACCGGCGGCTCGGAACGCTGCGCAGGATTACGGAAGTAGCCGAGGTGAGCGCTGGCGACCCGAACAAGCCTGAAATCCAGGTGATTTACTCTTGGGACCCGGTGAAGGACAGGATTT
The DNA here is from genome assembly GCA_038884755.1 of Candidatus Norongarragalinales archaeon. Taxonomy (GTDB): domain Archaea; phylum Micrarchaeota; class Micrarchaeia; order Norongarragalinales; family Norongarragalinaceae; genus UBA10210. Next base: position 20,900 of record JAWABJ010000001.1, read on the forward strand.
ACCCGACCGGCCTGCCTTCGGTTTTCTTCGACTCGCTCAAGCGGTACACCGGCTTGGACGACGAGGGAATCGCGAAGGAATTGAAGGAGCGGGAAAGTCTTTTGAAGAAAATGGCGCAAAGCGGAATCCGCGACATGGCCGAAGTGTGCAAAATCACCCAGGGCTACATTTCCAGGAAGAAGCTTTCGATTTGAATCCTCCCGCGCCGTGCGGGGCGTTTCAGCGTATGAAACCGTTTAAAAGAGATTTTTGAGTAAGGATTTCATGCCCGAAGATAGACTCAAGCGGTTGAGCGAAACCGTGCGCAAAGAACCGTCTAGCGAGGGCCTTGAACGGATAATTTCCAAGCTCAAGCCTAAGGAAGAGGCGGAGGGCGACGGCGGAAAGCCCGCCTTGGATTTCAGGAAAGTCGATTTCGAGGAGGGAAGCGGGCCCCTGGCCGCGATAGGGCGTTTTTACTCGATGCTCGAAGGGCCGGTGGAAAAGCTGGCTTCGTTTTTGTCCAACTTTCCTGCGGTCCGCAGCTTGGACAAGAACCTCAAGGCCGCGGCTTTGCCTTTCAACACCGAGACTTACCTGGTGATAGCTTCTTCCGTTTCTTTGCTAGTGGCCTTGTTCACTTTCATCCTGCTCGCGACCGTTTCGATTTCCTTCAACGACCAGGTCTCGTTTTTCATCAACCCCATAATCTCCCTAGTAGTGTTCCTGATTTCGGCGGTAGTGATACTGGTTTACCCCGTCTCCCGCGCGAACCAGCGGGCGGCGTTGGCGGACAAGGCGCTGCCGTTCGCGTTGCGCCAGCTTTCCACGCAATTGAAGGCCGGTTTGAGTTTTTACAAGGCGCTGAGCTCGCTGGCGAAGTCGGAGTACGGCTTGCTGAGCAGGGAGTTTGAAATCGTTTTGAGGGATTTGGATTCGGGCTTGAGCAGCGAAGAAGCGTTGCGCTTGCTCACGCAGCGCGTTAAATCTGAAGGGTTGCGCAAGGCTGTTTTGCAGATAGTGCGGGCGATGAAAACGGGGGGCAACCTTTCGATGGTGATTTCGGAAATCGCCGACGACGTTTCGTTCGAAACGCGCCAGCAAATCCGCGATTTCACCGAAAAGCTCAATCTTGTAAGCATATTGTACATCATGCTGGGCATAGTCATGCCCGTAGTCGTAGCGATACTTTCCGCGGTGCTGCAAATTCCCCTGTTCGCGGGCGCAATTCCGGGGTGGTTCGTTTACGCCGGTTTCGCGATGTCGGTGCTTTTCATGGTTTTGATTGTTTACATCACTAGGAAGATGGAGCCGGCGGCTTGGTGAAAAAATGGTTTCTTTCGAGGATTTGAGGGAACGGTTTGCCGTCGAGTACGAGAAAATGCGCGAGTATTACGCGGCGACGGGCTTCAGCTTTTCATTCGAGGTTTTTCTCGCCGGCTTCGCCTTGCTTGCGCTTTTGATTGCCATAGTGCTTTTGCTTTTGAACCTGAGCCTTTTCGAAGTCGTGGTGGCGTTTTTCGCGGTCATGAGCTTTTCCATAAGCATTCCCATAACCATGCGCGAGAACCGGATTGCGGAGATTGAGTCGAACCTTCCCGACGCACTGAAGCACATGGCTTTGGTTTTGAAGGCGGGGGGAACTGTGGAAAACGCTTTGGAGGAAGTGGCGCTGCCGGACGGCTACGGCAGCCTTGGCGCGGATTTCAAGAAAGCGCTGGGGCGTTTGCGCAGGGGACAGAGTTTCGAGAGCGTTTTGGTGAAGATAGCTGAAGAGAGCGGCTCGCTTTTGCTCAGGCGGACTGCTTCCATAATCGTCGACGCGAGGCGGGCTGGCGCGGGCTTGGCCGACGTGCTTTTCGCGATTTCCGACGACGCCAAGGACGTTTTGCACATCCAGCGCGAGAGGCTTTCGCGCACGGTGATGCACGCGATTTTCATCGCTTCCTCGAGCATAATAATCGCGCCGTTCATTTTCGGATTCGCCTTGAGCGTCATCAACTTTATTGCAGTGAACATGCTCAAGGCTTTGCCCAACGCCAAGGCCATGGACGTGTGCTCTTTGAACACCACTTTCGTGCTGTTCCTGGTCATTCAGACCATCGTGGCGGCCGTCGCGCTTGGGATAGTGCGTTTCGGCAAGACTGGAAAGTATTTATTGTACCTTCCCGTGCTTGTTTTGATTTCGCTGCTGATTTTTGAGACGGCGAAGTGGCTGAGCAACGTGATTGTCGGAGGCACGGGATTGGTATGTTGAAGAGGGCGCAGACCACCATCGAATACGCTTTGCTTATAGCGTTCGTGGTGGCGTTGATTACGGCGATAGGCTATTTCATCAAAACCAGGGTGTTGGCTTGATTTTGCGCAAGGCGCAGACCGTCATGGAATACCTGCTTTTGCTTGCGGGCGTGATGGTCATAATCGTGCTGATAACCATTCTTGTGCGCGGGGGGATTTTCATTCCCGCTTCCAATGAGATAAGCACGAGCGTTTCTACCATAAAGGCGTTCGGCTCTGCTTTGGCCAGCCCGTAATTTGCATTAGTTTTTTAAATACCGCGTGGTAATAGAATTAAATTTCGTGGAGAGGGCGATTGTCATGGCTTTGAAGGGGCAAGGGATGTTCGAGTACATTCTTCTTTTGGCGGGAATACTGCTCATAGTGGTTTTGGCGATAGTGGTTTTGAGGGGAGGCTTGTTCGGAGGGGCCGAGCAGGACATTCAACGGCAAAATTGCCAGGCTGCTTTGTCGCGCTCGTCTTACTGTTATGCGACGAGCGGATTGTGGAACGAGACCGGCGCGCCCACGCCGTACCCGCAAGTTTGCGTGAACATCGGCTACAACGGTTCCGGAGACGGGTGCAGCGTCGCGTTCGGTGACGACTGTTCGTGCGGCCCCAGGCCGGGTTGAGTCGAATTGCGAAAGAGCCAGGCTGCAATCGAATACATCCTTTTGGTAGCTTTGGGGTTGTTCATCATAGTGGTCGGCTTCACCATAGCTTTTTTTGTTAATGATTTCACGAAAAGCGTGCTTGTGGGCGTCGACCAGACGCGCTCGCAGGCGATAGCCCTTTTGGTCAGGTAAACGTTTTTGCGTTGGCTGATTTTCTTCCCGCGGCGGCTTTCGTTTTCGCTTTCGCCGCATCCGCTTCAGACTTGGGCTTGCGCCGGATTCCCGACCCGCTGAACCTTTCGTTTTTCGCCCTCGCTTTTTCAGCCAGCCTCGCTTCCGGCGTGCTGCCGGCGTTCGCCCTTTTCTCGGTTTTTTCGTTTTTGCTTTCGAGGTGGGCTTACGGCCTGGGCGCTTGGGGCGGGGGTGACGTGAAGTTTTTCGTCTCTCTTTCTTCTTTCCTTCCTGCTTTGGGCGAGGGTTTGGAAAGCGTCTTTTTGCTTTTCGTGGTTTCAGCGTTCTTGTGCGGGCTGGCGGCGCTTTCGGCTTTTTCAATAAAACTATTAAAGAACGGGCGCGTGAAGAGTTTGGCCGGCCCGGGGCGGGTGGTTTTCGCGCCTTTCCTGGCGGCCGCGTTCGCAATAGTGGTGTTTTTCAAATGAAAAAATCCCAGTTGGGCGTTGAGTTTTTCCTGGTATTGAGCGTGGTCGTCGCTTTCATCGTGATACTTTACACCACCGCGTTCCAGGAAATCGGGAAAACGCGTGCGTTGAACGACGCGGTGCTTTCCAAGGCCGCGGTGGACGCCATGGCGCAAGGCATTGACTTCGCCTACTTGGGCGGAGACGGCAGCGTGCTGCAAAAGCAGCTTTTCGTTTCCCAGAATTCAAACTGCTTTTACACCACGCCGTCGGGTTTGCTCAAGGTTTACTGCACCGTTTCTTCCGAGTACTTGGATGTGCTTACTGGCGGGAAAGAGCAGGTTTTCAGCCAAGAGCTTTTCACCCCGCGGGGCAAGCTGGTTTTCTTCGACTGCGCCCCGCTCAACGGCGGCTGGGTCAACGTGAGCATTCGCAATGCGATTTCTACTTTGGGTTTCGTTAATGTCTCGTGCAGGATGGCTTGACGGCTGCGTGGTGTTTAAGATGCGGGGGCAGGTTGGTGCGGAGTTCATAATCCTCGTTTCGCTGCTCCTGTCGCTGTCGGTAATAATACTGGCGAATTCGTTCAAGGAAATGGAGACTGGCATGGTCGTCGCGGCAGTGCGAAGCGCTTCGGAAAATGTCGCCTTGCGACAGGGGGTTTCTTTCTACAACGTTTCCTATTCGGTCAAGCCTAATGCCGTGATTTTGAAGCCGGTTTTTTCCGGTGGTTTCCGCGATAGGGGCGAGTGGACTGAAGACATCGCCCTGCGGGCAAAGGCGGTGCTGGCTCCCAATTCCCAGCTTGAAGCTTGTTCCGGCCAGGTTGAAGGCTGTTGCGCCGACCCCGACGCGGCGGACGGCTTGTGCTTTTCCACGACGAGGTGCTTTTGCGTAAAGTGAATTTCAAGGAAGAGCGGATTTTCTTTTTGTCTTTGTTCTTGTCTTTCGCCGGAATCGCGGTTTTGTTCGCGCTTTCGCAAAGCGCGTCCGCGCGCGAAGCAGAGGTTTCCCAGCTTTCAAGCGAGGATTTCGGGAGGACTGTTTTGCTTAAGGGCAAGGCGGTTTCGGTTTCCTCGAACGGGGAAACCGTTTTCTTCCGCCTGTGCGCTTCGGCGTGCGTCAAGGTGGTGGTTTTCAGGAGCCGTTCTGCCGTTTCGGAAGGCGCGTTCGTTTCCGTGGAAGGCCGGGTTTCCGAGTTCGAAGGGCGGATTGAAATAATCGCCGATTCCGTTGAAGTGCTGAAGTCTTGAGTGGGTTTTTTGCTGGAAGAGTTTTTCTTGGGTTTTTTTTCCGGGTTTGCGGGCTTGCTGGCGTTCTTGCACGCCAACACCCTGCTTAAGCTTTCCTCGCCGTTCTTGTGGCCTGGTTTTTCCAAGGCGGTTTTCTCCTCGTCTCTTTCGTTCTCCAAAATCGTTTTCGAGCTCGTCCCGACCTTGTTTTTCTTCGCGCCTTCGATTTCCTACGGCGTTTCAATTCTTCCGGCGCAAAAGCTTTTCTTCGAGGGAAAGGGGATTTCGGCGTTGAAAACCACGCTTGCATGCTTTTTTCTCGCCGCACTGCTTTGCCTGGCTTTGGCGCCGCCGTTTTTCATAGCCTTACCTTTGCTTGACGCTCTAGTCTCGCCTTTCGCAGGGTGGGTTTTGCTTTTTGTTTTGGGCGCGTCTTTCGCGAGCAAGCAAAAGCGTTGGGCAAGCGCCTTCGCTTTCGCCCTTTCAGGAGTGTTGGGCATGGCGTTGTTTTCAAAACCGTTTCTGCCCGACCCGCTGTTTCCACTACTGTCGGGCTTGTTCGGAATTCCCGCGTTGCTTTTTTCCCTCAATTCTCCGAAGCCAGCGCAAAAAGAAGCTGGCGTGGCGAACGTCGATTTGAAAATAATCTTTTGGGCCGTGGTTTTCGGGGGGTTGTCTTCCCTGTTGCCCGGCTTGTCGCCAGTCGTTTTGGTTTCCTTGCTGTTTTTGTTTCTGGAGGGCGCGGGAGCCATGGTTTTCGTCCAGGCTGTTGCGGCAACGCTGGTTTCAAAAACTTTCTTCGACTTTCTTGCTTTCGTTGCAATAGGCAAGGCTCGCAGCGGGGCAGTGGCTTTCGCTTCGCAAGGGCTTTCGGCGGGTTCGCTGCCGTCAGTGCTCGTCGCAGGCGTGGCATCGCTTTTCCTCGCAATAGCGACCATGCTTTTGCTCTACAAGCGGCTTTCCTCGCTTTCCTTGCTTGGTGGGAACAAGGTTCCGCTGGTAGTCGCGGTTTTCCTTGCAGCGGCTGTTTTAGCGTTCCAAGGGTTTTTGGGGCTGTTCGCGATGGCGGTCGCCGCTTGCCTGGGGGTTTGCGCGGGTTTATTGGGCGCCGACAAGACGTCGCTTCTCGGCTGCCTCTTCGTCCCTTCGCTGGCGTTCTACTTCGGCTTTTCCCTTGCATAGCCTGAAAGGTTTAAAACGAAAAAATCCTTAATCCTCTCTCGGTTGCGGGTGGATGTTTTGTCGAAGCGCGGGCAGTTTTCAATAGAGTTTTTCGTGGTGCTCACTTTTTTCGTGCTCGTGCTGTTGTGGTTCAACAACTACTACAACGACTTGCGCTCGCAAGACTTGGTTTTCATGCAGCAAAAGCAATTGGTGAAGCAAATCGCGCTTTTGGAAGGCGAGTCTTTCTCTCAAAACCAGACTCTTTACTTCGACTTGCCTTGCCTCGTTTCCGAGGGAAAGGCGTTCTCGTATTGGGTTTACGGCGGGAGCGTTTACGGGGGCGAAGTTCGCGCGGGAACCAACCAAACGACTTTGCTCGTCGTGCTCCGCTCGACGGGCCAGTCTGAAAACTCTTCTTTCGCGGTTTCCGCTTTTCCCAACCCGCTGGTTTTCGAGTGTTCGGGCGGCAGTGCGGGCAGAATTTTTTTCAGGAGGGAGAAAGTCCTGCCTTTCGGCGGCGGGGCGGCAGTAGACGGCGTTCTGTTGGGGAGAGGTTGATTTGAAATGCGCAGGGGGCAGTTGTTCAGCGTGGATTTCTTGCTTGCGGTGGCAGTCTTGACCATGGCGCTCGGGATTTGGCTTAATTCGCACTCGCAAATAGAGCGGAACGCCGGCGGCAGCATAGCGAACTCCAGCGCTTTCGCGCTTGCCGAATCTTATTACTCCCGGCTTTCGGCCGGCGAGTCGGCGTTGCAAATGGGTTGCCTTGAAAACGCGGGGGTAGTGGTTTGCGACTCGTGCCCTTCGGGCGGGGAAAAGTTTTTCGTGCAACGGATATACTCGCGGGCGGGGAGCCCGAAGCTTTTGAGGGTGGGGTCGTGTTCTTGAAATGAAGCGTGGCATTTTCCTTTTGATAGACGCTTTCCTTGCGCTCACGCTCGCGATTTTGCTTTCCCTTTCGGTCGCGGTTTTCTCGCAGGCGCACGAGCCCATGCTGGTGCAGCTGCACCAGCTGGGAAGGGATTACTTGGTTTTGCAGCACAAGCAGGGCGTTTCCTTCGATTTCGCCGGCCTTACCGGCTTCAATTCCACCTCGCGCCATAGCGTGGGAAGCAAAATCGTGGTGTACCCGCGGTTGTGCGTCGACCCGCCGTTGCCTCCCGCGAACCCGCATTGTTTTTCCGGGCAGGATGTTTTTGATTCGCGTGGGGCTAGGAAGGTTTTGGTTTTCAACACTACGGTGAGCCCTTGACTTTGAAAAAATCTTTTGCGACCGCGTTTTTCGCCGCAATGGTAGTTTTCGCGCTGGCTTTCCTGGCGTCGGTTTTGCTGGTGCAGGACTCGGGCTTTCAAAACGCGCAACTGGAATCGCGCATTGCAGGCGCGCGTTTTGAGGACGCGAGGGATTTAGTGAATTGGACGCAGGAAGACGCAATTTTCGACGCGGCGTATGCTTTCGCTTGCAACTCGCAGGTTTTCTGCGATACGTATCCTACGCTAGTAAATTCATACTGGAGCAACGTGCGCGGCGAGTTGAATGATTCTATCGTAAACGTGTCGTTTTCCGGAACCGTTGCGTCTTGCGGGTGGTTTCAAGTCTTGCCTGACACTTTCAGTTTCAACGTTGGTTTTACGGGCGTTATGGAAGTCACTTCCAAAAATACTTTCAAGAACGCGAGTTTTGCTTTCGCAAAGACCGGTACGGTGCAGACGCGTTCCAGCCCTAGGGGAGCGACGGCGAGAGTTTTTGAGACGGGAACAACGTTTTCGTACGACTGTCCCGCAGGCTTTGGCGGCGGTTTGGAAGTGGGGTAGAACGCAACTTTTAAGTTTCGGCGGGTTGTAGTTGTTTGGTGGGTGTAGAATGAAGATTTACTTTTTCCTTGCCGCGCTGCTGCTGGCCATTTTCCTTCTCTATTCCTTCTTTCCGAGGTTCCAACAGCCTTTGACCGAAGCGCAGGCGAAAGCTTTTTTGGCGCAGGACTTGGAGTCTTCCGACTGGCGGATTCTAAATTCTGGCAAGAGCGGGGAAACGTGGGAGTTCGAAGTGCTCGTGGTGCAGAATGCGCATTCGCCGTGCCCTTCCGCGGAAAAACGTTTTTACAAGCTTCCGCCAGTAAGCTTCCGCCCCGAGCCGTTCATAAACTCCTGCTATGAGCGTGATAAAATTTTCTTTAGGGAAGAGGCGCTCATAAACTCGGCTAAAAAACTGGGGTTGAGCGACGGTTACGGTTGCGCGTTCAAGGCTGGCGCGAATTGGTTTGAAGAAAAGGCTTATTGCCCTGCGTTGGACGAAAGCGCAATAGCTTCTTTCGCTTCCGACTTGCCTCCGGATGCGTGGGTTGCAGTGTGGAACCTTGGCGGCGACACCAAGTATTTGGCTATCGACGAGGACAATAACGTCCTCAAGGCTTCCTGAACCCGCCGCTTTTTTTTTACAAAAGCAGCATGAGTATTCCCACCAGGAACAGGAACGCGCCGAACAGGAACAGCCCGCCGTAAAACATCGTGAGCAGAACCCCGAACCACCCGCCGGTTATCACCGTTCCTGGCTGGTTGTACCACAGCAGGAAAGTTCCGAAGAACAGGACCGCCCCGATTATCAAACTCAGTATTCCGTATTTGTTGGCGTTCAATGCGACCACCTTTTTTTTCCGGATTGCTTTACTGCTTTCGCGTATTAAAACGTTTTTTTTCCTTTGCTTCCGCCCGATTAAAGGTTAGGTTAAAATACTTTCGCGGGCGTAAGTCGTTTGAAAGGGTGTTTTTTGCATGTCCAAGCACAAGGTAAAAATTTACACGACGCCCACGTGCGTTTACTGCTCGATGGCGAAAAAATATTTTCAGGAGAACAAGGTCGATTACAGCGAGGTCGACGTCACGAAAGACCGGGCTGCGGCTAACGAAATGATTGAAAAAAGCGGGCAGATGGGCGTGCCGGTGATTGACGTGGACGGGAAGATAATCGTGGGTTTCGACCGCCCGGCGCTGAAGGAAGCCTTGGGCCTTTGACGGGGTTTTCAAACCATCGTCCGCGACAAGCGCGTTTCGGCGAGTTTTTCTATGAAATAAAGCATTACCGTGAGGTAAAACGCGTAAGAAAGCACTTCCAGCCAAGACGGATTGTCGTTATACCCGAGCAGGCTTCGCGCCACCGCGCCCACGCCCGCCTTGTCGTCCAAAAACCATTTCGTGTTCCACGCTTCGCCTGCGAAAGCAGTTATGGCGCCGGCTTCTTGGAATTCGTGGATTCCGTGCGCCACCAGCCCCGCGGCGAACAGAATGAGCATGACGCTCGTCGCCTTGAAGAAGACTTTGATGTCGAGGCGTATTCCGACTTCGTAAATCGCCGTTCCCAACGCGACCGCCGCGAGCATTCCCAACAGCGCCCCGAGCAGGGGGTCGGTTTGGGAAGAAAACGCCAGCGCCTGCAGGAACAAGACCGTTTCAAAACCCTCCCTGTATACTGCGATGAACGCCAGCGCGGTCAGTCCGCCTGCGATGTTCCGATCCACTGCCTTCTGGATGTTTTGGGCTATTTGCCTTTGCTTGCTCATCCAGAATATCATCCACGTCAACACCACTGCCGCGATTATCATTATGCTTCCTTCGAAAAGCTGCTCGGCCGCGCCTTCCAGGCGTATTGCGAGGGAGTTGAGCGCTATTGCAGTGAAAATGCTGGCGAGGATTCCCGCGGCGATTCCCACGTAAACGCGGTTGTTGTGCTCGGTTTGGCCCGTTTTCCTGAGGTAGCCGAGCATTATCCCGACTATCAGCGCGGCTTCGAGCGCCTCGCGGAATCCTATTACGAATTCTGCAATCATTTTTTTTCCACTCAATCTTCCGGGTGGACCAAATGCAGCAAAACGCCCGCCCCGATTATGAGCCAGCCCAGCGAATCGCCTTGCAAAGCCAGAAACCCGCCTATTGCGATTGCAACCCAGTCCAAGTACATCATGCTGGAGTGCGAGCGCAAAAAAACACCTTTTTTCCGGAAAAGCAACAAACAATATAACTCAGTTATATTTATAATTGGTTGGGTTTTCCTACTTAACCTTCCTCTGTTCGTGTAATAAATCCCTGCCGCCTTTTTGTTTTTATGCGATTGTGGAAAGTCGATTTCGCTCGCGGCTGCGCGGTTGTGGCGATGGTTTTGTTCAACTGGCTTTTCGCCCTGGATTTTTTCGGTCTGACGGAATTCGACGCTTCGCAGGGCTTTTGGTGGGCTTTCGCGCGAATCACCGGAGGCGCGTTCGTTCTCATCGCGGGGGTTTCTCTTTGGCTTTCGTGTTTCAAACGCTCGCGGGCTGAAATCGCGTTGCGCGGCTTGAAGGTATTTTGCTTGGGCTTGGGCATTACCGCTGCAACCGCCTTGTTCTTGAAGCAGGGCGCGGTTGTGTTCGGGATTTTACACTCAATCGGCGTTTCCACAATTCTTGGAATCGCGTTTTTGGGGTGGAGTGAAAAAAGGCTTTTAGTTTTTTCCTTGCTTGCCGTGCTCTCCGGAGCCGCGCTCTCGTTTTTTTCCTTCGGTTTCCCGTGGCTGTTGTGGCTCGGGCTGCAGCCTGCCGGTTTTTACACGCTGGATTACTTTCCGCTCTTGCCTTGGTTCGGGGTTTTTACGGCAGGCGTGGCTTTGGGCAAAAAAGTTTATCCTGCACGTGCGGTGGAACCGCGGCGCGGGCCTCCCGCTTTTGCGCGTTCGCTGGTTTTTTTGGGCAGGCACTCGCTTGGAATATACCTTGCGCACCAGCCTTTGCTTGTCGTCGTGCTTTACGCTTTTGGCTTGAACCCGCTTGGTTTCTGAAAGGCGCTGGTTTTCACCCTGCACTCTTCACAGAAGACTATTTTTGAGGAATAGTAGAGCGAAGCGGCGAGCACGATTGTGGCGAAGAGCGTTGCTTCAACCTCGTACTTGAGGATGAACGAGCCCGCGCCCGCAAAACCCGCTATGCCCAGAAGCCCGGCAGTGACTGGAGAGCAGCAGGCGGTTGCTATCACTCCCGTTGCGAACGCCCCAAGCGCCCCGCCTCCGGATTTGGCTTCGTGCATGGTAAAGCGGTAGTTGCGGAAAACGAAAACCTGGGTTGCGAGTATCAAGCCCAAAAGAACCGATGCTGTTGCCACGAACGTTTTCATCGTGTTGTTGGCGCTGTAAAGCCAGCTTTCGAAACTCTGACCAGGAATGCTCGTGAGCGTGACGAAAAGCCACGCGAAGAAGATTGCGGAGAGGGCAGACAAGGCGAAATAGGCTTTCCTTGAAAGGATGGTTTTTTGGGCTTTGAAAAACTCGCCGATTTTGTTGCCCATAGTTTTTTTTTCCTCGCGTTCCGCATGAAAAAAAGAAAAAAGCGCTCTCAGCCGGCGAGCGCGTCTATGGCCGCCTTGAACGAGGCGTAAGGCTGGGCTCCGATGAGCCTTCCGCGCACGTCTCCGTTCAAGACTTGGAAGGTGAACCTTCCGCCCGAAGCGTCAGAGCTTTTGGCGACTACGAACGTCGGCGTGCCGCCAACGAACGTGTCTCCTGGAACGGTGGTTTGCAGTCCTTCGTTCAAGTGCGCATCCACGATTCCGGCTTTTTCGCCCGAATCGAGGCACTTGTTGAAACCTTGTTCGTTCAAGCCCATATCCTTAGCCCATTTTTTCAGTTCTTCCACCCCGTAGGTTGCGGTGGACCCGTCAGGCTTGAGCTTTTGCTGCTCGTCGAAAATCTTGTCGTGGAATTCCCAGAATTTCCCCTGGTCCCTGGCGCATTCGACCGCTTCCGCGGATTTCTGAGCTGCAGGGTGAATTTGGGTGAGCGGGAAGTGTTTGAAATAGATTTTCACGGTTCCCTTGTCCACGTAGTCTTTAAGAAGCTGCTTGTAAGTGTCGACGTAAAACCGCCTGCAGAACGGGCATTGCAAGTCGGAGTATTCGATTATGGTGACTGGCGCGTTTTCGTCGCCTTTCATGGCAACGTTGTTGACGTCTGCCGTGACGCTTCCCACTTGCGTGGTAGGCGTGGGCTGTACTCCGCCCGTGCCTCCCGTGGGGAAGGATTTCAATGCGGTTTTGAGTTCGTAAACACTGTTGGTGATGCCGCTTGCGGAAACCCAAACCACGCCTGATAATATCAACGCCGACGCGACTATGCTTATCGCAATCATGTACTTTCCTTCGTGTTCGCTCATATTTCCAAACCACCTTTTGTTTTTCAATTTTGTTGCGCTATCCTCGCGCCGTGCGCTTCGAGCCACGCGCGCAAAGCTTCTTTTTGCGTGAAGCCCACTTGCCTGTCTCCGTTTGCAGCCAGGAATGTTGGCGTTCCGCTCACGTCGTACTGCTTCCAGTATTCCGGGTTCACGAGAACGTCCATAAGCCTAACCCTGTATCCCTCTTTCGAGAGTTCTTCGAGTATTGGCGCTTGCGCCTGGCAGTGAGTGCATTGCGCGCTGTAGAAGTACATAACCGGCGAGTTTTCGTCGACGTAGCCTTTCACGCCCGCGCCGGCGGAAGCGAAAAAGAACAGAGCTCCGCCCAGCGCTGCAACGGCGATTATTATCAAAACCAGCGTCTTAGTCTGCATTTTTTCCCCCACCTTTACTTTTTTTCCATTCCTTTTCCTTTCGCGCTCAAGAAAAGCTTTTGCTTTAAACCCCGCTCACTCAGTAACGAGCGTTTGGTTTGTCAGGGCATTCTTATAAGTAACGTTGCTTCCCAGCGAACTCATGTTCCTGAAAACGTGCCACCCGTCTTTTTCAGTGCTGCCGATCTGCTTCCAAACGCCTTCCAGCTGGGTGAATGGATAGTATTCTTCCATTTCTTCGTCTATTAAAACCGTGGGCAAGAGAGTGATGTTGTATTTTTCAATCAGTTCTTTCGCCTTGGGTTGGGTGTAGTTGTAGTAGGAGATTTCGGAGAACTGCACGCCCATCCTTCCCAGTATTCTAGAGTGCACTTCCAAATCGTAGCACGCTTTGCAATCCTGGTCGATTATGCCCATGAGGACTGCCAGTCCTTTGAGCTTTCCTGACGGAATCTCTTGGTACGGCGGCTGCACCAGCCTCCAGACCAGCGCTCCATCCTGCTCTTCGGTTCCGACGCTCTTCCAAGCATTTTTCAATCCAAGCTCGTCGTACGCGGCTATGTCTCCGGTGATTATGATTGACGGTATTTTGGTGATGTTGTACTTTTGCGTGAGTTCCTTGCCCTGCGTGCTGTTGAACTCCCTCTCCTGCTCCTCCACAAAGCGTATTCCAGTCGTGGTTTCGAAATTGCTTTGTATAGTCGTCGCTTGCGTGCAGAGTATGCCGCAGCTAGAGTTTACCAGGCGCGTGACTTTCAGTTTTCCAACGAATTCTTTCTTTTCCAAGTCGTAGTACATTGGCCTGAGTTTGGTGAGGACGAGCGTGCCGTCAGCACTTTCCTCGCCGATTTGCCTCCACAAGTTTTTCAAGTTCGAGACTTTTGCCGTTTCTCCCGAAAGCAGTATGGCGGGGACTTTCTTTACGCCGTATTTGGCTATCAAGTCGCCGGCGTCCTTGTAAGAAACGGTCTTTTCGCTGATTATTTGCACGTCGCCGGCGGATTTTATCATGGTTACGAGCTCTTTCAAGTCAGTGCAGTACCGGCATTCGGGAACGGTTATTACCGTAAGGACCAGCTGGGCTTTCGGGGTTTGGGTTGTGACTGGCGTTGGCGTAGGCTGTCCGCCGGAAATCTGGAAGTTGCTGGACACCAGCGCGTAGCCCGCGAGAAGCACTCCCGAGGCAATCAACACGTATAGCGCGCGTTGAAGGTGTTTTTCGGAAAGTTTAGCCATTCAAAACCACTTTTACGCCACAAAGCCCTTTCGTAATAGGCGCGGAGGCTTGGGCGCAAGCAACCAACCGCCCTCTATTCATTTCGAAAACCGTTTTTTTAAACAATTGGTTTTGTTCAATCACTTGTTGCCTTCAGCCCCCAGTTGTATGAAACTGCAATGAGCCACCCGACGAACCCGCCGACAATCAAACCGAGAACGATGCTGGTTACCCACGCGCCTATAGCGAACGCTGGGGAGGCAAACTGCATCATGCCGTAGTACATGCTTCCGTAAGCTCCCATCATGCCGGCTGGCGTGCCTAGAACCAGGAGCCCGAAAATCCCGTGCAGCGCCGCGCCAGTTATTGCGCCTGAGACTACAGCAGCTTTTTCACTCAATTTTTCCATTCTTAATGCCCACCTCACTTAGATTTTTTCCAGCCTCAACGACAGCGCGTTTGCAACTACGCTGACGCTGCTCAACGCCATTGCCGCGCCTGCGATTGCGGGCGACAGCAGCCAGCCCGTTTGCGCGTAGAACACGCCCGCCGCAATCGGAATGCCTATGACGTTGTAAATCATGGCCCAAAACAATCCGAGTTTGATTTTGCCGAGCGTTTTTCGCCCCAACAGCAGCGCGCGCGGCGCGTCTTCGACGTCGTTTTTCATGAGGACGATGCTTCCCGACTCCATGGCGATGTCCGTTCCGGAAGCCATTGCTATTCCCACGTCAGCCTGCGCCAAGGCAGGCGCGTCGTTGATGCCGTCTCCCACCATGGCAACTACCTTTCCCTCGTTTTGGAGTTTCTTAATTTCTCCAGCCTTGTCCGCAGGTAAAACGTTCGCCAAAACTTTTTCTATTCCCGCTTGTTTTGCTATGGCTTTCGCAGTGCGTTCGTTGTCGCCGGTAAGCAGCACGGATTGTATTCCCATCGCGCGAAGGGATTCAACGGCTTTTTTCGCGTTGTGTTTTATCGTATCTGCGACTGCTATCACGCCAATGGGCTTGAGCGTGTCGGCGCGAGCGTTGCTTTCAAACAGAACCATCGCAGTTTTTCCTTCGGTTTCTAGCTTTTCCACTCCTGCAAGGGTTTTGGAATGGTTTTTGGGAGAGCCGATGAAGTAATGCTTCGCTCCCACTTTTCCGAAAACGCCCTTACCGGCGATTGCCTTGAACGAGGAAACTTTGCTTATCCTGGCTTTCTTTGCAAGCGCGTGGCCCACTATCGCTTCTGCAAGAGGGTGTTCGCTGGGTTTTTCTAGGGAAGCCGCTATTTCGATTATTTTTTTTTCAGGATAACCTTTGTCCAATGCAATGACACGGGTGACTTTAGGTTTTCCTTCGGTGATAGTTCCGGTTTTGTCCCAGACTATAGCGTTTATTTTTCCCGTCCTCTCAAGTGCAACGGCGCTTTTTATCAAAATGCCTTTTTCAGCGCCCATTCCAGTTCCGACCATTATTGCGGTTGGAGTTGCAAGTCCAAGCGCGCAAGGGCAGGCTATGACGAGGACGGAGACTGCAGCGACCAAAGCAAACGAAAACGCCTGCCCCGAGAAAAGCCAAGCGGCGAACGTCAGCATGGCGATGATGATAACTATGGGGACGAAAACTGCTGAGACTTCGTCCGCAAAACGCTGTATGGGCGCTTGCGAGCCTTGCGCTTCCTCGACGAGCTTGATTATTTGCGACAACACCGTGTCCTTTCCTACTTTGGTTGCCTTGAATGTGAGCGAGCCGTGCTTGTTTAGCGTAGCGCCGTAAACTTTCGAGCCTTTCGTTTTTTCGACTGGCAGTGATTCGCCAGTAAGCATGCTTTCGTCAACGCTCGAGTCTCCTTCAACAACAATTCCGTCGACCGGAATTTTCTCGCCGGGCCGCACGCGAATCAAATCCCCTGCAACCACTTGCTCTATGGGAATTTCTTTTTCCCTTCCGTTGCGTATTACGATGGCGGTTTTCGGATTCAATCCCACGAGTTTTTTGATCGCTTCCGAAGCCCTGCCTTTCGCGATTGCTTCAAGATACTTCCCGAGCAGCACGAACGTAATCAAAATCGCTCCTATCTCGAAATAATTTTCTTTCACTAGCCCGAAGAGCGATGCGACCGAGTAAAAATAAGCGGCGCTAGTGCCCATTGCGATGAGCGTGTCCATGTTCGCGCTGAAAACGCGCAACCCGGAGAGAGTTCCTTGGTAGAATTGCTTGCCTGCCCAGAACTGAACTGGCGTGGCGAGCAAAAACAAGACTAGCGTTTTGAATTGGAATTCTGGCGTGAGCATTACTAATGCGAGGGCGGGAAACGAAAGCGCAGCTGAAACAATTACTTTTAATTTGAGCTCGTGCAGTTCACTTTCCTTAAGCATGGCCACGTGGTCATGTCCCGGCATTCCCATTGCTGGCGAAGGCGTGGAGTGGCCCATTTGCTTGGACTGCATTCCCTCCTCCATTCGGGGATACGCTTTGTAGCCGGTTTGCTCGACCGTGCTTACGATTTTTTTCTCGTCGCACTGGCGTTCATCGTATTCCACCGTCGCCTTTTCAGTCGCGTAATTCACGTTTGCGCTTTGCACTCCTGGCGTTTTCTCGAGCCTGCGTTTTATCAATACGCTGCACGAGGCACAGTGCATTCCTCCTATGTCGAAAACGCCTTTCCTCATTTCAACCGCCAAAGCCAACCCACGCCAAAGGCCCTTTGGGCGCGTAGACCATTATCAAAACCAGTAGTAGTCCTACGGCCACGTTTGCAGCTACGATGTTCGGGCCAGACGGGAGTTTCGCCTTTCCTTCCCTTCCACCCGCTTCCTTCCAGATCATGTAGCTCAACCCGCCCAAAACCACCGTGCAGGCAGCGAAAAGAATGAAGAGGAATGTGATGACGTGGTCGTTCAACAGCATTATGGTAGTCATGGCGCCCATTATTCCCGCCATCAAGCCCGCCATCAGCCCTTCCAGCACGCCCATTATCCCGCAGCAATAGCCCGTGTAAGCGCCTACGGCCATTCCGAAAAGCATTCCGACCACGCTTCCGACGAACATTCCGTTGGAAGCCGCGACAACCGCACCGGCCATGAACCCGGTCATCATTCCCAACGCCATCCCTACCATCATTCCGTTCATGCACGTGAATTCCTTGCGGTACGCGATTGAATGCCACACTGCAAAGGCGTTGGCGCTTACTGCAACGGCAGAAAGCACGAACAGCCATTTGTAATCCGCCAGCGGAATGTTCAGCACTATGGCTGCAAGAATTTCCGCGCCTATGGTAAGCAGGAAAGACAATAGCGTTGCTTGCAACAGTGACTGCTCCACTTGAAACCCGTGCTTTCCCCCGAACATCCCGAAAACGTAGTTCTTGCCGCTTTCGAAGGGGCTTTTTTCAACAGAGTAGTCTGTTTGCAGGGGCTGGCTGGAAAGGGAATATCCTTTCTCACGGACGGCCTGGATTATTTGCTTTTCGTCTTCCGGCTCGCACTCTATCGTGATGGCGCCAGTGTACTGGTTTGCCTCGACCAGGCTCGCGCCGGGAAAAGAGGAAACGACGCGAGAAATAACGCGGGCGCAAGACTCGCACTCGAAGCCCTTTACGTAATAAGTGAATTTCATTTTTTTTCCCCCCCGGCTTTTTCAACTTAAAACAGCATAACCCTCTTTTTCGATTGCTTTCTTGATTTGAGTTTCGCTTGCCGGGGGTTCGAACTCCACCTCAACCGAGTTTTTCGAGTGGTTGGCTTTCACGTGAGAAACGCCCGTTATTTCGGATATAGCGTCTTCCACGAGAATTTCGCAGCTTTTGCAGTGCATTCCTTTTGTTTTGAAGCTTTTTTTCATGTACATCACTCTGCTACGAGCTTTCCGCGGAACATGTTCATGCTGCACCTGTAAACGAATTCTCCTGCAGGCGGAGTGAAGCGGAAAGTCTGTATCTTGCCGCTTTCAGCTACTGCCCTTATGCCGAAGTCTTTCATCACGAAAGAGCGGCTGCAGCCGGCGGTCTTGTCCGCGGTGAGCCTGAGCTCGACAGGAACGCCCGCCTTGACCCTCACCGTGGAAGGCTCGTATCCCGACGCCGTCGCCGTTATTTCGACCACCTGCGCTTTCCTTTCTTCATCAGTCGGTTGCTGTCCCGTGTTTATACCGCTTCCAGACGTCGAAGGGATTGAGAAAATCAAAAGCCCAACGCCGAGAATGCCGAGCGCAATCAAGCCTAATAGTATTAACGCACCTTTTTCCAACATAAACACCCTGCCGTAATCATGCGGATTTTTCTTGTTCCCCACAAGAAATTTTCAGCTTTTTTCAAAGTAATTGTAAACTTTTGCGTAAAGAGCGCCGATGGCGAATCCCGAAATCATGCTCAAGGCCAGCCCTATTGCCGTAGTAACAACATCCAGAGGTTTTGAGTTCAACAAAATGCCGTGGAAAATGTAGTTTCCGAATGCCAGCGTCAAGTCCGGCAAGAGCGTAAAGGCAATGGCGCAAACCACGTACAAAATGCCCCACGTGCCGCCTACAGCGTATCCTGTTTTCTTCGCGTCCAAAGCCATTCTTTTTCCTCTGAATTCCAATTCGCTTTACATAATGCAGCGCACCGGGTATTTAAAGTTTTACTACAACTGTAAAGCTTTTAACCCAGTATTTCGCCAAGAGTTTTTCCGGTTGCCTTACGCAGGAATGAAGGTTCAACTTGCCTGAGGCAATCGGCGTATTGCCCTGGGTGGTGAGACAAGTGCTGTACGTTCGCCTCATCCTTTAAATTCCCGCACTCGTTTCCCAAAGCCTGCGCCTGCGCAGCGAAATACTGTTCGTTGGACTGCGTTTCCAAAAGCAGTCCGCGCGAGTCTCGGTCCAACTGGGGTTTTGACGTTGCGGCGAAAGCGCTCCAAGCCAAGACCAGCGTGGAGCCGAAAATCACGGCGTAAAGCAGGTATTCGTTTTTCATTTCCATTTCAAACCATCTCCGTTTTTTTTTTCAATCACTCCAAAAACCTCGCCGCGTAAGCCGCGATTATCGCAACACTCGCGACGATGCTCGCCTTGAATGCGAAATCGAATTGCGCCGCGCTAAAATGCCTGATTACCGGGTATTTTCCGCCGATGCGAATTTTCTTGAAAACCCCCAGCATCATGATTATGCCTACGACGTTCGACAACACTCCGATAATCAGGAACAGTTCTTGGTATCGCGATAAAACCGTTGCGAAGGCGGCAAGCCCCACGAACGGGAGTGCGTCTGTGAAGTGGTGGGCGCAGCACGCGACCATGGCGCCTGTTGACATGCCTCCCGCTGCAGCAACGCCGCCCTTAGCTTTCGCCAGCGCCGTTTTTTCGGCAATCGATTTTTTGAGCGTGGCGTAGAGGTACGCTTGGGTGGCGAAGCCCATTACGAGCGCAGCAATCCACGGGAAAAGCCTTTTGAATTCTGCAGCAGCTACGTCCCACGGGTTTGTAGCAAGCATGAGCCCGAAGAATACGGCGAGCAGGAACGAGCCTCCCGCTATTCCAGCCAAAAGGGGGTGTTTCCACAACGGCGAACACGAAGCCAAGCGATTACCTTTACAACTTTTGTAAAAGTAATGGCGTGCTTCCGCTTAAATAGTTTTTGCTTTTCTCGGCGTTTAGCAGTCGAGGGAAACCTTGCGTTTTGCGGAATCGAGATGTCGGCAAGTGTCTTGCCTGCTTGCTGCGTAAGAATCGGCTTTGAGCTCCTCTGTGTCTACGCTGAACCCGAAGCTGCGCACTGCGGCGAAAGGCGAGAATGCCTTCAGGAGTGCGGAAGAGAACTTGAACCACGAAGATGCGTTTTTCACGTGCGCCAATTCGTGCAAGAGCACCGCCTCGATTTCCTTTTTGTTGAGAGTCTCTTGCATTCCCACACTGACGAAAATGCTGGGATTGAAGAAACCAAGCGTAAATGCAGAAGGCTTGCCGGAATCGAGTGACCGCAGTTCCGGCGTTTTGGAAAGCTTCAGCCGCCTGGCTTCGTTTTCAACGAACCTGCGCAGGCCCTGCGGCGCTTTCAAGCTCGTTTGCTTGTAATAACGCGGCAGCATTATGAATCCCGCAATCACGGTTCCGATTATGATAAGAGGCAGCGAATAGAGCAGGAATTGGGTTATTGTAACCGCGCATGTTATCGAAGCGACTTGGCAGGAAATGGACAATGCAAGGAAAACAAGCGGCGCGAACAGGAACGCCAAATGCAAATACACCAGCGAAATGCGCTGCTTGTGCGAGAGTGTTTTGTCGTTGAGTTTTAGGAACAATAGAAGCGCTAGTGCAAGCGAGGTTATCGAGAGGGTTACGTTGACGGGATTAGCGAAAAAACCTGCTACGACGTCAGCCAAATGCTCCAGCATCAGGTCTTCAAACATTCAACCACAATTACTTCTTGAAGCGCTCGTTAAAATAGCTTACAGCAGTGCTTCCGAAGCCCTCTATAAGCTTGTTGACTGCGTTTTCCAAAACCGAGTATTCCAGGTCTTTCTTCGAGGCTTTCGCGCTGTAAACGTAATACTGCCCGCCTCTGCCGTAAAGCGCTTTGCGTGTAACCAGCTTTTTGTCGTGCAGCCTGTCGAGAATGACTGCCACGCTGGTCAAGGCGCTTTTGCTTTTCAGCTTTTTGTGAATATCGCGCACGGTCGCTTCGCGACATCTGCACAGCACTTCCAAAACCTCGCTTTCGAGCGGGCTGAGCAAAGCGTTCAATCCCTTGGTTTTCGATCCCAGCTTTTCAAAACGTAGGCCCTTCACGTCTACCATAGAATGAAAATGCCACTTGCCTTATTTAAAGCTTTACAACAAATGCAAAGGTTTATTAAACACCTGCGACACGAAACTTTCGTAAAGTTTTACAAATGTTGTAAAGGTGGTTGTTTTGAGCGAGCACGAACGAAAGGCGCAGGACTTTTCCATGCCCGTTTACGCGGCGATGGCGTTGTTGGTGCTGGTCTTGGCTTTCAACCAATATCAGCTTTCCACGCTTTCAAACCAGATATTGCTTTATTCAGCGCCGGCTTTGGGCGCAGGCGGCAGCGTCGGGCAGCAGCCCGCTTCTGGCGCAACCTCTGGTGCAAGCTTGCAGGCGGTTGTTGACCGCGTGATTCCCAAGGGAGTGCCGGACGTTTACGGTTCAGAGTTGGGTGTGAGTTACGACAAGCCCGTGGAAAGCCTGACGATTCTGGGAAAGCTTGACGGCGACTTGTATCCTGACGGCACCCTCAAGTTTGCGGATTTGGATTCTGACGCGCAGCAGAGGTACGTTGCGCTGGGGAAAATGATTGCTTGCGAGTACTGTTGCGGTGCGACCGAACTGGTTTTTTCTAACGGCCAGCCGGCTTGCGGCTGCCAGCACTCTGCAGCCATGCGCGGGCTTGCAAAGTATTTGCTTTTGAAACACCCCGACTTAGAAGACAGTGCGATTCTTGAGGAGATGGCCAAGTGGAAGATACTGTTCTTCCCCAAGCAGCACATTTCGAAAGCGGTTTCCTTCGCTTCGTCCGGGATGGATTCGAACATAAACCCGACTGATTTGGCTTCCAACGAATTCCGGGGCTTCAAGGCCTCGTCTTCATCGCAGTCTCAGTCTTCATCCCAAAACATCGCAAACGCGCCCGACATGGTCGGAGGTTGCTGAAATGTACGGAAAAAAGAAAAAGAAAGGCGGCTGTTGCTGATGGTTTTTTCTAAAAAGAAAAATCAAGTGAAGAAAAAACAATGGAGGTGTTGCAATGAACCAGCAGTTGGTTTTCGGAGTTTTGATAGGCGTTTTGGTAGTAGTGAGCGCGTTCCAAGCTGTGCAACTTTCGCAATTGAACGCGCAAGTGCAGTCCGGAATCGCGAAAAATTCTTTTGAACCCCGATCAGGCGGGAGCGCGCAACAATCCGGCGGAGACGTTCAGTTGCCCGCAGGACTCGCCAACGCTCCAAACATGGTGGGCGGTTGCTGAAGAAAATCCGCCCCCCCTCTTCACTCCCCAGTAAGGCCGCGTGTTGTTAATGAAAATTTTGTTGTCTGCATTGTTTGCCTTGGTTGCGTTGGCCGTTTTAGGCAGTAGTCTTATTTCCGCCTACTCCCCGCAAAACGCCGTGATTTACAAGAACGAGGCTTGCGGTCACTGCTCTTCTTACATTTTGAGCCTATACAAATTCCTGGAATCTGCAGGAGTTAAGCAAATCGAAGTCAAGGATTTTTTGGGTGACGTACAGGCGCGGAGAGAGGTTGCAGAACTGCAAGAGCGTTTTGCAGTGCCTTTTGAAATGCAAGGGCACTTGCTTACAATCGTGGACGGAAAGTACTTGTTTGAAGGGCACTTTCCCCTAGACGTGATGGACAAGTTTTTGCGCGAGGAAGCGCAGGACTATTCTTCGCTCGTGGTAACGCAGGATTCTATGGAGAAAGTAAGTTCTTACTTCCACCTCAAGGACGGAAATGTTTTGGAATGTCCAATAGCCCAACCCATCTCGGAATGCTCGCACAACAGACGACAGTCGCAATCGGGAGGATGGGATTTGCTTAAAGTGCGTGTTGGCGCCAACGCCGCTGTCTTGGGTTTGCTTGCTTTAGCGTTGGTGTTTCTGGTTTTGGTTTACGCGAAAGTGATAAAATGACCCTTGAATCCCTCCTTCCGCTCGTGGCAGTTTCAGGAGTAATTGATGGCTTGCACCCGTGCGGCTTTGCAGTGCTATTGTTTTTCATCGCGTTCCTTCTTTCGCTGGAGCACAAGCGCAAAAGCATTCTGCTCATGGGCGCCGCGTTCATTTTCGGGGTTTTCATCACTTATCTCTTGATAGGCTTGGGGATTTTGAAAGTCTTCACTTTCTTCACCCCGCACTTTATATCAAAAGTTGGCGCGCTGCTGGCAATACTAGTCGGATTAATCGACATTAAGGATGCGTTTGCAGGTACGAATACCCTCACTATCCCTAAGTTTGCTTCTCCTCACATAAACAAGACAATTGAGAAAGCAACCATTCCCGCCGCGCTTGTCGCAGGATTGCTTGTAGGATTATGCGCGTTCCCGTGCGCAGGCGGGATTTATGTTGCGGTGTTGGGACTGTTGAACGCGCAGGCTACGGCGTTGGATGGCTTTGCGCTGCTTGTGCTTTACAACCTGATGTTCGTCTTGCCTCTAGCGCTCGTCCTACTTTTCGCTTCAAACGCGAGCGTGATAGACGGGATAGAACGGTTCCAGCATAGGCACAAGAAGGCATACAAGCTTGCATTGGGGACGATAATGATCTTATTCGGGCTGCTGATTTTGTACGGCGGCTTCATGTAGAAGGAGGAACCAATGTTCCTCCTTTCTAAACCTCTTCCTTAGGTGGGGGTGAATGGAATGATTTGCAAGAAGTGCAAGAGGGTTTTTTACGACTGCTGCGGAATAAGCCCGGTCTGCGAAAAGTGCGCTAAGGGAATGAGCAAGTCGGAAATAGTCACGCTTCTCTAAACGACGAGCAGTTCAAAAGCGCTTTAAACTTGAGCCTTCTTTTTAGTTTTGTGGGGAGGAGTTGGTAGAATGTCTAGGCTTAGCGGTAAGGTTGCCGTGGTTACGGGAGGAAGCAAGGGCATCGGCGAAGGTATAGCCCGCGTTTTCGCGAAGGAAGGCGCGAAAGTCTGCATTGCGGACGTAGATTTTTCTAACGCGAAGAAAGTCGCGTCCTCCATAGGCGCGAATGCGCTTGCAGTAGCGTGCGACGTTTCAAAAATGGCAGACGCGAAAGAGGCCGTCGCGGCGACGGTCAAAAAATTCGGCAAGCTGGATGTTCTAGTGAACAACGCCGGAATATACCCTTTCAAAAACTTTCTCGATTATTCCGACGGCGAAGACGATTGGGAAAAGACCATGGCTGTAAACCTCGACGGCGTGAAAAACTGCACGTTGGTTGCGGCTAGGCAGATGAAAAAGCAAGGCAGAGGGGGGCGGATAATAACCATTTCCAGCATCGCCGGGTTGAAAGGATATCGAGGTCTGGTTCACTATTGCGCAACCAAAGCGGGAGTGCTTGGGTTCACGCGGGCGTTGGCTTTGGAACTGGCGCCTTTGAAAATCAACGTTAATGCAGTCTGTCCCGGGCTTATCGACACGCCGGGAGTGAGAGCTTTGGGGATGACCAATGAAGTTGTTAACGCAACAGCCAAAGCCATTCCAGTGCAGCGCCCGGGAAAACCCGACGATATAGCGTGGGCGTGTGTGTATTTGGCGAGCGAGGAAAGCAGTTTCGTCACCGGTCAGGCGATAGTCGTGGACGGCGGCGATGTTGTAAAATAAAAAGAAGGAGGAGTGTAAAATGGAATTTTCGAAAGCGATGGCGTTGAGGTGCACGCTGGTTTTGGGAGTTGCGGGAATGTTGTTTTCCGGTTATTTGAGCTTTGGGGAGCTTTTCGGAGTGGGCGCGGGCGGCTCTTGCCCCGCCGCGTCTGCGGCGATTTTGGGCGTTCCCACCTGCGTGTACGGCTTCGTGATGTACGCCATAATCACGATAGTTTCCTTGGCAGGACTGACCGCGAGAGAGTGAATCTGAAGCAAGGGCTATTAATTCGCGGTGCGCATTTTCTTGCATGAAACTGGTTTATCGCGAAGAGGAAAAGCTGAAGCTCGTCCCGCAGTCCCTAGAGGACTTGTGGTACTTGACGAAAGTGGTTAGCGCAGGCGATGTCGTTGAAGGGTATTCCTTCCGCAGTTTCAAGGCAGAAGGCAGGAACAGGCCTGTTACTGCCGAGAAAAAGAAGGTAAAACTTGAACTGCGTTTAGACAACGTGGAGTTTGCCGAGAGCGTGAACAAGCTTCGTTTGACTGGCGTGATACTTTCAGGAAGCCCGGAGGAGTACGTTTCTTTCGGCGAGCACCATACGCTTGACGTTGAGTTGGGCGAAAGCTTCGTTTTGAAAAAACGCTTGAGCACGCTCGAGGAAAGTTTTTTACAGGAGGCATTGAAGCGCACTGCAAGAACGAAAATAACGGTCGTGGTGATGGACGAGCATTCCGCTCGACTGGCACGCATAGACGCGCGGGGCGTCAAGTTTTCAGCGGAAATTGACAACAAGGCAAACAAGCGCGATCCAAAGAACTTCGATTCCCTGCAGGCTTCGTTTTTCCTGGAACTGGCGAAAGCGATAGAAAACGAGGATACCGTTGTAATCGCCGGCCCGGGTTTTGCACGCGACAATTTCAAGAAGTTTTTGGAAGGGAAAAAACCCGAATTGCTGAAGAAAGCGCATTTCGAGCACTGCTCCACGGCAGAGCAAAGCGGGGTGTTTGAGTTGCTGAAAAACAGGGTTTTGGACAAGGTCATGAAAAACCAGCGCATTGCAATGGAATTTGCCTTGCTTGAAGAGTTGAAGATGCATATCTCCAAAAACGACGGGTTGGTGGAATACGGGGTGGAGAACGTAAACCAGGCGGTGGATTACAATGCAGTAGAAAAAGTAATGGTTTTGGATGAATTGGTGCGAAAAGACGCGAAAGCCAACGCGCTTGTGGAAAAGGCGAGGGAAAAAGGGGCGGAAATGGTGATTTTCGATTCGAACGACAACGCAGGGCGAGAGTTCGAGGCTTTTAAGATAGCGGCTTTGCTGCGCTTTAAAATACGTTAGAACTAGATTATGAATTCGTGGTCTTCACTCCTGGCTTCTCGCCTCGGGGTGGTGTGGTGGTGGAAAACCGCGATTATTACCGCTGTCAATGCTATCAAGACGATGTTTGCCGTAAGCAGGCTGAAGCCGAAAATCACGGCCAAGCCGAAAACTTCCACGCTTTCTACGTTCCACGGGTTCGCATATTCCATTTTTCTCCAACCTCCTTGGGGCGTTGGTTGGAGAAGAGGCGCCTCCTTGGGGTTACGTGTTTTTTATAAATATCAAGGCGCCCTTCCCACGCTTTTTTCCGTCTTCTTTTTTCGCCACCTCCTATGAAACGTTCAAACGCCGCATATTTATATATTTTTCCTTTTACCGAATTTCTGTATAAAATTATACTTATGCTGATATTTTATAATTTTTTGTATTTTTTACGCTATCCCATCAGATTTTTATAGTGGGTTTTGCATAGTGTTGTTGGTGGCTGTTGTTTTTAGCTGTTAGCACGGAGAGGAACTGCTTTGGATTATTCTGTTTCAGACGCTGTTTCGGAAGTGCTTTCGGAAATGCATTTTCTCCGCTTTTCGCTGCAGGAAGATTTGCTTAACTACTCCGCTTTGGCGCGTTTCCTCCAGCCTTTCGTGGAGGCGAAAGTGGGCGGGGAGGCTGGTCAGGATGCCATAGTCCTTGCAGTAAAGAAATACCGCGAGTCTTTGCCCAAGGACGCTTTTCACGTGTTCAAAATCCTGGCGCAAACGAAAATTTTCCTTAGGACGGGAATGAGTTTGATTCACTTTTCTCGCACGTACGCGTTGCACAAGAAGCTCATTGACTTCCAGCACAACATAGACTGGGCTTCGGGTGAGAAGATGTACCTGCTGCAGCGGAGCGAGGAGATTTCGGTCGTTGCGCTTTCGAAATACGAGCGGGATTTGCTGGCGTTAGGAAAGGGACAGGTTTTGAAGGATTATTCCAACCTGGCGCTCGTGACCGTGCACCTTCCGAAAGAACAGTTCGATTCTTTCGGAGTGCTGGAGTACCTGGCGAGGCAGTTCAGCGACTTGGGCGTGAGCATAAAAGAGGTTTTTTCTTCGCACGACAAGGTTTCCTTCCTTTTCGAGGGAAGCAAGGCTTCGCAAGTGTATGAAAAGCTGAGCAACGCGGTCAAGGCGAGCCGCGAGTTCGTTGCCGAAAAGGCGAAAGGCTGAATTCAGTATTTCACGACTATTTTTTCGCCAAGGCTGGCGATGTTGCGCATGCTCAAGTCGATTTTCTGGCCAGATGTTGTCTTCACTATGAACGTCTCGTTCTTCTTGCTTATGCCGACTATCGTTCCGACCAGCCCGCCAAATTCCGTGTAAACGCTTTTGCCTTCCAAATTCATTTTAGAGAACAAGTCGTGCTTGAACTCCCTGGCAAGGTAGGCGACGAGATACATAGCAGCAACACCGAGCAAGAGTGAGTAGAAGAAGTTTTCGAAAGACAGCGTTCCGATGACCCAGTCGGCAGCGTTAGTGAAAATGAGCCAGAACACGAGCACTCCCGCCGTTTGTATCAAATACTCTGGGAGAAAGTGGTTTTTATTTTCCGACAGCGCTTGCAGGACTTCCCCGACTATGATGAGGAGGACTGCGACTGGCAGCAGCAAAAGCAGGTCTTTGAAAAACCAGGCGATTATTTTCGCAGTGCTTAAGGCTGCTCCGGCGTATTGCAGAGTAAAGACCCTGTTGAACGCCATCCACAGGGAAGCGACAAAAAAGGGTACGGACGCGAAATAAAAAATGAAGCTCACGTTTTCGAACGAAATGCGGAAGTTGGACAGCGCGTTGAACGCCCTTTCCTCTACTCCCAGCGCGCGCATTATCAAATACCCGCCGAGCAGTCCTATGAACAGGCGCGCGCCGAAGAATTCCGCCAGCGCGAAGAACAGCAGCGCTAGGCCCGGTATGCCGAAGACTATACGCGCGGTGTGCGGTTCCTTGAGCTTTTCTAGGACTGCAAAGTAAGTGGATTCGAGCTCTTTCGTCTGCTTTACCGTAACCGTCTTTACGCTGTTGACTTTCACTCGCGAATTTATGAGTGGAATCGTCTGCTCGTCGGTCGCGCCGTCGCTTACGAACACGCACGCGTCGGGGGAAAGGTCGTCGATTATCTTTTCAAGCTGTTTCACCACTTCAGTGTGCGCGTGATATCCCCCGCGCGTGTCTCCGCTAATGGTGGCGATGAAAACGTTTTTCGCCTCTTCGCCCAGCTCGTCGTAAAGCTTGACTGCCGCGAAAATCGTGTTTACGTCCGAGTCTTCAGGGTCGGCTATGCCTAGCGCGTCGGCCGCGTAGATGTTTTCCTTGCGCCCTACGACCGGGCCTTTGATTTTCGCTTTAACGCCCAAGTCGTTGTCGACGTCCACGCACAACACGAGCAATCGCTTTGGTTTGGCCATTCTAACCCCTCTAGAACATAATTCGTGAAAGGCGTATTTAAGCGTCTTTCTTGCACTCAGGCAGTTTCGCAGTTGCCGGGCAGCACTGCGAAAAGCCCGTCGCTTTTCCTGAGCGAAAGCTTGCCTTTCAGGATTGGAAATAGTTCTTCCTTTTTTTTCCCGCCGGGCACCAGGAAAACGAACCCCTTCTTTTGGGCTGCCGCAAGCGCCGGCAGAGCTATGAGTTCCCCGCCTTGCGTTCCCACTGCGATTTCCAGCCGCATGTTCTTGAACCACTTCCTTTCCCCCGAAATCAGGAACGCGCCTTTGCCAACGAACTCGCCGTGCGAGTGTTTCGAAACTTGCTCTTTGCTAACGCAGTAAACGTCCGCAACCCCGCTTCCGAGCTTCCACGCGTTCGAATAGCAGGCGGCGAATTGAGCCGCTTCGCGTAAGTCTTGTTCCTTTGCTTTCGTCCCTTCTTTCAGTACGACCGCACTAGCGCCGTGGACGTCCGCATGGAAGAACAAGTCGCCTTCCTTCAGTTGCGAGGCGACGAGCGTGTCGTTTTGCTTCGCGTTCTTGCCTCCGACGCACAAGAAGCCGTTTGTCGTGGTGAAAAACCGGTATTCGTGAAACCATTTTTTCCTTTCCCTGCCCGAAGTTTGTTTTTTGGTTTCTTCCGTTTTGGTTTGTGCAAAAGCGATTTTGCGTTTTGTCTCTTCAATCGCTTTTCTTGCGCCTTCTGCCTTCCGGCGGAATTTCTTGGCTTCTTCGAAAAGCGCTTGCGCGTTTTGCATCGCGCTCTTGCGCACGTCGAGCGTTATTTTCATTTCTTTTCACTTTTTTCCGCCGGAGTCCAATTTCCCTTGCTCCAGTCTTTCTTGCTTTCGCAATTCGCCGTAAGGCACATTTCAAACGGCCGCCTGGCTTTTCTAATTACCGTAATTATGGGGGTGGAGCAAAACTGGCATTTTTTGCCTGTCGGCTTTACTAGCGCGTTTTTTGGCACTGAAAATGCGTTTTCGCATTCCGGGTAACGATTGCATGCAGCGAAAAGCCCGTATTTACCCCTGCGCAAGGCTATCTGCCCTTGCTTGCACTTGTTGCACTCGCCGAGTTCGCTCGCCTTGCGTTGAGTCTCGCCAACCGCTTCCTTGAGTTCGTTTCCGATTTCCTTTTCTTGCTTTTTAAAGTCCTTCAGGATTTTGCCCAGCACTCTCTTTCCTTCCTCTACCACTTCGTCCATCCGTTTTTTTTGCGTTTGAATTTCTTCCATTTCACCCTCGAAATGCCTCGTTAGGTCCGAGGATATTATTTCGGGAACGTGGCGTTTCATCGCTTCGAAAACGCTCAGCCCCAGGGGTGTGACTTCAATGGATTTTCCGCTTACGTACTGCCTGTCGTAAAGCGTTTGGATGATTTCGGCGCGCGTCGCTTTCGTGCCCAGGTTTTCCGACTCTAACGCCTTGATTATGGATGCTTCAGTATAGCGTTGCGGGGGCTGCGTGAGTTTTTCGACCAACTCTAGCTTTTCTATGCTTACACTTTCGCCTTCGTCAAAATGCGGAAGTTGTTTTTCCTTCAACCGAAAGAAAGGCCCGTACACCTCAAACCAGCCTTTTTCCGCAATCGTGACGCCATCCGCAACGTATTCTTCACTCCCGCCTTTCAGCGTTACCTTTTGCTTTTCGATTGAAGCGGGTTTTGAGAATGACGCGAGGTACCTTCGCGCGATGAGCTCGTACAGCCGCAGGGCGTCTTTGCTCGCGTCAGGCGCCAAGCCCGTGGGGTGGATTGCCGGGTGCGCGGGATCGCTCTTGGGGCCTTCGTGGGGGGCAAAACGCTTTTCTTTAGCGAGCTGCTGGACGAAAGGCGCGAGGTGCTTTTGCAATTCCAGTTGCTTCATGATTTTCTCGTGGTTGAGCTTTGCCGGGAGCTTTTGCGAGGAAGTTCGCGGGTAGCTTATGGCTGCCGTTTCGTACAGTTCTTGCGCCAACTGCAGGGTTTTCGAAGGGGAAAGCCCTAGCGCAGCGTAAGCTTCCACTTGCAGGCTGGTAAGGTCGAAGGGGAATGGTTGCAGTTGCTTGACGCGCTTGCGTTCGATGCTTTTTACCGCCGCGTTTTTGGAAGTGTTTTTTAACGCCGTTTCGGCGTCTTGTTTTTTCAGGAACCTTTCTTTCGCGTGGGTGAATTCCGTTCCTCTGGCGTGGGCGTACAGTTGCCAGTAAGGCGAGGGGACGAAACTCTTGATTTTCAGCTCGCGTTCCGAAAGCAAAGCCAGCGCGGGGCCCTGCACCCGCCCCATGCTGAGTATCTTGAACCTCCCCGCGCTGCGCACCGCGCTCATCAGCGCGCGGGAAACATTTATTCCCCAAAGCCAGTCGAGAGTGTGCCTCGCTTGCCCCGCATCTATGGTGGGGTCATCGAGGGGTTGGAGCGATGCATAAGATTCCTTCAGGTCTTCAGCCGTGAGGGTTGAAAAAAACATGCGCTTGGCTTTTTTTCCTTTCGCCAGAAACCGGATGATGTTCCCGCCGATGGTCGAGCCTTCGACGTCCCAGTCGCACGCGTTGACGACTTCAGACGCTTCTTTCGCCGTTTTTTTCAGCAGCGCGTGGTATTTTTTGGAAAAGTCGTTTTTCTTGTCTATTTCGAACGACGGAAGCCATTCGATTTCGAAAATAGGGTACCCTCCGCCCGGCGTTTTTTGTTTGAGCGAGAACAGGTGGCCGACCGCAGGCACCACGACCGCGTTTTTCTCGGGAATTTCGTAGTACGCAACGCCCCCGTGCGTTTTGCGCACAGGCTTTCCTAAAGCGAAAGCTATTTTTTCCGCTACCTTGGGCTTTTCCG
Source organism: Candidatus Norongarragalinales archaeon (assembly GCA_038884755.1). GTDB lineage: Archaea > Micrarchaeota > Micrarchaeia > Norongarragalinales > Norongarragalinaceae > UBA10210. The sequence goes on from JAWABJ010000001.1 coordinate 51,441, forward strand.
CTATAATCAGTTGCATAAACTCAAGTTTCAACCCTTCTCGTATTTAAAGCAGAAGCTTGGGGGGGAAAGCGGTCTTTCGGTTGTGCAGGTTCAAGACAACAGCGAGTATTTGCTCAGGTAAATCTGGACTTTCAAGACTTCCAAGAACGGCAGGACCACGAGCGATTGCGTGACGAGCGAGAGAAAGCGCGCCGCGGGCCAGGCTTTGCTTATTTCGATGAAAAGCCACGTGTTGATTATGAACAGCAGCGCGGCGACTGCGAGGAAAAGCGCAAAGTATGGCAGTTTCCTTCGAATCAGAGATACGCTTCTTGCAACTGAATGGCTTAGGCTGGTTTCTTCGAGAACCGCCGCTTGCGGCGCAAAGAGGACTATGGACGACACTACCAGCGCGAAGGCCGTTCCCCACACTTGCGGGATGCCGTATTCCGCTATGAGCAGGTTGAATCCTACTATCGCCGCGAATGCAGTTAGGAAAATGAAGAAAAGGTTGAACGTCGCCCCTTCGATGAGTTCGACGTCGCGGGAAGTGAGCCTGTTCAGAGTACGCTGGCTTTTCACGACGACGTTTATCGACGCGATGGCGAACGCGAAGAACAACATTGAAATCAGCAGAGCGATTATTGTGACTAGGACGTCCGCCGCGCTCAAGTCGAGCTTTACGCTTCCGAGGCGGAGGAAAGTGCCGCTGAGAGCGACGAAGTTCGGCAAAAGCAGGGACAGCGGGAAAGATATCAGGAACGGGATGCTGAACGCCAATATTAGCTTGGAGTTTTTGAAGTAAGCGTCAACCGCGTGCAACAGTATTTCGGTAAAGCCGGACACGTTTTATCCCGTTTTGAATTATGGTCTTCTTGTTTATTAAAATGCCTTCGTGCCTTCGCCCACCAGGCAAGTCGCAAGGGCCTTGGAAACCACCGCTTCGAGAAAAACGCCCGCCTCGGCTTTCGGAAGTATCACCGGCCTGTAGTCTTTCGTGCGGGAGAGAAAGCCGTTCTTGGTTTTTTCAGTGACCAAAACCCTTTCCCTTGCGCCGACAAACCGCTTGTTTTTTTTCTCGAGAATTTTTCTCGCCAGCGCGCTGGCTATTTCGCTCCTACTCTTTACTTCAGAGTTTTTGATTTGCTCGAGTCTTGCCGCGGGCGTTTTCGGGCGCGCCGAGTATTTCGAAACGTTCACCACATCGAATTCCGCCCATTGCAGGAAGCCGAGCGTTCGCCCGAAGTCCTCTTCAGTTTCGGTAGGATAGCCGACGATGACGTCAGTCGCGAGCATTGCGTCGGGAAAAGCGTTTTTGATGGACTGGATGGCTTGTTTTGCCTGCTCAGCGCTATACCCCCTACGCATGTGCTTCAAAACCGAGTCGCTGCCGCTTTGTATTGCTATATGAAAGAATTTGTACAGCTTTTCGTTTTGCGCGAAAACGCGAATCAGGTCTTTTTCCATGCGCAGGAAATGCTGCGGGTTGCACATTCCCACCCTAACCCGAAAATCCCCTTCGATTTCGCAAATCCTTTCGAGCAGTTGCGGTAATGCAACTCCACAGTCCAGGCCGTACGCTCCGGTGTCTTGCGAAGTGAGCTGGATTTCCTTGGCGCCTTGCGCCACGACTCGCGCGACAGCCTCGACGATTTCGCGCGGGCGGTAGCTTTTCACCCCCCCGCGCGCGAGTTTAGTCGAGCAAAAAGTGCAGGCGGAAGCACAGCCGGAGTTTATTTGGATTCGCGCGAAAATGCCGTCCGCAAAAGGCGCGAGCGCGGGAATGCCGTTGTTTTTCGTCGCAACCGTTTTCTTTCCCGCGAATGCGTTTTCCACCGCCTCTACGATGCTTGCCTGCGAAAACGTTCCGACTAGCGAGGCTGAAGGGTTGCTTTTAGCTACAATCGCTGGCGCCGCCTGAACCAGGCATCCTGCCACGACCAGCGGCTTCGCCGTGTGCGAAACCTTGTACAGGATCTTTTGCTGAGTCGCGTCCTTGACGCTGCAAGTGTTCAGCACCACCACGTCTGCCGCGTCTTCGCTTTCAGCTATTTCGTGCTCGTGCTCTTTAAGCGTCAAAGCCATCCTGTCGCTGTCCGCCTGGTTGAAAGTGCACCCGTAAGTCCTGATGAAAACCTTCATTCTGCTCCCTTGCATTATGAAATAAGACTTGCGAGAAAGCATTAAAAACTCTTTCAGACATGTTTTATTTCCGAGAATCTAATTCTCGATTATTCTTTGGAAATTAAAAGGTTAGAAAAATCATGGTTAAAGCCGCCAAGAATTTCGTTTGCGAGCGCTGCAAGCGCGAGAGCGCTTTCGCGCAAGAGTGCGCTTATTGCTCGCGAAAAATCTGCCGAGCTTGCGAGAAAAGTTCCGCCACGCATAGCAAGATTTTGCGCAGCGCGATTTGCAAGAGCTGCTGGGGAGACTTGAAAAAACGGACGCGCTTCAAGAGCCTTTAAATTCCCGTAGCCTTAAACTCTATTCTGGATTTTTTTAGTTTCTATTAGTTCAGGTGGGAGTTTGGGCAAGACTGATTTCGAGCCGTGGGTGGAAAAGTACCGTCCCCGTAAGCTGAGGGACATTATCGGGCACAAGCCAATCGTAGAGCGTTTGGAACATTTCGTTAAAAGCAAGAATCTTCCCAACATGCTTTTCGCCGGGCGCGCGGGAATAGGGAAAACAACCGCGGCGCTGGCACTGGCGAACGAGCTTTACGGGGAAGACATTTCCCAGTGTTTTGCCGAACTCAATGCCAGCGACGAGCGCGGGATTGACGTCGTGAGGGGCAAAATCAAGGACTTCGCGCGCTCGATTCCGTTGGCTTCTGTCGATTTCAAAATCATCCTTCTCGACGAGGCTGATTCGCTCACGCCCGACGCTCAGCAGGCGTTGCGGAGGACAATGGAGGCGTACTCGAAAAACTGCCGTTTCATTCTGTCGTGCAACTACTCTTCGCGCATTATCGAGCCGATACAATCGCGCTGCGCCGTATTCCGTTTCAAAAGCCTCGAGGATTCCGAAATCAAGGGGATAGTCGAGGAGATTGCGAAAAAGGAAGCGGTCGGCATGGACGGCAAGGCGCTTGAGGCGATCGCGTACGTTTCGGAAGGCGATGCGCGGAAGGCAATCAATTGCCTTCAGGGCAGTGCGGAGAAAGGGAAGATAACCGACGAGCGGGTTTTCGAGGTTTCCAGCCGCGCGAGGCCCAAGGAAATCGCGGAGATGGTCGAGCTTGCGCTCAAGGGAAAATTCGGCGAAGCGCGCGGCCATTTGAATACCGTGATGGTGAAGTACGCGATGAGCGGCGAGGACGTTTTGAACCAGATTTACCGCGAAGTCATCGCCCTGCCAGTTCCGGACGAATTGAAGGTGCAGCTGGTGGACCGCATCGGCGAGTACGATTTTCGGATGAGCCAAGGTGCGGACGAGAGAATTCAGCTTGAAGCGCTTTTGGCGCAGATAATGCTCTTTGGCAAAAAGTAAAAAGGCGGCTTTCCCTTCTTTTTATTTTCCGGGGGAAAAGCTGCGTTGGGAATTTCCGAGGCTTTGCATTACGCGCACGCGCTGCACATGCTTCACTACCAGAAGGAAAAGCGCGAGCGCAAGCTGGAGGAGAAAAAGCGCAAGCTGGTGAAAATAAAAGTAAAGCTCAAGGACAATCTCGACGCTTTTTTGCAGGGAAAGCAGGCGAGGGTAAGCGGGTTGAGCCGCGCTTTCTTGCGGCAGGCGCTTGCGGTGAGCGAGGAAAAGAAAAAACTCGATGCCTTGAAGGCAAGGCTGGCGTCGGCAAAAAAAGCGAGTTTTGGCTCGTCGTTGAGGCGGCAGTAGAAACTCTTTTAAAAGCCGGCAGTATAGTGTATTCATACCTAAACCCTTGAAAGGTTGGAAATAATGAGCCTAGACGAAATAGCACGACAATTCGGCAGAATCTATACTGTTATTGCTTTTCGCTGGGGCCTCTTGAACGTCAAGCTCGTGCACTTCAAGAGATCTAAGTCCAAGGACACCTTTTGAGGGGATGAAAGCTCTTCGGTTTTTGAGAAAAAAACCTGCTGACCCTTTTTGGATGGGAGTTTTCAAGAAAATCTTCCGGATGCAAATCTTGTTCAGCTTAAGCTTGGAATAGCGTAAAGTTTAGGCTGGTGTTTAGAGACTGTGGTGCGAGAGACACGAGCAACCCCAAGGAGGCAATTCCAGAAGACGCTAATGTGCCCAGTCTTCCCGCAACCACTCTGTGCAAAATTCGGAAAGATTAATTATCCATTATTTACGCCTTTATAAGCGTTTCGCTTATTGTCGTAGGGGGGGTTTTTGGGTTGTTTTTAGGCGATTTCTTTCTTGATTTTGGAAAGCAAGGCGTTTTTCTTCTTTCCTTCCTTTAAAGCGACACTCAAAACGTCGTAAATGTCTTTCGCGGGAATGATTTCAATGCGCTTGAGCTGCTCTTCACTCAGCACCACGTCGTCCTTGTTGGCGTAAGGCACTACGGCTTTCTTCAAACCCGCTTCTATTGCCGCTTCGACTTTCTGTGTAACTCCTCCTACTGGCAAAACCGCGCCCCGCACGCTCAGCGAGCCTGTCAACGCAACGTCTTGCCTTATGGGCGCTTCTTCCAACGCGGAAATGACCGCAGTCGCAACGCTCACGCTTGCGCTGTCGCCTTCAACGCCTTCGTAAGTCTGCAGAAACTGGATGTGAATGTCGAAAGAAGAAGTGTCTTTGCCGGTATGCCTCTTGATTATTGCCGAAACGTTTTCAACCGCTTCTTTTGCTATGTCCCCGAGTTTTCCTGTCGCTATCGTCTTTCCTTCTTCCCGGGAGCTGGCTGGCGCGACTTCTGCGACTATTGGCAGTACAATTCCACTGTCGCCCATTACCGCCAAGCCATTTACCTTGCCGACTTGCGCGCCGGTGGTTGTGAACACCCTGTATTCCTTGCGCATTTCAACCGCTTGCTTGGCCATTTGTTGTTCGAGCGTTTGCGCTATGCCTTTTGCCTTGAAAACGTGTTTTGCGCTTGCGAGCGCAGCGCCTTCTTCAAGCGCAACGTCCCCCGTAGCGCGTATCAATCCGCCCAGTTCGCGGAGCTTGAGCGTAAGCTTGTTTTTTCGTCCGCTGCGTTTTCTAGCTTCCTGGATTATTTCCTCTATTGCCGAAGCGTCGAAGTGCGGGATTTTCCCGTCCTTAGCTATTTCCTGCGCTATGAACTGCACGAGCTTACCTTCGTTTTCGGCGTTGTCTTCAATCGACTCTTCCATGTACACTTCGTAGCCGTACCCGCGAATGCGCGAGCGGATTGCCGGATGCATGCGCTGCAAATCGCTGTAGTTTCCTGCGGCGACCAGCACGAAGTCGCAAGGCACCGGCTCTGTCCTGACTTGCGCTCCGGACGAGAGTTCGCTTTGTCCGGTTATCGAGTATTTCTTTTCCTGCATTGCCGTAAGCAGTTCCTGTTGGCTGCGCGGGGAAAGTGCGGAAACTTCATCTATGAACAAAACTCCTCCGTTGGCCTTGTGTATGAACCCCGCGTCTACGCGCAAGTGCGCTGGAGTTCCCAAACCCCCGCTTTGCAGGGGGTCGTGCTTTACGTCTCCGAGAAGCGCGCCGGCGCGTGCGCCGGTTGCTTCGACGAAAGGCGCGTTTTTCTTTCCGGAATTGTCGATGAGCAGCTTGGGGCCCAGCGCTTCACCGAAAAGCCTGCTTCTTCCAAGTTGCATTCCTACCGCTACGATGCCGCTTACTATGAAAAGTCCGATGAGCAGCGCTGCGGTGATGACGTCCCCCCACTGTTGCCTTCCGAACGAAAGCAGGAAGAACGAGGAAAGAAAGAGGATGAGGATGATTACGAGGTTGAAGTTGTTGCTCGGAACGCGCATTCTTTCTTGCTCTATTATCTTCCTTCCTTCGCCGGCCTTGACCACCCTTATTCTCGGTATGTTAGAGTCTTCCTCGTTGGCGTAGACCAGCACGTCTTTCAATTCGGCGGCGGGCACTAGTTCGCTCATCGCTTGTGCGAGCATTGACTTACCCGTGCCAGGCGTTCCAATCAAAAGCACGTTGCGCTTTTGCCTAGCTGCTTTTTTTATTATCGCTACGGCGTTCTCTTGGCCTATCACCCTGTCTACCGTCCTTTCGGGAACTTTCACTTGTGACGTGTCCTTCACTTTCAAGGCGGTTTTGAGTTTAGCCATTTGCAATCCCAACATAAAATAAGCTTGCCAAACTTATTTCTTGAAGTCTTTTAATTAAATGCTTCCGTGCCTTAATCGTTTTTTGGATTGTGAGGAAAATGATGCGCTTGGTGGTTTTGGGAAGCGGAGGGTCCATGCCCACAAAAGACACTCTGCCGGCCGGGTTCGCGTTCAAGTACGGCGGGGTGTATTTATTCGATTGTCCGGAAGCAGCGCAAGTGCAGCTGTTGAGGTGCGGCGTGGGTTTTGGCGTAGATGCGATCTTCCTTTCGCACTTGCACGCAGACCATTTCCTGGGGTTGTTCGGGCTGGTGCAGAGCATGGGGCTCTTGGGGCGGAAAGAAGAGCTCAAGATTTTCGGGCCCAAGGGTACGAATGAGTTCTTGTCGAAAATCTTTTCCCTGCCGCACTTGCGCCCGGTTTTTCCTATCGCTATTAAAGACGTTTCTTCCGGCGTTTTCTTCAAAACGCCTTTGTTTTCCGTGAAGGCTTTTGCGGTTAAGCACAACTGCCCTGCGCTTGGCTACGCGCTGCAAGAGCCGTCGAAGTGGAATTTCGACGAGAAAAAAGCGAAGTTGCTGGGCGTGCGCGGGAAATTGTTTTCCGACCTGCTAGCGCGCGGGAAAGTGAAAATCGGGAGGAAGACCGTGAAGCTCGAGGACGTCGCTTGTGAGAGGCAGGGAAAGAAAATAGTTTTCACTGGAGATTCCTTGCCGTGCAGGGAAATCGTGAAAAACGCCGAGAACGCCGACTTGCTTGTGCACGATTCTTGCTTCGCTTCTGCTGAAGAGGGGGCGGCGAAGGAAAAGTTTCATTCCACTTCGCGGCAGGCTGCGCAGACGGCGTCGAAGGCGAAGGTGAAAAAACTCTTGCTTTCGCACGTGAGCAACCGTTACGAGGACCGGAGCGTGGTGCTGCGTGAGGCTAAGGAAGTTTTTCCGGACAGCGTGATGGCTAAGGAAGGCATGGAATTATTTATTTGAATCCCTTCTTTTTTCGGTGCGTTTGCAATGGAACGGAATGAAATCGCTTTAGCAGCAATAGTCGTTTTGGTTGTTTTCGCCGCCGTGTTTTTTTTCCTTTCGGAAAAAAGCAAGTCGGGCGAGACGCTAGTGGAAAACAGCCTTTTGGTAAAGTCGGGCGATCCGGTGGGTGAAATCCAAAAGCGCATTCCCGAAAAGCGGGTTTTGATAGAGCAACGGCTTTTCGAGGGGAACAGCTCGAAAAACTCGGTTGTCACCATAATGTCTTCCGAAATAGCGAGGAGCCTGGCGTTGAGAAGGCTCAACGTTTCCGTATATGCCGTAGTCGAAGGCGGGGAGAACGTTTGTTTTGACACCGACTGCACCGGCGCGAGCGTGGCGGTGCAAATCGGAGAATGCAATTGCGTGCGTTTCGACGAAACGCGCGTGATAGTGGAAGGGGACGAAAAGTTTTTGGTGGACCAGAGCGTGAGGGTGGGAAGGCTTCTTGGTTTTGCGGTTTTGAAGAGGGCGTGAAGATATGCTCAAGGAACTGGAAAAAAGCGTGTTGTCGAAAGTCCAGGAAAAAAGGGAGGCGGTGGAACTAGCGAAGCTGTGCGGCGTTCCCTTGTCTTCGGTGATGAGCGCGGTGGAAAGCTTGCGCGAAAGGGGTTTTGTAGCGACCGAAGTTCACGCTTCGTTCGAGTATGCCTTGACCCAAGAGGGTGCGGAAAGCGCGGTCAAGGGACTGCCTGAGGAAAAGCTCGCCCAGGCGCTGTCGAAAACCAAGAGTTCTTCAATCCAGGAATTAAAGGAAGCGCTGGCTTCGAAAAGCCCTTTGGAAGGCGGGCTTTCTCCCGAAGAGTTCGGCATCGCGCTGCAGTGGGCTAAGGCGCTTTCGCTCGTTGAAATAAGGCAGGGCTCGCTTGCGTACCGCTCGCCAGTGTCGCCCCACGCTTTGCTTTTGGAAAAAATCGGCAAGGGAACCGCTCAATCCGGTCTTTCCGAAGCTGAGTTGAAGGTTTTCGGCGAGTTGGAAAAAAGAAAGCTCGCCGAGCGGAAGGTTTTGAAGAAAGTTTTCGTGCAAGCCACGCCTTCGGGCGTCAAGGCGTTGCAGGAAGAGCGCGGCGACGTGATTACGCAATTAACTCCCCAGTTGTTGAAAACGCGCGGTTGGGAGGGTAAGAAATTCGCTCCTTATGACGTTTCGTCTCTCCACTCGACTGGATTTTTGTACGGAAAAAAACACGCTTACAAGCAACTGCTTTTGGAAATAAGGCAAAAGCTCGTGGGTATGGGTTTCGTGGAAGAACACGGGCCGTTGGTTGAATTGGAATTCTGGAACATGGACGCTTTATTCATGGCGCAAGACCATCCTGCACGCGAGATACACGACGTTTTCCAAATCGAAGACCCGGCGCGCGGGGAGATTCTCGAAAAAAAGCTTTTGGAGAGCGTGCGCTCTGCGCACGAGAAGGGTTTGGACGGAAGCAAGGGCTGGCGTTACAAGTGGGACCCTGAAATTTCGACGAGGTTGGTGTTGAGGTCTCACACCACGCCCGTTTCCGCCCGCAATCTCTATAAAGGCGTGAAGCCGCCTCAACGGATTTTCTGTGTAGGTCGGGTTTTCCGGCCGGATGAAATCGACTGGAAGCATTTCATCGAATTCAACCAATGCGAGGGCATAGTAATGGACGAGAGCATGAGCTTCCGTGAATTGCTGGGTTATCTGAAGGAATTCGCACTCGAAGTTTTCGGGGCAAAGGAAGTGCGCTTTGCACCTTCTTATTTTCCTTTCACCGAGCCGAGCGTGGAGCTTATGGCTAAAATCCCGGGCAAAGGCTGGGCTGAAGTGGGCGGAGCGGGAATGTTCAGGCCGGAAATGCTTAAAGCGTTGGGCGTCAATGTCCCAGTGTTAGCGTGGGGCTTGGGCATCGACCGTTTGGCGATGATTAAACTTGGGTTAAAGGACATACGCGATTTGTTCACCCAGGACTTGTCGAAGTTGAGGGCGTAAAAAATGGTTTCTATCCGAGTAAGCAAAAAGGGGTTGTTCAAGAGAATCGGGGCGAAGGTGAGTGAAGACAAGGTTTACGAAGCGCTGCACCAGACCAAAGTGGTTTTTGAAGGGGAAGAGCGCGGAACTGTTTCGCTGGAAATAACTGCCGACAGGCCGGACTTGCTTTCGCTGCAGGGCGTTGCGCGCGCGGTGCGCGGGTTCTTGGGTATTGAAAAGGGAATGCCCAAAATGCTTTTGCAGGAAAGCCCTTTTGTGTTGCACATAGACAAGAGCGTCGCGAAAGTGAGGCCGGTCATAGCGTGCGCGCTCGTCGAGGGTGTGAAGCTTGACGGCGCGGGTTTCGAAGAGCTGATTCAAACGCAGGAAAAGCTCACGCTCACGCACGGACGGAGGCGGAGGAAAGTCGCGATCGGAGTGCACGACGCTTCGCAAATTCGGTTTCCCTTGGTTTACAAGGCCATTCCATCTTCCTCTCCAGTCCAGTTCGTGCCGTTGAACGAAACCAGGAAAATGACCGTCGCGCAAGTGATGCGCGAGCACGAAAAGGGAATGGAATACGGGTTTACGCTTGCAGGGCAGCCGTTTTATCCCGTGATTTTCGACGATTACGGGGACATAATTTCCTTTCCTCCCATAATCAACTCCGCCAAGACGACTGTTTCCACTCGGACGACGAAGCTGTTGCTTGACGTTACTGGAACGGATTTCGAGGCGTGCAACGCCGCGCTCAACATTTTGTGCCAGGATTTCGCAGACGACGGCGCTCGGGTTTATTCCGTCAAAACCGGCTCGAGGTGGACGCCGGAAATTGCTCCTGAAAAAATAAGTTTAGACGCGGGGAAGGCGGGAAAGCTGCTCGGCCTGCAGTTGAGCGCAAGGCAGGCTGCCGACTGCCTGCAAAAGCAGAGGCTTGGTGCAAGGGTTTCCGGAAGCAAAATTGAAGTTTCAATTCCTAGATACCGGACGGACTTCTTGCATTGGATTGACTTGGTCGAGGAAATTGCGATTGGCTACGGCTACAACGAGTTCGAACCGAAAACGCCTGGCGTTTTCACTATAGGTCGCTTGAGCCAAGAAACGCTTTTGGAGGAAAGGCTGAGGGATTTGATGGTCGGCGCGGGGTTCGTGGAACAGTGGACTTATATCCTCACTTCGGCTTCAAAACACCCTGCAGGGGAAATAGTGAGAATAAAAAACCCTGTTTCGAGCGATTACAACGCAATTCGTTCGTCGCTTTTGCCTTCGCTTTTCGACACTCTTTCGAAAAACACGCACGAGGCTTACCCGCAAAAAGTTTTTGAAGCCGGCGAGGTGGTGGTGAAAGATGCAAAGCATCCCAACCGCACCGTTTCCCAAAGGCGATTGGGTTGCGTTTTTGCCGGCGCCCAAGCGAACTTCAGCGAAATCGCTTCGCTTGCACTGAAGGCTGCGAGAGTGCGGTGGAACGGCGTTTCTTTCAGGAAGGCCGAACGCGAGGGTTTCATCGAGGGAAGGTGCGTTTCGCTTTGGGTGGCCGGAAAGGAAATAGGCTTTGCTGGCGAAGCACACCCGTCTGCGTTGGAAAAAATGCAGGTCGAAGTGCCGGTAGTGGCGTTCGAACTCGTGGTTTGATTTTTACGCTTCAAACGACGTCGATTATCACGCGCTCGACTTCGATTATTTTCACGGTTTTCAGCTGTTCCAGCGCGAAGTCGATTTTTTCTTTCCTTTCGGCGTACATTTCGAACAGGACGTCGCCCTTGTCCACGTGCTCTCCCTTGGAAACCATGAAAATCATTCCGGCTTTCTTGTCTTTCGGCGCGCCAAGCGCCCTGCAGACGCGCGATATCGCGCGGTTGTCTATGTGTTCGACGCGCCCTTCTTCGCCAGCCTTCACTATGTGCTTGTACTTTCCGGGCTTGAGGCTTTCCGGCGTCACGTTGGGGTCTCCCCCTTGCGCTTGCAGGATTTGCCTGAATTTTTCAAGCGCTTTTCCGCTCAACACCTGCCTTTTCGCGAGCTTGTAGCCTTCTTCCCTGCTTATTCCCTTCACCATGCTCAGCAGTATCCCGCTCATCGAACAGGCTTTTTCGAGCAGCGCGTGGTTGTGCTGGTTTGAAAGCGTTTCCAAAACCGTGCGGGCTTCGAGCACCGGGCCTATGGTTTCGACCAGCGGCCCGCTTCCGTCGGTGATGGTGCTTTCGACTTTCATTCCCAACAGCGAACCTATTGCGGAAAAGTCCGCCGCAAGTTCCTTCGCCGCTTTCACGTCGTTCAGCTTCGCCCCTTTTCCGACGGGCAGGTCTATCAAGACGAATTTCGCGCCTTCCGCCTTTTTTTTGGCGAGAATGCTCGACAGCAAGAGCGGCTTGGGGTCGAGGCGGAGGGGATTGCGTATTTTGATGAGCTTGTCGTCGGCCGAAGCCATGTTCAGCGCTCCTCCCCAAACGAGGCAGCCGCCGGTTTTTTTCACTACTTGGCCGACTTTTTTTATGGGCAGGGCGACCGGCGCCAAGACTTCCATGACGTCGGCTGTTCCCGCGGCTGAGGATATCGCGCGAGAGCAGGTTTTCGGTATGACGAAGCCGAGCGAAGCCATTATCGGCACGAGAATCATGGAAACCCTGTCGCCCGCAACGCCGCCTATGCTGTGTTCGGAAACCACCTTTCCGCTTTTGAAGTGCAGCTGCTCGCCGGACGAGTAAATCGCTTTGGTGAGTGCGACGGTCTCGTCGGTGTTCAGCCCGCGCGTGTAGATGCCCGCGATGAAAGCCGCAAGTTCCGCTTGGCTCAGGCTTTCGGAATTCAAGTCGCGTATTATCGAGGCGATTTCCCACTCGCTTAGGATTCCGCCGTCGAGCTTTTTCCTGATCAAGTCCAGGCTGGACGGCCTTTGTATGACTTCGACCTTTATCCTGTCGCCGTTTTTCGCCTTGAGGGCGTCGGCAACTTCCCTGAAAACCCCGATAGTGCCTTGCGGGACGCAGCCCACGCAAACGTCCACCATCGCGGTTATGCTCTTGCTTCTTAGAGTGATTTTAACTCTGTCCATTATTCCCAAGTCCATTTGCTTGGCCTGGTCTTCGCTCAAGACGATTTCGTTCTGCCCTTGTTCGATGTCGAAAACCGCGGCTTTAAGTTCCATGCTGTTCGCTCTCCAAAGCAAATGCTTTTTATTCGCTATGCAAATATAATTGTGTTCGTTAAACCCCCCACTGGAGGGCAGGCTCGCAAGAGCAGGGGGTTTTAAAGCGTGCAGGGCAATTTGTTTTTCGTAAACACGCGTTTTTGCAAGAGGGTGTTTTTGCATGGCAAGGCCAGATTTTGACAAGATGTTCGGAAACAGGAGTTCGGTCGAGCTTCCGGGTACCGGCAAGCCTTTGACCAAGGAAGACGAGGAGTTGATGCAATTCCTGTCAGAAAGCGCACCCAAAATTGCTATTGTCGGGGCCGGCGGAAGCGGAACGAACACTCTCAACCGCCTTGCGGAGCTCAGCGTCGCGGGCGCGAAGGTTTTTGCAACTAACACTGACGCCCAGCACTTGATGACCATCAAGGCTGACAAGAAGATTCTGATGGGCAAGATGAAGACCAAAGGCAGGGGTGCCGGAAGCAATCCTGAAGTCGGCGAGGCTGCTGCCCTCGAAACGCGGGAGGAGTTCAAGAAAGCGTTGGAAGGATATGACTTGGTTTTCGTGACTTGCGGGCTTGGCGGCGGGACTGGAACCGGAAGCGCGCATGTGATAGCTTCTTCTGCCAAGGAGAACGGCGCGCTCGTGATAGCGGTTGTCACCTTGCCGTTTACTTCCGAAGGCACCAAGCGCATGCGCAACGCGATGGTAGGGTTGGAAAAGCTCAAGAAAGTCGCCGACACTTGCATAGTCATTCCAAACGACAAGCTGCTTTACTTTGTTGCTGACCTTCCTTTGAATTCGGCGTTCAAGACGAGCGACATGGTGCTCGCGAATGCAGTCAAAGGAATAACCGAACTCATAACGAAACCTGGACTGGTGAACTTGGATTTCGCCGACGTGCGCACCATCCTGGAAAAAAGCGGGAGTGCGATGATTGGGTTGGGGGAAGTTTCTACTCCCGACCAGCGCAACAAAGTGGTGCTTGCGGCTGAAAAGGCGTTGAGTTCTCCGCTGTTGGACTTGGACATAAGGCAGGCGGACAAGGTTTTGATAAACATCACGGGCGGGAGCGACATGACTCTTGGCGAAGCCGAGGCTGCGGTGCAGGCGATAGGCGCGAGAGTAGCGAAAGAAGCGCACATAATTTGGGGCGCGGCGGTCGACAACACGATGCAGAACACGAACGTGCGAGTTCTTGCAGTTCTCGCTGGCATCAAGGACGAAGGAGCGCCCGGCGGGGAAGAGCAAGAGCCCATAGATTTGGAGTTCATTTGATTTTTCTTTCTTTTTGAAAAGAAAGAAAACGGGAAAAGGTTTTTTTTTGAAAATGGTTGACTTGAGCGGAATCGGGCAGGGCGTGAGCGGGTTCATCGAGCAGTCGCAGCGCGTCATAAGCATTACTTACAAGCCTAGGGACGTGGAGTTCAGGCAAATGGCTTTCACCACCGCGATAGGAATGCTTTTGCTCGGCGTGATAGGGTTCGTGATTACGCTCGTTTCTTTCGTGTACCGTTGATTGGGGAGTTGAAAAAACAAAATGTTGTTCGCATACCGGGTTACCGCGGGGCAAGAGAGCATTGTCGCTGATTTGCTTTCCGAGAAAGTGCGCAAGTCGAGCGCGCCCATTCAGGCTATAATCGTTTCCCCCCGCTTGAAAGGGTATTTGATGGTGGAAGGGGCGGACCAGGCGGAAGTGAAAAAGCTCGTCGCAGGAGTTCCGCACGTCAAGGGGGTTTTGGCGAAGAGCATCGAGATAGGCGAAATCAAGGAGCTTTTGGAAAGCGCGCCAGTGGAAATCAACCTCGAGCGCGGGCAGCTCGTGGAAATAACGAGCGGGCCGTTCAAGGGAGAAAAGGCGAAGATAGTGCGCATCGACGAGGCGAAGGAAGACGTGACTGTGGAGTTGGTGGAAGTGGCGGTGCCTATCCCTGTCACAATCAAGCTCGACACGATTAAAGTCTTGCCTCAAGGCCAGCAGCACGGCTGAGCCTCACGCGCTTTTGATGCATTCGGGGATTATTCTCCTTGCAACAGCAAACCCGTTTTTGATTCCGTTCCTGCAGATGTTTCCATAAACCACTTTTCCCTTGCTGGAGCTTGCGTGAATCATGGTGCACTCGCCGTAAGGCGCGTTCGGAATAGCGTTTCCAACGTAAAGCATCACGTGGCTCATAGTCTGCCACGAATATCTTTTTCGGTTGGGGTTCACCCGCAGGAAAAGCAAATCTCCCGGAACTATGTCTTTCCGGTTTACGGCAACGCCTTTGGTCGCCTGGAGCGTTGCGAGGTGCGCGAGCGGAATTCCTATTTTCTGGTAGGCTTTCAGCGTCAATCCCGAGCAATCCACTCCCCTCGTTATGCTTTCGCCACCCCAAACGTACGGGAGGTTCAAGTACCTCTGGGCTTCCTTGATTACCTTTTGCGCCTGCTCTTGGCATTTGGACGTGGTTTTTTTGTTTTCGGGGTTGCTGACAGGCTCTAGTTCGGAGGAAACAGAATTAAATTCCTCGAGGCTCACTTGCCGTTCGTAATCCCGCTTTTCTTCTGGCGTGGTTTCAACGTGGTTGACCTTCACGACTATCGGAATGCTTTTGCTTTCCGCCTGTAGCCTCGAAAAGAAGACGAATAGTTTGTTTTGCGATTCGTCGAAGTCGAAAAACCCGTACTCGTCCGTGTCCCTGCTGGCGAAGTCGGCGTTGATTTCGAAAGAGTATTGTGTTGGCGTCGTTTGCCTGGTGGTTACCTGAAGGTAGTCTTTACCATCGCCTTCAACCCTTACTAGCGCAGAACCCAAGTCGACCTTGGATTCAGCGGTGAATTCCAGGACGTCGGTCGGTTCGTCCTCGCTTATTTCGAGGATTACCGATTGAGGCAGCTGTGGGAATTCGAATCCAGTGATGTCGGTTTGCTGGCTTTGCCGGGTTATGTTGGCCTGCGTTTGCTTGAGGCGGTCGAGAAAACTTTGGGGCGGCGGCGTTGGTGAACCCGAGGGGGAGACGATAGTCGCAGGAGTCGGGGTTGCCGAAGCCTCGTCTTTCGCTTTCTTCACTTCGTCCAGAAACTCGCCCAACCCTTTCGCGGTTTCCTCGACGGTATTCTCGTTTTGCCTTGCTTTGAGCATGGCTTCGTTGAGCTTTTCCTCGAAAACCTCCCTTTCGTCGTCTTCCATGCGCTCCAACAGAGAGCTTGCCTTGCGCAAGACTGGCTCGAGGGTTTTCTTTTCCTCTTCGCTCAATCCTTTCGGCGAGAAAACGTGGATGGGCTTTTTGGCTATGGGGAACAAAGTGAATTTTTTGCTTTCAGTCTTGCGCTCGAAAGACTGTCCCGGTCCGAGCGTAATCGCAGTATGCCTCAAGACCGGCGGTTCGCTGTTGTCGAAAAACGTGGTTTTCGCTTCAGCCCGCTCGGAGTTCGCGAAAAACACTTCCTGCGAGTTTTCGGCTACAGACGGAGGAATGACGTCTATCACTCCGAACTCGACGCCTTGCGTGCCTTGATTTTCGTAAACCACAACGTCCCCCGTGGGGGTGAAAGTTTTTTTGACTGCGACGGCCTGCCCGTCGATGGAATAGTTTTTCCCTTCGGGGGTTTTTTGCTTTGACGTCTCCAAAACAGGAGGACTGGGGTTGAGGATTGCAAGCAAGGCGAGCAGAACGAAGAAAATTGCGATGCCAACTTTGTAGTCGGAAAGTTGCATAGCATTCAACACTCAAAACAAAGTCTTAAATAATTGCTTTGGGCAAGTTTTGTTGCAGCTTCTATTATTTCGAATGCGTTGTTAGATAGTTTAGTTTGGAGTTTTGAATTTCAAAAAAGGTGTTTGCACATATGGCGAGACAGACGATTGCGGCGATGGTTGAAGGCGGGAAAGCGAGCGCAGCCCCTCCTTTGGGTCCGGCTCTCGGGCCAAGCGGATTGAACATTGGCGAAGTCATTGCTAAAATCAACGAGAGGACGAAAGATTTCGCTGGGATGCAGGTTCCCATTAAAGTGATTTTTGAAAAAGGCAGCAAGACTTTCGAAATCGAAGTTGGAACGCCTCCAACGAGCGCGTTGGTGAAGAAAGAACTTGGCATCAACGCGCCGGTGAAGGAAGAGGCGGGAGTGAAAGGAAAGAAGACAATCGGAAACCTGAGCATAACGCAAATAGTGAAGATTGCGAACATGAAGCGCGATTCTTCGCTCGCTACCACTCTCAAGCAGCAGGCGAAGGAAGTTGCCGGAACGTGCTTGAGTTTAGGAGTCACAATTGAGGGGAAGAATGCGCGAGAATTTATTAAGGTAGTAAATGAAGGGTTGTTCGACTCGCAACTGGCGGGCTAGTGTTTTTATTTTCGTTCGACTCCTATTTTTCTCATGCCAAAATCGGAAGGTCCGCGACTCGAATTTGTGGAATTGTTTCCTCACGTTGGCTTGAAATCTCGTGGTAGGGTAAAGCAAGCACTAACCTCGTTTTTAAACCACCATTCGGAAGAGCAGGCGAAAAGACTAGCAGCTTTTATTGGCGCGCACGTGTTGCACGGAAAAAGATTGAATCAAGAACGAGTAACGAGTTTTTACAAGCACGTTGGATTTTTCATTGAAAACCCTCAAGCTGTTGACGCAGTTCGAACTCTTGTCGGAGAGGCAAATGCGGTTGTTGGAAGCATGAACGCGTTCAAGAGAGACATGCAGCTATCCAAGGCAGAAGAGCGGGCGCGTCATCTACAAAGCGGGCACACTCTCGAATCTAGTTTGATAGAGTTTTCAAAACTACTTGCAAACCACTTGTCGAGCTACGGCGTCAGCGAGCAAGCCCTAAACCATTTTGCTCCTAAAGATCCCGTTGCAATCATGAGGACGCTTACTCTAGCCCGAGTTGATAGAAAGCACTTTCGAGGCCGAGAAGATGCGATAGCATGTAATCCGTTAGAAAAAGACCGGCGCGAGAGCTGGAAGTATTACTTGAACCAAAAATTTTCCAAGGGCATTTCTCAACGTTTGTCTAATCTTTTTGAAAACTCTAAGTCTTTCTTTCCCGTGGTTTTAAGCAAAAAAGCAAAGCCAAAACAATACGGCTTGTTTGATTAGGCCTAAGCCAAACGCTAGGGAAGTTTCGCTAGGGAAAAGGTTTTAAATCCCCGGGCGAAAGTTATTTTCTGCTCGTTTTCCCGTTACTGGCGAAAGCTTAAGCCTGAGCTTTCGCAAATCACTGTCTTCGAGTGAAGCCAGGAGGGGCGGCAAAGCTTTGCTTTGCAACTGCTTTAAGGAAAACCGGGTTTCCACAGAGCTTAAAGTGCATTAAAATGGTTTTGCTGGACAAGAAGAGTGCGGACAATGCTTTAGCCGAAGCTATCGCGCAAAAGGGCGAGAAGAAGTTCGTGCAAAGCATCGACCTAGCAATTAATTTTCAGGACGTCGATTTCAAGAAGCAAGAGGGGAGGATAAACCTCGAAGTCATTCTCCCGTTCGAGCCCAAACCTTCGCGCGTTTGCGTTTTCGCCGACGGCCAGCAGGGGCTGGATGCGAAGAAGGCCGGGGCGGATTTGGTGGTTTCTTCAGCCGAGATAGACTCTTACGCGAAGGACAAGAAAAAACTCGGCGAGCTTTTGGAGTACTCGTTGCTTGCAGTGCCGCAGCTCATGGTTCCCATTGGAAAGTCCTTGGGCAAAGTGCTGGGCGCGAGGGGAAAAACGCCGAAACCCATTCCGCCGAATGCGAACTTGCAGAATTTGGTTTCTTCGGCAAAGCGCAGCTTGACGCTCAAGGCGAAGGGAAAATTCCTTCCCAGCGTGCACTGCATCGTGGGCAAGGAAAACATGCCCCGAGAGCAAATTTTGGAGAACATTCTCGCCGTTTTCGCTGCAATAGAGCGGCAGGGTTTCGACAAGAACGTGAAAAGCGTTTTCGTCAAGACGACTATGGGCAAGCCCGTGAAGCTGGGCGCGGCGAAAGCAGCGTAAAGGGTCGTAAAAAATGGTTTCTAAGCAGGAAAAACATGGCATCGTGCTGAAAGTCAAGGAAGAGTCTAAAAGGCATTCCGTGATTGCCGTTGCTTCGATAGATTCGCTTCCGTCACGCAATTACAGTGCGATAAAGAAAAAGCTGCGCGGGCAGGCGGACATTGTTTTCGCTAGGCACACGCTTTTGAAAATGGCTTTGGAGGAAGGGAAGCCCGAGGCGAAGGAATTGCTTTCTTTTTTGGGCAACGGCGGGGTTTTGGTTTTTACTTCGCTTCCTGCGTTCAAGCTTTACAAGCTGTTCAAGCAGAACAAGAGCAAGTCGGCCGCAAAACCGGGACAGGTTGCTCCTTACGACATTATCATTCCCGCTGGGGAAACCAATCTTGCCCCAGGGCCAGTGCTTACCGAATTGAAACAGGCAAAAATCGACGCCAAAATCCAGGGAACAAAAGTAGTAATCGCGAAAGATGCTGTTGTGGCGAAGAAGGGCGACGTTATTTCCGACCAGGCGGCCAAGATTCTGGTAAAGCTCGGCGTGCAGCCGATGGAAATAGGCATTGACGTGAAGGCAGTTTGGGACAACGGCCTACTCTACACGCAAGACGTTTTGGATGTGGACGAGGTTGCTTTCACCGAGAGCTTGAAGCAGGCTCACGCGCAGGCAATAAACCTCGCAGTGTTCGCGGGAATAATGAACGAAGCGACAGCGCAAATAATAATCGCCAAGGCGGCTCGCGAGGCGAACGCTTTGCAGAAACTGGTAGGCTCGAAGTCCGCCGCTCCTGCGCCGGCCGAAACTCCCGCAACGCAGGAAAGCCAGGCGACGGCGGAACCCGCCCCCGCACAGTAAAACCGTGATTTTAGGAGTGTGAATGAAAAATGAAGGACGTATACGCGGCTTTGCTCCTGCACAGTGCAGGCCAGCCCATAAGCGAGGAAAACGTCTCCAAAGTGTTGAGCGCGGCAGGCGTCAAGGAAGACGCTACGAAAGTCAAGGCGCTAGTAGCTGCTTTGGAAGGCGTTAACATCGAAGAGGCTGTGAAGCAAGCGGCTTTCGCGCCGGTTGCTGCTGCGCCCGCAGGCGAAGCCAAGAAGGAAGAGAAGAAGGACGAGGTCAGCGAAGAGAAGAAGGAAGAAGAAGCCGCTGCCGGTCTTGCTGCTTTGTTCGGTTGAAAACCCTTTTTTTTTCAGTTTTTTCAACCCGAACAATCTCAAGGCTATTCCTATTGCTATTTCTAAAACGGTTAAACTCGAAGTTTCTAAAGTGCTTTCAATAGTTTTGCAAAGCTTTCGTTAAGCTCTATTCTCTCCTTAAGGGCTTTGAAAGGCGTGAGCCACTAGGGTTCCGAAAAGTTTTCTTTCGAGTTGTCGTGGAAAGACAATTCCGACAAGTCTTTGCACGAGCATTCTTTTCTTGAGATGGTTCAGCCTGCTTTGCTTGCAGGCTGGCCGGGCAAGTTCATTATGCGCGTGCGCGGCACGTTGACGGGCGCGGAAACGTTGATGCCGAAAGCCAAGAGCGTTCCAACCGTGCTCGTTATATAGTTTATAGCCATGAGCACTTCCTCGGCTATTTCGTTGGGCATTTGCTTGGTTTTCTTCCACTCTTCGGTCATTTTCTTTCTTTCCTTGTCGTCAGCCTCGGCGTAAACCACGCCTTTGATGCGCATTTTGGCGTAATTGTCCTTGTACGTAGTGGCGTGTTCGAAGTGCAGTTCCAGGCGCTTGTCGACTTCCTTCAAGTCCGTTACTTGAATGTTTATGTCGTAACCCTTGAACTCGTTTCCATCGAGCTTTTCGGCGCCCAGCGATATTACCCTTCCACCGTTTACTTTCATCGCAATCCAAACCTCCGTTAAAATGAATGTTTTGTTGCAACAGAAACAGCTTTGCTTGGAACAAAGTGTTCGGCTTTAATTATTTGGTTGCAGCGCGTTTTTATAAGCTAACGGTTTCGCCCACTTTCAAAACAACGGGGTTGGTTTTGGTCGAAATGGAAACGCGCCTGGCGAAATCTTCTGCGCTTGCTTTTATTCGGTCGAAAGTGTTGTAGTGCATTGGAATAGCGTTCTTCGCGCGCATTCTCTTAAGCGAGGTTACGGCCCCGATGATGTCCATGGTAAACGTGCCCCCGATGGGCACCAACGCCGTCTTCACGTCTACGCTTGCAAGATCGTAAAAATCATAAGTGTCGCCCGCGTGGTAGAGCGTTTCTCTCCCCACGCCGATGATGTAGCCTACTGGGTATACTGATTGCGGGTGTTTTGCCGGCGTAACGCTTATTTGCGTTCCCATTAGAGTGAATGAATCGCCTTCCTGCACGGGCACGCGCGAGCGTGCCGGGACGTCGAGCAAAGCGAGGGTTTCTTCCGGCGCTACGACTTGCGCTAGCGTTCTTGATTGTATGACGCCCACGCTATAGGGGTCGCAGTGGTCGAAATGCTCGTGCGTCAGGAGAATCAAGTCGCATTTCGTGATTTGGTTGGGCGCGAGGGCGGGGGGTATCAAGCGTTCAAGCTGCCTCGGTTTAGAGTCGAGCCACGGGTCTATCAAAATAGTGCGGGGGCCCATTTCCACCAGAAAGCTCGAATGCCCGATGTAGGTTACGTTCATTTTTTTTTGCCTTTTCGAAAGTCGTTTCAGAACAATCTTTAATAGCATCCGTCCGTTAAAAAAAGGTATGTCTAGGGGCGTGGTTTTCGGGCCCGGCGGAGTGCCCATACAGTGCAAGGGCGGCAGCATGGCCGAGGGCGTGCTCTTCACAAAGCGCTTGGGTTTGGGTGCGATTGAGTGGGAATTGGTTCACGGCGCCAAGGTGAAGCAGGAAACTGCTGAAAAAGTAGGCTTGGCAATAAAAGAAACGCGATTGCGTTTGAGCGCTCACGCGCCTTACTACATTTCACTTATTTCCCACGAGCATCCCAAACGCAAGAAAAGCTACGAGTACGTTTTGGATACTGCCAGGGCGGTGCACTATGCTGGCGGAGGGCGGGTGGTTTTTCATCCTGGCTTTTACGGGAAGTGGGACAAGAAGAAGGCGTTCGAGGAGATGAAAGGAGAATTCGTGTTTTTGCTTGAGGAAATTAAAAAACAAAAACTCAACGCCTCGCTTTGGCCTGAAGTGACGGGAAAGCTTTCGGCTTGGGGCTCTCTGGAAGAGCTTTTGGAAATGCGCTCGCAAGTCAAAGGCATCGGGGTGTGCATAGATTTTTCGCACGTGCACGCGCGTTCTCAAGGCGGTTTGGACTCGAAAAAGGATTTCGAGAAAACGTTCGATTTGCTTGAAAGCTATGGCCGCGGGATTCTCGACGAAATGCACGCGCACTTCCAGAGCGTAAGGTACGGTGCGAAGGGCGAGCTTTCGCACTTGGAAATAAGCGAAGACAGCCCTCCTTGGAAGCCGTTCGTGGAGATGCTTGTCGAGAGAAATTGTGGGGGGACGATCATTTGCGAAAGCCCGGTTTTGGAGGCCGATGCGTTGCGCATGCAGAAATACTACTCTTCCCTTGCTGGAAAGTGAAAAACGCGCTCCATCTGTTTTTAAACTTTAATTCGCTATTTTTGTCATGAACACTCAGGCTTGGGTAGAGCGCTTTTCCAAGTGCAAGGCGCCGAAACTAGCGGGCGTGCTTACGGCTTTCAACGCGAACGTCGACGCGATTGTTTTGGGGCTAGGGCAGCCGAACAGGGTTTTGGCTTCGCTTTCAGATTCCGAATTGGCCGAGGTCGAGAGGAAGAGCGACAGCGAGTTCAGGGAAGTGAAGACTCCCACGGATTTTTTCGCCGCTTTGCTGCATTCAGTGAAAACCGGCAAGGCTATGCACTTGCACGCTTCGCCGGGGGTTTTCGACTGGATAGGCAGTGTTTTCACCGCTGATGAAACTCGCATTGGCGGGCAGGCGGGAATAATGGCCAACCAGCTCGCCGCTTTCAACGACTCCGTGGTCGCTTACACTTCTTTGCTTTCCCCTTTGCAAGCTTCTTTCTTCGACCCTAAAGTGTGCTTTCCTTCGGCGAGCGGCAAAAAGCTAGCATGCCTTCCAGCGAAGAAGGCGGCGCGCAAGGGCGACGCCACCAAAGTGAATTGGATTTTCGAGTTCAAGTTCGGAGAGAAGATGAGAGCGAAAAGCGAATTTCATTCTCCTCGCGCCAACCGCCTAATAATATCTTCTCCAATCCACTACACCCCCGTTTTCGAAAACGTTGACGTGAAACAACTGGCCAAAAACGCCGGAGCTGCTTTGCTTTCGGGCTTTCAACACATTCACGACTCCAAGGAATTGCCTAAGGTTTTGAAGACCATAACCTCACAAATTTCGGAAATGAAAAAAGCGAACGCGAAAATCGCGGTGCACTGGGAGTTCGTGCCGATGGAAGACAAGAAGGCCGAAAAGCTGGTTTTGCTCGGCGTGGGGAAAGCGGTCGACAGCATGGGTCTGAATGAAGTTGAGACTGCGGAAGTGTTGAAGGCGCTTGGGGCTAAAAAGGAGGCTGACAGGCTAGGCAAGCTGGAAAATGCCTACACGCTTTACTTGGGCGGGAAAAAACTTTTGGAGTTGCTGAAGCTCAAGAGAGTGCACTTGCATTCTTTCGGCTTCCAGCTTTTGGTTTTGAGAAAGCCTTACCCCGTTGCGGTGGAAAAAGCCAGGGACTCCTTGATTTTTTCTTCCATCGTCGCCGCCCTCAAGGCGCTAAAGGGAAGCGGCTTCATTTCAAAGAAAGAGTTTGAAGACCACAAGCTCGTGCCTTCCGAAACGGGTTTCAACCAAATCCGTGCTTTGGAGGGCGGTTTGGACGAGGAACGGGTGAAAAGGTTTTCATCGATGGAGCGGCGTTCGCTTTTGGAAAACGGCATTTTCGAGCTGAAAGATCATTACGTTATCATCGTCCCTTCTCCCATAGTTCATCCGAAAAGCACAGTAGGCTTGGGCGACGTGATTTCCAGCATGGCTTTGACTGCCGAGAGAGGCTAGGCTTATGCTTAAGCTATTCAACTCGCTTTCGCTGAAGAAGGAAAACTTCAAGCCTCTGCACGGAAAAAGCGTTTCGCTGTACTCCTGCGGGCCGACAGTATACAACTACGCCCACCTCGGAAATTTCCGGGCGTATTTGTTTTACGACTTGCTGCGGCGTTGGCTGAAGCACGAAGGTTACGCCTTGAGAAGCGTGATGAACATCACGAACGTCGACGACAAGACCATTCGCGGTTCTCACGAACAAGGCAAAACGCTCAAGGAGTTCACCGGCTTTTACGAGCAAGCGTTCTTCCAAGATTTGAATGCGCTGGGCATAATGCCTTGCGACTATTACCCGCGGGCAACGGATTTTGTGCCGCAAATGATACAGCTTACTGAAAAGCTTTTGGACAAGGGCTATGCTTACGAGGGCGAAGACGGGAGCGTGTACTACAAAATCTCGAAATTCAAGCGCTACGGAAAGTTATCGCATTTAAACCTCGAGAAGTTGAAGGCAGGAGGAAGCGGAAGGGTTGGGGAAGACGAGTATACGAAAGAAAACGTGAGAGATTTCGCTTTGTGGAAAGCGTGGACTTCAGACGACCGAATGGTTTTTTGGGACTCTCCTTTCGGGCGCGGGCGTCCTGGATGGCACATCGAGTGCAGCGCCATGTCAATGCATTACTTGGGGGAAAGCTTCGACATCCACACTGGCGGTGTAGACTTGAAATTCCCTCATCATGAGAACGAAATCGCACAGAGTGAAGCTGCAACGGGCAAGCGTTTCGCGAAGTACTGGCTTCACAACGAGCATTTGTTCGTGGAAGGAAGGAAAATGTCGAAGCGGTTCAACAACTTTTACACTTTGCGCGACGTGCTTGCGAAAGGCTATTCTGCGAAAGCCGTGCGCTTGTTGCTTTTATCTACTCACTACCGCTCGCAGTTGAACTTTACCTTCAAAGCGTTGGACCACGCTGAGAACACGGTGAAAAAGCTGAGTGAATTCGCTTTCAGGCTCAAGAGCGCGAGCGGCGGCGAGGGAGACGCGAGTTTGGACAAGGTTTTGGTTCAAACGAAAAATGATTTTGCTCTTGCTTTGAACGACGATTTGGACGTGGCGAATGCGTTGGCTGCTGTTTTCGATTTCGTAAAGGAATTCAACAAGGCGATTGACAAGAACAAGCTTTCTGCTGTGCAGGCGAAAAGCGCTCTAGAGTTTTTGAGGGAGTTAGATTCAGTGTTCGGAGTCGTGGATTGGAACGCTTCTCAAGAGGTTTCTCTTGGCAAGGAGGTGGAAAAACTCGTGCAAGAAAGGGAGAAAGCGCGAAAAGCGAGAGACTTCAAGAAGGCGGACGAAATCCGCGCGTTGCTTAAAGCAAAAGGAATAGTTTTGGAGGATACCGCGAAGGGCGTGGTTTGGAAGAAAGCGTGATTACAGGATTCCGCTTTGCTGGAGGACCATCATTTCCTCCCTGCTTATCTTTTCGCCCGCCTTCAGCCGGTCGTAAATCGCTTTCGCCTTGTTTTCCAGCTTCTTCTGCTGCGCTTGCATTATCCGAGCCTCGTTGCGCAATTCCCTCTGCCTCTCTTCCATTTCCTTGAGCTTCCTTTCTCCCACGCTTTTCACCAGCGCCTCGTGTTTTTCTTCCGCAGCGCCTTCCTTTTCCTTGAGCAGTTCCATCGATTTCGAAATGCTTTGCTGGAGTGAAGTTATGCTCTTGCTTTCGGCGATGAGCGAACCGTGAGCGGCTTGCGCCTTTTTCGAATGCTCGAGTGCCTTCTCGTGAAAGTGCTTTTCCTGTTCGATGAGCTTGCCGAGCGAAGCGCGTTCCGCAGAATAGTCTTTCAAAAGCTGTTGGAAGCCTTGCGCTTGCGGCATTTGCTTGAGCAAGTCCTTGATTTTCTTGGAAAGGTCCTTCTCTTCCTTGGGGGAAAGGTCTTCGGTTTGCAGTATCCATTCCAGCCGCTCGACTTCCTCTTGGATGGCGGCGGGGTTTCGCCCTGCCCCTTCGGAGCGCATTTTCCCGCGCATTTGCGAAAGCTTTTGCTTTGACGCGGAAATTTGCTCTTTCAGCGAATCGCGCTTGCCGCGGAATTCGTTCGCCAAAGAGTTTTCTTTATCACGCAGGACCTTGAGTTCGCTTGCCTTGGAAAAGTGCGAGCGCAGTTCGCTTATCTTGCCGCGGTTGTCCACCGAGATGGTCCTGACTTCCCGCCTGGCGGAATCGCGTTCGTGCTTTAGCTTGCCGACGTCCATTTTACAATTGCCTTTTTTAGTGTAGAAAAAGATTTTTCCTTTCAGTAAGTCGAATTCGGCTTTTCTTCCGGAGGCAGTTCGAGCTCGATTTCGGTTATGATTTCGTCCAGCTCGGCCCTCTGCTTTTCGAGAACTTTCTTAATCCTGCGGATGCGCTTTTCGTTCAGCGCTATCTCGCGGTATTTCCTTGCGGCCTTGTTGAAATGCTCTATGCTGAGCGTGAAATACTCTTCCTCGTTCATGCTCATGGCTATGTCGCCGAGGATTGTTCCCAAAAGCATGTTTGCTTGCACTTTTACGTCGCGCTTGATTTGGTGCGGGTTTTTCATGTTCTGCTTGATTATTTTCACGACGCGCGCGTTGGGGAACGGCAGGTTTTCGCTTTCCGCCTCCTCTTCGCTGAGCTCTTCGTTTTCTAGCTCTTCAGCCGGCACTTGCTCTTCCTTCAATTCTTCAGCCATGTGTAAACCACCTTGAAAAATGCCCGGGTTTTGGGAATAGTTTTTCAGTCAAAACCCTCGTGTAGAAATTAGGTCGGAGGCGGTTAAAAAACCCTTTTTTTCAGCGTGGTTTTCGGCTGTCAGAGTACTGGCGTATGGCTTTCGCCCACGCGGTTTTCAGGGAGATTTCGCCCTTGCTTTCGAGAATGTCTTTGAGCTCCAGTTCTCCTGGTTTTTTTTGGGTGCGTATCACGCCGTGGACGTCCATCATTTCGTGAAGTTTTGCTTTGGTCATTAGCATCAAGAAATTCCCGGCTTCTTTGTCTGAAAGCCGCGCTTTGTACTCGTTCAGCCCTCCCCACGTGTATTCGATAGGGTCTCCGGCAGCAGTAGTGAAGTGCTTGGCCATGTCCATTACTTCGTTGCGCGTTAATTTTCCTTCGTTGACCAGTTGCTTGAGCTTTTCTAACATTTTTTTCCGGACCTCACAAAAACACCGCGTCTTCGAAGCGAACTCCAAAGCGCTTCGGAACGTATATTCCCGGTTCTATTGTGAAAACCATTCCTTTCGCTAAACGCACTTCCTCGAGCTTGAAGCCGTCGTGGACCTTTAAACCCAGGCTGTGCCCCAACGCCAAGCCCGCTTTCTTGAAAGAGTGTTTTCCGAAGCCGTATTCCCTTATCACTTGCTCCGCCGTTCGCGCGAGGAGCTTTCCTTTCGTTCCAGGTTTGGCGATGCGCTCTGCCGCTTTCTTCGCTTCCGCAACGGCTTCGACCGCGTCTTTGGTTTCCTTGCTTTTTCCCCAGTAGCGCGTGGTGGTGAAATCGCCGTGGTATTGCCCGCAAGTGGCGCCGCAGTCGATCAAGGCCATTTGGCTGATTTTTTCTTGCGAAGGGGTAGAGTGGGGGATTGCCGTTTTCGTGCCCGTCGCGATTATGGGCGGGAAGGAGTCCAGCGCCAGCCCCTTCCTCCTGCACGCCCATTCCATGAAGCCGGCTATTTCGCTTTCGGTGCGCCCTTCCAGCCCGCGGTCTTCCGCCTCTTGCACGCATTTTTTCGTGGCCTGCTGCGCGGTGCGGATGAGTTTTTTTTCTTTCTCGTCTTTCAGCGCCCGAAAGCCTTCCAGCTGCCGCGAATAGTTTTCGATCTTCACTTTCGCCTTTTTTTCCATTAGCCTGAATCCCACGCGGCTGGCTTCGGTGGAAAAATCCAAGCCCACGCTTTTGACCTTGTTTTTGGCGAAAAACTTTTTGTAGAAATCCTTCGCTTTCTTCCAAGCGTGCGTTTCGCCGAACTGGGGGAAGTCTTTTTCCTTCAGGTCTTCGGTGGTGAACGCGACGCTGGAGTTTTTGGTCACGTACGCCAGGAGGGGCTCGAGAGACCCGGAGTAGTAGTATGCGTTGGCTTCCGGGTGGTTGACTTGCGTTATGACTGCGCAGTCCACGCGCATTTCCCTTTGCAGCCTTTCCACCCTTGCCTTGAAGTCGAACACCACGCGCACCCGCAAGTCTTTTATTCGATTAAAATCAACTCAATTAACTTTTAGATAAGTATGCTTTGCTATTAAGCAGAATGGTGGTTTTGGAATGAAGATTTCTGAATTGACGCCGGGAACGGGAAACGTGGAGCTTGAGGCCGAAGTCGTCGGGATAGAAAAACCGAGGGAGATAAACAAGAACGGGCGGCTGCTGCGCGTGGCAAACGCCACGCTCAAAGACGATTCCGGAACCATTTCGCTGGTGTTGTGGAACGACGCTATCGACTCGGTCCAAGAGGGGAGCAAGGTCCGCATAACCAACGGCTACGTGAACACTTGGCAGGACAAGATGCAACTCACGCTGGGCAAGTTCGGGAAGATGGACGTTCTTTGATTCAAAATCCGAGGGTTGCGAATGCTATTACTCCGGTAAGGAGTGCGTAGAGCGTGTAGTTCCTTATTTTCTTGAGTGAAGCTGGCGTTTGGTTCAAAGCGAGGCTCCACGCGCTCACTAGAATCAAGACGTCTGTTGCTGCAATCAAAACCATGTATGCCGGGTTTTGCGTTTGCGTCAACGGCATGAGGCTCATTACGACCGCAACGTGGAACAAGGCTATCGCGGCGGCGACGGTTGCTTTTGCCCCTATGACCATGGGCAGGGTCTTCGCGCCTATCTTCCTGTCGCCTTTTACGTCGCGAAGCGTGAGAACAAGCTCGCGGCCCAAGCCGGCGGCGAGCGAAACCGCGATGAAAAGCATTACGAAGTAGTTTAATTGGCTTGAGACGGCGTAATTGCCGTAGAGGAACGAGATGCTCATCGAGCTTGCTATGAACGCGTTGCCCGCCAACGGAAGTTTTTTGAATACCGGGTCGTAGAGCATGGACGCGGCCGTGAAGACCGCCGCAATCAAGAACGCGGTTTGGTTCACGAAATACGCCGCCGCGACGCCGAGAACGAACAGCGCGAGCGCAGCGTAAAAAGCGGTTTTGGGTTTTATGGCGCCTTTGACCAGCGGCCGGTCGAAGCGCTTCATCGCCTTGTCTGTTTTAATCCCGAAGTAGTCGTTCCAGGCGAACGCGCCGAGGGTGATCAGTGCTGGACCGACTGCGGGAAAAACCATTTCCAGCGCAAAGCGCTTCGCTACGACGAACTCGCTGGCGATTACGGCAATCGCTACTATGAGCGCGTGTTCGGCGCGCGTGAGCGCAATCCAGTCTTTCAACCGCATAACTATCGTTTGCGCGCCTTGTTTTTAATACTAGGGCGGTTTGTTGCAAAGAATCTTCATTTCGGCGCTTGGCCTTCGAACGCGGTGCCGCCTTCGGAACCGAGCCAAACAACGTCCTGGTTAAGAGTGGAAACAAGCTGTAGGGTGCGATAGTTGATTTCACTCTTCATCAAAAGCGAGTTTGCGCCTCCTGTCTTGTCCGTCCAAGTTTGCCCCGCGTCGTGGCTGTAGAATATTCCGACCTCGTCGTTTTGCGTGTAATCGTCTTTAACCAATTCTCCCGAAGCCGCGTAAACCCGCTGCGGGTATTCGGGGTCGGTGTCGACTGCGGACAAGAAAGTGTACGGAAGCCTTCTGCTCCAAGTCCATTCGCTTCCGCTTTTAACCCCTTTCCACAATCCTCCTGACGCTCCATTTGGGCTGGTGTCGCTTTGCCCTATTTTCCTGAACGCTGCTATGTAGAGAGTTCCGTCGCTCGCCAATTCCAAATCCCTAATGTCTTTCGGGGGCTTGATGAGTTGGTTGACCGAATCTATAATGTTGAGCTGCGTCCACGTTTGCCCGCCGTCGGTGCTCTCCCACACTCCGCCTCCCCCGCTTAAACCTTCTTGGATTCCGAGGAAAATGCGGTTCAAGTCGTTTTCGCCAACTTCAAACGCGTAGATGTTGGGGTTTGAAATTCCGAGCGTGGTTGTAATGCTTTGCCAAGTAGCCCCGCCGTCGCCGCTTTTGTACAAGCCGTTGCCGTAAACCGCGGCGAACAAGACGAGGTTGTTGCCCGCGTCCCGGAACGTTTTCAAATCAGTGATTTGCCTTGCCGGCAAACCGTTTTGCGGAATCGGCTCTCCGTTCGCGTCGCGCGCGTAGTCGCCCGGGTTGTATCCGCAAATGCTTTTAGGCTGACCTACCGTACAAGCGAAAACTTGCACCGGCGTCCATTGCTCTTGCGGCGTGTCCATGCCCGTTATCTTGAACAGCACGCCTTTGTTGTCTTTGCCGTAATTGTTTTTGAGGCCGAACCCGACGAAGACCGATTGCGTTTGCTCGTCCGCCGCGATGGCGTAAGCGTCTTGCCCGTATTCGTTGAAAATGTCGAGCGTCATTTCGAGCGTGTAATTGTGTTTCGGTATGAACGTATTGCCGCCGTCTGAGGTTGTAGTAACGCCTACGTCGAAGTGGGCGAAAACAACGTGCTGCGCGTCCCAAGGCAGCGGCAGGATGTCGTCGGTGTACAAAACTTCCGGCCCTTTCGTGCTCCAAGTCCCCAGCCTGCGGCCGCTCCCGCCGTAATTCACGTACGGCTCGTCGGAAATCTTGTTCGAGTAAAGCCCTTGCCACGTTGCCCCGCCGTCCTTCGACTCGTAAACTTGCGACCACGTTGCAGACAATAGGTGGTCTGAAGGGCCTAGAGTTTTAACGAAAGTGTTCCTGAACGTTCCCGCTTCGTGCCAAGAGTCTTGGAAATTGCTCGCCGTCCACCTGCCAGAGCTTGAATCGTATTCGGGAAGCGGCCTTGTTATTTTAGCCCAAGTTGCGCCTGCATTGGCGCTTTTCCACAATCCCCTGGCCCACCAGCATCCCAAGTGGTTTCCGCTCGCGTAAACGACGTTAGCGTCGGCGGGCGAGGCTGAAACGCCCAGCCACCGTTTTCCTGAAAAAGTCGGCAGCCCGCCGTTGTCCATGGTTCCTGTGTCGGCGTCGTAGAAAGAATCGCTGCAGCCGTTGTTTGAAGGGATTGGCCGGGCGTTGGCTTTAATCCAGCTTGCCTGCTTGGTCAGGGGGTTGAGAGTTCCGACGTAAACGCCCCCGTCGGGCTGACCTTGGCCGTTGGTGAACTCGTCTACGACAACGTAGAGCTTTATTCCCTGGCCTGCGGTATAGCCCAACGCCATTTTCTTTATTCCGTACTCTGCGCTTTCGTAAGCGTTGCCGTTGGACATTGCAGGCGAAGGCAGCCCTTGGTTTTCTTGCTTCCAGCTCCAAGAGCCGTCGGGATTGTGCATTCCCCGCCAGAATCCGCCTTCATTTGGAATGGTTTGGGGGTTGTCGTATTGGTATGCGAACAACTGGGACTGGTTGGTGGGGTCTATGTACAATCCGGCTATGGATATTCCGCCGTTGAAATTGAGGTTGTAGACCGGGTCGTTGTTGCCGCCTATTGCAACGCCGTCTTGGGCGCGTATTTTTACCGGAGTCCAGCTCGCGCCCGTCCGGTTGTAGTACAATACCGCCCCAGCGCCTCTTACTGCGGCGTAAACGCCGTGCGTTGTCGCTTGCGTTTCGTTCAAAGCCAACGCCGTAAATGGGGCGCCGTCGTTGTTCCACCCGAAGTTGTGCTGGAGGCGGGCCCAGTTTTGCCCGCCATCAGTGCTTTCGAAAAGCCCGTGCGTCGAGGCGTAAAGCAACCCCGGGTTTTTGGTTGAGGCGGCAATGTCGTAAAACACGCCGTACCCGCCCCACCCTCCTCCAATAAAACCTTTGGACGAAGGAACCCAGTTTGCGCCCGCGTCAGTGCTTTTGTAGACTGTTCCCATGTCGTTTGTTGCATAGTATGTGGCTGGAACGAGCGGGTCTGCAATGATGTTGGTGAAAGCCCCGCCTCCGCCTATGCCTTTCTGCAGCCACAAGAAATCTCCCGGAGGCGATGGACTGGGAGAGGGTGATGGCGAAGGGCTTGGAGAAGGGGAAGGCGATGCGCTGGGCGAAGCCGACGGAGAAACGCTAGGCGACGGGGAAACGCTAGGCGAAGGAGAACCTTGCGTTTGAACTTGAATTCCAACCTCCCCGCACCACAGCTTGTCTTGCGGAAGGATGCTTATGCAGCCTTGCGGCCTTTGCAAAGAAGCGCAAAAACTCCCGTCAGGCAAAACGTATTTAGAACGGTCGACTTGCCCGCACGCGTTCCACTGGCTTCCAGCATAACAACTGGAATCCTTAGCCAAACGCGCCCAACAATTCGTTGCCTCGACGCTTTGCGAAGCGGGGGCGAAGACGAAGCTGCGGAATACAACCAGCCCCACGACCGCGATGAGCAAAACCCCTGCGAGCAGAATCATGTACTCGAATGCAGCCTGCCCGCGCTTCACAGAAAAATCTCCTCTTACGGTTTTCCCACCCTATGGAAATCTTAAAACGAAAGAGTGTTATTAATCCGTTTGCTTTTTCCTACGTGATTTTCAAGAACGAGCTTGCGTTGAAGGCGGATTTCGTTCCCGATTCGCTGCCCGGGCGAGAGGGTGAGATAAACGAAATCGTTTTTTCCCTAGAGCCGGCTTTCGAAGGGCGCAAGGCGCGCAACTTGTTTTTGTTCGGGGCGACGGGGACAGGCAAAACGTCGTGCGTGAAAAAAGTTTTCGGGCGCTTCAACGAGGAGTCGAAAACCGCGAAAGCGGTTTTCGTCAACTGCTGGCAGAACCCGACCCGCAATTCCGTGCTTTCGCGCATTGCGGAAGCGTCCGGCGAAGCTTTGCCGCGCAGGGGTTTGGGGACCGACGAGGTGCTCGAGCGGGTGGCGCAAGCTTTCCGGATGCAGAAAGCGTCTTGCGTTATTGCATTGGACGAGTGCGACCGTTTGCTGCACAACCGAGAGGATGCGGTTGTTTACGACTTGCTTCGCAGCGATTTCGTTTCGGCAATCGTTTGCATCACCAACGACGCGGGGTTTCTGGAAAAGATTGACGAGCGAATCCGCAGTTCTCTCCAGCCTTCCGCGCTTGAGTTTTCCCGCTATTCTCCGGTCGCGTTGAAGCGAATCCTTTCGGAAAGGGCTTCGCTTGCCTTCAAGCCCGGCGCTTGCGGCGAGGAAGCGATTGCGCTGGTCGCGGCTTACGCGTCGAAGCAGGGGGGCGACGCGCGCGTCGCAATCGAGGCGTTGTGGCGTTGCGGAAAGAACGCGGAAGCACGTGGAGCAAACAAAATAGAAAAGCGGGATTTCGAAATGCTCAAGGAAAACCCTTCCATGCAGAAACGCATGCAGGGACTGGGCGAAATAGAAGCTAAGATAGTTGATTTGCTGAGGGAAAGCGAAGGCAAGAGCCTGCTTGCGGGAGAAATTTACTCTTCGCTGGGGTTGAACGACCGGACGCTGCGCAACCACCTCAAGCTTTTGGAGTCGAAGAAAATAATTTCCGTCGAGAGCGTGCAGTTGAAGGAAGGGCGTTCGAGCAGGATTTCTTTGCTTTTGTAATCATTTTGCAAACGCGATTTCTATCGCATCCCTATGCTTCAAAACGTGGTCTTTGCCTACCAGCTGTTTCGTCTTGACGTCCACCGCCTTGATGAAATTATTGCCTATATCACTGTGGAGCTTGAAGGCGAAATCCAATGCCGTTGCATCGCCCGGCAGCAAAAAGCAATCCGGAAGAACGTTTCCGTGCTGGTCTTCAAGCTTGTTCACGCCCGCGGGGAATATTGCTTTATAGCCGAGCACTCCGAACACGGTCTCGTCCAGCGCCTGCTGCACTCCCGTGGAACCGAACTTTTGCAGTACGCCTTGCCTTATGAATTCCAGTCCTTTCGACTGCTGTTCGCTCAATTGCTTTAAGATTTTGAATTCGGAGTCGCCGGGGTAGTATTCGATGGCGCCGTCGCGTGCTGCCTTTCGCAACGCCATTTCAGCGACTCCCGAGCAGGCGATGATTTTCAAGTGCGGGAATTCTTTCTTGAGCGCGGCAATGTTGTTTTCGGCGTGGGGCTTGTCGGCCTTGTTGGCCGCGATTATTATTGGCTTGGTGTGTGCGCGGAGGTATTTCGCGAACGACATTGTGTCCGCCTCGTTCCACTCGCGCAATTGCTTTTCGACCAGTCCTGTCTTGCGTATCGCGGTTTCGATGTTGAAGGGCGTTGCGCCCAACCCGCTGAGGATTTGGGCTATGGCTTCGTTCCTTTCGCTCGCGCTTTTGTACGGGGTTTTGGATATTTTCGCCCAATTGCGCTGTATTATGCCGTGAAACCACAAGTCGACTTCCTTTTCCAGGAACTCTACGTCCATGCACGGGTCGTGCGTTCCTGCCGGAACCTCTTCACCTTTTTCGTTCGTGCCGCCGCTTGCGTCTACGACGTGTATCAACGCGTCTGCCTGCCGCAAGTCGTCCATGAACTTGTTTCCCATCCCGACTCCCTTGTGCGCGTCGGGCACAAGCCCCGCGACATCGAGTATTTCAACGGGGACATAGCGAATGCCGTTCTTGCAAAACCCGCTGCGCGGGTTGCATTGCACTCCCAACTCTCGGTCTATGCATTGCACGCGCACGAAGCCCACTCCCTTGTTGGGCTCGATGGTAGTGAATGGGTAATTGGCTATTGCTACGTCGACGAGCGTCGCCGCGCTGAAGAAAGTGCTTTTGCCTGCGCTGGGCTTTCCCACCAACCCAACTAACATGGTTTTTTATTTGCCTCGCAAGGTAATTATTTCCTTTGTTTTTCGCGTGGTGGGCTTTTCGTGATTTGGACTGTGAAGCATGCGCCTAAGAGCGTGGACGAGATTGCGGGGAACGACGAGGCCAAAGCGCATGCGAAAAAATGGGCTTTGGATTGGGCGAGGGGCAAAAGGCAAAAGCCCCTGCTGGTTTCCGGGCCTTCCGGCTCTGGAAAAACCGCGTTGGTCCGAGCCATTGCGATCGAGTTCGGCTGGATTTTGGTTGAATCCGGGTCTTCTGACGTGAGGGACGAAAAGCGCTTGTCGAAGCAGTTTGGGCTTGGGACCACGGGTGGGCTGTGGGGGACGAGGCTGTTGTTCATAGACGATTTGGATTCTGTTTTCGACCGGGGTGAAGTGCCCGCGCTGTTGGAACTGCTTTCCAGCGCTTCGCAGCCCACGATTTTGTGCGCGAACGACGTTTGGGACCCCAAGCTTTCGAAAATAAGGTCGGAGTGTGCGAGGGTGGAATTGAAGAAAATAAACAAGGCCGAGGTGCGCAGGGTTTTGCAGGGGATTTGCGAAAAGGAAAAGCTTGGCGTTGGAAAAGAGAAGATAGACGAGATTGTTGAGGCTTGCGGCGGGGACTTGAGGGCTGCGATAATCGACTTGCAAAGCGGTTTTGTTTCCGAACGCGAAGGCAAGGAAGACGTTTTCAAAACTCTCTCCTCGCTTTTCAAAGGCTCTTTCGACGGTGCCTTGAAGCTCGAGCCCGAGGATTTTGACTTGTTCTACTGGTGGATAGAAGAAAACATTCCTGCGGAGTACGAGTCTAACGAGGAAATTGCTCAAGCGTACGGTTGGCTTTCGAAAGCCGACGTTTTCAAAGGCAGGATTTCGAAAAGGCAGGACTGGGGCTTGCAAAAATTCGTCCGCGCCCTTGCGCTTGGTGGAGTTGCTTCGGCGAAAAAAACTCCGTACCGGAAATTTTCGCGCTACCAATTCCCTTCAATAATACGAATGCTTGGCTCTAGTAAAGGCGCTCGCGGGATGGTCAAAGAAATTTCTTTGAAAGCCGCCGCGGGGATGCACTGCTCTTCGCGGCAGGCGTTTTCCTCGCTCCTGCTCTTGCCCCCGTCCTCGTGGGAATCGCTGGGATTAAATGAAGAGGAAAAGTCGTTTTTGAAGGAATTGCAGGACGAGCGCTCTAATGCAAAATAGGGCGCGCGCCTTTACTTTCCGTTTTCTTCCTGCTTTTGTAAGAACTTGAAAGCCACTACCAGCGCAAACGCCGCAAGCAAAACCCAAAAGTAGTTTTTCTGGATGTCCGAAACGCTTTTCGCGAAAAACTCGTTCACTTCCTCGCTCAAGCTTTTTTCCCGCGTGAATTCCACGTCCCACTTTCCGAGAATCGGGCCTTGCCAGGTTATGACGTTCTTCTGCCTCTGCGGGCCGGGATCCGGCGAAACCAGTATTTCCTGTGCGTCTGCGGGGACTTCAAGCGTGAAGCTCATGCTGTTTCCCAGGCTTATTTCGCCTCTGGAGGAAATGAGCGCAATGAGCGGCGTGTTGAGGCTGTATTTCGTCCCGCGCGAGGAAACTGGCTCCAAGCGCATCACTTTCTCCGCATCGTATTCCAGCGTGACGCTTGCCGCGTTGGGGTGGATTTCGTACTCGCGCGTCGCGACGATCCGCAGGTTGGATACGCCTCCGGAAAAGTGGTAGCCTATGTTTTTGGAAAACCGCTTCCAGTCCAGGAGCGTGCTTTGCCCCAAGTGCAGGTAGTAGTCGAACGCCTCTTTTTCCAAGTCGTTTTCCAGAAAGAAAACGCTTTTTTCGGTGATTCGCGCGTCGCCGCCTTCCAAAACCTTCACGTAAACGGAAAAAGACTGGTCTAGGTAAGCGAAGGCGCTGGCGCACAGCGCGAGAATTGCGAGAAAGGCGGTTAGCTTCATGAAAACCCTATTACCGCAATTGGCTTAAAGGGCTTTCTGCTTGATGGAATAAAGAACAAACCAATGAGGGCTTTCTTTTCCTTTCCCGCAGCCTTGTTTTTCGTTTTGGCGATACTGGCTTTAGCGGCCGCACACCGCGCTTTGTCTTCCTCGGCAGCCGACGCTTCGGCTGCGGTGCTGGTTTTGGAACAAAAGCATTACGCGGACGTTACGCTGAAGAAAGTTTTATCGCAAGTTTTTTCTTTGAGCGAAGGCTTTGACGAAAAACAGTCGAGCGAAAACATCGCCGAAAACCTCGCGTCGCTCGAGGGCTTTGCCGAAGGGCATTACGCGCGGCAGGGTGTCGAAGTTTCTTTGTGGTTCGGCGCTTTCGACTCTTTCGAAGAGGGAAGGGTTTTGCGCGAAACGCTTTCTTCCGGAAGGCCGGTGCGTTGTTCCCACTGTTATGCTTTGGGCGAGTGGACTGTTGATTGGGAGGGAAGGCTGGCGCGCAAGTCGGTGGAACTGGTTTTCAACCGCAGCGTTTCCAAGCGCGGGATGGTGCATACGCCTTCCTCTTCCGAGTGGGCTGGAGAGGAAATAGCTTTCGGCGCCACGTTTTACAACCCGCGCTACAAGCTGGCGTGGGTTTCGGTCGTGCGCGAGGGGTTCGGTTGAAATGCGCAAAGCGCAATTTTCCCTGGAGTTTTTGCTTTTGCTGGCGGCTTTTTTGGCTTTTGCGGGAGTGTTCGCTTCTGCCGGCAAAGCGGTTTTCCAGAAGAGCGTTTTGCTGTCGCAAGAGGTTTCCACTGAGGAAAAGCTTTCGGGCGCATGCCTTTACATAGATTTCTTTTCCCTCGACGGGCTGCACGCCGTTTCCGGGGGCGAAAGCTTCCAAGGGTTTTCCTCTCAGGGGAGGAGGCTGTTTTTCGGGAATTTTTCCGCCGAATGCAATTCGCGCTTTCGCTTTGAAGGCGGGAAGCTGAAAGTCGAGGTTTCGGTGTTGGAGGCGCGTTGATTGTCTTTCTCTTGGGATTTTGCAGCGGCGACTGCAATTGTCTTGATTCTGGCGTGGGCTTTCGTTTCAGCGTTTTACATTTCGTCGAATTCGCTGGCTTCCGGCTTGGCTTTCGCCGAGAAACAGCGCGCTGCGTTGTTCAAGGCGGATTTTTTGCTGAAAAACTGTTTTCCCGTAGGCATAGCGCATTGCGAAGGCGGTTTCGCGCATTCGCATGAAGCCAGTGCTTCAGCCAACCTGACTTTCGGTGGCGGGAGTTTTTGCGTCAAGAGGCTGGTTTTGCAGGGCAATGCGGCAAGGGTGGTTGTGGTTTGCGTTTGAACGCTTTCGCTTCGGTCGAAGCGGTTTTGGCACTGGTTTTTGCGGCAGGCGCGTTCGTTGTCATCCTGCCTTCGTTCCACCCCGCGCTTTCTTTCACGGTTCTGCACAGGCAGCAGTTTGCTCAGGATTTTGCCGAAATTTCGCTTTCCAAGCCCGAGTTTTTCCAAGCGGTTTTGGGCTTGCGCGAAGGGCGGGAGGTTTCAAAGCGCTTTTTGAAGGCAGAATATTCGAAGATTTTGGAGGGCTTGGGGGATTTTTGCGTCGAGTTGAGCGCTGGAGGCAACGCTGTGCAGGCGAATTGCGGCTTCGAAATCACGTCGAAAGCGCGCGTGTCAAGAATGGTTTTTGACGGGCGGGATTTTTTTGAGCTTGCCGTTTCCGTGGGCTCCCGCGATTAACCGCCTCGTTTTTCTTCAAAGTTAATCTGAATTTCCCGCTTGTTTTCGAACACTGCTTGGAATTCTCCTTTTGCGAATTCGGCTTGCCCGAACTTGACTGGGAAGCCGAGTTTTTCACGCAGGGTTTTTGTTTTGCCGGCGTGCGAGTAGTCCATGTTCATTGTTTTCGTCGTTTCGTCGAAGGAAAGGATGGTTTCGGCTTGAAAAAAGATTTTCTCCTTCAACAGCGCTCCGAAT
The DNA here is from genome assembly GCA_038884755.1 of Candidatus Norongarragalinales archaeon. GTDB lineage: Archaea > Micrarchaeota > Micrarchaeia > Norongarragalinales > Norongarragalinaceae > UBA10210. Next base: position 89,277 of record JAWABJ010000001.1, read on the forward strand.
CCCATGGTTTCGGCCTGCCTTGCCGTTCCAGCAATGCGTTGGAACGCGGAAAGCTGGGTTTGGTCTGTTATGGCTTCGCGGGTTTTTTCCTGCGCTTGCGCGTAGGCGGGGGACAGTGCGAGGAGAAACGCCGCCGACGCGGCCATTACCAGCATGAACTCCACTGAAAGCTGCGCGCGTTTTGTTTGCTTCATTTTATGTCCGCGATTTGGTCGAACGCCTTGTCGGTCGCGTTGCTCAGCACTTTTTTTCCTTTTTCGGCAGTGTTTTGCAACTGTGTTATGAGCACTAGCGCGACTGCCACGAGCGCCGCAATGACTATCAAAAGCTCGGCGGAAACCTGCGCTTCGTCGCTCATGCCCAAGAGCCCTTTTTCTTCCATGTCAGCAAAAACAAGCGCGCTTTCGGTTAAAGCGGTTCGGTTGATTTTTTTTAAACCGGAAGTTTAAAACTGCTTTTTCAGAACGAGGCTTCGAACGGGTTGGATAGCATTACGGCGAAAAGCACGGCCAGCGTTATGGCCCAAACCGCCTTGTTCCAGGCGAAAACCTTGCTGCCGTCCAGGGGGAATACAGGAATCAGGTTGAACGCGCCGAGGAAGGCGTTGACTGAAATGCCGATTGCCGCGAGGGTTGAAAACTCTGTGGAGGAACGCCCCAACGCCAAAAACCCTATTGCAAGCGCCAGGTTCACGAGCGGCCCTGCCAAGGCAATCTTGCCGTTTTGCTCTTCGCTAATGCGCTTTCCGAAGATGTAGACTGCGCCGGGCGCGGCGAAAATGAAGCTCCCGTCGGTCAGGAACGCGACGAACAGCGCGATGAACAACCCCGTAGTCCAAGAGCGGTATTCCGCTTGCGCGCCGTATTTTATCGCGACAAACTTATGTCCCAATTCGTGCAGCACGAATCCCGCTCCCAGGGTGAGGAACACGAGCGTAAAGCGTTCGAAGGAAAAAGAGCCGACCGGGAAGAGTGTGAACGCCAACGCTATCGTAATTACGGAAATGAAAATGTGCGCGGCTTCTACCTTTCCTATGCTGAATTTTTTTACAGCCATGTTTTCCACGCGTTTCCTGAGGATTAAAAGTCGATTCGTTCGGTTTCGACGAGCTTGATTGTGTGGGGGGTGAAAACTCCCGCGTATCCCAGGATGATTCCTTCGCCTTCAGCGCCGTTGGGTAGGCTGACTTTGATTTTGCTTCCCACTTTCCCGTCTTGCAGAGCGACTGCTGGAATCATGTCGTTGAGGAAAACGCTTTGGCTTCCCTGTTGGATTTGCCTTTGCACGAACGCGAAAACCCTGTCGCCTTTCCTTATTCCGCGCAGGGCGGGCTGTGCGAATCCCGCAAGCAATGAGACTCCCCAGCTTATGGCGATGAGCTTCCACGCTTCGTTGAAAATGCTTTGTTCGCCCAAATGCAGCGCCGCGTTGATGTATGCCGAAAGGCCGTAGGCTACCAGAGATAGTGCAGTAAGCACCATTGCAATTTTGAGGGAAAGCCCGACGTTCATTTTTTTTCACCCGTAGCTCTTTCTTTCCTCGCCCGCACTTTTCAAGACGAGCGAAGCCCTTACCGCGCTTAAGGATTTTTCGAAGTGCTTCTTGTCGACAGTTTTGGCGTTTATGTTTTCACGCAGGGAATTCATTCCCGCCTCGCGCACCAACGCTTCGAGGTCGGCTCCGCTGTAGCCTTCGGTTTTTCGTGCGAATTCTTCCAGGGAAACGTCCCTGCCCAAGGGCATTTTTGACGTATGCACCTTGAGAATGTCGAGGCGCGCTTTTTCGTCCGGCGCAGGAACTTGCAGCAGCTTGTCGAAACGCCCAGGCCGCAAGAGCGCAGGGTCGAGGATGTCCGCGCGGTTTGTTGCCGCAATAACGACGATGTCTTTCATGTTTTGAATTCCGTCCATTTCGGCCAAAAGCGTGTTGACCATGCGTTCGGTAACGTGAGTTCCCTCGTTTTCACCTCCCCGAGCTGGGGCGATGGCGTCGATTTCGTCGAAAAAGATTATCGTGGGTGCGGCCATTCTCGCTTTGCGGAATATTTCGCGCAGGCCTTTTTCGCTTTCGCCCACCCATTTGCTGAGAAGCTCGGAGCCGCGTATTGCGATGAAGTTCGCTTCGCTTTCTGTTGCTACTGCCTTTGCAAGCAGGGTTTTTCCGGTTCCAGGCGGCCCGAACAACAATATGCCTCGTACTGGGCGTATGCCCACGCGCGTGAAAGCTTCGGGCTTTTTGAGGGGAAGTTCCACTGCTTCTTTGAGTTCTTCCTTTACTTCCTTCAACCCGCCTATCTGTTCCCATTTCACGTTTGGAACTTCAATGTAGACTTCGCGCAATGCGCTGGGGCGCACTTCGCGCAGGGCGTTGTCGAAATCCGCTTTTTCCACCCTGATTTCGTCCAGGATTTTCTGCGGGATTTCCTCGTCCTCCAGGTTGATTTTCGGAAGAATGCGGCGCAAAGCTTTCATCGCCGCTTCTTTCACCAGGCTTTGGATGTCAGCGCCCACGAAGCCGTGCGTTTGGGCGGCGATTTCATCGAGGAAAACGTCTTCCTTGAGGGGCATTCCGCGCGTGTGGATTTGCAGAATCTCTTTGCGCCCTTTCTTGTCGGGCGCGCCGATTTCTATCTCGCGGTCAAAGCGCCCTGGCCTTCGCAACGCCGGGTCTATGGAATTGGGGCGGTTGGTTGCGCCTATGACGATTACCTGCCCGCGCGATTTCAAGCCGTCCATGAGCGTGAGCAGCTGAGAGACGATGCGTTTTTCCACCTCGCCCGTCACTTCCTCCCGCTTTGGCGCTATAGCGTCAATCTCGTCTATGAATATGATTGAAGGCGCGTTGTTTTCCGCGTCTTGAAAAATGTTTCTCAAGCGTTCTTCTGCTTCCCCGACGTATTTCGAAACGATTTCCGGGCCGTTTATGGTGATGAAATGCGCTTCGCTTTCGTTTGCCACTGCTCTCGCCAAAAGCGTTTTCCCTCCTCCCGGCGCGCCGTAAATCAAAACGCCTTTGGGCGCTTCTATTCCCAGCCTTTCGAAAAGCTCTGGATGCCGCAAAGGCAGTTCGATCATTTCCCTTACTTTCTGGACTTCGTCCTTGAGCCCGCCGATGTCTTCGTAGGAAATCGTGGATATGCGTCCTAGTTCCTTCATCGGCTCTTCTTTCAGAATCACTTCGGTCTCTTCGCTTACTTGCACTAGGCCTGTCGGCAGGGTTTGGGCTACGGCGAAGGGAAACGAAGAGCCCATCACGCTTATCAAGAGCGTGTCGCCTTTCGCAAGCGGTTTTCCGACGAGATTGCGTTTTACGTATTCGTTGAAGCCGGGCGCATAGCGAGAATGTTGATTTGGCGCGAGGATGATTTTCTTGGCAGCCTTGATTTCCGCTTTGGAAATCTTCACGCGATCGCCGAGCCCCACGCTGGCGTTTTGCCTTAAGATTCCGTCCATGCGGACTATGTTCAAATTTTCGTCTTGCGGGTGGGCTGGCAAAACCGTCGCGGCGGTGGTTTTCCTTCCTTTGATTAGCACGACATCGCCGGTGGTGAGCGCGAGGATGCGGCGCGCGTTGGAGTCTATGCGCACTATGCGCTTGCCGTAGTCTATTTGCATGGCTTCCGCGACTTTAAGCTCTATTTCCTTGCCCATGTGTAAAAACCCCCTTTCCACCCTTTTTGTTTCCGGAAGAATGTCCTTTCGATTAGCTTGTTTTTAAACTAAAACCGTTGCCCTGGATTCGCACGATTAATAGGGCGTTTTTCGTTTTAAAACTTGGCTTGAACCGCGAAGGGCGAAACAAAAGGCTTTTTTTAATGGAACGGCAGAGTTTGTTGGGTATAACGATGGCGAACGAGGAAGTAGTGGTTTTCATAGGGATTCTCGTGGTGATAGCGCTCATCGTGGGCGCGGTTTTCACTGCCCAGTTGCCTTTGCAGTTGGTTTTAGCGGCTTTTCTCGCCATCATAGCACTGGTCGCTTTCCACCCCAATGTTGTGGAGTTCAAGGAGTACGAGCGGGGAGTAATGTTCCGCCTCGGAAAGTTCCGCAAGGTTGAAGGCCCGGGCTGGGTGGTCTACTTTTCCACCATAGACAGTTTCGTGAAAGTGGATTTGCGCACGCAAGTGCTGGACGTCGAGCCTCAGGAGGTGATCACGCAGGACAACGTGAAAATCACGATTGACGCGGTGATTTACTTCAGGATTGCCGACCCGCGCAAGAGCGTGGTGGAAATTCGCGATTTCCGCGGTGCGGTTTCCCATTTGCTGCGCGCGCAGCTGAGGACAGTAATAGGGCGGCTGCTTTTGGAAGAGGTTTTGGAAAAGACTGAGGAAATCAACGTCCAGCTTTTCAACGTAGTCAAGGAAGTGGAGGACAAGTGGGGCATCGTGACTTCGCGCGTCGAGATTTCGAGCATCGAGTTGCCTGAGGGTTTGCTTTCAGCGATGCAGAAGCGTAGGGAAGCGGGAGAATACAAGGAGAAAATGGAGACTGAGGCGAGGGCGAAGCAGGTTTCGCTTGAAATCATCGACAAGGCACTGCGTTCGATGAGCGACAGGACTATCGCGTACTTGTATTTGGACGTGCTGAAGCGCGTTGCGGAAGGAAAGAGCAACAAGATAATCTTCCCGCTGGAATTGTCGAGGTTGGCGAACTACATTTCCGAGAAAGCAGGGTGGAGTAGAGGGGAGAAGGGAGAGTTTGACGAGATTGCGAAAACCCTCCTTGCCGCGTACCACGAGCAGCAGAAGGAGACCATGAACAAGAAAATCGAAGCAGGAACTCCGGCGCAAAAGCAGCCGAAGAACAAGTGATTTTAAAACCACTCCCGCCCTTTGTTTTTTCGGTAGGCATGGAACTTAACGTGCAGTTGGTAGTGCTCGGCGTTTCGCTTGCACTGCAGTTTTTAGCAGTCTACTTTTCTTACTCGATTTACCTTCGCCACAAGAATTATTTCCCTTGGCTGGCGAACACATCAAAAACAACGCGGCCGTGTCTTTCCGCAGGGTTTTCTCGCTGGTTTTTACCGTCGACGCTTTTTCCGATTTGCATGAGGAGATAGACTTCGTGGATTTTGTGGTACTGCCGCTTGTGACGAGCGCGCTGCTCTTTTACGCGTTTTGGAGCATCAAGAGGGAGTTCGACTCCGCGGAAACTGCGGTTGAAAACAAGGTACGGCGCATAACACGCAGGCTTTAACGTTTTTTACCCGAGGGGGTAGGTTTCTATGAACGCGCCTATCGCGAGAAAAACTATTGCCCACGCGAGGAGTTTCGCGATGTCGTAGATTATCACCGGAAAAATTTGGCTTTTGTAGTCGCCGCGTATTATCGAAACGCTCAGGATGCCTCCTGCAAGCGCTGCAGCCAGGTACGAGAGCAGCTCGAAAATGCCGTGGGGCAGTATTCCGAGCAGTCCCAGGCTCACGCCTGTAACCTGCCCTCCGAAAATTCCCGTCGCCCCGGTGCCCCCGTTCAATACGTATGCTTTGCTGAACTCCCCGAGGAAAACGCCTATGACCGACGCGTTCCAAATGAGTATGAACACCGCGCCGGCCCCGTATATGACCGAAAAGACGATTACGAAAAGCAAAACCTGCAAATTGTGCGTGAATATTTTTTCGAAAGCGTCGACGGTGCTTATCGCCTGCCCCAGCAGCACGCCCTGCACGTTCTTGAGCTCTTGCTTTTGCGTTTGGAAGAGCATTGCGCTGTTTTCCTGCGGGAGGACGAGATACCAAAACGCGAAGGACAACACCATGCCTAGGAAGAACGCGGCGAGAATCCTGAACGCAGAATAATGCCTGGCGAGCACGCTGCTGCCCCAGAACTTGCCTTTCTTTTCCTCTATCTCGACTTCGCACTGGAATATTTTGAGGAGGAACGGGATTGAAGGCAGGCCGATGAGGAAAAGGAACGCTGTTGGAGCCTGTTCGAGGCCTATCATGTGCACTCCGGCGACCGCTATCGAAACGAACGCGAACGACTGTAATAGTATTTCGGGGGTGCTAGGGTGGACGCACTTTTGCTCGAACCAAAATTCCAAGACCATTCCAAACTACCGATTTCCTTAACTGCATGCGTCTAAATAGCCTTTCGAAACAAACATTATTAAATGGAAACAATTCAATTTTCTTTCTTTGGGTTTGTTTTTCCAAGCCGCTAGTCGCTTTTTTATCAGGCTGAATGGCGAAAGGTGTTTTTTTTGGGAGAGGACGAGACTGCTAGGGACGCTTACTTGCGCGGAAGGCTCGAGGGGCTGAACGAGCTCATAGGCGTTTTGAAGGAAGCCCTGTCCGGCGGCGAGGTCGGCGCTTTGGAAAAAAGCATGGTCGAGCACATTTCCGGCGAGCTCGAGGAGATAATCGACGAGCTTGAGGGCAGCGTTCCAGAGAGGCAGTTGCGGAAGGTTTCCGAGCAGCACGAGGAGTTTAAGAAGGCGGCTGAGGAAAGCAAGCCTTTGAACAAGGAGCACGTGAAAAAGGCGGACGAGCTCATGAAAAGCCTTTTGGAAATGAAGAAGTAGGATACGAGCGTGTTTGGAATATATGGCTGAACTTATTTTTCCGGGGAAGGAGATTGCAGTTAGCGAGGAAGCGCAGGCTTCCGGCGGCACTGCGGACGACAACGGAGTGATTTACGCCACCGTGGTGGGAAGCGCCAAGCTCGAGGGCGGGATAGCGTCCGTTTCCAATTCGAAAAGCCCGCGCTTGTTGAAGAGCGGGGACTTGGTTTTGGGGAAAGTAGAGGATTTGTTCGACCAAGTGGCTTTGGTGAGCTTCCAGCCTTTGGAGAAAAACATAGCTTCTTCGGTCGACCGGGCGTTCTTGAGGATTTCTGAAATCAGGGGGCGCGCCGGCGGGTTCGTAGATAATTTCAAGGAATTCCTGCGCATTGGCGACTTGATTCGCGCGCGGGTTATCGAAGTCACGGATTTGGGTGTTTACCTTACCATTGCGGAAAACGGGCTGGGTGTTTTGAAGGCTTTTTGCACCACGTGCAGGATGGAGTTGAACGAGAATTTGGAGTGCAAGACTTGCATGCACAGGGAAAGGAGGAAGATGGCATGAGCGAAAAAAAGGGTTTGAAGTTTTTGGCCGAGGAAAAGGATTCGATTTTCGTCTTGCTTGAAGGCTACGACTTGGGCTTTGCGAATTTGCTTGTTGAAAAGCTTTTGCAGGACAAGGCCGTGGGCTTCGCGGCAGTGGAATACGCCCACCCGACGCAGCGCACGCCCGTCTTGAAGGTCGGAGCGAAAAACCCCAAGAAGGCCGTCGTCGACGCTTTGGGCGAGATGAGGAAGGAGCTTTCCTCTCTGAAAATCTCGAAACGCTGAGCCGAAATGAAAAAAAAGCGTTCTCCAGCCATTTTAAGCGCGTCTTTTTCAGCATCGCACGTTTTGTTCGCCCTGCTCGCGTTGAGCATAGGCGCGTATGTCCTCACGCAAAACGTGTTGTTCGCCTTCGCGTCTTTCGCCTTGATAATAAGCTTGTTTGTTTCAGATTTTTCTGTCGAGCAAGGCTGGAAGCAGAACGCTCTCGAACTCGCCTACGCGCTCGGCTTTGCCGTTGCAGCGTGGTTTTTGCTTGGCTTCGCGTTGCAAACAGATTCTCCCATAAACGTAGTCACGTCGTGCTCGATGCTTCCTTCGCTGCAACGGGGGGATTTGGTTTTCATCCAAGGTGGAAGCGTGAAAGCGCCCGAAGTGCAAGCGCCTTTCGAAGAACTGCGTTCAGTGAAAGTGAGGAAGGGCGTGTGTTATTTGAATTCAGTTCCGCTGCAGTGCACCGACCGGGTTTTGGTCGCTAACGAGACGATAGACGAGGGTTTGGACAACGACATCATCGTTTTCGACCCCAAACCCACCGGACCAGGCTTGCTCATCCACCGGGCTTTCGCGAAAATACGCACCGAGCAAGGGGTTTTTTTCTTGACGAAGGGCGACAACAATGCGGTTCTCGACCAGGAGAACGGGCGGTTTTCTTTCGTGGCAGAGAAGGACGTGAAAGGCAGGGTTGTGCTTGCAATTCCTTACGTTGGATACCTCAAACTGTTTTTGTTCCTGCAGTTCGAAGTGCCCCCCGGCTGCGATTCGGTTTTGATGCGCGCGTGAAAAGCGGAAGAAAAAGTCTTTTTAACTCTTTCCTACGCTAGATATACGCTTTGTTTTTCAATGCGCAAGGATGGTGGGAGTGCAAATGGAACTGGTGATTTCAGACGCTTCTTTCTTCAAAAAATGCGTGGACGCGATAGTGAACCTCGTCGACGAGGGCACGTTCCTGGTCTCCTCTGACGGCATCCATTTGCGCACTATGGATCCTTCGCAAATCGCGATGGTCGACTTCGTTCTGCCCAAAACTGCTTTCTCTAAAATCGAGGTTGACGAAAAAACCAGCGTGGGCGTCAACCTCGCCGATTTGAGCAAGATTCTCGCGAGAACGCGCGCAGGCGAAAAACTGAGCGTGAGCGTGGACGAGAAGGATTCCAAGCTGCTTTTGGAATTCTCAGGAGGCTCGCGCAGGCACTTCAAGCTTCCTTTGCTAGAATCTTCTTCCGCCTTGCCTAAAGAGCCTAAGGTGGAGTTCGACGCGAACGTGAAAATCAAGGGAAGGCACTTCAAGGACATTCTGCATGACGCGGGGCTTTTGTCGAGCCACGTTGTATTGCAAGCTGAAGATTCGGAATTCGTAGTGGAAGCGCACGGCGACAGCGGCGATTTGCATGTGCAGACCAAGAAAGACAGCCTTTCGGGAATGAGCACGAAAGGCAAAAGCCGTGCAATGTTTCCCTTCCAGTATCTAGACGACATAACCAGAGCTTGTCCTGATGAAGCGGACGTTAACGTTGACATGAAGAGCGATGCGCCAGTCAAGATTTCTTACGAAATAAGCGACGCGAAGATTGCTTACTATTTGGCGCCTCGCGTTGAAAGCATTTGAGCGGTTTTCCTGCGCAATGCTTTATGGCGGCGGTTTATGCTCTCCTAGCTCCTTTTTTATATTCCTGGTGCCAGTTTTCTATACCATGCTTGAAGAGTCCGACCCGCTTGAAAGCGAGATAGTGCGCGCGCACTCCACCAACTTCCACTTCGAGCACGAATCCACTAGAAGAGATGCGGTGGAAAAAATCAAGGACGCTTTCCAGTTTGCGAAGGGCTACATGACTGGAACAAGGAAGAGCGGCAAGCCTGAACTCTCGCATTCTGCGGAAGTGGCGTTGATGCTGGCTAGGCACGGTCATCCCACCGATCGGATTGTTGCGGGTTTGCTTCACGACCTTCCGGAAGACCATGACGTTCGCATAGACGCAATACGCGATTTGTTCGGCGAAGAAGTCGCTTCGATGGTTTTCTTGAACACCAACCCCCGGCTTTTGGTTGACGAGAAAGGAAATGAGGTTTTGGGGAAAGGAAAAAAACGGCAGTGGATTTTCGCCGACGACGAGCGTTTCTACCGCCTTTCCGACTCGCTTCCCAGATATGCGCCTAAAAAGGAAGAGGCAGTCCGCCGCGAGAGAAACGAAGTGAAGTACGATAAGCTTGAGCGCGAGGGAAAGGTTGACCCGTGGATAATAAAGATTTACGATTCGCACAACAACCTCGAGGACTTGGACGCTCTCCCTCCGGACAGGCAGGACGAGTACGGGCGCGTTTTCCTCGAACGCATAGCCCCGATTTTAAACCGCCTGGACCCTCGCTCGTTGGACCACATAATGTCTTTGCTCGAAGACCGCCTGGGAAAAGGAAAGATAGACCGCCCTCCTTCAAAACCGTCTTTCGACGTTCCATACCGCATCCTCCCGCCGCGAAAAAACGTGGTCATCAGGGACTTGCCGCCGTACAACGAAAAAAGCATTTTGATTTACACGTCTTCCGAGCCGCACAACGAGTTTGAGATAGAAATCCCGCGAAAGTACGAAACGACCATGACCGAGGTTTTGGTGGAAAACCTGCTGAGGCCCATGCTTTTGAAGCACTCGGTTTCGCTTTTGGGCAGGTTCATGGGCGAAAGCGCTGGGCACATTTTCAGGATAAAGCTCGGGCAAGAAGTTTCAAGAGAACGGTGGAAAGAGTTTTTGAGGGATGTTTCCGCATTCCACGCGCAATACATAGCCGACACTCCCCCAAAACACCTTTCGAGAATCACTAACGAGTGGCGCAGGCTTGTCGAATAACTGCTGCATTTCCATCAATTCAATTAAATACCCTTTCGCACCTGAAAGTTTTCCTGGTGGGTTTTTGTGGATTCCAAGCTTATTGCAAAATATCCGTTTTTGGCCGGGGCAAAAGAACTGGTGGGCGGAGAAGTTTCTGAAACAGACTTGAAGGAAGCGATTACTTTCGCGAGAGACTGCTTCCAGCACGAAGAACATGTAGTGAAAGACGCGTCGCGCGAAGCGAAAAGCCTTTTGCTCTCGCGCATAATGCTTTGTTCGCTCGGGCTGGGCTTCCTGCGGAAATTCGCGTTCCTCAAGGCGCGCGAGTACGCGCGGCTTTTGGAGAAGGAGGAAGGCAAGGTTTTGGTGGAAATAGCGAAAGACTTTTTCCCCTCGCTCGAGAAGGCAGAGGGTGGATTCAGGGTTTCGATGGTCGAGTATTTGCAGTACGGACGCAGCTTGCCGCGGGCGAACGTCTTGAAGGGGATGGTTTTCTTCGACGAGGGGGAATTGCGAGCGTGCTTGCGAGAGGCGATTCAAGAGCGGATTGCGGATTCGGAAAAGCTTTCGTCAAAGCTTCCGGAAAACGTTTCTGGAGCGGCGCAAAAGCTCCGGGAATTTGTGCCGCGCGATTTCACTTCCCAGTTCAAGGGAAAGCTCTTGCAGCGGGGCGAATTGCAAAACATCCTAAAGGGCGTGGGTGAAGGCAAAAGGTATTACGGGGCTATGGCGGTTGCGATAGCGTGCTTGAAAGACGGGCTTTCGCGCGATGAAGCGGCGGACGTGATGGGGTCTTACGTGGCTAATTGCGGCAAAGGCGCGCATCCTTTCACCCCGCGCGAGGGCGATGCCGTGGTGGACTGGGTTTACGCCCACCCCAACATAGGCTTTTCTTTCAGCGTGTTGAAGTCGCAAGGGCTCGTAGACTGAGGTTATGCAAATGGAGCATGCCGAATCCATCGCTTTCGTTCAGGAAAAATTTTCCGCTTTCTACTCGAACCGCGATTTGGCCGTTCCAGACGTGCACAAGCGCGAGTTCGGCTTTGGTACGCATAAAAAAATCGACTTTAGGCACAAGGCGTTCCGCACCAGCGCCGAGCTCAACGCATATATACGCCAGAATGCGCCTCTGTTCGCTTCTTATTCGACCGCACTGTACGAGTTTCCGGACGCGCGGCCCATGGAGCGGAAGGTTTTCATGGGCAGTGACTTAGTTTTCGACATAGACGCGCCTACGCATTCTTTCGCGCACGAGCACAATGAAATCTTTTGCGTGGAGTGCTTCGGGCGGGTGAAGAAAGACTCGGTGCGCATAATGGATTACTTGCGGGACGACTTCGGTTTCAAAGGCGTTTCCTTGAACTATTCCGGCAACAAAGGATTCCACTTCCACCTGCGCTCGGACGAAATACGCTCTTTGTCCCAAGACTCGCGCAGGCAGCTTACCGAATACTTGACCGGTCCGGAAAGCCTTTTTATTGCAGGAGAAGAGAAAGGCAAGGACACCGAACTGCGTGGGCCTTCGGAAAAATCCTTCGGCTGGGGGAAAAAGTTTTTCGACCACGCTTTCGCTTTCGTCGAAGGGGCTTCGCTAGGCGAGCTCAAGGAAAAAGGCCTGCGGGGGAGGGGCGCGGAAGAGTTTTTCTTGAAAAAAAAGACGGTCCTCGAGCTCATGCGCAAGGGAAAGTGGGCTTTCGCGCCGAAAAAGTTTTGGGACGCGCTTTACGCCGAGTTCAAGGGCGAGAACGGCGTGGGCGTGGACGCGCACGTTACTCTGGATTTGGCGCGCTTGATTCGCATTCCGGGTTCGCTGCACGGCGAGACTGCCTTGTGCGCAAGGGTCGTCGATGCGGAAAGGCTGCCGGAATTTTCGCTTCGCGAGTGCGTGGTTTTTTCGAGCGAAAAGACTATTAACATACTTCCGCAAATCGATATTGCGCTTGACTTTCCCGAGCGGCTGTTTTTGAAGAAAAACGAGCCTTGCGAGGTGTCCCTCGCTTCGGGTTTGTTCCTGCTGTGCAAAGGCAAGGCTACGCTCTTGCTTCGCGAGAAAACTTGGTGAAAGTGGGGGTGGTGAGGAGGTGGAATTGTCCGAAGCCAATTACGTTAATTACGATTTCCTCCGCAGCGTCCTTTCTTCGGAACGCTCGCAAAGCGGCCTCGAGCAGGTGAAGGAAGATTTTTTCTTGCAGTGCGCGGGTTTCCTGAAAGTGCAGGAGGACGGCTTGAGGGAAAATTTTTCCATCGAGCAGGCGAAGGTTTTGGAAAACTCGAGAAAGATAGTTGCGGAAGTGAAAGACATTCGCCTGCGAAAGATTTTGTTCAAGGCTTTCAAGGACTTGGAGGCGGGGACGGTTAATTCATCGGGGCTTTCGTCCGAGGAAAAGGAATTCTACCGGTCGGTGCTTTCGCTCTTGAGTTCGTACAAGCAGGACAAGCGGATTGAAGGCGTGAAAGTCAAGGTTTTGGTGGACTTGCCGGAAATGCAGTCGCCGGAAGGCGGTTCTTTCGGCCCGTTTTCGGTAGGGCAAATCGCGAGCCTGAACCCTCTGTTCGCGGAATTGCTGCTGCAGAAAAACGTGGTTGAAAAATTGTGAAAAGGTGAAAAAGCAAAATGATAGTTCCGAAACAAAAAAGGGCGTACTGCCCCAACTGCAGGAAGTCGACGTCCCACAAGGTGAAGGTTTCGACTAGCAAGTACAAGCCGGGAAGGGCGATGGCTTGGGGCACTCGAAAGCACGACCGCAAGCTCGCGGGTTTTCACGGGAAAGTAAAGGGCAAGGCGAAGGTAAAGAAACAGGGAATCCGCAACAAGCTCATGCTCGAGTGCACCGTATGCGGCAAGAAGCACGAGCGCGTGATAAGCGGGAGAATGAAGAAAAAAGCAGAGTTGGTGAAGTAAAGCTGAAAGGTGGTTTTGAAAATGGGTTCTTTCTTGCACGTGAAGTGCGATTGCGGAGAGGAGAGCACGGTTTACGGAGATTCTAAAAGCGCGGTCAACTGCAAGAAATGCGGCAATGTGCTGGCGCAGCCCAGGGGAGGGCGCGCCAAAATCCACGCGCGCATCCTAGAGGTATTGCCTTGATGGTTTTCCCGCAGCTGGACGAATTCGTCGTAGGAAAGGTAAAGAAAGTACTGCCTTTCGGAGCCATCATAGGGCTGGAAGAGTACGGCGGGCTCGAGTCTTTCGTGCACATATCCGAAGTTTCTTCAGGCTGGATTCGAAACATACGCGAGCACTTGAAGGAATCGCAGATAGTCGTAGGGAAAGTCGTTGCGCTGGACACTTCGAAAAACCAGGTTGACCTTTCCATAAAACGCGTTTCCGAGGCCGAGAAAAAGCGCAAACTGGAAGCGTGGCAGAACTCCAAGCGCGCTCAAAAGCTTTTGGAAATCACGCTAGCGAAGTCGGGAAAGACCATGCGGCAGGTGGAGGCGGAAGTAAAAGCGTTGGTGGGCGAGTTCGGCTCTTTGTACGACGTTTTCGACGAGTTAGCCAAGGGGACCGAAGCAAAAGCGAAGGTTTCGAAAGCGCTTTTGGCGTCGCTCGAGGAAACGGCAAAAAAGGAAATAAAGCCCAAGCAGTTTTCCGTGCGCAGGGTCCTCAAAATCTTTTCTTACGCTCCCAACGGCGTCGAGGAAGTGAAGAAGATGGTTTCGGAAATCTCTTCCCTCGGTGCGAAAGTGCATTACGTGGGCGCGCCGCGTTATTTTGTTGACATAACTTCCGTCGACCCGAAGGGCGCCGAAAAGGCGATGCAGAAAATCGAGGGTTTCCTCGAGAAAAGCGCCAAGGGCGCAGAAGTGGAATGGAGTTTGGAAAAGGAAAAGTGATTTCCGGATGAAGCTTGCGAAATGCGCCGCTTGCGGCGCGTTCACAATGAAAGAAGAACACTGCTCTCGAAAAACGGTTTCCGCGCATCCGGCGAAGTTTTCGTTCGCAGACAAGTACGCAGCGTACCGGCGCAAGGCGAAATTCGGCTGAGCGCCCAATCGGGTTTTTATTGCCTGCTTTCCTAAGTCTTCTAGTTTCTCTAGATTCCGGTGGGTTTAATGGCTTATCCTTCTTTCACTGAATCTTTCATTCGCATCAAGAAAAAGCCGGCTTTGCGCAAGCCTTTGCTAATCGTGGGCTTGCCGGGCGTGGGGTTGGTTTCAAAACTCGCCGTAGACCATCTTGTCACGGAGTTCAAAGCGGAAAAAATCGCCACTCTCTATTCTCCGCATTTTCCCAACCAGGTTTTGGCGATGAAAAGCGGGAGGCTGCGCTCGTTTTCGATAGGGTTTTACGTGAAGAAGTTCAAAAACCGCGACGTGCTTTTCGTGCGGGGGGATTTGCAACCTTTAACGGTCGAAGGGCAGTTCGAGGTTGCTGCCAAAATCTTGGATTTCGCCAGGCAGGCTGGTTGCACCGAGGCGATAGCGATGGCGGGCTACGCGACGCCCGAGAAAAAGGCGAAGCCGGGCATATACTGCGCTTGCACCAACCAAGAGTTGTTCAAAAGGATGGTTTCGTTGGGTGCGCGCAACGCGGGTAAAGTGGTGCCGATCGTCGGAATGGCAGGTTTGCTTCCTGCAATGTCCAAGCTTTACTCGATGAAAGGATGCTGTTTGCTCGTGGAAACGCCGGGAACCCCCATGGACGCAGCCGGGGCGAAAGCTCTCTTGGAATTGATTTCGAAAATCGTGGGGCAGAAAATGGAGTTCGCCCATTTGGACGACCGGGTGAAAAAAGCGGAAAAGCTTTTCAAGAAAATCCAGCCTCCGCAAGCTTCGCCCACCATGCAACCGCCCGCGATTCCAGACGCAATAGAGAAAGACGCGTTGCGCTACATACGGTGAGAATAATGCTGGAAATGGCTTTGCTTACAGGAAACTCGAACCCCGCGCTTGCGGAGAAGATAGCCTCGAGCTTGAAAAAAAAGCTCGTGCCGTGCACGGTGGGACGTTTTTCCGACGGCGAGATAAGCATTTCCATCGATGAAAGCCTGCGGGGGAAGCATGTTTTCGTGATACAAAGCGTGTGCGATTCTTTGCTGAAGGGCGGCGAGAGGATTTCCGTCAACGACAGCCTCATGGAGCTTTTGGTTTTGCTTGACGCAGTCCGGAGGGACAACGCGGAGAAGATAACCGCCGTGATTCCCTACCTGGGTTATTCTAGGCAGGACAGGAAGGCAAAGCCGCGAGAGCCCATTACTGCAAAGCTTGTGGTTGACTTGATTGCAAAGCGCGGGGTTCACGACTTGATTTCGGTCGATTTGCATTCGGACCAAATCGAGGGGTTCGTGGACTGCTATTTCGGCAACATTACCGTCTCCCAGCTCGTTCCGGAACACGTCAAGAAAATCGGTTTTGGAAGCAACACCGTTGTGGTTTCGCCGGACAGCGGCGGCGCCAAGCGCGCGAAGAGGCTTGCGGACAGGCTGAGCGGTGAAATGGCCATTGTGCACAAGCACCGCCCGAAGCCCAACGCTTCTCTCGTGACTCACGTGGTCGGGGATGTAGAGGGTAAGAACGCCTTGCTCTTTGACGATATCGTGGACACTGCCGGTTCGCTTGCCAACGCTGTGCAAGCGTGCGTGGACAACGGGGCGGCTAGGGTAGTCGCTTTCGCGACCCACCCGATTTTGTCCGGCGACGCGGTCGAAAAAATCGAAGAGTCTCCGCTGGAAAAGCTGTTCGTGACCGACACGATTCCCTTAAAGCGTTCGAGCAAGAAAATCGAGGTCGTCAGCGTGGCGCCGACCATCGCAAGCGTCACCGATCGGGTTTACAAGGGCGAGAGCGTAAGCGTGCTGTTCAAGTGAGCTTTTAATTCCTTCTCGCGCAATTCTATCTTTGATGGAGGCGCTCGTTTTGCACTTGAAGGCCATGGGCTTGGAACACTATTCAGAAATCCCGCTTAAGGGCACGAACCACAAAGTACTCAAGTTTTTCTTTCCCCCGCCCAAGTACGAACTAGCTCATCGTTGGTTCTGGCCTTTCGGCAAAGGCTACGTGAAGGAAGTGGAATACGAAGATAAACTTCACAAGCTCGGCGCCCATGATGTTGTGACGCAAGACGCCTACGAAATGATCGGCAAGCATTTCAAGAGTTTGGCTAACGACCTGCTCGTCGAAACCAAAAAACGCAAGGTGGGCTTAGAGTCCGAAGTCCAAGTAAACTTCGTCGAGCTCATCCCCTTGAGCAAAAAAGGGCAAGCGATTTTGGATGAACTCAAGAAATTCCTGGAAAAGCACGATGTCCCGCACCGCGAGAAGGAATTCCAGGAGAATTCGGCCGCAGCCGAGTTTTTCGAGTGGGGCAATTAGCAATCGTTTTATGCCCTGCACGACAAATTTTTTCATGCTTTATTTCGTCGACTTTCACCTGCACTCGAAATACTCGCGGGCTGTCTCGCAAGCCATGAGCTTGGAAGGGCTGGTGGCGGGGGCGAGGGAAAAAGGCCTGCAGATTCTCGGCACAGGCGACTTTTCCCATCCTCTTTGGTTTAAGGAGTTGAAGCAAAAACTTTTGCCTGCTGAACCCGAAGGCTTGTTTGTGCTCAAGGGCTTCGAAGACAGCGGCGTTCACTTTGTTTTGACTAACGAAGTTTCCACGATTGCTTCCACGCCTCAAGGCGTGAAGAAAGTACATCATTTGCTTCACGCGCCGTCGCTCGAGGTTGTCGAACAAATAAACGACGTTCTGGCGAAAAAAGGAAACTTGACTGCAGACGGCAGGCCGACTTTCGGAAACACTCTGCCTGCTGAAATAGTGGAAATTGCGGAAAGCGCGAGCAAAGATAATTTCGTCATACCCTGCCACGCTTGGACGCCGTGGTTCAGCGTTTTCGGAAGCATGAGCGGCTTCAACTCGCTTGAAGAAGCGTATGAAGACAAGGCGGAAAGCATTTTCGCGATTGAAACGGGCATGAGCAGCGACCCTGCGATGAACTGGCGGATAAGCGCGTTGGACGGAATCACGCTTGTATCCAATTCAGACGCCCACTCGAACCACCCTTGGCGTCTTGGGAGGGAATGCAATGCTTTTGAATTTCCTTCGTTGCCTTCTTTCAAGCAACTGCGCAACGCAATTGAGACGCGCAAAAACTTTGCTTTCACGGTTGAAGTTAACCCTTCTTACGGGAAATACCATTTCGACGGGCACAGGAACTGCAAATTCTCGTGCCCGCCTGGGGAAACGAAAAAACTCAAGGGAGTTTGCCCCGTGTGCAAACGACCGCTTACGATTGGTGTTTTGAATCGCGTCGAGGAGTTGGCGGACAGACCTGAAGGCTATACGCCGGCAGATGCCGTTCCTTTCAAGACCGTGCTGCCGCTGCACGAGCTTTTGTCCGGGGTTTTGAAAGTGCAGCTGACTTCGAAGAAAGTTTCTCTTGCAGCTGAAAAAATATTGAGTTTGGGGAGCGAACTGCGCGTTTTGCTTGAAGCGCCGAGGGACGAATTGCTGAAAGTTGCTGACGCAAGCGTGGCCGACGTGATTTTGCTCAACCGCTCTGGTGGCATTGAAGTGAAGCCGGGTTTCGACGGCGAGTATGGCGTGCCTTTGGTTTCGGAAAAAACCGCTTCGAGCCTGTTGGGGCAGAAAAAGTTAGGCGAATATTAACGCGGGGGGGGGCGTTCATCGCCTTAGGAACCACCAAACCAGGAGTACGAGCACAAGGCCTATTATGGTGGTCGTGCCTTGCGCGTTGAACAAAATCGAGCCTAAAAGAATAAGCAGGAAGCCGACCATCATGAACACGAACGGTTCCATTCCGAAAACTGTCTTGTGCATTGGCATGGGCGCGGTTGCCTGTGCCATCGCGCTTCCACCCCCTCCCCCGGGGTTGATGGGAGTGACATTGCCGGTTTGAGGGTCTACGCGCACTGCAAACCCGCAGTTGCGGCAGTAAACAACGTTGTTCTGCGCGTCTACATCCAAGTTAGGATTGCCGCACTGCGGGCAGGAAACTTCACCCATTGAAAATCACGCAAGCATTACAGCATTTTCGGTTTTTAAACGATATGCAATGCAAACTATTGTTTTTTGAAGTAGAGCATCGCGCCGAACGCCACGCGTATTAGTCTTCCAAGCTGGAAAAGCTCGTCTTGGTCGGGAGAGAAAACCATCGAGCCCATGGCTTCGAGAATAAGGTATACGCCCGCGATTTTCCACAGGTTTTTCGGCAATGCATTCAGCAAAAACATTATTCCGATTGCGATTCGCAGCAGCCTTCCTGCGAAGAACAAGGGAATCTGGTCTGTGCTATACACTATGGAGAAAATGCCTTCGAGAATGAGGAAAACGCCGAACGCCTTGAGCAAACCGATTTTCATTTTTGCGTTTCACTCGCCTATTATTTTCACTATCACGCGCTTGCGCCTTTGCCCGTCGAATTCCGCGTAGTAAATTTGCTCCCACGGGCCGAGGTCGAGCTTTCCGCCGGTAATGGGCATGACAACCTGGTGGCCGATGAGCATTCGTTTGAGGTGGGCGTCGCCGTTGTCTTCGCCAGTGCGGTGGTGTTTGTAATCGCTTTTGAAGGGGGCGAGGCGTTCGAGCATTTGCTGGATGTCGTCTATAAGCCCGTCTTCAGCGTCGTTGACGTAAACGCTTGCGGTAATGTGCATTGCAGACACGAGGCAAAACCCTTCCTTGACTTTGCTTTTCGCAACGATTTTTTCAACGTCGTCCGTAATATTTACGAACTCACGTTTGTTTTTCGTGTTGAACCACAAGTATTCAGTGTACGATTTAATTTCAATCACTTTTTGAATAATGATGCTGCGCCAAGCACTCCGAGGTTTTCATGGGCGGTTATGCGTATTTTGGCGTGTGGTACTGGCGAACGCAAGCGAAGGTATTCTTCGCGCGTTTTTTCAACAAGCGCCTCCCATTTTCTCATTCCGCCGGCTAAAACGATTGCTTCTGGAGTGTGGGTTTGGGTAATAATCTGGAGGGCGTGAGCGAGTTTGCTTGCAACTGCATTCATTGCCCGAATTGCGTGCTTGTCGCCTTGTTCTTGCAGTTTTGCCAAGTCTTCGGAATCTTCGATTTTTTGCTTTCCTTTGTAGAACCGAACCATAGCCCTGGTCCCGATTTGCGCTTCCAGTTCAGGTTCGTCGGGATGCAAGAGGATTTGTCCTGGTTCCATTCCTCTTACGTACGGTTCTTTCAACCTTGGCGAATTGTCTACGAACGAACCACCTATGCCCGTGCCAAGCGTCAGCAAAAGAAGTGTTTTTTCGTCGTGCCCTCCGTAGTGTAATTCTCCAAGTCCTGCCGCAATAGCATCGTTTACTGCCCTTACTTCTACCTTCAAACCTTTGGATTCCAAAGCGTTTTTGGCTTCCTGTTCTACGTTCGTGTTGTTGAAGGGAAGCGCGCCTGCCGAAACCAGTTTTCCCTTGAAGATTCCTGCAGTTCCAATTCCCACGCCCGCAATCCTTTTCTGTGCTGCTAACGTAGTTACGGCTTTTGCGATCTTAGTGAAAAGCTTTTTCTTATTCGTTGGAGTTCGAAAAGTAATCGTTTCGACAGCCTTGCCCGCCTGTAGATTTACAAGACCGCATTTTATTTTGGTCCCACCGATGTCAACGCCCACAGCAAAAGTCATATGGATAATTATTCGAATTGAGAGGATTTTAAACCAATCGAGTCGGAAAACTCAAACGAGTTTTTTCCTCGCGTATTCAACCGCGTTTTCGAAAACCTTCAAGCCTTCACCTTGCTTTGCTTCCCCGCGCGTCCAACGCGGGTGGTTGGTCGCGAAACAAAAAGCTTCGGGGTGGGGCATGAGCCCGAAAACCCTTCCCGTTTCGTCGCAGATGCCCGCAATGTCTTCCATCGAGCCGTTGGGGTTCCAAGGGTATTCGGCGTTTTTCGCGCTTTTCTTGTGCGGGTTGAAATAGCGGAAAACGATTTGCTTGTTTTTGTTCAGCAGCGCGAGAGTTTCTTCGCCCGCAATGAACTTTCCCTCACCGTGGCGCACTGGAAGCGCGAGTTCTTTTATTCCTTTAGTCCAAACGCTCCGCGAGTCGGCGTTTTTCAGGCAAACCCACCTGTCTTCAAAGTGCCCCGAGTCGTTGAAAGTGAGGGTGGTGGTTTGCTCGAGCGATTTAGGGTTGGGCAGCAGCCCCGCCTTCACGAGAATCTGGAAGCCGTTGCATATGCCTATAGCGAGCTTTCCGGCGTCGATGAAGTCTTGGATTTGCGTCTGCAGCTTGAAGCGCAGTTTGTTGGCGAATACTTTTCCGCTGGCAATGTCGTCCGCAAAGGAGAAGCCGCCTGGAATCGCGAGAATGTGGTAGTCTTTAAGCATGTTTTTCTGCAGAACGTCGTTGAAGTGCACGCGGTCGGCGTGGGCGCCGGCCGTTTTGAACGCGTTTTGCGTTTCGAAATCGCAGTTTATGCCGTAGCCGGTTAAAACCAGCGTTTTGACTTCCAAGCGTTTTTCAACTCCGTGATTTTCTCGTCGATTATTTTCTTGCCGTTCAGCCCCATGCAGGATAGCTTGTTTCCTTTCACCACGCCTATTTGCGCGAACTCCGTTCCTTTCATGGTTTCCTCGAATTCCTTTGCGTTCTTGTGGCTTACGCTGACAACGAACCTCCCTGCGCTTTCCGAATACAAGAGAACGTCGTTTTTCCTCGCGTCTTCGGGGGCGGTGATTTTGCGCAAGTCCATTTCAACCCCGAGACCGCCCGCGAAGGCAGACTCTGCAATGGCAACCGCAAGCCCTCCGTCAGAACAATCGTGCGCCGACGCTACCACCCCCTTTTCTATGGCTTTGCTCAACGCGTTGTAGAGCTTCTTGTTTTCTTCAGCATTGACGCGCGGCACGAAGCCGCCTTTCTTTCCCAGCGAAGCGTAGTACTCGCTTTCGCCCAATTCGTTCTTGGTTTTCCCGAGAATGAACACGGCATCGCCTTCTTTCTTGAAGTCCATGGAAACCGTTTTGGAAACGTCTGGAATCTTGGCGACTACCGTAAACAACAGCGTGGGGAGAACGGAAATCTTTTTGCTTCCTGCGAAAGCGTCGTTTTTCATGCTGTCTTTGCCTGAAACGCACGGCACGCCGTAAGTTTTCGTATACTCGTATAATGCTTTGTTTGCCTTGACGAGGTCTCCGAGCTTGAGTTCGGCGTCGGGGTTTGTTTTGGAGGGAAGGGGGTCGGGCCAGCAGAAGTTGTCCAGGCAAACCATGCGTTCGAGTGAAGCTCCGGTTGCAACGCAATTGCGTATCGCCTCGTCCAGGGCGTTGGCTGCCATCAAGTACGCGTCGGCTTTGGAGTATTTTGGACACAATCCGTTTGCTATGACCAGCCCTTCCTGTGAATCGTATAGTGGCTTGATTGCCGCGGCGTCGGAAGGCCCGTCGTTTTCCGCGCCTTCGAACGGTTTTATGACGCTCAACGCCTGCACTTCGTGGTCATAGCGGCGCACTATTTCCTCTTTCGAGCAGACGTTCCAGCCGGAAAGAATTTTTTTGAGCGCGGTAGCGTGGTTTTTCGGCTCGGGCACGCTTTCGGCGCTTTCCTTCGTCTTTCTTGAGGTGGCTTTCAAGTTCAACTGGGGCGGGTTGTGGATGAATTCAAGCTCCAAAAGCCCGATGGTTTTTCCTTCAAACATCACTTGCACTACTCCTGTGTTCGTGAAAACCCCAATTTCGCTTGCCTCGACTTCGTGCTTTCGCGCGAGTTCAAAAAACCTATCGCGGTTTTCGGGCTTGATTGCGAGTGTCATGCGTTCTTGCGATTCGCTGAGGAAGATTTCCCAGGGAGCCAAGCCGGAATACTTGAGGGGCACTTTGTCCACGTGCACCACCGCACCGTTGCTCTGTTGCGCCATTTCGCCCACGCTGCTGCTCAACCCCCCGGCGCCGTTGTCGGTAATGCTTTCAATAAGTCCTTCATCCCTCGCGTCCATGACCAAGTCGATTACTTTTTTTTGCGTGAACGGGTCGCCGATTTGCACTGCACTGGCCGGCGAGGCTTGAGTGAGGCCCATTGATGAGAACGTAGCGCCGTGAATGCCGTCTTTTCCCACGCGCCCTCCGACCATTAAAATCAATTGTCCCGCCTTAGCTTTTTTTTCGTGCGTGAGCCTTCCATCCTTGAGCTTAGCAGGCATTATGCCTCCTGTTCCGCAGTACACGAGCGGCTTTCCTGCGAAAGAATCGTCGAAAGTAATCGAGCCGTTGACAGTCGCGATTCCGCTTTTGTTTCCGCCGTCTTGAATGCCTCGCACCACCCCCCACAGTATTTGCTGCGGGTGGATTTTCGGGTAAGGCCCTTTGTAATCGGGAGGGGCGAAGCAGAAAACGTCTGTATTGAAAATGGGTCTTGCCCCGAGCCCTGCGCCGAGAATGTCGCGGTTGACGCCGACTATTCCGGTTACGGCTCCGTCGTACGGGCCCAATGCGCAGGGGGAGTTATGCGTTTCCACTTTTACTGCCACGTTCCAGTTTTTGTTGAAGGAAAATATTCCCGCGTTGTCTTTGAATGCCGAAAGTACGAACCCAGGCTTTTCGCGCATGATTTCCTCCGCCGATTTTTTTACGAAAGTCTTGAAGAGCGAGTTGATTTTTTCTTTTTTACCGCTTTCGTCCTCGTATTCTATGGTCGCGTTGAAAATCTTGTGCTTGCAGTGTTCGCTCCAGGTTTGCGCTATGCTTTCCAGCTCGACGTCAGTTGCGTTTTGAGTCAAGCCTAGCTTCCTGCGTTTTTGGGCGAAAGAGCGTTCGGAGTACTTCTTTTTAACTGCCGCAAGTTCGTTTGCCGTAAGCGCGAGCAGCCTCTGTTTGGCGAGCTTTTCCAGTGCCTGCACGCTTGCGCCCATGTTAATTTCCTCGACAAGCGCGTTTTTTTCCGAAACGACCAACGGCGGGTTTGCCGGAAAGCCTTCGGTTTCTTTGAACTCGCTCCTGCCCTTCACCTGCCATTGTTCGAGCAGGTCGTTCGCCGCGAGGGTGGAAATTATTTTTTCCGCCTCTTGCTTTGTCACGCCTGAGAAGAGATACTGCCGCGAGGTGAATGCAGTGCCGTTGAAGGATGGCATCGCGTCTTTGATTGCCTGTGCGGTAGTGCGGCCTACGTTGTCGCTCACTCCCGGCTTGAATCCCACTTCCACCGCGAAATCGAATTTCCTGTCGTCTTTCAGGGCGAGTGATTCGTTTATGCAAAACTCTTGCAGCAAGGGGTCGGCGAGAAGCTGTTTCGCCACTCGTTCCAAGTTCCAAAAGCCGCTTATGCCGCCGAGAGTGTAGACGTCGATGGTGTCAACTGCCTTGAGCTTGAATCCCGCTGCTTTGGCGGCGTGGAAGAGGGCTTCGGCAAAGGGGTTTTTCACTCCTTCCTTGAAACCGACTTCAATCCTGTGGAAAAAGCCTTTGGGCTTTTCCATCAACCCACCGCCCGAAAGACACCTGGAAAAAGAACAGTTTTTTCTGAAAGGGTTTTTACGGTCTTCTCGTTAATAATGCTATTCCCGCTGCAGAGGGGGAAATGCTCTATACGTTTAAAAACTTGAGTGCGGTTAAGTCTCACAAAACTCGCTTTTCCGTTTTTGGCTATCGGGTGTCGCGCAGAATGCCTTGGAAGAAACTGTTGAACTGGCTTTTCGGCCTTTTTGGACGCAAAAAAGAATTCAGCTTGGGGCTGTACGGCCCTCCCAACGCCGGAAAGACGACGCTTGCGAATCGCATTTCCCTCGACTGGACTGGCGAGCCTGTTGGGAAAGTAAGCGAAATCCCGCACGAAACCAGGCAGGTGCAGAAGAAAGAGCGCGTGGAAATAAGGGTGGACGGAAAGCGCCTGACCATGAACCTTTTGGACATGCCCGGCATTGCGACCAAGGTTGACTACCGCGAGTTCATCCCATACGGCATTGAGTTGAAGGAAGCGCAGCAGCGGGCTAAGGAAGCCACCAAGGGCATTATCGAGGCGATAAAGTGGCTTGAGCACGTTGACGTTGCTCTCGTGGTGCTGGATTCGACCGAAGATCCTTACACGCAAGTCAACCTCACTATCATCGGAAATCTGGAAGCACGCAAAATTCCCGTGATCATAGTCGCGAACAAGTGCGACGCTAAAAAGGCGAAGCCCGACAAGATAAAATCGGCTTTCCCGCAGTACAAGATAGTGGAAGTTAGCGCGTTGAAGGGGGACAACATCCACAAGCTTTACAAGGAGATTGCCGCCGCGGCGTGAGAAGGTGTTCGAAACAATGGCTGTGCAGATTGAATTCGTTTCTTCGAAAACCTTGAGGCAATTGTCGAGCGAAAAGAAAATCGCCATGGTTTTGGACAGCGTAAAGAAAAACTCGATTCTGGTTTTGGAAGAGCCTCTGACGCTCGATGAAGAGCGCATGCTCATTCGCGAGACGATGAAAATAATCACCAAGAGCTTTCCCGGAATAGAAATTTCCTCCCTCTCGCCGCAAGAGGACGACTTGCGTTCTCAATTCATCCGCCTCATCGGCGGGAAGACGAGCGGGCTTACGGTAGTCGGCCCGGCTCACTTGGTCAAGGAAATGAAGAAAGACCCGAACAAGCTAAGGGTTTTAACGAAATAACCCCTTCTTTTTTTCGAGGCGTTTTTGAATGCACAAGTGCGTGCGCTGTTCCACAGTATACCAAAACAATGCCAAGGAGCTTCTCAGCGGATGCCCTTGCGGGGCGCGCGTGTTCGTTTTCCTCAAGGACGGAAAGGCGGCCGAGTCTGAAGAAGACTACTCGTGGTTGGAGGCCGAGTTCAAGTCTCTGGCGAAAGACAAGCCCGTGAGCGTGGATTCGGACTCGGCAGAAAACCTGCGAATTCTCGAAAAAGGAGCGTACGAACTGGACGTGAAATCTCTCATGGGCGGAAATCCGCTAGTGGTTAAAAGCGAGAAGGGAATTTACTACATCAAAGTGCCGCACTTCAAGCAATAGTTTTTTTTGTTTTGCAGCTTATTTCCTGTATCCCTTGATTCGCGCTTTTTCCGAAGGCTTTTGGAACTTGTATCCAGAAAGGTTGCGCACTGTGCGTTCGCCGAAAGCCCTCGCCCGCTCCAAATCGGTTTCGTCAAGCGAGTTTTTGAAAAACCCTTTTTTTTCCAAAAAAATCTGGTTGACGATGCGAGCGTTCTGCAAAATGCGTATTGCTTTTTCCATGGGGTTGCTGAATTCAAGAAAGCCTTTCGCGTGGAACAACGCCACGCTTCCCGTTTCCTTACCGCCGGCTTTCGCGCAATCGAGGAAAACCAAGTCAAAACCATCCTTGAATTCGGGAGAAAATTCTACGAATGCATTCGCTTGCCTAGCGCCTTGAGCGATTTTTTCAGCGATTTCGCCTTCCCCGACTATTAAAACCTTCATTTTTCCAGCAACGCTTTGACGAACCCGTCGAACAACGGTTCGGGCTGTTCAAGCCTTGAATCAAACTCGGGATGGTATTGGGAGCCTATTAAGAATTTGTGTCCCTTCAATTCTCCGATTTTTCTTATCTCGCGTTTTGGGTCTCGTCCTGAAAAAACCCAGCCTGCTTTTTCCAGGTCGGGAATCAAGTCCGGGTTGATTTCATAGCGGTGGCGAAAACGCTTGTGGATTTTCTCGCTTTCGTAGCACTCGAACGCCAGCGTTCCCTTTTCCACTTTAACTTCGTAAGCGCCCAAACGCATGGTTCCCCCTTTTTCCTCTACCGAGTGTTGTTCCGGCAGCAAGCATATCACGGGGTGCTTTGTCGAAGGGTCGATTTCAGTGGTGTGCGCGTCCTTCCACCCGAGCACGTTTCTTGCGCTTTCGATTATTGCCAATTGCAACCCGTAGCACAAACCTAAATAGGGGATGTTTTTTTCGCGGGCGTATCTCACTGTCTGGATTATTCCTTCCACTCCCCTTTCCCCGAATCCCCCGGGAACCACGAATCCGTCGAACTCGCCGAGTTTTTGCGTTCCCGCTTCCACTTTTTCCGAATCTATGAGAACGGCGTTGAGCTTGACGCCGTTGTTCAGCGCCGCGTGCTGCAGCGCTTCGAAAACGCTCATGTAAGTGTCGCGCGTAGTCGCATATTTCCCGACGACAGCAATCGTTTTTTCCGTTCGCGGTTTCTTGTCGAGCAACGCCCGCCATTCTTGCAGGTCTTTTTCCTTGAGCTTGAGCGAAAGCTTTTCTGCGATTAGCTTTTCCATACCTTGCTCTTCCAAAACCAAAGGCAGTTTGTAGACGCTGTCTACGTTTGGAGAGCAGAAAACCGCTTCGGGCGAGACATTGCAGAACATGGCGAGTTTCGCGTGCGCTTCCTTGTTCAAGCGCTTTTCGCTCCTCGCCACGAGAATGTCGGGCTGGATGCCAGCCGCGAGCAGCATTTTGACTGAATGCTGCATGGGTTTTGTCTTTTGTTCCCCGGTAGTAATCGTGGGAACGAGCGCAAGGTGTATGAAAACAACTTCGTCCCCGTCGAAGCGCATTTGGCGTATCGCCTCGAGCACTACTTCGCTTTCTATGTCGCCCACGGTTCCGCCTATTTCAACAACCAGCACTTCGGCTCCAGTCACTTTAGCGGTGGCACGAATGCGGTGTTTCACTTCATTCGTAACGTGGGGAATCATTTGCAGCGTTTTGCCGAGGAATTCTCCCTTGCGTTCTTTTTCGATGACCGCCTTGTAAGCCTGGCCCATCATGAGGTTCTGTTCTTTCCGCGCGAAAATGTTCAAGAAGCGTTCGTAATTGCCCACATCAAGGTCGCACTCGAACCCGTCTTGAGTGACGAAAACCTCGCCGTGCTCGAACGGGTTGAGCGTGCCGGCGTCGCAATTCAAATACACGTCTATTTTCATGCAGTTCGCGTCTACGCCCTTGCTTTTGAGAATGCGAGCGATGGAAGAGGATAGCGTTCCCTTTCCGAGGGAACTCAACACGCCGCCAGTCACGAAAACAAATTTTGCCATTGTAAACACGCTTTTCCGAAAGTGAAATGCACTACGCTAGTTCACTTGATTCCGGCAGAATTAGGGTACGCGAAAAGCGTGCCTGAATAAAATTCGAGAAAACGATTTTATAAACCTTTTCGTGGCTTTTGAAAAAACCCGGGGTGCAGGCGGCGCAGTAACGCAGCCGCCGTGCTATCCCGGGAATCGGGAGGAGCAGAAAGAAGGAGGAACCAAAGTTCCTCCTTTCTAAACCTCTTCCTTTTACCTACTTCTCCCTCTCTACACCTCTGTGTAGCGAGGCGTTGGCGTTTTTCTTTGGGGTTGACAGACCTTTCTTTCGCAAAGAAAGGGATGTCAGTGCCCGATCATGACGGTCCTCTTGTTTTCGACAGTGACCGCCCTTTTGAGTTTGACCAGCTGGTAGTAGTAGGTCGCGAGGAAGAACGCGGGGAGCGCGAGCAAGTTCATGTTGAGCAAAAGCCAGGCTCCGACTATCGCGGAGAGGATTGCGTAAACCCTGTAGCGGATGAACATCTTGTAGTTGGGCAAGTGGTCCATCATGTACTCGTAACGCGTTCCCATCACGAGCAAAGGGCGTTTTGCCTCCGCTACGGTACCGTAAATGCCCACTTGCCCGGGGTAGGGGGTTTGCACTGGCACTGCGGAAGGCATTCCCGCGGTTTCCTTCAATTCCGTTTGTTCGTTAGCCATTTTTCATACCTCATTTCGTGGAAATCAGCGCTTTGCTTTTAAACCATTCGACGCTCCAAGCGTAATTAAGCAAAACCTGGCTCCAGAAGTAACCCGTCAAATAAGCGAAGAAAGCGGCAATCCACAAGTTGATGCCGTAAAAGAATATCACGGCGATTAGCGAAAGCACGCAGTACAACCAAGCTTTGTAGACCGTTCCGAGAGACCCTTCCTTCCATTTTTCCCCAAACCAGTCAGCAATTATTTCACCCCTCGTCTTGACCATAAGAGAGTTTACGGGCGTGCCGTCCCCGAACAGCTTGTCGGACTGCATTGGAACGTACAAGTTGGGCGCGGTGCTGGCGCTGAATGCTGTCGCCTGTCCTTTCGCGCTTGCGTGCGCTTTGAATTCCTTCAAGCTTACCGCCATTCAAATCCCCTCTTAAATCCAGTTCAAAACCATTGCCGAATAGGCAATGCTCGCGAATACTATCGCCCAAATCACTTCGTCGGGCAGGATGAAACTAGGCCCGAACATTGCTTGTTCGAAAGTCCACCCTCCGTTGGCTATGTTCACGAGGCCCGCGTCTTCAAGCAGGCTAGTTATCTGCATTGCAATGCCCGGTTCGTGGGGCTTGAATTCTTTAGACATGTTTCACACCACACTTGCAAACGGCGTATTCCCGCTGGTAGTCGAAGGCTTTCGCTGCCACCGCGGTCCACGCGTTTTTTTCTCCCACGAAGTACACTATTTCTTTTTGCATTTTAGTCCACCAGCACTATAGACCTGTACTTTCCGAAGGTTCTGGTAATGAACGCGTCCATCCACGCTATGTCTTGAAAGCGAGCTGCCAGCGCTATCATTAGCAGTCCGCCAGGCGGGAAAGCTTGCAGCGTGAGGATTCCGAATATGAAGCAGAATATGGCTTTCACCATGTTTTTGTAACGGTCTTTTTCGTACCCCACGTATTCCGCGAGGTAGTCGTACCTCTTGTGTTGCTTCATGAAAGGCGGGCTTCCCGGTTTTACGTACAAGGGCAAGAACGACCTTTGAGGTTGGCCTGCGGCTGCTCCTGCGCCGGTAGACGCGCCGATTTGCTGCACTTCCCTCACGGGCACTTCAGCAGTCATTTTTCACAACCTCAAGTTCCTTCCAAAATCTCGCGCTTTTTGTTGACTTCATTGAAGAAAAACGCTTTCCTGGCGTAAACTCCCCACGCCCAGCCTGCCATCAAAGCCAAAACGCCCGAGACCAGGATACTCCAGCCCAAGGCGTAAAGCGCCCCAACGCCAAGAACTACGGCCGCAACGCGGGAAATCTGGATGAGCCTCCAATTGCCGAGTTCGAAGTCCATGTACTCCTGCCTGGTTGAAACCTTCATTACCCCTTTTCCTTCGGTTTGCACTGGAAGCCATACGGGAGAATAAGTCCACTCGTGGCCCGAAGCGTGGCTGTTGCCTTTAGCCATGCCCTTCAAACCCTGCAAGTCGGTCTTAACTATCATTTTTCCTCCCCCTTTTGCTGTATTACTCCTTGTTTTCATTATTTATAAACTTGTCGGTAGTAACAACTAGGAGGGCAAAGCGCCGGAAAACAGCCTTGCAGCCTATATTATATAGGTTTTCGAGCATAAGGGTGTAAGGCTGATCGTTTTCGGCCGGCTTTCGGAAATAGGGGTAGTGAAGTTTAAATACCGTCGATTCTTTCCGAAGGATTTTTCGACAGGAAGCGAATTTTGGAAAGGTTTAAAAAGGGAGTTTTGGATATACCTTAACTTGCGTTCAACCCGCAGCAGGTAGTTTCCCAATGCGGCGTTGTAGGCGAGTGCATATCCTTCATAGGAAAGTAAGAACAGAGAGGAAAAAACAAACTACTGTCGAAAGACAGAGGTGGTTACGTGAAAAGTATGAATGCAAAGAGAATTGCTGCCGCCGCTGCTGGCGCTGCAATGTTGGGCGCTGCTTTTGCAGGAGCCGTTAGCGTGGACGAAGCTGGCATGTCAGGTTTCCAGTGGGTCAGCAACGGTAGCCCGAATGTAGTTTTAGTTGTAGGCTCTCGCAGTATGCCTTCCGACGCAGTTGCTGCAGCCAACGTTGCCGCAATGATCGGAAACTTGGCGTACACGAGCGGTGCTGCTGTTGAAATCACCGGCACTGACTTGCTGACTTGCACCGGCGGTTCCGGTGGAAGCGCAACCACGACTTTGACCGTGGAGACTCCTGGAGTCAACCCGGCTTTGGCGTACCAAATCAAGTCGTACGTTAACGACTATGTGGACGACCAGGCTGACAACGTGAGGGACACGACCAGGACTTTGATGACTACTTTCTCGAGCCAGAACGCGACCAACGTGTCTGTAAGCGGAAACCCGAATGCGGTTACTCCCGACGACACTCAGGTTTTGGCTTTGCCGAGCAACGGCGCAATCGCCAACCCGAAGGGCTTGACCATCAAGGAAGACCAGAGGGTGTACGTTTCGGCCAACACCGTTTACGACACTTCTGACGACAGGCTTGAGGGACAGAGCGCCCGCGTTGCTTACGAGGTTTCCTTTGCGGACCCGATTCCGGTCTGTTTGGATACCACCAAGTCGCAGGCTACCTGCTCTCAATCGGACTTGATCACCAAGAACCGCATCAAGATAACTTTCTTGGGCGACACTTGGGTGTTGGTTCCTTCGTCCAGCGGTGCTGCGACCTGGGGATTGAACACTGACGCCACCACCTCGATTTCCACCATCGCAATGGGTAAGGAAGTCGACTACAAGAGCTTCATGGTGCCTGGAGACTCGACCACTCTTTCCGACGGAAAGAAGGTCGTGCTGAGCGACATCACCGGCATCGGAACTGGTACGAACACCCAGACCAGGGTTACGTTCCAAGTTTACGACGCGAACGGCGGTTTGCTCGACCAGACCACGCTCTATCCTCTCGAAACCTACGACAAGAACGGAGTCGTAATCTTCGTTTGGGACGTAGTCGGAGGCGCTTTGGGTGGAACCAACTACGCTGAAGTTTCCCTCTTCGGAAACAGGCTCGTCATCGAAGACGGCAAGAAGGTTTCCGGACAAGGAGACTGGTACGCTGAAATCCAGACGCAAAACGTTTCCACGTCGCAAGGTTTGCAGAAGGTCGTCCTCATGGACACGACCACGATTGCGAACTTGGCGCCCGGAGACAGCCTGCAGTTGATAAAGAACATTCCTGGCTTGAAGCTGAGCTTCAGCGGAATCGACTTGAAGGACGACGATTACGACAATCTCACCTTCACCCTGCAGAAGAACGCGACCATCAGCGTCGCCTCTGGAAGGACGATTTCGGGAGACTTCATCCAAGTCTCTTCGACCAAGAGCAACGCGTTCTACCAATCCGGACAGACTGACACTTCGGGTGTCAGCAGCGTGTACGTGATGGTGAGCAACTTCGCCAACTCGTCTACCGGAACGCAGAACTACTACGCCACGACCATCTTCTACCAGAACAGCACTTCCGAGTGGGTTGCTGGCACGAACGCAAGCGTTGCTGGAGACCAGCTTGGAGTAAATGTCTCTACTACCACGTTGACGTACTACTACTCGTCAACCGAAACCGCGACCATCCGCTTCATGCAAGCGTTGAACGGAACCAGCTCGACCACGCTGAACAACGACGCGTTCGTAATCGCAGTTCCCGAGGGAACTGAAGATTCCGACACCAGCGCGACGGTTGCGGACAACGGCGGGACTGCACAACCGTACTGGACGATTATTTACGACCAGGACGCGAGGCAGTTTGTGAGCGACATCAACTCTACCACGATTGGAACCAACCCGTTCGGTTACGAAGCCAACAGTGCGACTGACGCGACTGGAAACTTCCTTAGGGGTGCGTTCAACTCGACTGGCGGAGTTTCGTTCGCGAACGTCGAACCCAAATACATCTCTTACAGGGGTAGCGTGGCAAACGGATTCGGAACCGATTCAGTCTCTCTGAAGTACGCGAAGAAAATCGGGCACGGTGTGTACTTGTTGACCAAGGCTGGCACTGCCGGCACTGACAACAAGGTAACCAAGGACTTCAAGGCAGGCGAAACTGCTTTGGACGACTCTGGCTACAAGGTCACCGTTGACGCGATTAACGCGGCTGGAGCAGGCGGTGCTATCGGCGGAACCGACAACTTGAAGGTAATGGCAAACGGAGTTGAAGTCAGCTCTTTGGATGCCGTGGTTCCTCTGGACACCAGCTCTGCGCCTTTGGTAGTGTTGGACACCAACCCGCTCGCGAGCGGCTCGTCCAGCGTGATCACCTTCGGTGGTCAAATGGTCAACAGCGTTTCGGCCAGTGCTTTGGCTGGAGCTGAGTTGACTCCCGGAAGCGAGCCTGTCGTGAAAGTGGTTGGCAGCAAGATCGTCGTTGCAGGTTACGACGCTGCTGGAACTACCGAAGCCGCCAACACGCTCATCGCGTGGTTGAGCGACAACAGGGACGCCATCAGGGGCTAAAACCAGGGAAAGCCCTTTTTATTTTCTTTTTTCGACCCTCTCTTTTTTTTAGGGGAGGGTTCCTACTTCTTTTCGTTCTAAACCGCCTATCGCGGTTTTTTGTTTTTTTTCAAGAGGTTTTTCGGCTTGAACAAGACTTGGTTCATTCGCGCTGGCTTGGTTTTTCTCATCCTCTCGTTCTTCATAGGGTTTTTTTGGCCTATTCTCTTCACTCCTGACTCGCAGCAATCGCCTTCTGTCAGTCCCACGCCTGGTTTGCCTTCGTTCACTTCGAGCGACAACACTACTGCGACGGTGAAAAAGCTTGAAAACAGGCTTATTTTCTTCTGCCAGGACGCCGGGCAAGAGCAGCTTGCGCAAATCGCGGCAGGCTTGCGGGCTGTAGAGGGGGTGGAACGCGTTTTGTCCGGCTCGACGGTATTCGACGTTTCGCTTTCCAAAAACGCTTCTTCAAGTTCCTTGAGTTCGCTTGAGCAAGCGTTTTCTTCCTTGTGCCCGTCGGGAAGCGGGTTCAGGCGAGCGGCAGAGTTGGATTTCGCTTCTTCAGTGACGTTCACTCCGCCTCAGGGCTTCGACCCTATAGTCGCGCGCTTGCCTTCGACGTTGTGCAGGCAGCCTAACTGGAGCTGCCTGGTTTTGCTTTCCACGCAGGAAAACGCGACAATATCTGCAATAGTCACTTTAACGCGTGCCGAGGACGGCAGCGAACAAGGCGTGGTGCAGGAAGTGCCAGGCTTGGACGCCTTGCCTTCACCCTCGCCTTTCCCGTCGCCGAGCGCGTCTTGAAAACGCTTAAAAACTTTGCACGCGCAGTTTATGTTGCTGCGTTCGTCTTGCTTTTTTCCCGTGAACGGCTTTTGCGCGCTTTTGTTTTTTTTGACTTGTTTAAGAGGGTGTTTTCTTGAAGGAAGGGGATTTTGCTGAAGTTGATTTCACGGGAAAAACCGACGGCAGGGTTTTCGAAACCACGCTTGCTGAAGACGCGAAGAAAGCAGGGCTTTACGACGAAAAGCGGGTTTTCAAGCCAGTTTTGATTGTCGCCGGAAAGCGCATGCTCGTTTCGGGCTTGGACGATGAAATTGTGAAAGCCGGGGAAAACGGTTCCGGGGCAATAACCCTTGCGCCGGAAAAGGCGTTCGGCCAGAGGAACCCTAACCTCGTGCGCTTGATTTCTTTGAGCAAGTTTCAAGAACAGGGAATCACTCCCGCGCCTGGAATGACTTTGGAAATAGACAACATGCCTGCGAGAGTGGTTTCGGCAGAAGGAGGGCGGGTGAAAGTGGATTTAAACCACCCTCTGGCGGGGAAAACCATCGACTATTCTTTTGCGGTGAAAAAGGTTTACGCCGACGCTTCTTCCAAAGTGCAGGCTGTAGCTTCCAACTTGTTTTCTCAAACCGGCGTTTCGGCGAAGCTCGACGGCCCGACCGCGAGGTTCTTCGTTCCAGCCGGAGTGCGCAAGGACGCCGCTTTCCTCGAGCAGAAGTTCAAGAGCATTGAAATGCTTTTGGCTTTCGCGCCCGAAGTCAAGAAAGTGGTTTTTGAAGAGGAGTATTCGGCGCAGCAATAAAGATTTTAAAGTGGGACTTTCTATCACAGGTTTAGAAAAAGTTTTTCCTTAAAGGTGTGGCCCGCCGGTGAAAGACGTTCCTTTGGACGAGTTGATTTCAATCCAAGACCACGAGCGCGTGGCGGTCGCTTTCCTGGCGATAGCGTTTGCGGTCGCGCTTTTCTACGCGATTTGATTTCCTTCCTTTTTCACGCTCTAGCGGGCGTTTATCCCGTCGAAGCCTGTATACGCGCGTAATGCTTTGGGTATTTCTACGCTTCCGTCTTTCTGCTGGTAATTCTCTAGGACAGCGCGCAGCGTGCGCGAGGAAGTAGCTAATGCAGTCGCATTGAGCGTATGCACGAATTCCTTCTTTTCTTCCCTCGCCCCTTGCTTTCCTATCCTGTAACGCAACCCCAAACCCGCGCTTTGGTATGACGTGCAGTTGCTCAGGCTGCACACTTCGCGGTATTTCTGCTCGCGCGGGAACCACGCTTCGATGTCGTATTTTTTCGCGGCGACCGTGCCTATGTCGCCCGTGCAGATGTTCACAACGCGATAGGGAATTTCCAGCTTTCGCCATAATTCCTCCGTATTTTCCAAAAGCTTTTCGTGCCACTCCCAGCTTTCCTCGGGAGTGCATAAGACTACTTGCTCTACCTTGTTGAACTGGTGCATGCGGAAAAGGCCTTTGGTGTCGACGCCGTGCGCGCCTATCTCCCTTCGAAAGCATTGACTCAAGCCCGCGAGTTTGATAGGGAGCGCGCTTTCCTCCAAGACTTCGTTTTGGTATTGCGCGATGAGCGGGTGTTCGCTCGTAGCGATGAGGAAAGAATCGTTTCCTTCGATTTTGTACATTACTTTCTCGAAGTCGTCCAAATCCGTTACTGCCGCGTAAGCCTCTCGGTTTAGCATTAACGGCGGCTGGACGAATTCAAAGCCTTTCTTGAGCAAGTGGTCCAGTGCAAAGCGCACGAGCGCCTGTTCGAGCAACGCGATTTTTCCCTTTAGGAAGACGAAGCCGCGCCCGCTTATTTTTGCGGCGCGTTCGAAATCCGCGCCGTTCAAGTCTTCGGCGACTTGCTCGTGTGTTTTCAAGAGGAAGTCGGGTTTTTTGATTTTGCCCCATTTTTTTACTTCCACGTTGTCTTCGCTAGTTTTTCCGTAAGGCACGCTTTCGTGCAGGACGTTGGGCAGGCGGGCGAGGTAGAAAGAGATTTTTTCCTTGAGGCTTTGCGTCTGGGCTTCGACCGTTTTGATTTTGTCCGGGATTTCCGCCGCTTCCTTGAGCAAGGCTTTCGCTTTCTTTTCGTCTCCCGATTTTTTCGCCTCGTTTATCTCTCGCGAAACGGAATTGCGCCTTGCCCTCAGCTGTTCTGCCTCTGCGTTGAGCGAACGCCACTCTTCGTCTTTCGCAAGCAGGTCTTCGAACCACTTTTCCTTTTCGGCGTCGTGGCGCTTTTTCAAGCTTTTGCGTATCGCGTCTGGGTTTTCCCTGCAAAACCTGATGTCAAGCATCTGCTCACTCTTTTCAGCCGATTATCAAGTGCGGCCCGTCCTTGTTAAGTCTCCAATGGCCCTTGTCGACAAACGGGTGGTCCGCAAGTCCGGATTTTTCCAATGCGATTAGCGCATCCAGTTTTTCGTCATCATTCGCCCGCCTGCCTTCGACCCAGTGGTAAATCAACGCGCTGCCGTCCTGGTGCATTCTTTTAGGCAGTTTCACTCCTGCTTTTTTGAGCGCAGTGGCGTTTTCTTTTATCCAGTTGAGCCTTGCCTCGACGTCTCCGTCGTCATTAAAATATTTTACTCCAACAGACGCTTCGCCGCCGCCTTCCAGGCTGGCTACTATCCTGAACGTTTGGTGGTTGTTGCTTCGTCCCTGGTGGACGGGCGGGTTTTCTACGAGCAAGCGGTTTCCTGATTTCATTACTTTCCCGATTTCTCCGCCTTCCTTGCTGGGATGCACCGCCTTCCAAACGACGATTTTTTGGTTTCCCCTCAAGTGCAACGCTTCTGTTGCGAGTTCCATTGAAATGTTGTACATTGCCATGTGTTCCGTTCACTTCAATTCCAGCAATTCTCCTCTCGCTTTTTCCACTTGCCCGCGAATGCTGTCTTGCTTGGGCTTGAGCGAGCCGACTAGCGAGGAAGAGTACTTCAACACCATCAAATTGTCGTAAATGCTTTCCATGCAGTCGAACAAGTATTCCGCCTTCTTTCGGTCTTTGTTGCGCAATGCGATAAGCATCGCCCTGTGCAATTCCCCGACTACATCTGCGAGTCCGGATAAAAACTGCCGGTGGTCTATGCCCAACGCTTGAAAATCGGGCAAGGGCTTTTCCTCTAGAATTGCAATTAGGCTTTTCACTTCCACGTATTCCTGGAACGCAATCGCAGCAGACCCTTCGAACCCGTCCTTGATTTCCGAAAGCTTTTTGGCTTTAGCATCTATCTGCGCAATTAGTTTTTTCGCCTCCGGCAAAGCACCCGTATGCAAGTGCTTTATTGCATTCGCACAATCACGCACGATTTCCCGGCTTAGCATGAGCACGCTGTCCTGGCGTTTTTCCATCTCGTCGAGTTTTTTCGCTATCGAGGCTATGGTTTTGTGCAAGTTTTTCAAAAGCCCTTTCACCGCTTACGCAGATTTAATATACTCTTTTGGGTTTTCTTCTTATAAAGTGATTTCGTGAGCGAGATTTTGGGGCTTGCAGGAGCTTTTCTTGTAGTGATAGCGTGGGTTTTCGAAGTAAACCAGATAGCTAAAACCCACCATTCTCCGTTGGACTGGAATTTCGGGGTTTTGTATTTGGCCGGTGCATTGCTTTTGACTGTTTACGCCTTTCTAATCAATTCGCCTGTGTTTGCCTTCCTCAACCTTCTCGCTGCGCTGATGGCGTTGTTCGGGCTTTACTACAAGTGGAATGAAAAGAAACGGAAGGGGCGGGGGAAGTAAATGAAGCCGGCAGTGGTAGTTTCACTCGGCGGGAGCGTGCTTTATTCGGGTGAAAAGTTCGATTACGCCAAAGCAAAGGCGTTGTGTTCGGTTTTCGAGAAGTCTGCTGGGAAACTCAACCTAGTAGTCGTGGTGGGGGGCGGCGCTTTGGCTCAAAAGCGCGTGGAACGAGCGCGGGCGAAGGGCGCCAGCGAATTTCATTCTGACAAGATAGCCATAGGCGCGACGCGGGAGAATGCTAAGCGCGTTGCGAAACAGTTGAAAAACGGAGTTTTCATAAGGCGTTTCAACGAAGCCTCTCCCCTGTTGAAGAAGGGCAGAATTCCCGTTTCCGGCGGAATGATGCCTGGAATAACGACCGATGCCGTTGCAGTGCTTTTCGCCGAAATGCTCGGAGCAAAGCGCGTGGTAAACGTTTCGAAAGCGGCTGGAGTTTACGATTCCAACCCTTCGAAAAACCCGAAGGCGAGAAAGTTTTCGAAAATGTCGCACGACGAACTGGTTGGTTTGGCGATGCGCTTCGATTCGCGCAGGGCGCGAGAAAACTTCGTTTTCGACGTGGTGGCGTGCAAGCTTGCCGCGCGAAGCAAAATCCCGCTGTATTTCGTTTCCTCGGATTCTAAAGAATTGTCCAATGCTTTAGAGGGCAGGAATACTAAAGGAACCGTGGTGAGTTAATTGTGGGCTCAATCCAACAAGAAAGTAATTTTCAACGAATCCAACATTCGCTCGTATGTCAAAGCCTGCGATTCTATTTCAGTTCAACCGAATACCGAAGCCGTGGTTTTCCTCAGAGGTTCTTTCGTGCCTTTTCTGGCGAAAGCGGTTAGAAATCCGACGCTTCTCGAACACATGCACTTCGCTCCAGCAAGCAAGTTTTTACTAGAATCTACCAACAACTTTAGAGTTTTTTTAAGAAACTATTTTACTACGGTATTGCCTAGATACCAAAATCGGAGTTTGAACTTGCTGATAATCGACGAAGCTAAGAGCGGGAGTGCCATTTCTCGCCTTTCGGGGTTGCTTCACGCTGAACTATCCTCGCTTCAAAACCAGTATGTCGAAGACAAGCTAAAACGGCTAGCAGGTCGGCCGAGTGACCTTTCAAAAATTAGTTCGAAAGCACTGCAAAATCTTGGGCATCAACATGACGAAAGCAACAAATTTCTAGATGAAATAATGCGTAAGGTTAACCTCGGTAATCTAAAACTAATTAAAGATAATGGCGATTTCACAGAGGAAGGTGCTTTTCTTTTGAAATTGTTTGTCGAGCATGGTTTTATTCCGAAAAAAGAAGCAGACGATCTTTTTCATCACCGGGTGTTGGTTGAAGCGCGTCTTGCTGCCGAGTTCGACCCAAATCACAAGCCAAACGAGTCCCATCCCTACTATAGCATTCCTAAAGGCGCGCATCCAAATTCGTTTAAAACAATGGAAAAGCTTGCATCCCTTAGAGACTTGCCTGTGGTATTCCCCAGACTGAAATCATGGTTCATAATAGGCCACGACAAATTGCCGCAAAAGGATTTCGTAGAGTTTTCAAACTTAGAGTTGAATGAAGACACGCACCGGCCGATCATGCAAAAAAGCGCGCTGTACAACGCCGCATTTGCAACCCTTGTAAATTATCGCCTCTCAAAACTCTTGAGCCATTTGGGTAAAAACAAAAAAGAAATGCTTCAAACGCTGGGCGTATTGTCTGAAAGACAAAAGGAGAAGCAATCTGCCGAAAAATACCGTTTCGCTTCAGTAAGGTCTCAGCCTTTTTTGCTATCAAGCACGAGTCCTGAAGACAGGCATTTAATTGCCGATGTTATACTCGCTGCCAGCGTTTTTGGCAGGCTCAAAATCTTAATTTATACGCTTCACGGCCGTGACTCTTTCATTACCGCCAGGTCCTATACCGCCGCAAAGGAAAAAGGGGAAATAAAACAAATAGATGTTAACAGCATAATTACAATGGATAACCCGGCCACTCCTGTCTTCTACGAGAGAACTAGCGACGAAAAAGGGTTTACCCCGCATGCTTTTGTGGAGCCAACTGAAGATTTCGAACGGCTCTCAGAAAGGCTGGTTTTTCACCTTGGAATTCGTAAAGCCGATTACGAAAAGGCACTGCACCTAATGATTCCCAAAGTTAGGCGAGACCGGACATTTATCACGACCAAGCTGCCAATAGATTTTCGTGAGTTCGACTGATCAGCCGTAGTACTTATGTTGCGCTTCGCCTTTGGTTTCCAGGTTCGTGAGTTTTTCGAGCATTATTTTCTTTTCCACGCTCGCGATGATTTTTCGAGCGGTTTCAATCGAATCGGGGTTTACGCTTACGCTCGTTATTCCGTAGCGCACTACGGCTTCGGCAACTTCCGGATAAACGCTTACAGCCTGTCCGCAAAAAGAGGAAGTTACGCCGCGGGCGTTGCATTCGGTAATCACATGCTTCAACGCCCTCAGCACCGCCTCGTGGCGTTCGTCGAATTCCTCTGCAACGATGCCGCTGTCCCTGTCTACGCCCAAAATCAATTGCGTCAAGTCATTCGTGCCGAAACTTATTCCGTCAACGCCCAAGTCGAGGAATTTTTCGATTATCAACACTGTGGAAGGCACTTCTACCATTATCCAAAGCTTGAAATCGCGGGTTTGGTAAAGCCCCTCCTCCTTCATCAGGTCTTTCACGTGCTTCAATTCGCCCGTGCGCCTCACGAACGGTATCATGAGCCACAGGTTTTTCAGCCCGAATTCTTCGCGCACTTTCTTTATCGCCTGCAGTTCCATCTTGAACACGTCGGGCTCTTTCACGTAGCGGAAGCAACCCCTGTATCCTAGCATCGGGTTTTCTTCCTGAGGCTCGAATTCCGAGCCTCCCTGCAAATTGCGGTATTCGTTAGTCTTGAAGTCTGTTGCCCTGTAAACGACTGGGCGTGGATAGAACGCTTGCGCTACTTTCCTCATGTCTTCCGCCAAACGCTGTATGAACTCCGCCTGCCTTCCTTCCTTGATTATCTTGCGAGGATGTATTCCAATGTTTGCAATTATGAATTCGGCTCGCATGAGTCCAACGCCGTCGACTTGCTTTTGCGCGATTTTCTCTGCAATTTCGACGTTTGCTATATTGCAATACACTTTAGTTCCGGTGATTATTTCTGAAGTTGGGGCAATGGCGTTGTTTTGTTCTTGTGGCGTTCCGCCAAATTCTACTTTTCCTTCGTAAACCACGCCTCTTTTCGCGTCCACGGTTACAAGCTGCTCGTCGGAGAGCGCGGCAGTGGCCTTGCGTGTTCCAACGACGCAGGGAATTCCCAATTCTCGCGATACGATTGCCGCGTGGGCGGTCATTCCACCTTCGTCCGTGATTATTGCAGTCGCTCGTTTCATTGCCGGCACGAAGTCTGGCGTGGTCATTTTGGTAACGAGAATGTCGCCCTTCTGCACTTTATCCAACTGATTCAAGTTCAAAACGATTTTCACTCTTCCAGTGGCAATGCCAGGCGATGCCGGCAGGCCTTGAAGCAGGATTTTGCCTGCTTGCGTTGACGCGTTTTGCCGGGATTCAAACGAAGTTTTGTCGTTTTCAGCGCTTTTCTTTAGAGTGGTTATAGCGCGGGTTTGGACGATAAAAATGTTTTTTCCTTCGATTGCGAATTCAATGTCCTGCGGGAAGGAATAGTGCTTTTCTATTTCCGCGCACACTCGCGCGAGGGAAGTGATTTCGGAGTCGGAGAGCTTTTGCATTTCCTGCATTTCCTGCCCCACGGAGGTCCACTCGTCGCCTTTCGGAGTCTTGACTATCATCCTCTCCTGTTTTTCAACGGTTTTCTCGATTATTTTGAAATTCCTCTTGTCTACGACGTACTTGTCGGGGGTTATGCTTCCGCTTACCACCGCTTCACCCAGCCCAAAGCCCGCTT
This sequence comes from Candidatus Norongarragalinales archaeon, assembly GCA_038884755.1. Lineage (GTDB taxonomy): Archaea > Micrarchaeota > Micrarchaeia > Norongarragalinales > Norongarragalinaceae > UBA10210. The sequence goes on from JAWABJ010000001.1 coordinate 129,914, forward strand.
CGATGACCATGTTGTTTTCGTTTTGCGAAACGGGGTCGACCGTGAAGGCTATTCCCGATTTTTCCGATTCTATCATTTTCTGCACAACGACCGCGATGCCCACGCGCAGGTGGTCGAAGCCCTGCTGCTGGCGGTAGTAAATCGCCCGCGCTTCGAATAAGGACGCCCAGCAGGCTCTGACCGCGTTGATTATCCGCTCGTTGCCTTTCACGTTCAAGAACGTCGCTTGCTGTCCTGCAAAGGAAGCTTGCGGCAAGTCTTCTGCGGTCGCGCTCGACCGCACGGCGACGAAAACTTCTTCGCTTGCCGAGGGAATGAAGCCTTTCGCGTCGCAAAGCTTGTTGTAAGCGTGCGTGATGTCTGCAGCGACGTTGTTGTCGATGCGGGCGTTGAGAATCGCGGTTTTTATGGCTTGAGACGCCTTTTGCACCGCGCTAGTGTTTTCGTAGTTAAGGCCTTGCGTTTCCCTTTCAATGACTTTCTCCAGCCCGTTTTTCTTTACGAAGTCGAAGTAGGTTTCGGCGGAAACGATGAACGCGGGTGGGACTGGAAAGCCGGCGTTTGACATTTCGGCGAGGTTGGCGCCCTTGCCTCCCGCTATGGAAAGCGAAGTTTTGTCGAGTTCGTTGAGCCAATAGGTGGTTTTCATTCCAAAGCTTTATCAGGAAAAAACAATATTTAAAGAGTGGTTAGCGCGTAAGGCTGGCGCTGTGGGGGGGGTTTGAGGTTTTTGCGGAGAACGAGCTCACTTGCCTTTGGCAGGCTTTTCTTCTTTTGCCGTTTCTTCGGCAGGCGCTGCGGTTGCTTCGGAGGCTGCGGCTTCTGACGCGGGCTTTTCTTCCTCTATTTCCTTCTTCGCGAAAACTACTTCCCTCTTCGCGAGGTTGGCCGCATCGTGAGAAATGTCTTTGATTTTCAGCAGCGTTTTTCCGGGCATCTTGATTGCCGCCCGCCTGAGGGCTTCCTTCAGGGTAGGCAAGTCTTTTGCGTAAATGCGCATGCGCATTACGGGCTTTCCGCCTTCGACTTGCGCCAGGCGCCCTTTGGGCCTTCCGAAAGCGCGTTTCATTCCCTTGCTGATTCTGTCCGCGCCTGCAACGCCCAACGCGCTGTGCTCGCGGAGTATCAAGTGCGGGTAGGGAACGACTTGCATGAAGTAATTGCCGGGAATGATTTTTTCCAGGTATTTGTTGGCCGATTGTCTTGCCGCTTCGAGCGCATTGTCGCGGATTCTCACTCCGTGCTCTTCCACGATTTCGACCTCGAGCTCGTAAGGCTTGTCCACGCCCATGAGGTATTGCCTCACTTTCGGTTGAGGCGCGCCTTTCACGAAGCTTTTCCTGGGTTTTTTGCGCGAAGTGCGGGCCCAAGGCTGGCCTCTGATGTCGCGCGAGGTTTTTGCGGGCCTGATTCCCATATTTCCTAAGCACCTTTTTGAACGCAATAAACGCTTGAATAGTCCTTCAATCTAAAGAAAAGACTAGATCGAACGAAAGGAATATGAAAAAAGGCTTTAAAAAAGCTTTTGCAACGGCGTTTTTTAATTTGCCGCGCTTAATGTCAGCATGGCCGATTTCACCGCGCAGCTGATAAACGCCTTCATCACCCTGTTCGTCATAATAGATCCTTTCACGAGCACGCCCGTATTCTATTCAATGACGCGGAAAAAATCGGCGGAGGAAAAGCTTGAAGCGGCGAAGACCGCGACTTTGGTCGCGGCTAGCGCGCTGTTCGTTTTCATGGTAGCCGGCCCGTTTCTCTTCGGACTGCTGGGCATAAACATCAACCACTTTCGCATCGCGGGCGGAATAATCCTTTTCATCATCGGCTTGGAGTACGTGCTGAAAATCACGCTGCCGCGAGAAAAGCAAGAATCGCACGTTAATCTTGAGGTGGTGGTCATAGGCGTGCCTTTGATTACCGGGCCAGGAGCTTTGACCGTTTCCGTAATCTTGGTTAATACCGTGGGATTGGAAATTACTGCTTTGGCTGCAGCACTGGTAATGGTTTGCACTTTCTTCATTCTCCTGCTCGCGCCCAGGATAATGGCTTTGCTGGGCGAGACGGGAAGCGAAGTTTTCTCGAGAATAATGGGATTGCTTTTGGCTAGCATTGCAGTGAACATGGTTTTGACCGGGCTTGCGGCAGCCAGAAGCGCGGTCGGCTGAGGCGTTTTGGAAGAATGGTTTCCCTTTCCGAAATCGAAGGCTTTTTTTTTGAGATATTAAAGCCAGTGGTGGTCGCCTACGGGGGAGTGGGCATTGCTTTCGCCATGTTTTTAGAGTCTTCAATCCTGCCCGTGCCTTCGGAATTGATTTTGATTACTGCAGGCTTGTTTTTCGACCCGATTACGGTTGCTTTTTGGGGAACCATAGGTTCGACGCTCGGCGCGATGGTCGGATACTATATAGGCTTCAAGGGCGGAAGGCCTGTTGTCGACAAGCTGGGGGCTTACCTTTTCATGACTCCCGAGCGTGTCATGAAAATGGAGCGGAAGTTCGGAGAGTGGGGTTCGCACGCAGTGCTCATAGGGCGCTTGTTTCCGTTCGTCCCTTTCAAGGTTTTCTCGATAACGAGCGGAATACTGCGCTTCAATTTCGAAAACTTCGTCGTAATGACTTTCATCGGCACGCTGCCGCGGGCTTTTCTTTTAGCGTGGCTTGGGAACGCCTTGCTTCAATACCGTTCGCAATTCTGGATTGCGGCGGCAACCCTAGTTTTGCTGGCGGCGGTAGCGTATTTCGTGAAGAAAGCGGTCGAAAAACGCGGTGCCAGCAAGCATTAAAAACCCAGTCCGACCAAAAGTTTATCTCTGGTTTTAACAACGCCAGTTCATGTCGGATTCGTTCTGCGCTTTTCGCAGAACCCCGGAAAACAGGTGAGAAAAAATATGGGTGCTTTCAAGTACATCAAAGCAAGCTTTGAAAAAGCTTTTAAAACTCGTTCGGAAGCGTACAAAAAACGCCTGCAGGCTTGGAGGAAGCAGTCTTCCGTAGAGCGAGTTGAAAAACCCACCAATCCCGTGCGGGCTAGGGAATTGGGCTACAAGGCTTCGAAAGACTTCATCGTGGTGCGCGTTCGCACTCGCAGGGGCAAGTTCAAGCGCCCGAGACCGGATTTGGGAAGAAAGCCGGCGAAAAACCGCCTTCGTGAAAATCCCGGAAAGCCATGGGGCTGGAGTGCAGAGCAAAAGGCGCAACGCTTTTACCCGAACATGCGAGTGGTGAACAGCTATTGGGTGGGGGAAGACGGTGTCGCCCAGTATTTCGAAGTTATAATGAAAAACCGCTTCGCTTGAGCACAGCGTCGAGCTTTTTATTTTCTTTTTCTTAATGCTTTAGCCATGGCTTCGATAGTGATAGGCTGTTCGCAGGGCAGGGTTTTGGGAAAGCTGCTTGCGAAAAGACTGAAAATCCCGTATTTCGACCTCTCTACTGAAAAGTTTCCGGACGGCGAAACGAGGATACGCTTTCGGCAAAAGCTTTCGGGAAAAAAAGTCTTGCTGGTGCAGTCGATGTACCCTTTTCCCAACGATTCGCTCGTGGAGCTTTTGCTTGCAACCGAAACAGCCCGGGAGTTGGGTGCGAAGCACGTTTTCGCCGTGGTTCCTTATTTTGCCTACGCCCGGCAGGACACGCGTTTTAACGACGGCGAGTGTGTGAGCAACAAAATCGTTGCGAGGATGGTTGAAGATGCCGGGGCGGACGCGTTCATTACCGTAGCAACGCACTTGCACCGAATTTCCTCGCTTCGCGATATTTTCACGCGCATCCATTCGCAAAACGTTCTGCTGGGAAAGGAAATTGCGGACTATGCAATTGCGCGCAAGCTCAAGCCTTCGCTCGTAGTTGGCCCGGACTGGGAGTCGAAGCCTTTGGTGAGGGAAGTGGCGTTGCGCTTGCACTGCCCTTCGTACGTTTTCCGGAAGCAGAGGCTCAGCGGAAGGAAAGTGAAAAGTTTTCTCACGCCAGGGTTGGATTGCAGGGGGAAACGCGTTTTGCTTGTCGACGACATCGCTTCAACCGGCAACACGCTGGTTTCGGTCGCGAAAATACTCAAAAAAAACGGCGCGAAGAGCGTGGATTGCGCGGTAGCGCATTTGCTTGACGAAAAGGGCGGGAAAAGCGTGTTGCGCAAGGGCGTTGATTCGCTCGCAAGCTCGAATTCGGTTTCAAGCGCGTTTTCTAAGATAGACTGTTCGCAGGCGCTGGCGCACGCCGTGGCGCGCACTGACAGGTTTTAATTCGCAGCGGCGTTTATTTTTCTTGCAAATCGCTCTGCGGTGCGTAAGCATGGTTGCAACATTCAAGGGAAAAATCGCGGGAAGGTTTTACGCGGAATTCTACTTTTACCTGGCGGTTTTCGTCGCGTCGCTGTATCTTGCTGTGCAGCCTGGCGGAAGCCCGTGGGTGGTGCTGCTTGCCGTGGTTTCGACCGTGTTTTTCCTTGAAATGCTTTTCCTCATGAACAAAAACCTTTTGAAGGCGGGAAAGGCGTTCGTGAAAGTGGACGCGCGTTCGATAACCGTTTCCGACGACGAGGGCGCGAAGACCATCGCGTGGAAGGACGTGGACGGGGTAATGATAGCGTGGTTCAGCAGGGACAAGTGGCTCGAGTGGGTTTTCGGCCTCGACCCTTCCATTCTCATTAAAACCAGGCGTGATTCGAAAGGCGAGGCGGAACTAGGAATCGCGCCGGACTTTTTCCGCACGCAGGAAATACTCGTTGAAATGCAGAAGCTTTATCCAAAGAAAGTCTATTTCGCTTGAACTTTGCAGAGAGGGGGAATGGCGGTTGAAAAAAATAATTTTCGTCACCACCAACAAGGGCAAGGCGGACGAAGTGTGCAAGATAATGCGCGGCTTCAAGGTTTCAGTAAAAAGCTTGAGCTTGCGCGAAGATTACTCGCTGCCGCACGAAAAGCTTGTGACGGCGAAGGCGAGGCACGCGTTCGAACTGTTGGGGAAGCCGCTCGTGGTTGAAGACACAATTTTGCTCGTAGACGGGTTCAAGGGCTACCCCGGACTGAAGACCAAGGACGAGTACCAACGCTTGGGGCTTGAGGGTTTCTTGAAAAAATGCGGTGGACGGAATGCCGTTTTCCGCACTTTAGCCGCGTTTTTCGACGGGCGTGCCGTGAAGTTGTTCGAAGGAAATTGCGAAGGCAGAATTTCGAAAGCACCGGGCGTGGTCCGCGCCGGCGTGAACCCCCACTTGCCTTTCCTGAGGGTTTTTATTCCCGACGGGTTTGAAGTGCCGGTTTCAGAGTTTTCGAAGAAAAATTTCGAAAAGTTCATGTTCGAGAGAAACCATCGTGCGAAAGCGTTCAAAAAACTTGCAAAATGGCTTTCGGCTAAACTCCATTGACCTCTTCGGAAAGGTTTTTGGCGAACTGGTGGACGTTCGGGACTACTTTCCTGCCGTCTCTCGACATGCTTTCGTGCTGGGTGTTTGAAAGCACTATCCGGTGTTTTATTCTTGCTTTAGTCAAGGCTTTGACGATTGCCGGCAGTTTTTCGTGGAAGCCGTAAATTATGACGTTCGAATCGCCAGCCAGCCGTATGATGTTTTGAATGTCCCTGTCCGAAGCCGATTCCCTCCATTCGAACTTTTCAATGCCCCTGGGAAAGTGCCTTCTGTCGGCACTCGCATAGTGCCTTTCAAGCTCTTTCGCAAAGTGTTCCCCGTTGGGCGTTGAGAGTTTGGTCAGGTCTACAATCAGGCACCGTTTTTCCTTCAAACGGTGCAAGGTGTTCTTGCCGAAGAGAGATATTTCCACGGTATGAGGAAGTTCTTTCACCCAATCACTCGAATTAAATTGCCTGAAACCGTTAATAAGATTATTGAGGGTTTGGGCATGCGTTTCAAAAAGCGGTTTGTTTTTGTTCGCATCAAGGGAGGGCTTTCGCTTGCCCAGGCGCGCAGGCTTTTCGGTCCGCCGCTCAAGCACTTTGACGAAAGTAGGCAAGAGGCGGTTTTGAAGTGCAAGCCGGGGGAGCTTGCGGAAGTGAAAAAGGCTTTTTCGAAAGCGGTTGTTTTCGAGGGAAACAAGGTTGTGCTGCGGGTTCGCCGGGTTTCCGCCTCGTTCTCGCTCCGCGCTTACGCCAAGGAAACGGTTTAAAAGCGCTTTTAGCCATAAGTATTTTGTAAAGGGAAAAACGAAAACGAGTTTTTGAGGCCTGCGTGCTTCACTCTTTTTCAGGTGGTTTTTTTAGGCTTTCACGCCTAATGAGTTGAGAGCAATTTGAAAAAAGGCAATAGTTTAGAGGTGGTTTGATTATGTATCCTCCTAGCCAGTCTGCTTACGACCGCGCGATTACGGTGTTTTCGCCGGATGGAAGGCTGTTTCAAGTGGAGTACGCCCGCGAGGCCGTGAAAACGGGTGCTACGAGCATAGGGATGGTATGCAAGGACGCCGTCATTCTCGTCGCGCAAAAAAGGCTTTCGTCTTCGCTTGTAGTGGGAGGAAGCCACGAGAAGATATTCCAGATTGACTCGCACATTGCCGCCGCTTCTTCGGGCTTGGTGGCAGATGCGCGCAAGCTCGTGGACATGTCGCGCTTGGAAGCGCAGAAGCACAGGCTTACCTACGACGAGGCGATTAGCGTCGAAATGCTTTCCAAGAAAATCGGCGACCACATTCAGGCTTACACCCAGTACGGTGGGGTGAGGCCTTACGGCGTTTCGCTTTTGATTGCTGGCGTTGACGGGACCATGCGGCTGTTTGAAACAGACCCCAGCGGGGCGCTCTTCGAGTACAAGGCGACGGCGATTGGAAGCGGAAAGAAGGCGGTAGAGGAAATGTTCGAGAAAGAGTACAACGAGCAAATGGGTTTGGACGAGGGGCTGAAGCTTTGCGTCAAGGCGCTCAAGAAAGTGTCGGACGGAAAGCTTGCGGCGGACGTTGTCGACGTTGCAATCATACGCAAGTCTTCGCAGAAGGTGGAGTTTTTGCAGCAGGACAAGGTGGCTGCCCTCCTGAAAGCGTGAGGGGGAGAACGCTCGATGGCCGGAATTGAAAACACGATTATCGCGCGCTTGGAGAAAGGCGGGGAGAAGTTCGAGATTCTCGTCGACCCCAAGCTCGGTTATGATTTCAAGACTGGCGTGCGCAAGGACTTGGCTAACGTGCTGATGGCCGAAGAGGTTTTCAAGGACGCGAACAAGGGCGAAAGGCAAACCGCGACTGCTTTGAAAAAAGCGTTCGGCACCGAAAACATCCAGGACATAGCGAAAATAATTTTCAAAGAAGGCGAATTGCAGCTTACCACCGACCAACGGCGCAAGCTGTTGGAGGAAAAAAAGGCGAAAGTCATCGCTCTGATAGCGCGCAATGCGATAGACCCGCGCGCCAAAACCCCTATTCCGTCTCAGCGCATTGAAAATGCGCTGGAACAGGCGAGGTTCGGGTTCGACGCGTTCAAAAACGCTGAGGAACAGATGATGGACGCGGTGGAAGCAATACGCGAGATAATCCCCATTTCCATAGAAAAAATCAAGATTGCGGTCAAGATTCCCGCGGAGCACTCGGCAAGGGCGTACGGCGCGCTGAAGGAGTACGGCTTGCAGAAGGAAGAGTGGACTTCGCAAGGGGACTTGGTTTGCGTGTGCGAAATTCCCGCCGGAATGCAGGGGGAGTTTTACGACAGGCTGAACAAGCTGACTGCAGGGACCGTGCAGACGAAGCAGATGAATTGATTTTGAAAAAAAGGGTGTGTTGTTTTGAAGAATTTGGTTGTGCCGGGAGAAATCGTTTCGGAAAATGCGTACCGGGGAGAGGGTGTTTTCGTGGAAAACGGAAAAACCTTTTCAGCGGTTATGGGCGTGGTTGAAAGCGAAAGGCTCATCCCCCTGAAAGGCCCGTACTTTCCCAAGCGCGGGGATTACGTGATAGGAATAGTGAAGGAAGAAGGTTTTTACGGCTGGATGGCAGATTTGCATAGCCCGTTCGAAGGAAAAATCTCGGCGAGAGAAACCCGCGAGAAATTCCGCATAGGCGACGTGGTTTCCGCGAAGATTTTTGACGTGGACGAAGTGGGCGAGGCCCTGCTGTCTGAAGCAAGGCGACTTTGGGGTGGCGAGGTTTTGGAAGTCGAGCCCACGAAGATTCCGCGCGTAATCGGAAAGAACGGCTCGATGATTTCCTTGATAAAACAGCATTCCAACTGCGACGCGTTCGTAGGGCAGAACGGAAGGATTTACCTGAAAGGGGGAAACACGGCGTTGGCGGTAATGGCGATTTTGAAGATCTGCCGCGAAGCCCACGTTTCGGGCTTGACCGACAGGATTTCCGCGTTCCTCGCGAAAGGCGGGAAGGAGTAGTTTGCTTTTTAACTGTAAAAATTGGTGAAAGAAAACATGGGCAAGGTTTTGACTGAAGCGGATTTGATAAAGAACGGAAAGCGCAACGACGGCAGGGGTTTTGAGGACTTGCGTCCCATAACCATCAAGGCCGGAGTGCTTAAGCAAGCGACGGGCAGCGCTTTCGTTGAGTGGGGTAGGAACAAGGTGTACGCGGCCGTTTACGGGCCGCACGAGGTTTTTCCCAAGCACATGACCGACAATTACAAGGCTTTGATAAACGCGCGCTACATCATGGCGCCGTTCTCCGGGCTGGAAGAGCATAGCCGCAGCGGGCCCAACAGGAGGAGCATTGAAATCTCGAAAGTGGCGAAGCACGTTTTCGAAAACGTCGTTTTAACCAACCTTTTCCCGAAAACCATGATAGACTTGCATATGGAAGTGATGCAGAGCGACGGCGGCACGCGCGTGGCTTCAATAACCGCGGCCAGCGTAGCGCTGGCTGACGCGGGGATTCCCATGCGCGATTTGGTTTGCGGGGTTAGCGTGGGAAAGGTTGCAGGCGAGTTGCTCGTGGATTTGGACAAGTATGAAGATAATCTAGGTGGGAGTGACGTGCCCATGATTTTCGCGCCGAGAAACGGCGAACTGCTTTTGTACCAGATGGACGGCTTGCTTTCCAAGGACGAGATAGGCCGGGCTGTCGACATGGGCTTGAACGCGTGCAAGAAAATCCGCATTCTGCAGGAAGAAGCTTTGAAGGAAAAGTACGCTGAAGTTTTCGAACAAATCAAAGGTGGAGCAAATGGCAATAATCAAGGAAGTTACTGAAGCTTTCATCAAGGACTTGGTGAAGAACGGAAAGCGCCAAGACGGGAGGGATTTCCTTTCCTACCGTGACGTGCGCGTGGAAAAAGGCGTAATAGAGAACGACGAAGGTTCCGCACTGGCTCAAATCGGAGAAACCAAAGTGCTTTGCGGAATCAAGTTCGACTTGATGGAACCTTTTCCCGACAGGCCGGACGATGCTGTCGTAATGGTTGGCGCCGAGTTTTCGCCCATGGCGCACCCCGACTTTGAGCCGGGCCCGCCCAGGGAAGACAGCATAGAGCTCGCGCGCGTTGTTGACCGCGCCATTCGCAGCGCAGATTGCATCGACTCTTCCACGCTTCCGCGCACTGAAGAGAAGGTCACGGCGATTTTCATTGACCTGCACATACTCGACAACTGCGGTAACTTGATTGACGCCGCTTCGCTTGCTGCGATGGCCGCGCTGAAAAGCACGCAGGTTCCAAAAATCGACAAGGAAACCGAAAGGCTGGTTCGCGAGGACTTTATCGGGCCCTTGCCTTTGAAGCGAAGCGCTTTGGTCTGCTCTTTCGAGAAAATCGCGGGGAGGACGGTCGTGGACGCTAACGAAGAAGAGGAAATGGCGAGCGACGGGAGAATGAGCATTGGCGTGACTGACGACGGTTTCGTGTGCTGCGGCCAAAAGTCTGGAGCTGCAGGCTTTTCGAAGCAAGAGCTGCTTGACTTGATAGACCTTTCGTTGGAGAAATCCCAGTATTTGTTCAAAGCGATTGAAGGGTGATGTTGCAGTGTCGGTCCGTTATGGCGTTAAACTCAGGAAAAAGCACGAGGAAATAAGGAAAAAGCAGAACCTGCTTTACGCCTGCCCCAAGTGCGGCAAAAAGCGAGTCAAGCGAATAGACTTTGCCCAGTGGCGCTGCAAATCCTGCGGAGTAGTCTTTGCCGGCGGCGCTTTCGAGCCTTTCACGAGCGTGGGCGCGTCTGCGGCCAAAGCTTCCGAGTGAAAAGGGGTAATGGGCGTTGGCGGAATTCCTGTTATTTTCTGCCTCGTTTCCCGACGCGAAATTCGAGGAAAAGCTCGAGGACTTGAAGCGCGACAAGGTTTTTTCTTTCGTGAAAAACGCGCGAAGCGTATGCTGGGTCAAGATGTTCGACTACGCTCCCGTCGACAAGGGCGGGATAGAAAAAATCGCTTTTTCTTACTACGGAAAGCCCAAGAGCGTAAGCGAAATAGCCTCGATTCTTTCTTCGATAAAACCCGGCGTGCTGGAAGGGCAGTTGCGCCAATTCGTCAAAGCAAAGCCGGCGGAAAGCGTGGATTTGGAGAATGTGAAGAAAGCGAAAGGCGATGCTGTGGACTTCGCTTTCGCGTATTTCTTTTTTTGCTTGTGGAAAAGCGTTTTTCCGGAAAGCGTTTCTTTTGCCGGCAAAGGCAACCCTTCGGCGAAGGAAGTGCGCTTTGCGGCGCATACGGCAGATTGGACTGCAGTCAAGAAAGTGGACTTGGGCAAGGCGGAAGACAAGGAAGTGTTGTTCGCGTTGGCAGGAGTTTTTAACACTCTAAACCGCAAACTGCCTAAGCATGCCGCGGACGATGCGGAGGGATTCGAGAGTTTCGTTTCTTCCTTCCTCAATTCCTTTCCGCTGCGAAAGAGTTTTGCCAAGCTGCCGGTTTTGCTCAATGAAGCTTTGAAGAACGAAGAGAAAATACCTCAATTCGGCTCTAGCCCCTCACTTAAAGAATTGTTTTTCCTGCGTTGTTTCGAACATGCGGGTTTTCCGCCTTTCGTTTCGCTCGATGCGATTGCAGGAGTTTATCCAGAGCTGAAAATTCCCAAGCCGCGGGGCAATTTCGGCGGCGGGAAAAAAAAATGATTTTCTGCTTTACACGAGTCTGGACGTTCTATTTTTATCCAAGAGTAGTGCAGAATTAATGCATAAGAAAAGCAGTTTTGGGGGATTGGGGTAGCCTGGCATCCTGCGAGCTTCGGGAGTTCGCGACCTGAGTTCGAATCTCAGATCCCCCATCAAACGCAATCACATTTTTTCGATGTCTTGGAGCGAGACTTTCGGCGAAGGGGTTTTCGCGGGAAGGCCGTAGGAAGGAGGCTGACGTTTTTTGTACAAGTAGTACGCTCCTCCCGCGATGGCCAAAACCACGAGAAGCAACACGCCGATTGTCACGAAGTCGATTTCGTTTTCCCGAGGCTGGAGGTTTTGCACGTTGGCCGCTATTACCGTGGCGTTTTGCCCTATTCCCGCCATGTCGACAATTTCGATGTTGCCGTTGCCCAACGCGCTTTCGCCTTCGCGCAAGGCGATTTTCACGTTTTGCAGTTGCGTGTTGTAGTCGGCAATTCTCCCGTCGGTCGGCCCGAAGCGCTGGGAAGCGTTTTGAATCGCTTGCTCGGCGTTTTGGATTGAAACCCTGGCGTCAAGGTATTGGGTGAGTGCGGTTTTGTACCTCTCGACTTTTTGAGCGAGGGCTTGCGACTGGTTTTCGAACTCGGGCCTTCCCACAGCGTTGCGCAGGTTCTCAGCCTCGGTCTTCAACTTTTTCAAATCAATCCCGTACGCGCTGAAGTTTCGGGCCAGGGCGTCGGCTTGGCTCGCCAAATCGCCGGCAGTCGCGCTCGCACCTGTTTTAATCTTGTTTTGCCTCGCTTCTTGCGCCCGTTCTTTCGTCCTGTTTTTCACGGTTTCCTTCAACGCAGAAGGAGAGTCAAACTTGCTGGGCCCCACTAAAGCGAGGACAGCGTCTATTTTCGCGGTGACGTTGGCGTCGGAATCGCACTTGCTGTCCACGCCTTTCACCCTGTACGCGTAAGGGTTGCTGCTAGTCGCATTCAAGTACGCTTCGTAGAATTCTGGATACTGCGCTTTTACTGGCGCAAAGCTTTCTCGAATGACTTTTGCAGAAGAGAGAGCTTTTTCCTCGTCGCTTCCCGAAGATTCCAGCGCGTCAACCCCCTGCTTCACTATATTCCAGTCTTTTTCGAAAGCCGCGCTGTTGTTGTGGATGAACCAAATCGCCCCCCACTCCTTTGGAAAGTGGAATCGGTCGTAGCGGACGTTGAACTTGACGTAAACCCCGCCGCGGGTGAGGTTGAAAGAAAACCACTTCGAGCCGGTCAGGCACTTGTCTATCGCGTCCCTCGTAGAGTTGAACTCGGAAACGACTTGCGGGATTATTTCCTGCAGGTCTTCGAAAGCCTGTTCCGAATAAGCGTCCATGGCCTTTTCTATTTCGCTGGGATTCTGCAAAACGAGAAATTCTTCCCCGCTTTTCTTCAAAACCGCGGTTTCCACGCCGTTGACTAAAACCATGTAGTGCCCGTCGAACTCTACCGCCGAAGCTTGTTCGCCCTCGCGGGCAAAGAAAGACGCTTCCTCTTCGACCGTAAACGCGAAAGCGCTTGCCGCCAAAGCCAGAAGCGCCAGAAGCGGAAAAGCGTTCTTTGGGGTTGAAACCATGAAATTTTAAAGCATAAAAACCATTTAAATGCTGTTGTCCCGCTGTAGCTCAATCTGGCAGAGCACCTGACTGTAGCCTGCGATTTTTCTTTAAAAAAAGAAAAATCGAGTAAAGAAAAACGAAATTTCACGTGTGGAAATCAGGGTGTTGCCAGTTCAAACAACCTTTCTTTCGCGAAAGAAACGTTGACGAAAGAAAGGCCTGAAAGTCTGGCCAGCGGGACTTTCTAATTCACAAGAAATAAAAGCGTTAGAAAAAAAGTTTTTAAGCTGCCTTGGTAGTGTAGTGGTCTAGCATGCCAGCCTGTCACGCTGGCGACCCGGGTTCGAATTGAACAGCGCTGCGCGCTGTAACTCTTCGCTCGTCGAAGAACTCGCGAATATCCCGGCCAAGGCGCTTCTTTTTTTTCGTTACTTTCGCCTTAAACAAAAAATTTAAATGCCGTTTTTCGTTTTCTTCTTCAAAAGGTAGTGTTTGGATGGAAGCAAAATTCAAGATTCTCGCGGTTTGGGTTGCAATCGCGCTTTTGGTTTACTTTATCGGCGTAAGCATGCCTGCGCAGCAGCAGACGGTTTTTTACGTGAGCAGCTTCGGTTTTCTCGCGCTGCTTACGCTTTGCTTGGTTTTGCTAATCCCCCCGATAGTGCGCTGGCAAAACAACTCGTTCACGCGCTTTCTTCTAGTGAATAGGCGTTGGGTTGGGCTTTCGGCGTTCTTGTTCGCTTTGACTCACATTGCGCTCGTATACCACTTTTTCTTCGCTTGGGACATTCTCAAGCCGTTGAGCCTTCCCAACAGCCTTTTCCTTAATCTCGGTGCAGTAGCATTCCTGATTCTAGCGCTAATGGCCGCGACATCCAACGACTTTTCGGTCAGCGCGCTGGGCAAGAATTGGAAGCGCTTGCACTTGTTCGTGTACTTGGCGTTCGCGCTGGTTTTGATTCACGGGTTCAACATAGGCCTGGTTTACTTTAAAGAGCAGGCAGTGCAAATCTCTATAGCCGTGCTGGTGGTTCTCATAGCGCTTTTCAAGACGGGCATCGTGAAAATCGGCAATTAAAGCGATATGCTATTAATCGCTTTTTGCTTTACGACTTTAGAGGGATGTCTTGAGGTTTCGCGCGCAAGCTGCTTTCGAGTACATGATTCTCCTTGCGGGAGTGCTTTTGATTGCGGTTATTGGTCTTGTCGTCTTCCGCAGTTTTATCTTTGCCCCCGCTTCTCAAAGTGTTGAAGCTACTAACTGCTGGGCTCGGCTTGCTAAAGATTCCAATTGTTATATCGGCGCGCAGTGGAATGCTTGCGGTCAAGTAGACCGCTTTAAATACGTTTTGCCCGACGGTAGTTTTTGCGCTTCTTTGCAAACGCCGCAAGGCTGTGTAGGCAATCTTCCTGCAAACAAGTTGTGGTGTGGGGAGGTTGGAATTCAAATTCAAGTTCAAGGCTCTCCTTCGCCGTCTGTTTTACCTTCAGCTTCGCCTAGCGTTTCTCCAAGCGCGTCTGCTTCGCCCAGCGCTTCTCCTTCGCCAAGCTCGTCTCCCTCGCCTAGCCCCTCCCCTTCTCCTGGAGGAACTTACTACGCTTCAATAACAGTCCAGCCTTCTGTCGAGCAAGGCGATTTTCCGAAAGCTGTTTTCGGCCACCAAAACAATTTCATTACGACAAAAAGTTTTAATGACAATTACGACAAGAGCAATTCTTCAAGCACGGTTTTCAAGCAATCGGTAATCAACGCCTTGCAGCCTTTGAAAATCCCGAGTTTTCGCTTTTCAAGCGGCTTGTTTTCCGACTTGTACAAGTGGGACGAGGCGATAGGCCCGTTGAGCACGAGGAGTTCTTGGAATTACTTCTGGCCTAACGGAATGAAGTTCGGGACGGACGAGATTTTGAAAGGCTATTCTGAAATCAACCCGCAAGCCCAGGTTATAGTTACCCTCAACGCCAGGCTGCAACCGACTGATTATGCAGTGAGAATGGCTGGAGACTGGATTGAGTACTTGAACGGAATCGTTCCCGGGAAAACAACCGGATGGACGGTGAACGATTGGCTGACCATTGCCGGAAACTCGTCTTGCTATCCTTTGAACCAAACTCCTTCGGCCAAAGTATGCTATCGTCCTGGCGTAATGCCTCAAGGGTATTACGCTTGGCTTCGCTCGCAACCGGAGTACGGCAATCGCTTTGCCCCTTACGGTATAACTTACTTTGAAGTGGGCAATGAAGTGAACGACGCGTACGGCGGGTATCCCGCTTACAGCCCTGCGCAGTACGCTAGCGTTTTGAATTCTTTCGGAGCTTTGAAGCAAAATTATTCCAACATCAAGCTGGGCGGGGTTTTGGCTTTAGGCTACTCTCAATGGAACGACGCTGTAGTGCAGCAAGCCAAAGCTTGCGTTCAAAGCGGAACGCCTTGCGTTGATTTCTTGATTCCGCATTATTACGGGGGCGGGGGTAATCTCGATTACGTGAACATGGGGTGGAACATGAACGTTTCCTCTCCCGTTTTCCCTGTCTCTCAAGCCCAGCAGTTGAGGATAAGAGCGCACGGAAGCGATTGCGGCAACCCTTCCCAACAGCAAGACTGGCCTCACATGGTAGTGAAAATGGACGGCCAGCAGGTTTACGAAACATACGTCCAAACGCCAAACTACGACTTTTGGAATTCAAGCTCGTGGTATTACTACCCCCGGCAAGGAGAGCAGCCTATCAGCGTCCCTCAAGGCAATCATTCGGTTGAATTGATTTTCGACAACGACTGTTACATGCCGCAAACGGGCGCAAACCGCAATTTGTACGTAGAGCGAGTGCAGTTAATGCCTTCGGGCAGCGTCGTTGAATTGATTTCGCCTCAGGATTTTGCGAAGGAAGCGAGCGCGCAAGCGAAAGCATTCGGAGATGATTTGATTGCAATCGATGCTGTAGAGCAACAGCCTCCTTCGATAAACCTTCCTTATTTCCTGACTGAATTCAACACTGCTTTCGTTTTGCAAGACCCGTTCAGGGGGCAGAGGGTTTTGCCTTACGACGAATTGGACAAGACGATGCTCTCTTCGTTTTTTGTTGTGCCGGCATTGTCTTACTTGCTCGACCACAACGCCGGCGGGGCTTACTACTACTTGATGCAAGAACTGGTTTTCACTCTGCGGCTTAGCTTGCTTGCCTTTACAGGAGACGTTCCTGGCAGCGACCAGAATGCCGTCGGAAATGCGTATGGCAACGCGAATTACATGTTTTACAGCACGATGGCTGACGACGAGAGCTGGAAGAAAATTTCGTACAGCGTGGACACACCGAAATACGCCAGCATTTTCTACCTAACCCCGACGGAAACGGACGTTCCTCTAGTCAGGGCTTGGGCAGTCAAAACCCAGTCGGGAAAAATCAGGATAACGGTTTCCTACGTTGGCGAAAAGCCGTTGGATTTGAATTTGAATATAGCGAATTACGCTATTTCCGGAACGGTGGATATAACGCAATTGCACAACGATGCGCTAACAGCGTTCAACAGCCACGATGGAAGCGGGAACATAGACTGGAAGATCGTCCCCCAGATTTCGCAACAGCCGGGCATAACGAACAACCACACTTTTTCCGTGCCGCCGTTTTCCATAGTGACGTTCACTTACTACCCGCAGTGAATTACGCTTCGTTGCACGGGAAGATTTCGGTTTCGTTGATGTACTTGTAAGCGCTGTACACCGCTAAAACCCCCTCGCCCACGCCCGTGATGGCTTGCTTGAAGCGCGTGTCTCCCACGTCTCCCGCAGCGAACACGCCCGCAACGTTGGTTTCCGAATCGCGGTTTATCACTATCTCGCCGCGGTCGTTAGTCTTGACGCCTATTTCTTTTGCTAATGCGCTCAACGGAATGTGGCCTATTTCGAGGAAAAGAGCGTCGGTAGCGAATTCCTTTTTGCCTTCGAAAGGCTTGTCCAAAACCAATTTAGTGATTTTCTTGCCGTCGCCCTTGACTTCGACGATGCGCATTTTGGTTGCGACAGTGATTTTCTTGTTTTTCTTCACCCTCTCGCCGTTTATGGGCTCGGGCTTGAGTTCTTCGCCCCGTACGAAAATCACGACGCGCTTTGCGAATTGCGTGAGCAGCAACGCTTCCTTGGCGGCGCTGTCGCCCCCGCCAACGACCGCAACAGTCTTGTCTTGGTATATTGGCCCGTCGCATAACGCGCAAGAGTGCACTCCCCTGTTCCAATACTCTTTCTCTCCGGGTACGCCCAGCTTTCTTATTTCCGTTCCTGTTGCAAACAGCACGGTTTTGGAATTGTATTTTTTTCCATCCGCATAGACGAGCCAGCTGTTTCCGCACGCTTCGACTTTCTCGGCTTTTTCGTCTATAATCTCCACGAATTTGGAGTAGTCGAGGGCGTGCTCTTCCATTTTCTGCGCCAGTTCCAAGCCCGTAAGCCTTTTGAAGCCGGGATAGTTTTCCACCACGTCCGTAAGCGCGATGGTGCCGTATCGCGTTCCGGCGATTACGAGCGTTTTGAGGTTCAATCGCCCTGCGTACATTGCGCTGGCCAACCCTACTATCCCGCCGCCTATGATTATCAAGTCGTAAAGCTTTGCCATTGGAAATCCCAATTTGTTTTAAAAGACAAGCGTTTTTTACTTATCGTTTAACCTTGAAAAATTCTGGTTTACTGGCAAGGAGGATTTTCGAGCTGAAAAAATCGCCTTTAGGCGCTAGAGTGAAGGCGAGGCTTAAGGAGCTAGAGAATAATCCCGACTGGTTTTCGGAATTGTGCTTTTGCATTTCCACCGCCAACGCGTCTTCCGAAGCCGGGTTGCGGTTTCAGGAAAAGTCGAAAGGCAAATTGCATTCGGCAAGCTCGAGGCAAATAGAAAAGTGGCTGGGCGAAAGCGGCTGTCGTTTTTACAGGAACAAGGCGAAGTTCATAGTCCTCGCGCGAGGCTGTTTCGACCACGCTTCGCTGAAGCAGCGCGTTTGCGCTTTCAAAAGCGAGCGCGAAGCCCGCGAGTGGATCGTGAAAAACGTGAAGGGCTTGGGGTGGAAGGAAGCCAGCCATTTCTTGCGCAATGTCGGCTTTAACGGCGTAGCCATAATCGACAGGCACGTTTTGAACACGCTCAAGGAATACGGCGTAATCAGCGATACGAAATTGACGCCGAAAAAATACTTGCTTATCGAAAGAAAGCTTGAAGCGTTGTGCAAAAAAACCGGATTAACGCAGGGAGAGTTGGATTTCTACTTGTGGTTTTTGAAGACCGGGAAAGTGCACAAGTAATCACTTGCTTGCAACGAACCCCAAGCAACCTTCAACCCAAACTATTTTTTGAAACCCCGCTTCGGCGAGCCTTTGCTTCACGCCTTTCGGAATGTTTTTCCCGCGCGCGGCTCCCGGCGTGCCCGTATAGTGAAAAAGCCTTCCGCAGTTTTTCAAAACCCTGTAAAGCTCCCTGTAAAAAGATAGCGAGTAAAGCTCGCCCGCGTGCGACAAGCGCGGAGGGTCGTGGAGGATGAAGTCGAAAAACTCGTTTGGAAACCCTGCAACCGCTTGAAGAGCGTCTTTGTTTACGATTTCGATTTTGGGGTTCGAGAAAAGCTCTTTCGAAAAACGGTTTTGCTTCGCTATTTCCAGAACGTTCGTGTCTTTTTCGATCGTGTAAACTTTCGCAGCCCCGGCTTTCGCGCACGCGATTGCGCTATACCCCAATCCCGTGCAAACGTCCATTACCACCGCGCCGTTTTTTACGCCCAGCGCGCGTGTTTTGTCGCGCGCGTCTTTCAACGGCGTTTTGTTTTTGGTCTGGTGCATGCGCACGCCGTCTATTTCGAGCGTGGTTTCTCCGTTCGCCAGCCGCAGCAGCTTGTAAAAACGGTTTTTGAAAAAACCCTTGCCCACCATTTCCACTTCGCTTTTCGCCGTAAGGGCGAATCGTTTAAAATACGCTAGTACAACCTATAATATTCCTTTTGCCTTTCATTTTGAGCTTTGCAGAAAAGGGAGTGTTTTCTTTGGATGGCAAGTATTCGGCTTCGGAAAAAGTAGAGGGCGGGAAGCTCGTTTCGATAGAAGTTTCCGTGGAAAAAGGGTTGATAGCGAAAGCCAAAATTACCGGAGACTTTTTTCTGCATCCAGAAGAGAGCATCACGGCTTTGGAGAACGCCCTCGTGGGTGTGAAAGTGCCTTTCGACTGGATTGACGCGGAGAAAAAGCTTTTGACCGTCATAACCGACAACCAGCTTAACCTCGTAGGAGTGAAATCCGGAAACGTCATTTCAGTCCTGCACAAGGCTGTTTCGCAAAAACAATCAACGTGATTTTAGAATGGATAGCGTCGAGTGGCGTGTTATTGCTTTAGAAGAGAATAGCGCTGCCAAAAACATGGCTTTGGACGAGGCGGTGAGCAACGCCGTAGCCGGGAAATTGAGCTTTCCAACCATGCGCTTTTACTCCTGGAAGCCTTCCGCGGTAAGCATAGGCTATTTCCAAAGCTTGGAAAAAGAAGTGCGTTTGCACGAGTGCGAAATGCTTGGCGTGGACATAGTGCGGAGGCGCACGGGCGGGGGTGCAGTTTACCACGACAACGCCGGGGAAATAACCTACAGCGTAATCGCTCCCGAGTCTTTCTTCCCGAGAGACATTATCGCTTCTTACAAAATGATTTGCGGGTGGATTGTAAGCGCTTTTGCCTTGCTTGGGTTGAAAGCGGAATTCAAGCCCATCAACGACATTATTCTCAACGGAAAGAAGGTTTCGGGCAACGCGCAAACCCGCCGCAACGGAATTCTCCTGCAGCACGGCACGATTTTGTACGATTTGGACGTCAAGAAAATGTTTACTGTCCTCAACGTGGGCCCGGAGAAAATCGCTGACAAGTTTATTGCAACCGTCGAAGAGCGGGTGACGAGCGTGACGAAAAACTCCGGCGTTTCGAAAGACGAGGTTTACCAAGCGCTCGTAAGCGCGTTCACTAAAGACAAAAAGTGGAGTTTCGGAAAATACTCGCCGATGGAAACCATGGAAGCGGAAGAGCTTGCGCAAACGCGCTACTCTTCGAAAGAATGGAATTTCATGCGATAGTATAAAGCTTGTTAATAATGGAGTTTATCCGATTAGCAATAAATTTTTCTGCTCTAGGCTTATCCGTATTTTCCTCGGCCTGGATTATTATTTCAAAATCTTTATTCGAAGGTTTAGTATTTTTCTTCGTAACAGCCTTTTGTTTAATCTTTTTGCTGACGGAAGCCGAAAAATCGATACTAAGCTTCAAAGATGAGCGTGGAATTTCTTAGCTCTAAACATGAATCGCCTTGCCGAGGGCGTCTTCGGCAGCTTCGCTCAGCCCTTCGCAAAGCGTGGGGTGCGGGTGGATCGTGGCCGCAACGTCTTCAAGCATCGCTCCCAGCTCGATTGCAAGCCCCGCCTCTCCAATGAGGTCGCTCGCGCTCGGGCCCACGATTTCTATTCCCACCAATTCATGCGAATCTTTCTTCGCGATTACTTTCACGAAACCGTCTTGCGTCCCCAGCGTCAGCGCGCGGCCGCTTGCGCTCAACGGAAATTTTCCGACGAGAATGTTATCCTGCAATTCCGCTTTCGCTTCCCTTTCCGTTAAACCTACAATAGCGATTTCGGGGTCGGAAAAAATCACGCTCGGCACAGTTCGGTTGTTGAACGAGGTTTCCTCGCCGCAAATTATTTCCGCGGCAAGCTTTCCCTGGCGGAACGCCTTGTGCGCGAGCATGGGGTTGCCCGTAACATCGCCGACCGCGTAAATGTTAGCGTCGGTAGTCTGCAGCTTGTCGTTTATTTTCACGAAGCCCTTTTCGTCCAATTGCACTTTGGTTTTTTCCAACGCAATGTTCTGTGTCACTGGCGTGTGCCCCACGCACACGAGCACGACGTCAGCCTCTTCAAGGATTTCCTTTCCCCCTTGCGAAAGCTTTACTTTGACGTTTTGCCCTTGCTTTTCGGCGTTCAAGGCGTTCGTGTTTTCGAGTATTTTCACGTTCAACGCAGCCAAGCGTTTTTTCACCGCGCCCACCATGTCGCTGCCCGCGAAAGCAAGTATGCTCGGCAGCCCTTCGACTATGGTCACGCTGCTTCCGAGTTTCGCGTACATGCCCCCGAGTTCTATTCCGATGTACCCCCCGCCTATCACGACCATTCTTTTCGGGATTTGCTTGAGCTCCAACGCTTCTTTGGAGCTGATGATGCGTTGCCCATCGAACTCGAAGCCTTTTACCGCGCGTGGTTTAGAGCCGGTTGCGATGATGGCTTTCTTGAAGTCCACGAGCTCGACGCCGTGTTCGGTGCGGATGCCCGCGCGCGAGGACGACTCGAAGAACGCTTCGCCTGTTTTCACTTCAACCCCGTTTTTCTTCATCAAAAACGCGATTCCGTCCCGCAGTTTTTTTATAACGCTTTGCCTCCATTCCTGCATTTTTTCAGCAGTGAATTCGACTCCAGAAGCGCTTATTCCCATGTTTTGCGTGTGCTTCAAGTCTTCCAACACTTGCGAAGCGTGAATCAGCGCTTTGGATGGAATGCAGCCGTAGTTGAGGCAAAGCCCGCCGAGCTTGTCTTTCTCCACGAGCATCACGCTTTTTCCCAATTGCGCCGCCCGTATTGCCGCAACGTAACCGCCTGGCCCGGCGCCTATTACTACGACGTCGGCAGCGTCTGGAATATCCCCAACTACCATTTTTGTGCACCTTACAAGTATTGCTCGAGCTTTTCCGGGTTTTCTATATACGCTTTAACCTCTTCGATGAAACGCATTGCATCGCCGCCGTCCAAAACGCGGTGGTCGAAGCCTAGGTCGAAGCGCATTATTTTTCTCGCAACTATCCTGCCTTCGAACACTACGGGCGTGTCGCGCATTTTGCTGAGTCCGATTATTGCAGACTCCGGGTAGTTTATGACCGGAGCGACTGCAACTCCCCCCAAGCTTCCGACGTTGGTAATCGTGAAAGTGCCGTCTTTCAGGTCTTCGAGCCTTATTTTCCTTTCGCGCGCCGCTTTCGCGAGGGTTTCTATTTCCGCGGCTATTTCCGGGATTTTCTTTTTGTCCGCGTTTTTTATTACAGGCACAACCAGCCCGTGTTCCGTATCCGTAGCAATGCCTATGTTGTAGTATTTCTTGAAAGCGATTTCCTGAGTTTCATTCAAAAACGTGGCGTTCAGCGAAGGGTGTTTTGCAAGCGTGAGGGCGATTGCTTTTACTATGAACGACAGGTAAGACGTTTTCAGTTCGGGTTTTTCCCTCTTGAGCTTTTCGCGCATTTCGTAGAGTTTCGTGAAGTCGAAGTCTTCGGATACGCCTGCCTGCGGAACGGAAAGCCAGGCAGTCATTTTTTCCGCGATTGCTTTCCTCAATCCGCTCAGCGGAGTGCGTTCGACGGGTCCCGCGAATTCGACCTTTGGCTGTTGCGTTTTTGCCGGCTGCGCTTGCGCGGGGTTTTTCGCCGCGTTTTCAACGTCGGAAGGCATTATTCTTCCTCCGACTCCCGTTCCTTTCACGCTGTTCAAGTCCACGCCAAGCTTTTGCGCCAAAGCGCGTACTGCGGGAGTTGCTATTGTTTTCAACTCTCCTTGCGGTTGCGTTGGAGGTGCAGGCGCGGCTGAAGGTTTTGGCACTGCAGCAATAGAGGCTTGTCCTGCGTCAGGGTTTTCGGGCGCTTTCTCTCCCTTCTCTCCAATCGCTATAATCGTCTGTCCTACTTTGATCATTTCGCCTTGCTTGACGTAAATCTTGAGGACTGCGCCGGTTTGCGGGGAGGGCAGTTCTACAACCGCCTTGTCCGTTTCCACTTCGAACAGTGGTTCGTCTGTTTTCACAGCCTGCCCTTCGCTCACCAAAACTTTTACGACAGTCCCTTCGTGGATTCCTTCACCAACGTCGGGAAACTTGAACAAGTAAACCATTTTTTTCTACACGCTCTTGCTTGCCTAATAGAAGATTAGAATGACATTGCTTTTTCAACGTATTTGGCGATGCGCTTGGCGTTGGGCAAGTGGTAGTCTTCCATGCGCGCCAAGGGCACGGGCGTGTCGAAGCCCGTAAGGCGTAGCACTGGCGATTGCATGCTGAGCAAAGCTTTTTCTTGGACTATTGCGGCAATTTCCGCGCCGAACCCGCCTGTGCGCGGGGCTTCGTGAACCACGACTGCCCTGCCCGTCTTCTTTACCGAATTCAAAAGCGTTTCTTCGTCCAAAGGATTGAGCGTGCGCAAATCCACCACTTCGACGTCGTATTTTCCTTTGAGGTTTTCAGCCGCTTCCAGCGCCTGGTGGACTTGAGCGCCCCAGGCTATCACGCTCACGTCGCTGCCTTCTTTTGCTATCGCCGCTTTTCCGATGGGCACAGTGTACGCTTCTTCGGGAACTTCGCCTTTAATCGCACGATAAATTTTTTTGGGTTCGAGGAAAACGACGGGGTTGGGGTCGCGTATTGAAGCGATCAAAAGCCCTTTCGCGTCGTAAGGGTTCGAAGGGCATACTGTTTTGCATCCGGGCATGTGCACGAAAAACGATTCAATGCCTTCAGAGTGGTGTTCCAACGCCCTTATCCCCCCGCCGTAAGGCGTGCGCAAGACCATTTGCATGTTGAATTTGCCGCGCGAGCGCCAGTGCAATTCTGACGCGTGGTATTTGAACTGGTGGAACATCATGTACGCGAAGCCGTCGAACTGCGTTTCGAGGATAGGCTTCAGCCCGCCGGCGGCCAAGCCCACGCTCAGCCCTGCGATTCCCGATTCTGCGAGTGGAGTGTCCATCACGCGTTTTTCGCCGTATTTTTGCAAAAGCCCGTCTGTCGCCCTGAATACGCCTCCGTTTATTCCCACGTCTTCGCCCAAAACCACCACGCTGGGGTCGCGTTCCATTTCAACTGCTATAGCATTCGTGATAGCCTGGATTACCGTCATTTTCGCCATTTTTTTCTCTCACCTTTTTTCTTTACTGAATTTTTCTTTTTCGAAAAAGAAAAATTCCTTAAATCCCCTCGTTCAAAAACTCTTCCAAAAGCGCGTTCTGCTCTTTTTGCTGCGCGGGCTGTTCGCCAGCCCAAATGTGCTTGAGCAAATCGCGCGGGTTCAATTGCTTGACTTTTTCTTCGGCTTTGGCGACCGCGTCTTCGATTTTCGCGTTGTTGTCTTCCGAAACTTTCTTCGCGTAGTCTTCGTTCCACAATCCTTTCTTTGCGAGATACTTTTCAAAGCGCGGGAGCGGGTCTTTCGCCCTCCAGGCTTCCGACTCTCCCGCAGGCCTGTATTTGGTGGGGTCGTCTGCGGTCGTATGCGAGAGAAACCTGTACGTGAGGCACTCCAAGAGCGTTGCGCCTTCGCCTTTGCGAGCCCTTTCCACGGCTTGTTTTGTTGCGCTATAAACTGCAAGCACGTCGTTTCCGTCGACTTGCATTCCTTCGATTCCGAACGCGATTGCTTTCTGCGCGAGTGTTTTCGACGCGGTTTGCAGCCGCAGCGGGACGGAAATGGCGTAGTAGTTGTTTTGGCAAAGGAAAACCGTGGGGGTTTTGAATACGCCTGCAAAGTTGAACGCTTCGAGCGCGTCGCCTTCGCTCGTAGCCCCGTCTCCGAAGAAAGGCATTGTCACGCCTTTCTTTCCGGTGTTTTTGAACGCCAAGCCCATTCCCGCCGCGTGAATCAAGTGCGTTGCGATCGCAATCGTTAGGGGGTAAATGTTTTTTTCTGTGCGTAGCCCTTCCTCGCTTCCCATCCAGTACAAAAACATGTTTTCCAGGGGCATTCCCGCGCAGATCATCGCAGCGTGTTCTCGGTAAGTGGGGAAAATCCAGTCTACGCTCGTGTCCAAGGCAAAAACGCTTCCCACTTGCGAGGCTTCCTGCCCTTCCATTTGCGCGACCGTAAAGCTCCTCCCTTGGCGCTGCAAATTGAACGCCTTCTTGTCGAACGCGCGCGCCAAAGCCATTTTCTCGTACATTTGCTTGAGCGTGTCGTTGGAAAGCTTGGGCTCTAGCGAAGCGTCGGCGTTGCCGTCCACGTCGACTATCTCGAGCTTTTTGATTTCAAAATTCATTTTCGTTTCAGGCACTTGCTACCACCATTTGTTTTTCTTTCAACGCTTTCACGAACAATTCTCCTGCCTTGTAAGAACTGCGTACGAACGGTCCTGACGCACAATAGAGAAAGCCTTTTTCCAGCGCTTTTGTCTTGAACCAGCCGAATTTTTCTGGCGCGACGTATTCGAAAACCGGAAGCTCGCGTTCTGTCGGGCGCAAGTATTGGCCGAAAGTGATGAAATCGCATTTTACGCTTCGCAAGTCGTCCATCGTTTTCAGCACGCTTTCGTCCTGCTCTCCCATTCCCAGCATTATCGAGCTTTTCGTGAATATGGTCGAATCCATTTTCTTCACGTTTTCCAGCACGCCGAGGGACTGGGCGTAGCCGGCGCGCATGTCGCGCGCCACGCGCTGTAGTTCTTCGACCGTTTCAACGTTGTGCGCGATGACGTCCGGCTTTGCTTCGACAATCGTTTTCAGGCACTGTTCGTCGCCGCGGAAATCCGGAATCAGCACTTCAACCAAGACGCCTTCACAGTGCTTGCGTATTGCACGAATGCATTTGGCGAAATGCTCGGCCCCTTGGTCCGGCAGGTCATCACGGTCCACGCTTGTTATGACGACGTAGTCCAAACCCCACTTGCGTACTGCTGAAGCTATTTTCCAAGGTTCGAGGACGTCGATAGGCTGTCCTTCGATTCCTTTGCCCACGCTGCAGAAATGGCATCCTCTGGTGCATATGCTTCCTAAAACCATGAACGTTGCAGTTCCCGAGCTCCAGCACTCGCTCGCGTTGGGGCAGTGTGCTTCTTCGCACACTGTAACCAAGCCCAATTGCCTCAGCGTGGCTTTTACGCCTTCAAAATTTTCTTTTGGAGGGCGTATTTTCAGCCACGAGGGCTTTTGTTCCGCGTAGTGGGTTTGCATATCCTTTCTTTCAGTCGAACAAATCTTTTAACTGTTTTCGGCATCGCCAATTGTCGTTCGTTTCACTATGCTTTTATTCAAGCGCAAGCCGAATTTTTACGCTGTTGGAAATGGATTTCACGAAAATAATGGAGTGGGACGAACTGCGCATAGTGTTGGGAGTTTTGCTAATGCTTTTCGGCCAGTTCGACATCGGGTTTTGGGTCGCGATTTTGGGTTTGTTCATGTTTCTCACTACCGAAGGCTACTTGAGCTTTTAAAACTCCAGCGGTTTTTTAAACCGCCTTTCTTTAAGAGTAGGGAGGGTGTTTTGTCGTTGGTTCATTTGGAAGCAGCAGATGCTTTAATCCAGGAAGTGAGCCTGGTTTTGAGTGCGGTCGTGCTGGTGTTTTGGGTTTCGTATTCGCTCATGCTGTACCACCAGTTGAAGCGAGGCACGGTGCGGAAGGACTGGTGGCTGTCCATGGTGTTCTACATAGGCATAGGCCTGCTCGTGCTCGCGAATTTGCTTCTGGCTTTCAGCCAGCTTTACCACACGCCCATAGGCGAGCGCGTTTCCATCGCGGTGAACATGGTTTCCATGGTGGTTTTCATCTTCGCTTTCTATTTGCGAATGAAGTCTTCGCTGGAAAACCACTATTCCCCTTCCTCGAAAAAGCGCAGGTAGGTTTAAAGTTTGCGGCGCCGAAATAAGCTTCGGAATTGGATGGGGGAGCGCAAGGGCAGTGCCTTTAACAAAGGTTTTTAAAGCAGTTTTGGCTTTATTATAAAGTCGAGTGTTTAGAGTATTCTCTTTAGGTTTTGGGATGGATTCTGCCTTCACCCACTATTTGGTTCCAAAAATGGAGAAGATTGGCGACAAGGAACTAGCAGAGCTTTTGCAAAAGATGCATTGCACGAAGGAAGACTTGCCTTTGATAAACTTTTCAGACTCGGGTTTGAAGGGATTGGAAGTCAGCGCGGGGGACGTCGTGAAAATAACCCGCGACGAGAAGAAGAAGGAATTCTACTACCGCCTGGTAGTCGAAGATTGAAACTGCGTTTGCAGAGCATTGGCGCGTTCGGCCGCACAGGCCGCGTGCGTGAATAAGGGGTTGCCTGGGTATGTTCAAGCAAGTTTCAAGCGCGTTTTTGAAGGAAAACACTATCGTAGACCAGCACATCGAGTCTTTCAACAACTTTGTCGAGAAAACGATGCAGGACATTGTCGACGCCCAGCGCGTTATCGAGCCGCAAGTCGAGGGGCTGAGCGTGAAGCTGGGCAAAATCCGCGCGGAAAAGCCCATGGTCGTGGAAGGAGACGGGTCGAGGAGGCCGTTGTACCCGCTCGAAGCGCGGCTGCGCGATTTGAACTATTCCGCGCCTTTGTTTTTGGAAATGACGCAAGTCGTAAAGGGAATAGAAAAGAGGACTGAAGACGTTTACGTGGGCGAGCTGCCCGTGATGCTCAAATCGAGGCTATGCTACCTGCACGGGCGCAACGCGAAGGAACTGCAGCAGATTGGCGAGGACTCGCAGGATGCGGGCGGCTATTTCGTGATAAACGGAACGGAAAAGACGCTGATGATTCTCGAGGATTTGGCGCCGAACCGCATTCTCGTTTCGAGGGAAAAGGAAACGGGTTTGGTTCAGGCGAAGATTTTCTCGACGCGCTCCGGTTTCAGGGGGCGTTGCACGGTCGACAGGACGAAGGAAGGGCTGTTGGGCGTGACCATGCCTTCTTACAACAAGCCTTTGGAACTCGTGCTTTTGCTTAGGGCCTTGGGGCTCGTCGATTCCGAAAGGATTGTGGACGCGTTTTCTTCCGCTACCGAAGTGAAGAACGACATCCAGCTCAACCTCGAGGACAGCGTTGAAATAAAGAGCAAGCGCGATGCGCTGGAAACGATCGGAAAGCGCGCCGCTCCCGGCCAGCCCGTCGACTATCAAATAAAGAGGGCCGAAGTTTTGATAGACCGTTATTTGCTGCCGCACATCGGCATTGAAGAGAAAAACCGCCTGGCGAAGGCTTTCTTCTTGTGCAGGATGGCCGAGCGCGCCATACTTGTTGCTTACAAAAAGCGTCCGGTTGACGACAAGGACCATTATTCCAACAAGCGTTTGAAGACTCCCGGAAAATTGATGGAGGAAGTGTTCCGCTACGCGTTCCAGTTTCTCGTGAAAGACGTTGCGTACCAAATGGAACGCGCTAACGTTCGAGGGCGCAGGATGACTATGTTTGCCATAGTGCGTCCGGACGCGTTGAGCGACAGGATAAAATATTCGATGGCAACTGGCAACTGGGTGGGCGGCTATACAGGCGTGTCGCAGCCTTTGGACCGTTATAATTTCATTTCAGCCGCGGCTTTCTTGAAGAGAGTGACTTCGCCTTTGGCTAAAAAACATCCGCACTACAAGGCGCGCGACTTGCACGGCACGCACTGGGGGCGATTGGACCCGAACGAGACTCCTGAAGGCCCGAACTGCGGCTTGGTGCGCAACTTGTCCTTGTATTCGGAAATAACTGTTGGTGCGAAGACAGAGGAAGTGGAGAAAGTTTTGAGCAAGCTGGGAGTTTCGATGAACGTTTAAGGTGGAAACATGAAGCACGCTGGGGTTTTTGTCGACGGGAAGTTCGTGGGTTTCGCCGAGAACGGCGAGAAGCTCGCAAGGGAATTGCGGGAAATGCGCAGGGCCGGCGACGTGCACTCGCAAATCAACATCGCTTTTTATGCGAAAACCAACGAGGTTTTCATAAACACCGACGAGGGCCGCGTGCGAAGGCCTTTGATCGTGGTGAAAAACGGAAAGCCGTTGCTTTCGAAAGAGCAGGCTGACAAGCTCGAGAAAGGCGAATTGCATTGGAAGAACCTGGTGGAACAGGGGCTGATCGAGTTTTTGGATGCTGAAGAGGAGGAGAACGCTTTCGTGGCGCTTAAGCCGGAAGACGTCACGCCCGACCACACGCACTTGGAAATAGACCATTCTATGATTCTCGGCTTCGCTTCTTCGCAGCTTCCGTATCCCGAGTACAACATGGCGCCCAGGGTTTTGATGTCGGCGCAGCACGCGAAGCAGA
The DNA here is from genome assembly GCA_038884755.1 of Candidatus Norongarragalinales archaeon. Lineage (GTDB taxonomy): Archaea > Micrarchaeota > Micrarchaeia > Norongarragalinales > Norongarragalinaceae > UBA10210. Next base: position 158,512 of record JAWABJ010000001.1, read on the forward strand.
GCTTGGGCCTTTATGCTTCCAACTTCAATTTGCGAAGCGATACGCGCGCGCACGTTTTGTTCTACCCGCAACAGCCGTTGCTGCAAACCAGCGCGTACCGCAACTTGCGCTTGAACAAGCGGGCTTCAGGCCAAAACCTCGTGGTCGCCGTCCTTTCCTACAAGGGCTTCAACATGAACGACGCGGTGGTGTTGAACAAGACGAGCGTCGAGCGAGGCATAGGGCGCAGTGCTTTCATACGCACTTACGGCGCCGTCGAAAGGCGTTATCCAGGCGGGCAGAAGGATTCGTTCGGGATTCCCGAAGAGTACGTGCAGGGTTTCCTCGGGGAAGAGGCTTACGCTCATTTGGACGAAGACGGCTTTGCAGCGCCTGAAACTGTGGTCAAAGGCAACGCCGTTCTGGTTGGAAAGTCTTCGCCGCCCAGGTTTTTGAAGGAAATTTCGGCTTTGGAAATGGAGAGCGAACGCAGGCGGGAGTCGAGCGTAACCGTGCGGGGCAACGAAGAAGGCACTGTTGATGCGGTTATTCTGAGCGAAACGACTTCCGGGAACAAGATGGTCAAGATTCGCGTGCGCAACACCAACATTCCTGAAGTGGGAGACAAGTTCGCTTCGCGCCACGGGCAAAAAGGCGTTGTTTCCATCCTCGTTCCGCAGGAAGACATGCCTGCCACGAAAGACGGGATTACTCCCGACTTGATAATCAACCCGCACGCAATTCCCGGCAGAATGACCGCCGGGCATTTGCTTGAAATGCTCGGGGGCAAGGCGAGCGCGTTGAAGGGAAGCATAGGTGACGCGACTGCGTTTTCCGGAGATAAGCAGGCGGATTTCGAGAAAGTCTTGCTGCAAAACGGTTTCGAGGCTGCGGGGCAGGAAGTGCTTTACGACGGCAAGACCGGCGAACGCCTGTACGCAAAGATTTTCATGGGAGTAATTTACTACCAACGCTTGCACCATCTGGTTTCCCTCAAGATGCACGCTCGCTCGCGCGGGCCGGTGCAAATGCTCACCCACCAGCCGACCGAAGGCCGCGCTCGCGAGGGCGGATTGCGTTTGGGTGAAATGGAAAGGGATTGTTTCATTGGTTACGGTGCAGCGTCGCTTTTGAAGGAAAGGATGATGGACTCGAGTGACAAGACTGTGGAGTTGGTGTGCGCGAATTGCGGTTCGCTGGCGTATACCGACAGGCAGAAGAACAAGAGCTATTGCGCGTTGTGCGAGAGCAGCGACATACAGCCTGTCGAAATGAGCTACGCGTTCAAGCTTTTGCTTGATGAGATGAAGTCCATAGGAATATTTCCGAAACTGCGTCTTGGAGACCGGGCTTAAGGGTGGAAAAATGAAGGTCGTAAAAGCAATTGGTTTTTCGATATACTCGCCTGAGAACGTGCGTAAGATGAGCGCCGCGAAAATCACCGTTCCAGACACTTACGACGAGGACGGCTACCCCATCAGCGGGGGCCTGGCAGACCAGCGCTTGGGCGTTGTAGACCCCGGCTTGAAGTGCCGCACGTGCGGAGGAAGGATGAAAGACTGTCCCGGGCACTCGGGGCACATCGAGCTCGTGAGGCCGGTGATTCACGTCGGTTTCGCAAAGCTCATTTACAATTTGCTGAAAGCCACTTGCAGGAAATGCGGAAGGCTCATGCACTACGCTTCGCGCGTCGAGGAAGCCAAAAAATCGCTGGAATGCCCGCATTGTGGCGAGAAGCAGAGGAAAGTCAAGTTCGTAAAGCCCAGCGCTTTTTACGAGGAAGACCGCAAGCTCTTTCCCAACGAAATCAGAGAGCGTTTGGAGCACATTCCTGACGATGACTTGCGCACGTTGGGCGTTGCAATTCGCCCCGAGTGGGCAGTGCTCACCGTTTTGATAGTCCCTCCAGTCACAGTCCGCCCTTCTATCACTCTCGAAACTGGGGAAAGGAGCGAGGACGATTTGACGCACAAGCTCGTGGACATTCTTCGAATCAACCAGCGTTTGGAAGAGAATATCGACGCGGGCGCGCCGCAGCTTATAATAGAAGACTTGTGGGAATTGCTGCAATACCACGTTACCACTTACTACGACAACGAGACTTCCGGAATTCCTCCTGCGCGACACCGTTCGGGGCGCCAGCTTAAGACTTTGTTCCAGCGTTTGAAGGGCAAGGAAGGGCGCTTTCGCTACAATCTCAGCGGAAAGAGGGTAAACTTTTCGGCCCGCACCGTGATTTCTCCCGACCCAACGCTGGGAATAAACGAGTTGGGCGTGCCGATGGAAATTGCGAGAGAGCTTACCGTTCCGGTCAGCGTGACGCAATGGAATTTGGAGAACGTGAAGGAAATGATTCGCGCTCGCGCCGAGGCCATAAATTACGTAATCCGCCCAGACGGGAAGAGGAAGAAAATCACTACCGCCAACATAGAAGAGGTTTTGACCGAGCTTACGCCGGGCTATACTGTGGAAAGGCAGCTGTTCGACGGCGACGTAGTGATATTCAACAGGCAGCCTTCCCTCCACCGCGTTTCGATGTTGTGCCATGAAGTCAAGGTTTTGCCTGGAAAAACGTTCCGCTTTAACGTCGCAAATTGCAACCCGTACAATGCCGACTTCGACGGAGATGAAATGAACATTCACGTTCCGCAGACTGAAGAGGCGCAGGCTGAAGCCGAACTGCTGATGAAAGTTCAGGATAACATCCTCTCGCCGCGCAACGGCTCTCCGCTTATCGCGCCCGACTTGGACCAAATCACGGGATTGTATTTGCTTTCGCTCGACGATTTCGTTGTTACTAAAAAGGAAGCTTGCAATTTGCTTAACGCAGCTGGAGTGGATGGCGCGTTGGAAAAAAGCTTGGTGAGCGGCAAGGAAATTTATTCCATGATATTGCCTGAAAAGTTCGACTTGGAGCTTGAAGGCAAGGGTGGAAACAAAGTCCGCATAAAGAACGGGAAGCTCACCGAAGGGTTTTTGGACGCGCACGCCAACCGCACCGTCGTGAGACGAATTTTCGACGAGTTTGGGAGTGAGGAAGCTCGAAAGTACGTTGACAAGGCGACCAAGCTTTCGGTCGAGCTTGCATACCGCTACGGGTTTTCGCTGAGCTTGAAGGACTATTACTTGCCCGAATCGGCGATTGCGGAAATAACCAAGCTTTACGACGAGGGCAGGCAGCGGCTCGTAGAGCTCGTGAGGAAATACAAGACCAGGAAGCTTGAACGGCTTCCGGGAAAGACGCTCAAGGAAACTCTCGAAGAGCAGGTAATGAACATCGTCGAACTCATACGCTTCCACTGCTGGACTATAGTCAAGGAAAAAATTTCTAAAACCGCCGTAGAAATTAACGGCAGGCAGTTCGAGCACAATTCTTCCCTGCTCATGGCACAGGCCGGGGTGAAGAACAAGCCCATCAACGTCGTGCAGATGACCGCGCTGGTGGGACAGCAGGCCGTCCGCGGAAAGAGGCCCGCCGCAGGATTCAAGAAAAGGCTTTTGCCGCACTTCAGGCGTGGCGATTTGGGCGACGCGGCGCGCGGTTTCGTCAAAAACAATTACAAGAGCGGGTTGAATGCCGTCGAGTATTTCTTCCACGCTGCGGGAGGAAGGGACAGCGTGGTCGACAAGGGAGTTAACCCGGCAAAGACTGGTTACATGCAACGCCGTCTCATTAATGCATTACAGGATTTGATCGTAAAGGAAGACGCGAGCGTCAGGGACAGCGAAGGAAAAATAGTACAGTTCAAGTACGGCGGGGACGGAATCGACCCTTCGACTGGAAAGCAAATCGCTTACGGCGAGCCTGTCGGGGTTATCGAGGCGCAGAGCATCGGCGAGCCCGGAACTCAAATGACTTTGCGCACTTTCCACTATGCCGGCGTAGCTTCGCTGGCGCAATTCGGCTTCACGCGTTTGGTAGAGTTGGTGGACGCCCGCAAATCGCCGAAAAAGCCGGTCATGGAAATTTGCCTGAAGAAAAGCATTGCAGGCGATTTCGAGAAAGTCAAGACGATAGCTGCCAGCATCGAAAGCGTGGTTTTGGAGGACGTTGCGGAAACCAAGGAGAATTTCGACCGGAAGGCGATTACCATAACCCTCAACCCATTGCTGCTCAAGGACAAGGGAATCCGCGAAAAGGCGATTTTGGACGAGATTGGTAAAATAACCCCCAACTTCAAGCACGAAGGACACGAGATTGTGATTAAAACGAAGGAAGAGTCCCTCAAGGCCGTACGTAAGTTGACTCTACGCTTCAAGGAATTGCATTTGGGCGGAGTCAAGGGAATAAGGAAAGCGATTATCGTGGAAAAGAAGACCGAAGGCGGGAAGGAGTACACCATCGCAACCGAAGGCTCTAATCTCGAAGACATTCTCAAGCTGGAAGAAATAGACTCTCACCGCACGAGCACGAACGACATCATGGAAATAGGGCGCGTTCTCGGGATAGAAGCGGCGCGAAACGCGATTATCCAGGAAATAAAGAAAGTGTTGGACACGCAGGACTTGACTGTCGACGAAAGGCACATAATGCTCATCGCCGACGCCATGACTTTCTTGGGCGGAGTGAAGAGCGTTGGAAGGCACGGGCTTGCAGGGCAAAAGAAAAGCGTGCTTGCGCGCGCGGCGTTCGAAGAGACCGCAAAGCATTTGCTGAACGCATGCATTTACGGAGAGGAAGACCCGCTGAAAGGCATAGCGGAAAACATCATCATCGGGCAAACAATCCCTGCTGGAACCGGCACAGTGCAACTGGAAATGAAGCTCGAGTGACGAGATTCATTTTTGCCTTCTCTTCTTGGTTTATGCGAAAAAGTTAATGACCTTTCAGCAAAGGGTTTAGTGTTCGCTGGGAGGGTGTTGCATGAACCTGTTTTCTTTTTTGGTTGCTTTCGTTTTGCTTGTTTCCGCTTCGCTGGTTTTCTCTTCGGATGGGGAAACGGGTGAAGCAGGGGTTACCCCTGTTCGGCTTCCGGATTACGTGGTCTGGCCTTTCAGGGCGGACAAGTTCGGAGACGGCGTAAGGGTTCAAGCCGTTACGCTCAACCACGGGCAAGGAGATGCGAAGCCGCACGAGAGTTCTTTCACGCGCATAATTGCAAACTCGAACGCAACGGATTTTCCAGTTACGCCTCTCAGGCGCGGGCAGCCTTCTAGTCTCCACGTCGTAGATTTCAAGTGCAAGAAAGGAAACAATGTTTTCATCACTGCGATAGCCGATTTCTACGGAAGCGTGGAAGAGTCGGACGAAACGAACAACGCCGTTTCCACGAGAGTAGTGTGCTGAGATGCTTTTGCGCAACGCGCCCGCGAGAATAGTTTCGTTTAAATACCGCTTGTTTTAATGTTATGAAACAGTTTTTTAGAGAGGAGGGGATGCGTAGATGGCTATGGCGGCGAATTGCGTGTGCGGAATGCACGCGTGCGGAAAGTGTAGTCCAATGCTTTTGCTGTTCGGGATTTTGTTCCTTATAGCGAGCTTGGGAGTTTACACGGCTTCTTGGTTCAACGGCTGGACCATTCTCGGCGTGTTCTTCGTCCTTTGGGGCGGCATGTCGATGATGAAGTAAGTTTCAACGAAAAAAAAGGGCTTTTTTTGAAAAGCCCTTTTTTTTTTCCTTCTTTTGTGCATTTGCTTAAGGCGCGGTTTTGTTTCGTTTAGTTTTTCGTTTGGCGGGCGTGATTTGAGTGGTTTTTGCAGAAGCGTGGATTGAAATCGCTTTCGTTTCCCTGTTGTTTTCAATCGCGGCGTTCGCCGCGAACAAGACTCTCGGGCAGAGGGACAAGGTGAAGGAACTGCAGAAGGAAACACAGGCCTACCAGAAGGAAATGCAAAAGGCGGTTTTGGCCAAGGACGAGAAGAAGATCGAGGAGCTGCAAAAGCGGGAGAAGGAAGTCAACGAGAAGATGATGCAGATGCTCATGCTGCCTTGGAAGGCGAGCATCGTCATGCTTCCGATAGCGTGGATTTTGATTTCGTTCGTCCTGCCTTTTTTTTACAAGGGCTTCGTCATACTCCTTCCTTTCGACATCCACTTGGGCGCCTTGCTTTCCTGGACTTTTTACACCAACGTTTTCCGCACTGCCGCTTACGGCACGACCGGGTTTTTCATAGTATGCTCTATAGTGTTCGGGTTGCTTTTGGAAAAGTTCGGAAACATGGCGTGGCCCGCCAAAACTCAGCCTTAGCAAACCGCTTGCGACCTCATCTTTTTAAGCGAAAGCGCGGTTATCCTAAGCGGGTGGAATGTTGAAAATACAGGCTGATTTCGCTTTGTTCATGGCATTCCTGGTTTTGGTGATTCTGGGAATTTTCCTTCTCCTTCCTTCCGCTTTGGAGCGGCCCAAGCATTTCGCTTGCGTAAACCAGGCTTGCGTAGAGGTTGAAGGCGCAGGGCCTGACTATTGTTCGGATTCGCAAGACTGCGCTCCAAAACCCACTGTTTTCGAATCTACAGTCCAGCCTTCGGTTCCGGCTGAATTCGAGGAAACGCCCCTCGCGAACCTCACGCGCGAGTGCGCTGAAAAGTTTTCCTACGCCTTTTCCAAAAACGACGTTTCGTCGTGCGTCATCGACGGCTGTCCGCTTTCCACCCACTATTGCCAGGCTGCAGTGGCGGATTTCGAGTGCGTGGGCGTGGTGCAGGGCTCGGGAAACCAGTCGAAAAGGGACTTGTGCGAATTGAATTTCGCTATAAACAGCGGCGGCATCGAGCAGTGCGGTTACTTGCCCGAGCCCGCTAAGCAGTATTGCATTGCTTTGAAGGAAAAGAGCGTTGCGAAGTGCTCCGAGATTCCGAACAAGTTTTTGAAAGACATTTGCCCCGGAGTGATAGGCGTGTTGACTAAAAACAAGCGGTTGTGCAGCGAAGATTACGCCGAGTGCTTCGCTTTAATAGGCGGATGAAAAAATGGTTTTGCGAGCGCACCAGAAGTTAAGCGTATTGTTTTTTTCCGTTCTAGCAATAGCTTTGCTTTTCACGGCGTTTTCCAACGAAAGTTCTTCCTACTCGGGACAGTCGCGTTCGCTTTCGTTCGAGAAAGCGAGTGCTTCCCCTGAAGGTTCTGCCAGCCCTTCTCCGAGCGGAGAGGCGAGCCCTACTGGTGTTGCTTCGCCTTCCGCATCTGCTTCTCCGACTTGCTCTCCGCCTCCTGGCGGTTGTGGAAGCCGCTGTACGAGTTCTACCGAACGGGTGAGCAGGGTTTGGGACCAGAACGCTTGCGCTTGCGTTGACGACGGGCCTTTGCCGTCGTGCGCTTGCGGCAATGGGGCGGAGTGCAGCACGTGCTATTGCGAGGACGTTACTTACAACGGCGTTCCTGCTGCAGTGTGCCGTTCTACTGGCGGTGATTGCGGAAACCCGTATTGCGCGAGCGGAAGCAGGAGCTGCCAGGACGTTTGCGGCGCGAACGGTTTTTGCGAGCCGAGGTGCAACAATTGCGCAGGACCAAACGGGTGGAATTGCTACGCGGAATCATGCAATTCTGGCACTGGTCGTTGCTCGCAGGATTGTTCTTTGACAGACGGCACTACCCCCGGATTATGCGGGACCGCCGGATTTCCCTGTTCTAAAAACAAGCGTTGCCAGAGTTGCGAGTGCGCTTGGGAGCCTTTGAACTGTTGTCCCGGCAACGCGCCGGCTTGCTTGGAGTGCGTTAATTTCTATCAATTCATACGCCATTACTGCAATCCCGTGACCGAGTCCTGCAGCCAGGACGGCCCGTATTCCTGCCCGCCGAGTTTTTGCGGTTCAGACCCGTGGTTCGGCTACGGGAACGCTTGCACTTACTGGGACTTTTTGGGTTGCACGCAAAGGGGTTTGGGCATAGCTTGCCCCTACTTTTCCAACTTGCAGCCCGACCCGCGTTGCGGGTCTCGGTGCGTGGGTGGTTCTCCCACTCCGACAGCTTCCCCTTCGCCTTCCAACACTCCTTCGCCTTCGGTTTCCCCGCCACCTTGCATTTACAATTGCATAAACGGTTTTTGTTCGAACGACCCGAACCGTTCTTGCCAGTATAACGGCGATTTCAGGTGTTGCGTTGAAGTGAGCGCAAGCCCTTCTCCCTACGCTTCCCCTTCGCCTTCCAACACTCCTTCGCCTTCGGGCAGTCCTTCTCCCAGCGGCAGTCCGTCGCCTTCGCCTTCCAACACTCCTTCGCCTTCGGGCTCCGCCTCCCCGTCTAGCTCTCCTTCTGCAAGTCCTTCCGTTTCAGGCTCTCCTTCCGGCAGTCCTTCGCCTTCCGCCAGCGTGGGTGGTTCTCCCAGCCCTTCAAACGGAGGAGCCGGTTTTTGCGGCGACAGGATAATCCAGCCTCCTGAAGAGTGCGATACTGACGACGGCGTGTGCAAAATTCGCGGTCCGACTTACGCTTGCAGCGTGGCTTGCGAGTGTTTTGATGCGGAAGGGTTTTACGGCGGGATAGTGAAGCTTCCTGACGTGAAAATAGTGAGCGGAACGCAGGTTGAAAGCGCTGAACTCGCAGTGTTATACAACCACGCTTCAGACGGGTTGGGTGCAAGCGAAGGCGACATAGGCAATTTCTTTTCGATTTTGGTTGACGACAGGAATATAATTACGCAGTGCTTGGAGCAAGAGCCCGCTTGCCTGCGCTACGGCGGCGAACCAGGGGTTTTCGTTCTCACGCTTTCGCCGCAGTTGCTTGGCTTGCAGTCTCAAGAGCTTCCAGAAGGTTCTTACCGAATCAAGGCCATAGTGCGCGAAAACGGGGTTTTCTACGAGGCGAACGCGCCCAACGCGCTAATAGTGCAGAGGCAGGAAACCTCGCTGCCCGAAACCGACTTTCTCGTCGTGTTGTTTTTCGCCTTGCTCGCGGCGTTCGCAATGCGCACTTCGCGGAAGCGATAGCGCGCCGTTCAGATGTTTTAAAAAGCACTTTCGTCTGATTAATTGCGAGATGGGCGCGGAGAAAATAATCCTTGTGGCGGCTTTGCTTTTCGTGGTTATCGCTTTGTTTGTCTGGCAGCCGTTCCGCCCGCCTTTACCTTCGCCAACGCCTTCGGTTTTGATTCCAACACCGACGGCTTCTATTCCTTCGCCAGTAGACTTGCAGGCTGAATGTAACAAGAAGCTTTCCGACGCAATACGCTTGTTCAGCCCTGGCGCGTGTGAACAGATTTCCTGCGAAGAGCAGAAGAATTACTGCTTGGGAGTGCTGGGGAAGGACGTGCAGGCTTGCGAAAAGCTTGAAACGCAAGATTACAAGGACGTTTGCTACGGCAACATGGCTTCGAAATTAAAGGCGAGGGAATTGTGCGACAGGATTGCGAACGGCGACAGGAAAAACTATTGCTTGTTGGGCTTCGACCCGAAGGAATCTTATTGTGATGCTATGGTTTTGCACTCGTTCAAGGACAATTGCTACCACCGGCTTGCGATAGTGTTGAAAGACGCTTCTTATTGCGAGAAGATAAGTAGTAATTCCACCAGGGCGCGTTGCGCTGGTCGATGAAAATGCGTTTTCTTGCTTTCGCCTTTGTTTTTGCCTTCGCGCTTTTTGCGCAGCAGGGCTTTTCCCAAGGCGTTCCCATGTGTCCTGGCAATGGAAACAATTTCGAGTGCCCGCCTTGCAACGAGCCTTGCTCGATTCCCGTCGGTCCGCCGGAGTGCTGCGCTTGGAACCCCAACGCAGGTCCCGAATGCCAAGGCGTTTTGCCCGCGTGCATGGTTTGCGCGGTTGCCATTCAAGCCGCTCCTGCTTCCAACCTCAACTTTTGCACTTCCTCCGGCTACGAAGCTAAAGCTTTGGAGGGAGTTGTTCCCGCGCAACGCGCTTTGATTTCCTTGGCTGAAACTTGCCCTGATACTGTGACGACAGTCCCTTGCAACAACAAGTTTGGAGACTGCTGCTTGTGCGACGGCACGCTCATGACTTATCAAGGAGATGAGGAAACCCTCCGCTGCCTGCCGGGCACGTGCGAGCCTGGGGTGAGCGAATGCAATTTCGAAAACCAGGGTTTCAGGTGCGAGGCTGACGCCATTCCCAACGGCTGCACTCCAGACCCGAACGTTTGCGCTTCCCCTTCTCCATCACCTTCGCCCAGCCCCTCTCCAAGCCCTTCCCCCAGCGCTTCGCCCAGCCCTTCGGCTTCTGCCTCTCCAAGCCCCTCGCACACGATTTGCTCCTTGGGTTCGTGTATTGTCGTTCAAGGTCCTGGTCCGAATTATTGTTTTTCAAACTCCGATTGCGTTGAGCCGTCGCACACGATTTGCTGGCTAGGGCAATGCATTTCAATCCAAGGCCCAGGCCCGAACTATTGCAGTTCTAACGCGAATTGCGTTTCGCAATCGCACACCATATGCTCCAACCAGCAGTGCATTTCTGTTGTAGGCCCCGGCTCGAACCAGTGTTCTTCCAACAGCCAGTGCGGTTCGGCTTCGCCTTCCCCCAGCCCAGGCGGCTCTCCTTCCCCAAGCGGTTCTCCCACTCCCTCGGGCAGTCCTTCTCCTAGCGGCAGTCCCTCGCCTTCCGGTTCTCCTTCGCCTAGCGGAAGCCCGTCTCCAAGCGGTTCTCCTTCTCCCTCAGGGTCTCCCAGCCCTTCCGGCTCGCCCAGCCCCTCCGGTTCTCCTTCGCCTTCGGGCAGTCCTTCTCCCAGCGGAACTCCGTCGCCTTCGCCTTCCAATACGCCGTCCCCTTCGGGCTCCGCTTCGCCTTCGGGTTCTCCGAGCGGCAGCCCCAGTTCTTCCCCGTCTTCTTCACCCAGCTCGTCTCCAAGCGGTTCTCCAGGCGGAGGGTATTGCGGAAACGGGGTGATAGACCCGGGCGAGGTTTGCGACAAGGCCAACAACGCCGGATGCGCGCAAGGGGAATTCTGCAACTTCGACTGCAGCGCTTGCTTCTCGCCAGGTTCGCCTGAAGGAAGCATACTGCGCATCGAAGGAAAGCGCGTGATTGGCGGGGAGGAAATCCAGGCTGCGACAGTGCCGATTTTGTACAATACCGCGGCAACCGGGCTTGCCGCCCCTTGCAGCGAGCAGGTCAAGGGCAGTTTGTTGTTCACGATAGACGACGCGCGTTTGGGAAGCATTCCCGAGGCGTTGTCTTGCGACTCTTCAAAACCCGGGGTTTTCATTCTCACGCTTTCGCCGCAGTTGCTGGGATTGCAGTCGCAAGAGCTTCCTTCCGGAAGCTACCGCGTGAAAGTAGAGGTTGACGAGGGAGGGACGGTTTACAGCGCGAACGACCCGCAGGCTTTGATTGTAGTAAAACAAAAGCAGGCTTTGCCTGAAACGGATTTCCTCGTCGTATTGTTCTTCGGCTTGCTTGCCTTGCTTTTCGTGCGCAGCGGCACGCGCCGCAACGAGTAAAAAACCCGCTTTCGTGCTTTTAGCATGCGAATCGCCATTTCCGGACCCACTGCGTGCGGTAATTCCACCGCTTCAAGACTCGTAGCCAAGGCGCTGCGCTTGAAAAAGTACAACTACACTTTCCACGACCTCGCGAGGGAATCCAAAATCCCGTTTGAAAAGCTGCATGCGAAGGCGGAGAAAGACGCGCGGTTAGACGTGCTGTTGGACAGGAAGCAAATTGAATTCGCTTTGAAGGAAAAAAACTGTGTGGTGGGAACGCGTTTGGCGGTTTTCCTCGATCGGATAGCGCCGCAACTCGGAATGAAAAAACCGGCTTTCGATTTGAAAGTGTGGCTGGACGCACCCGAACCCGTAAGGGCCGGGCGTTTAGCCAAGCGCGACAAGAAAAGTGCGGACGCTGCGCTGAAGGAAATTCGCTACCGGGATTCTTCCAACAAAAAACGCTACAAAAAACTTTACAACCTGGATTTCAAAAAACCCGTTCGGTGTTTGCTTGTAGACAATTCAAGTCTCGATGCAAAGCAGACTGCCGCATTGATAATTACAGCTGCGCGAAAAGCATGAACCTGCTTATTTTTCTGTTTCCCCCACGTCTAGAATGAGTGCCGTGAGCAAAAGCTGCACGCCTACGATTGAAGGCAGTAGGCAAAGCAAAACGCTTCCCACGCTTGGCGAAAGCGAATGGAATGCTTTTTGCCACAAAATCCACACTCCCGTTGCCAAGCCTATTGAAAACAGTGCTATTCCGAACGAGAAGAACAGGGCGATGGGGTGGAAGTCGCGCAAGACGTACTTCTCGAAAATCCTTTTGAAAAAGCTTTTGACCAGGAAGAGAGAGGCGGAAGGCACGAAACTGCGGAGTTTTATTCCGCTTTTTTCGCTTCCGTAGCTTGCCGGAATGGCGACGTCTTTCACCCGCAAGTTGGCTATGTTGAGCTTCACGAGCATGTCGTTTTCGAAGCAGTATCCCTTGTTCAAAGAATCCAAGTCTATTTCCTTGAGCGCTGAAGAGCGGATTGCCGTGAACCCGTTTTGCGGGTCGAAAATGTGCCAGTATCCGCTAGCCGCTTTAGTGAGGAAAGTGAGCAGCACGTTTCCCAAAATGCGTATGACCGGCATGCCTTCCAGCGAGCTTTTAGCCAAAAACCTGTTTCCCTTGGCGTAATCGTACCCTTCCAGCAAAGCGTCGAGAAGCTTGCGCGCGTGTTCGGGTTGCATTTGCCCGTCCCCCGCCATTACCACCGAAAAATCGGCGCCCAGTTCCAAAGCTTTCCTGTGCCCCGTGACAATCGCCCCGCCCACTCCCTGGTTTTTCTCGTGCTTTATGACGAAAACCTTTTTGTTCAACTGCTTTCCGGCCGCCTTTCTTGCCGCATCAAAAGTTCCATCTTTGCTTGCGTCGTCCACCACGACAATCCAATCCACGTATTTAGGAGCGGTTTTCACCACGTTTCCTACGAACCTGCTTTCATTAAACGCGGGAATTACTACGCAAACCTTGTTTTTCTTGTACATTTTTTTTTCACTTCCGCTTGACTTCGTAAATTTCGTAGTCTAAGTCGTTTATTGTTTTTTTGTATATTAACTTGAAAAGCGGGGAGGCGCGTATCGCGGTTTCGTTCAGCCCTTTGAACCTGCGTTCGTTGCTGGGAATGAGTGAAACGTGCGTTATGCCGTATTTCCTTATGACTTCGTCCATTCTTTTTCCCGAGTAGAAGTCGTATTGGTTTGTCGCCCGTTCGTACCAATCGCTTCTTCCCTTGACCCACCCTACCGCGGGAAACCCGAGCATTCTTACCCTGCCTACGAGGTCGAAAGCGTGAGGGCCGTCGAAAGCGATGACGACCGCGTCAGGCGGGAGGATTGCATTCGCGTCTTTCGCGAATTCTATGTCGGCGCGTCCGTAGAGCGAAAGCTGGTTCCAAGCGTCCTTCTGGATTGAAAGGGCGCCCGGGAGTATTGCCGCTGCCAGAATAACAACCGCTGCCGCAGGCGGAATGAAGTTTAGCAAAGCCGTTTCGTTTTTTTTTCCTTTGCGCACTGGAAACCGGAATTCGAAAAGCCGTGCGAGGGCGATTGCCCCCAAAGCAAAAGTAGGAATTTGCCACAGGTTGACGAGCTTCATGTTGTTCATGTAGTCGGGCGAAAAGCGGAACATGCTGAACGCAAGGAAAAGCGGAACGAACGCAACGTAATACTTGCGCACGGTTTTTGGGGAAGTGAAAAACGCGCTTAGCGCGAGCAGCAGGGGAAGCCCCATGTTTTGCACCCAAAACCACGCTATGTCGACGGGGTTTTGCGAAAGCGCCCTCCACCCTATTTCCAACGCCACGTAACTGTTGGAAGTGGAGGGCTCGAGCCACGCGTACGTTTGCACCGCGCCCAAAACCAAGGCGGGCGCGAAAAACCACGCCCATTTCCTGCTCCTGTAAATCACGAACAGTGCGCCTGCGGTCAGCACGCACGCTATGAACGCGGCTTCACGCATTAGCGGAAGAAAGCCCGCGAGTACCCCGCTCGCGAAAAGCATTTTGTTCAACCGCTTTTGTTGCCTTTCGGGAGTTTTCGCGGTCTCGAACTGCCTGGCTATTTCGAAAAGCATTATGAACACGACTACCGCGACGGTATACCCGAAGTTGCTTGCCCTCTGCCTCGCCAAGTGCGATTTGAAAAACTGGATTATGTGGCCCACCCACGGGTTTTCTATCAGCGCGGCGTAATCCCTGTCCGGATTTTCAAGCCACTCGCCTACGCTCGCGTGCTTTTGCGCGTCTTCAAGCATCATTCCGTAAGACATGCTGCCGGAGAAAAAGAGGAACAAGACGGCGACGATTGCCGCGTTTTTGCTTGAACCCAAGCGAAACGCGAGGAAGTAGACGCACGCGAAAAACGCGATTATCATTATCAGTGCCGGGACTGCGAACGCGAGAGTGAAAGGCATTTCAAGCCTTTCCAGCACTCCCGAGTACAAGTCTATCAAGAACGGGTAGTTGAGCGGAACGCCTGCGTACTGCGGGTCTTGCGGAGGCACTATGTGATTGTATGCAAAGTATTTCTCGATGTTGACGTGGTAGTACGTGTCCTGCCAGAACAACGCGCTCACTTCGTAATTCAAGCTCTTGTTCACGTGCACTGCGCCGTACGAAAACAAGACTATTATAAGGAGTATTACGGGCGCCATTCTCAGCCAAAACCCGGAGTCCCACCCTTTTTCGAAAGCGCGCCCTCCCCCTCCCCGCAGCAACGCGACCGCAGCCATTGCAAGAGCAGCAAGCGCGGCGTAGTGCGCTTGCGCGCCGAAAGCGAAAAAAGAGGCGTAAGCCACGACCGAAGCGAGCGGCAGGCCTATCGCAATCGAAAAGAAGATTTGCTCTTCGCGAGTTTTCGCAAGCCCGATTTTCTTTTCTACTGCAAACCCGAAGAGTATAGAGAACAGGATAAAAAGAATGCCGAGAATCATTATACCACTCGAATGTAAGATGAACGGGAGTATTGCTTAAAAACAAGTGCGAGTCCGTTTCAGCATTCGATTGGAATGGTGGTTTTGAATGACTAGGGTGTTTCAAAAGGGAGTCAAGGCGAAAATAATTTCAGGAAGAAGGAAAGGGCAGATTGTCGAAATAACGGAAGTGGTGGACAACTCCTTCGTGAAAATAAAGACTGCGAAAGGCAAAGAGCGGAAGATGAATGCGAAGCACCTGCAGCCTGCTTGAGCTTTTTGATAAAACTTTTTCGCAAAAAGTTTTCTTTTTCCGAATCTTTCTTTGTTGAAGCGTTCTTTTCTTTACTCAATTTTTCTTTTCCTAAAAGAAAAATTGGAGGGCTCGGTAGTCGTAATCTCATCATTCCGTTTTTTGATCAAACTTTTTATAAAAAAGTTTGTCAGAGTCAAGCCTTTATCTTCATAGCCCAATTACTTATTGAATATCTTAAACTATTATCTGTTTTCGTGGGTAGAAATGATCGGTTTGCGCAAGGGCGACGGCAATTACGGCAAAAAGCCGAGCGAACGCACTCTTGACGAAAAGCTGCGCAAGGGCGTATTTGTTTTGGATAAGCCTTGCGGTCCTTCCTCCCACGAGGCTGCCGCGTTCGTGCGCAAGATTTTGGGTTTGAAGAAAGCTGGGCACAGCGGGACGCTGGATGCGAACGTTTCCGGCGTGCTGCCTGTTTTCCTCGAGGAGGCGACCAAGGCAGTACGGTATTTTCTCGGCGAGCGCAAGAAATACGTTTGCATAATGCGTTTGAACGAAAGGAAAAGTGCGAAGGAAATCGAAGATGCTTTTTCGCATTTTAAAGGAAAAATCTACCAAAAGCCTCCTTTGGCGAGTGCTGTTGCTAAGAAACTGCGAGTGCGCGAAGTGTTCGGGTTGCGCGTGCTGGAAATCGACGGGAAGGACGTCTTGTTCGAGTGCGATGTGGAAGGCGGATTTTACGTGCGCAAGCTTTGCGCTGACGTGGGGGAGGTTTTGGGGTGCGGGGCGGCAATGCTGGAGCTGCGCAGGACTTACGCGGCCGGGTTTACCGAAGCGAAGGCGCATTCGCTGCAGGACTTGAGCGACGCGTTTTGGCTGTGGAAAGAGGTGGGAAACTCAAAAACGTTGGACGAGATGGTTTTCAATCTGGAAGACGTTTTGCATTTGAAGAAAGTCGTCGTGGACGATGGTGCGTTAAAACCAATTTCCACCGGCGCGAACCTCGCGATTCCTGGCATAGTTGAAATGGACGATTCGATTGAAAAAGGCGAGAGCGTGCAAGTTTTGAGCGGAAAGGGAGAGGTAATCTGTTTTGCCAAAGCATTGTTCAGTTCGAAGGAAATAGCCGAGAAGGAAAGGAAGGGGCATGGTGGTTTGGCGTTCGACATCGAACGCGTTTTGCTTTGAGTTTTTTTGCGCATCGAAAGGGTTTTTAAATCGGTGTAGAATAGTGTTATACTGGAAAATTAAAGGCTCACGGAGCTCTCTGTTTTTCCCGAAGGTTTTTAACCGCGAGAAAGCAAATTCTTTCTTGCGCCGGGATGGCAGAGTGGTTAATGCGCACGCTTGGAAAGTCTTTTTCTGGTTGCTCTTTTTCGAGCGTACCGAAAACTTCCCTTACAGCGTGTGGCCGAAAGGCCTCCTGAGTTCGAAAGCTTTTCTTTCTTTGCAAAAGAAAGAAAACCTTGGAAAAGAAAGAAAACGCGAGAGACGAGATTCTCAGTCCCGGCGCTTTCGCTTTACAATAGTTTAAACGGTGTCATCGAGTTTGGCTGACGACAAGTCTGTAAAGAAGGAACAAAACGTAAGGACAGAGCAAAAGAAAAGCTCTTTTCAACCCCAGCCGCAGCTTCCTTCGAAACTCGTCAAGCGCAAGGACAAGGAGTCGAAAGACTTTCGCGGGATAGTGCGCGTTGTAGGACGGGACGTTGACGGGCACTTGACTGTCGCCGAGTCGTTAAGGAAAGTGAAAGGGCTCGGGTACAATCTGGGGACCAACCTCGGCGGGATTGTTTCGACCAAACTCGGCATTCCTTTGAGTGAATTGATCGGAAACCTTTCCGAAGAGCAGTTCGTAAAGCTTGAAGATGTCGTGCGTTTTCCGCAGAATTATGGAGTGAAATCGTTTTTGCTCAACCGCCAGAAGGATTACGATTCTGGAGAGAATAAGCATTTGGTGATGTCCGACTTGACTTTCTCCCTGCGTCAGGATGTCGTGAGAGAACGGGATTCGAAGACCTACCGGGGATGGAGGCACGCGATCGGACAGAGAGTGCGCGGGCAGCACTCGCGCACTACCGGCAGGAGCGGAATGGCCGTGGGCGTTTTGAAGAAGGCGATCAAGGCACAGAAAGCCGCGGCAGCGACCGGCGCGCAGGAAAAGTCTTCCACCGCGCCAGCGGCTGCGAAGGAAGAGAAGAAAAAGTGATTTTTGCTTTTGAAGTGATTTGAATGGGAGACCCTGTCAGGAAATCAAAGAAATTCGAAAAGCCTAAAAGACTGTGGGACAAGCCCAGAATCGAGGCGGAAAAGGCCTTGAGGAACGAATTCGGGCTGAAGAACGCGCGGGAATTGTGGAGAATGCAGACTTTGCTCAGGCGCATCAGGCGCGAGGCGCGGAGGCTTTTGAGCGGCAAGGGCTCGCAGGCCGAAGAGCGGGCGAAGAAACTCCTGTCGCGCGTGCAGCGGTTGTTTTTACAGAAGGCGGACGCGACGCTGGACGACTTGCTTTCGCTGAACGTCAAGGACATTTTGAGCCGAAGGCTGCAGAGCGTGGTGGTGCGAAAGGGTTTCGCGAAGACCATGCATCAGGCCAGGCAGTTCATCACGCACGGGCACATTTCCATAGGCGGGAGGAAAGTTTCCGCGCCTTCGTACCTGGTTTCTTTCGACGAGGAATCGAAAGTGGAATGGTTCAAGAAGCCCGTTGCCGTCGAGCAAAAGCCGGTCGTTGCAGAAGCGGCCGAAGGCAAGGAAAAGGAGAAAGTTGAGAGCGTGAGTGCGAATGGCTGAAACGGCATCGCTTCCAAAGCAAGAGGAGATGCGCGAGAGGCGCAGTCATTTTGACGACCGCAGGGTTTTGCTTACCGAAGGGAAATGGGGGGTTGCTCACGTTTTCTCTTCTAAAAATGATACGATAATCACGATTACGGACTTGAGCGGCGCTGAAACGATTTCGACCGGAAGCGGAGGCATGATAGTCAAGAGCGACCGCGAAGAGGGAAGCCCTTACGCTGCTATGCAAGCCGCTTTCCGCGCTTCTGCCAAGGCGAAAGAACGCGGGGTTGTCGGAGTGCACGTGCGCGTTCGCGCGCCCGGCGGGCACCGCTCGAAAACTCCCGGCCCAGGCGCGCAGGCGGCGATACGCGCGTTGGCGAGAAGCGGGCTGCGAATAGGAAAAATAGAAGACGTCACTCCCTTGCCTACGGACACTACGAAGCGCAAGGGCGGAAAAAGGGGAAGGAGAGTTTAAGGGGGATTTGCAATGAAGGTTTTCAGCGAGGACGAGAAGACTCTCGTGTTGGTTTCGGAAAAGGAAACTCCCGCGTTGTTGAACGCAATGCGCAGGGCGGTGATTTCCGAAATCCCAGCGATGGCAATCAGCGAAGTGGATTTTTACGAGAACAATTCCGCCTTGTTCAACGAGTATTTGGCGAACCGCATGGGCTTGATTCCCTTGAGCTGGGAGGAAGGTGTGGAAGACGACGTGAAAATGTCATTTTCCTTGAACGCCGAGGCGGTCGAAGAGCCCAAGACCGTGTACAGCCGAGACCTGGTTTCTTCCGACGAGAAAATCAAGGTTTATTCGGAAAACATTCCCATTGTAGTATTGAACAAGGGGCAAAAGTTGAGGCTGGAGGCTTTCGCGGTGAAAGGCACTGCGAAAACGCACGCGCGCTTCCAGAGTGCGTTGGCTTACTACGGGAAGGCAGGAGAGTTCAAGGCGGGAGAAAAGTGCAAGAAATGCTCTTCTCCCCTGGTTTCCTTTCCGGCAATAGCGGGAAAGAAAGACTTGCCAGAAAACAGCTTTCTCTGCGCCAATTGCTCCAAGCCAGATGGCGAGGGCAAAGAGTTTTTGTTTGTAGTCGAATCTTTCAACAACCTTTCGGCGAGAGAGCAGTACGAACGGGCGTTGAAAGTCATGGAGGAAAAAGCCAAGGCTTTGGAAAAAGAATTCAAGTGAGCGCATGAGGGCGAGGGTTTTTCCCAACGCAAAAGAGTTTTGCGTTTCGTTCGGCGAAGGCATTTTGAAAGTGCGCGTTTGCGCGCCGGCCGAAGGAGGCCGGGCGAACAAAGAGCTCGTGCGGATGCTTTCAAAGCTGCTTGGGGTGAAGGTCGAGGTCGTCCGCGGCTTGAAGTCGCGGGATAAAGAGATTTTGTTCGAGGATTTGAGCGAAAAAGAGGTTGTGGAAAAGGTTAATTCCCTCTCAAGCCAATAAGTTTGGTTCTGAGCAGGGGTGGCAGAGCCTGGTCAAATGCGCTAGCTTGAGGTGCTAGTCTCTTAGGAGTTCGGGGGTTCAAATCCCTCCCCCTGCATTGAATTTTTCTTTTAGAAAAAGAAAAATTCAGTAAAGAAAAACGAAAATGTTCGAAAAGAGTTGGAAACAAAATGAAGAAATCCAAATTCAGAGGACCTGAAAGTTCCGAAGTCAAGGCGCTCGTTGCGTTTTTGGAAAAAACCGTGCGCAAGTCGCATTCGAGAGCGTGGGCCAGCGTAGCCTCGTTCATGCTGAAGCCCGCGCGCGTGAAGAAAGGCAAGGCGGTTAACTTGTACAAACTGGAAAAAATCGCGAAAGACGGGGACGTGATAGTTATCCCGGGCGTTTTGCTTGGCGTGGGAGACTTAAAGAAGAAAATTACTGTTGCCGCATTCAAGGCAAGCGAGAGCGCGAGGGCCAAGCTCGGAAAAAATCTTGTTTCCATAAGGGCGCTGGCGGAGAAAAACCCAGAGGGAAAGAAAGTGAGGATAGTGATAGGCTGATGTTTTTGAGGAAAGCGTGGTTTGAATGATTGTGATAAACGGGGAGAAAGCGGTTTTCGGTCGCGTGCTGGCGTTTGCAGCCAAGAAGCTTCAGGAAGGAGAGGACGTGGTGGTCGTAAACGCGGAAAAGACGGTAATTTCCGGAAATCCAGAGCGGATAATAGCGCGTTATCACGCGAAGCGCGGGATATCCAACAAGGGCAATCCCGAGCACGCACCAAAATTCCCGGTCCGCCCGGACTTGTTTTTGAAGTACATTTTAAGGGGAATGCTCCCGAAGAAAAAAGCTAGCGGGAAGAAGGCGAGGGAAAAGTTCAAGGCGTTTTTGGGAATGCCGAAGGAATTCGAAGGAAAGGCGCAAAAGTTTTACAAGACTTCCGAAGACTTGAGCGTAAGCTTCGTTTCGCTCGAGGAAATCTGCAAGAGGCTAGGCTGGAAGAGGGCTTGACTGTTGGAACGGTGTGTTGAAAATGGCTGAAGATGCGGTGAAAAAGGAAGCTAAACCCAAGAAAATTCGAAAGAAAAAGCAGGTCGTGGAAAGGGGCAAGCGAAAGGAAGCGATAGCCCGCGCTTCAATCAAGGCAGGAAAGGGCGTGATTCGCGTTAACGGAATAGCGCTTACTGCGTTTCCCAACCCTTACGCCAGGCAAATCATGGCCGAGCCGCTGTCTTTCTTGGACCAGCAGGATTTCGACATAGACGTTTCGGTCCGCGGCGGGGGAGTGATGGGGCAGGCGCAGGCAGTGCGCACCGCAATAGCAAGAGCAATCCTGGCGTTCAAGAAGGGCAGCGAAGAGCTGAAAAAAGCGTTCGTCGATTACGACCGGTTTATTCTTGTCGAAGACGCGAGGCGCGTGGAGCCCAAGAAGTTCAAGGGGCCAAAGGCGCGCGCTCGCTTTACTAAATCATACCGTTAAAATGGGGTGTTTGTGAAAATGTTGATTCCCGTGCGTTGTTTTACTTGCGGCAAGCCAGTCGCCGAGTATTGGGAGTCTTTCGAAGAGCGCACTTCGAAAGGTGAGGATGCAGGCAAGGTTTTAAGCGAATTGGGCTTGAACCGTTATTGCTGCAGGAGAATGTTCCTGGGGCAAGTGGACCTGATGGACGAAATCCTGCCCTACCAGAGGTTTTAACTTTTTCTCGACACCCCATTAGTAGAGATGGGGCTGTGGGGTAGCCTGGTATCCTGCATGGCTGGGGGCCATGCGACCTGAGTTCGAATCTCAGCAGCCCCACTGTTTTTTTTTCATGCCACCTGAGGCTTCAAAAATGGACAAAAAAAAGGCAATGCTCTGGATATTGTTTTCGGTCGTGTTTCTTGATCTGCTGGGCTTCGGCTTGGTAATCCCTATTTTCGCGCCTTTGTTCATCAACCCTTCCTACGGACTGCTTCCTTTGGACTACTCTTACGAAACGCGCGCGGTTTTGCTCGGTTTGTTTCTCGGCTCTTACGCGATGATGATGTTCTTTTCCACTCCCATTCTCGGCGCGCTGTCGGACAAGCACGGCCGCAAGAAGCTCTTGATTTTTTCACTCGCGGGAACGGTAGTAGGGTATTTGATTATCGGCGCAGGCGTTTTTACTAAAAACGTTTGGCTGATGTTCGCAGGCCGCATTCTCGACGGGATTACGGGCGGCAACATTTCAATCGCGCAAGCCGCTATCGCTGATTTGAGCGACGAGAAATCGAAAGCAAAAAACTTTGGTTTGATAGGCATGGCTTTCGGGCTGGGTTTCATCATCGGCCCGTTTTTGGGCGGAAAGCTTTCCGACCCGAACGTGGTTTCGTGGTTCAATACCGCGACGCCGTTCTGGTTTACCGCCGCGTTTTCCCTCTGCGCCTTGCTCTTGCTCGCATGGCGTTTTGAAGAGACTCTGGAGAAAAAGAACGAGCGCATCAAAATCGACGCTTTCACTGGCTTGCGCAACGTTGCGAAAGGCCTTGCCATGCGCAATTTGCGCGTGATGTTTGCGGTGCTTATGCTTTTTGCCTTCGGCTTCACTTTCTTCAACCAGTTTTTCCAAGTGTTTTTGATAAAACGCTTTTCATTCACTCCCGCGCAGATAGGAGATTTCTTCGCTTTCTTCGGGCTGTGCGCCGCATTAACGCAAGGCGTGATAGTGCGCTGGGTTTCCCCTCGCTTTCCTCCTGAATCCGTGCTTTCCAAAAGCCTGCTGGGCATTTCGTTGTGCATGGCCGCCACGCTGCTCGTTCCCCAAGCTTGGGGGTTGTACCTGCTCGTGCCTTTGCTTTCTGTCTTTCAAGGGCTTTCCTTCCCCAACACCACCGCCCTTATGTCCAACCTCGCTGGCAAAGAGTCGCAAGGCGAGATTCTCGGCATAAGCACTTCCATCCAGTCGCTGGGAATGGCTTTGCCGCCTCTGGTTGCAGGACTGATAGCTGCATTGGACTATACTTTCCCCGTGTTAGCTGCCAGTTTACTCATGCTTTTAGCTTGGGCGGTTTTCGTTTTTTCCTTCAAGCCTTCTTTGAAACAAGCGTTTCACGAAGCGTGAGTTTCGTCGTCAAGCTCTTTCTTCGACTTCCAAAAGAAGAATCCTATAACGGCGAAGGTGATTGCTCCCGAAGTCCACTCGGGAATGTGCATTCCGAAAGCGTTCAAAATCATTATGCAACCCAAGAAAAGCACGGAGTACATTGCGCCGTTCTTCAAGTACCCGTATTTCTTTACCCGTTCGATGTTGCTTATGGTCAACTGGCGCACGGCAATTGCTCCCAATCCGCTTCCGATTATTATCAATGGCACAGAGAAAGTGAATGCGAACGCTCCAAGCACCCCGTCGATGGAGAACGTTGCGTCTATGACTTCCAAGTACATTATCTTGCTCCAGTCGCTCAAGTGCGTTCCTTCGTGCATTAATTCCCTTTCCTTCATTTCAGCGTTTTGTTTGAAGCCATGGGTAATGAAAAAAGCCGTCGAGCCCACGACCGCCCCGAAAGCCATCATGTCGTTCTTTTGGAGTGCAAACCACGTGAGTACCGTAAGCAGAATTGCGACTACGGTGTAGAACCACACGCCCCTCTTGTAAATTGGCTCTTCCCAACTCATTCCGAACTTCTTTTTCTCGAGGAAAAGCCAGTTCAACCCCAGGAAAACCATGAACACTCCCGCCATCATTAGCAGCACGGGTTTGCTTTGTTCTATCTGTTCTGCAACCGCCGGGTCTTCGCTCAAGGTTGCGGTGAAAGAGCCTTGAATGCCGAGGGAAGGGTTTGAAACGAATATTATGAACCACGGCAGCAAGCCCCTGACCAGGAACACGGCGATGAGCATTCCCCAAAGCAAAAACCACCTTTTCGCCTTTTCGCTCATCGTGTTCAAAACGTGGGCGTTTATGACCGCGTTGTCCACGCTCAGGATTAGCTCGAATACCGCCAATCCCAAAACAGCTAGAACTGCGGAAAAAACATCCACCTTGCAAACGCCCTTTTTTTCTTCCTGAAATTGAAAACTAGTTTCGAATTGCAAGGTTAATTAAGTTTTTCAAACCTTTTTCTATAACTGCGGCGATGGTCTAGTGGTATGATCCGAGCCTTCCATTGAATTTTTCTTTTTTTTTACAAAAAAAGAAAAATTCAGTAAAGAAAAAACTTTCAGGAAAGCTTGAGGCCCGGGTTCGATAGGGGCGAAACTGCGTTTCTCCCTCTTCCTTTCGGAAAAGGTGCCGAAAATCCCGGTCGCCGCACTTTTTTTTTTCAAATCCTGTAAAACTGCAAGTGCGGTATTCCTTTTATTTTCTTTACGTTCGCTTTGTTGAAGCCCAGCGCCTTTTGCGCGGCTGCGACGGACTTTTCCCCGACAATGTTGACGTTCTCGGCGTTGCGCAGCAATTCCACCGCCTGGATTTCGGTTACGGTGTAGCCTTCGTAGAAAGAACGGTATGCCTTGAGGTCGAGCGTCTTCTCTCCTTGAGTGAAGCATTTTCCCAAAAGCTCGGTGTCGCACAACGCGAGGATTTTCGTTTCAAAGCCGCGCGCCGAGCGCAAGTGGACGCGTGCGGTGATGCTGCTTTTCAAAGCGTTTCTCACTTTTTGCCGTACTTCTTGAAGTAATCTTCCAAAAGCTCTTTTACTTGGTCTATCGTGGCGAATTCCAAGGGGTTTATTTCTTCGAGCAGGGCCTTGAGCTCGCGCAGTTCCTGCCTGGTGGCGAACTTGCTTTCGTCTATTTGCGCCCCCCTTCCTCCTCCGCCTTCCCTCGCGACTTTCTCTACCTTCTCGTTCAACGTGATGAGCGTGCGGCCCATGATTTCCTCGTTTTTTTCCATGGTTTTTAGCTTTTGGGCTATGAGGTTTATCTTGGAATCGAGGGTCTGCAGTTCGGAATTAAATGCTTCCAGAACGTCCTGTGGTTTTGCGGGCCTTTGCGGCGGCATTGTCATCAATCCCCTTTTTGAGCGTGTTGGTCAAACCGTTTCACGCAGCCGGCTCTTAAATAGGTTTGCCGGCGCTCCCGCAAATATAATATAGACGTCGGCTATCCACGTCTAAAAGGACTGGTTTTAAAAGCCGACTTCTATAGCTGCAGAAATGCAATGCATTCGTCCGCTTGCTGAAGCAAACGGTTTTCTGCATTTCTGCATAAAACTCTTGGGCTGGTAGAAACTTAAGGTGGGTTTTTTTGAAGGGGGATAAAAACGGCGTATTGCGGGCTTTCCTGCTTGAAGTCGACCACGCTCTGGTCGAAGGCGAGAGCGCCGTGCGCCTCATGCTTAAGCTGGAAGACGGGCGCACTATACGCTTGTACGACTCTTTCGAGCCTTACTTTCTCGTAAAGCCTGCTGAAAAAAGCGAACTGCAAAAGTGCAAAGAAAACTTGGAGAAAATGCGCGCCTTCGGAAAATCCGGCGAAGTCAAGGCAAAGCGGGTGGAGGAAACGCAGCTTTCCTTCAGAAACCAACGCTTGCAGTTGCTGAAAGTTTTCGCTTTCCGCGCGTCCGACGTGCCCTTGCTGCGCAAAGATGCTGAAAAGCACGGCGTTCCGTTCGAGTTCGACATTCCCTACACGCGGCGCTATCTTTTGGACAAGCGCCTTCGCCCTAACGCCTTGCATGAAGTGGCGCACGATGGGCTGAAAGTAAAGGCAATAAGGGTGTTGGATTTGCAAGGTGAAACTCCGAAATTCCGCATGCTTTCTCTTGATATTGAAACTTACAATCCGGACTCGATGCCCAATGCAGAGAAAGACCCTGTTTTGATGATCGGCTTTGACGGCGAAGCGAAAGGCGTTTTTTCGTTCAAGAAAAAGTTTTCTCGCGATTTTGTTAAGGCTTTCGCTTCCGAGAAGGAAATGATAGAGGCGTACTGCGCTTTGCTCAAGGAAAAGAAAATCGATTTGGTGTGCACTTACAACGGCGACCAGTTCGACTTGCCTTACTTGGACACCCGTTCGAAGCGCATAGGCGCTTCGTTGCGGTTGGGAAGGGACAAGACTCCTGTGAAAACCAAGCGCCTTGGCTTGCGGAATGTTTCTAAAATTTCCGGGAGGATTCACTACGACGTTTTTCCCGTCGCTTCGTTCTTGAATTTCATCGGCACGATCAAAGTGGAGCGCCTTACGCTGGAGGAAGTTTATGCGACGGTTCTGGGCGGAAAAAAGCTGGGCGTAAAAAAGGAAGAAATCCACAGGATTTGGGATTCCGGCTCGCAGAAAGAACTCGATTTTCTCGCGGAGTACTGCCTTACGGATGCGATAGCGTGCATAGCGCTCACCAAACACTTCCTGCACTTACATATGGAATTGGGAAAGCTGGTGCAAATGCCGCTGTCGGAAGTTTCGCGCGCGACCGCGTCGCAATTGGTGGAAACGTACCTGCTGGGAAAGGCTTTTGCGCGCAACGAACTCGTTCCCAACAAACCTTCTTCCACCGACATTTACTCGCGGCAGTCGCCCGTGGAAGGCGCTTTCGTGAAAACTCCCGACGCGGGGCTGTACGAGAACATTGCGGTCCTGGATTTCCGTTCGCTGTACCCCTCCATAATAATTTCGCACAACATCGACGCTACCACTTTCAACTGCGACTGCTGCGGGAAAGACGGCTTCGTTTCGCCGCAAGGGCACCGGTTTTGCAAAAAACGCAAGGGGATAATTCCGGAAATGCTCGAGGAGATTTTGAAGGAGCGCACGCGCATACGCTCTGAAATGAAAAAGCTCGAGCCTTCTTCGAAGGAATACAGGGCTTTGGATGCCAGGCAGTGGAGTTTAAAGATTCTTGCGAACAGCACTTACGGTTATTTGCTTTACGCACGCTCGCGGTGGTACTCCCGCGAGGGCGGGGAGGCGACTACCGCGTGGGGGAGGCACTACGTGCAGGACGTGCTGAAAAAGGCAGAAGAGTTCGGGCTCAAGCCTTTGTATGCCGATACGGATTCGGCGTTCTTGCTTTATGAAGACAAGAAGAAGGTGGTGGAGTTCCAGAAGAAAGTCAACTCTTCTCTTCCCGAAGCCATGCAGTTGGAGCTAGAGGGTTTTTACCCGCGCGGGATTTTCGTTTCCAGGAAAGTGAAGGGGGCGGAGGAGAAGGGTGCGAAGAAGAAGTACGCGCTTATCGGCGAGGACGGGAAAATCAAAATCCGGGGTTTCGAGCTTGTACGCAGGGACTGGAGCAAAATCGCGCGGGAGACGCAGCGCAAGGTTTTGGAACTGATGCTGAAGGAAGGCAGCGTGGAAAATGCTGTCGCGCTGGTGAAAAACGTCTTGCTGGAGCTTAAGGCAGGGAAGGTTCCTCTTGAAGACTGTGTGATATACACTCAGCTTCGCAAGAGCGCTTCCTCGTACGAAGTGCTTTCGCCAGAATTGGGCGCGGTGGAGCATGCCCGGAAACAAGGGATTAGGGTTCCTGCCAACGCTGTCATTGGATATGTGGTCACGAAAGAAGGGAAGGAAGCGTCGAAAAGCAAGCAGAAGATTCACTTGCAGTCTAGGCTCGTCGAACTTGCGAAAGATTACGACGCCGACTATTACATAAACCACCAGGTTTTGCCTGCGGTGCTTCGTATTCTGGGTTCGTTGGGTTTCGACGAGGATTCCTTGAAAAACAAGGGAAAGCAGACTGGCTTGGGCTCGTGGTGAAAACCGAAAACCGTTTTAAATGCGCGCGCAGTAAGATTTTCAAGGGTTGTTTGATGATAATAAGCAGGCAGGTTCTTTTGGTCATCGCCTTAGCCATGCTGGCAGTTTCGCTCGTGTTCTTAACTTGGGTTTTGCAACTCCCGTCCTATGCGCCGCAGGCTGTGGGGTACGTTCCTCCTGCCGTGGGTATAGTTTCGGTGGAAGTCGTGGCTACCGCAACGCCTTCGGCTACTGCAGACCCCGCGGTCGTGGACTTTTGCTCTTCCTATCCGAAAGACTTGCAGCAAGCTTGCGTTGACGGAATAACCGCCGGAGGGGGAAGAATTCCCGAAAGCTCGCAAGACTGCGAGCTCGTTCCAGAAGAACTGCGCGAAGAGTGCATGCGGAATTTCGCGGGCTAGGTGCTTTCACTCGCACGACGCTTTTAAAAACAAGTTTGAATCATTTTTTACCGGGGGGTTTAACAATGTTGGAAAAACATTCGGTTTTGCTCGTGGCAATTGGCTTTCTGGCTTTGTCCGTAGCCTTCTTCGTTTGGGTTGCGTTTTTGCCTCCCGCTCCTTTGGTGCCAGTGAACAACCAAATTCCTCAAGCCGGGCGGGTTGAAGCCTACGTTTTGCCTCCCAGCCCGACGCCTTGGCAGGAGGCGCCTGCCACTCCGTCTCCGCCCGAAGAGGAGCAGGCTTAAACTCCCGTTGTTTCCCGCGCTTTTTGATTCGATCACGTTTGTATGCATAAAATGCCTTTCAATGTTTTTTTTTTGCGTGTGAAGAAAAATGGTTTCCGAGGAAGAATTGAAGAATTATTTGCAAGCGGCTAGGGTGCACGAGGCTGCGCAGGAAACAGCGCGCAGCGTGGTGAAAGAAGGAGCGGGCGTCCTGGCCGCAGCGAATGCGATTGAAAAGGAGATTGTGGATTCCGGCGGAAAGCCCGCTTTTCCCGTCAACATTTCCTTCGACAGCGAAGCGGCGCACAACACTCCTGTTGTGGGCGACAAGCGGGTGTTTGCGAGAGAAGTTGTGAAAGTTGATATTGGCGTGCATGTCGCCGGTTGCATAATAGATTCTGGGTTTACCATGGATTTGGGCGGCGAGCAAGGAAAGCTCGTGGAAGCAAGCGAACAGGCGTTGAAAGACGCTTTGAGCGTGATGCGCGCGGGAGCAAAAGCGAAGGAAGTCGGTGCAGTAATAGAGAAAACCATCCGAAACAAGGGCTTCAAGCCCGTGGAAAACTTGTCGGGGCACTTGCTCGAGCCGTATAACCTTCATGCAGGCGTGGAAGTTCCGAATGTTGCGAAAGGCGGGGAGCATGTTTTTGAGGAAGGCGAGGTTTTTGCCGTCGAGCCTTTTGCTTCCACGGGCGCGGGGTTCGTTAGCGACGGGCCGGCTCCAGCGGAAATTTTTTCGATAATCGCGTTGAAGAACGTGCGCATGCAGCGCAGCCGCGAGTTTTTGCACAAGGTGTTCGAAGAGCGGCAGCTTTTGCCTTTCGCCAAGCGCTGGTTTGCCGAGGAAAAAATGCTGGATTTCACGTTGCGCGATTTGGCCAGGCAAGGCGTATTGCACGACTACCCTGTTTTGGTAGACGAGGGCAAGGGCTTGGTTTCTCAGGCGGAGTCTACAGTGATTATAGAAAAGGATTCCGTGCGCGTGCTCGTTTGAGCGGTTATGCAGAACTTTATTTAGCGCCGAGCAACAGCGCAATCAACGCCATTCTCACTGGCACGCCGTTCGCTGCTTGGCGGAAGTATGCCGCGCGAAGATCGCCGTCAACGCTTTCTTCTATTTCCCCTATCCTGGGCAAGGGGTGCATTACTATTGATTTCGGCTTCATTTTCGACAAAAGCGAATTGTCCACGTGATACAACGACTTTAGTTTTTGGTAGTCGTCTTGCGGAGAAAGGCGTTCTTTCTGCAAGCGCGTGACGTAAAGAACGTCGAGGTTGCCTGCAATTTGGCTGACGTTTTCGCAAAACTCCACGCGCGAGCCTTTCGCTTCTGCCTTCTTAACGTATTCTCCGGGCATTTGCAGCGAAGGCGGCGCTATGCAATAGAAATTCGCGCCGAAGCGCGATGCGCCCATTATGAGCGAATGGACTGTGCGCCCGTACTTCAAATCGCCGTAAAACCCTATGTTCACGTCCAGTCTTCCCAACTCCTTCTTGATTGTGTACAAATCAAGCAGCGTTTGCGTAGGGTGTTCGCCCTTACCTTCCCCCCCGCTTATCACGGGTATCGAGGCATATTCGGCCGCGAGGGAAAGCGAGTTCGGTTGCGAGTGCCGCATTGCTATCACGTCGGCATAGCCGTCGATAATGCGGATGGTGTCCTGCAAAGTTTCTCCTTTGGCTACAGAAGTCCCGCTGGTGTCGGAAAAGCCTATTGCGCTTCCGCCGAGGCGAAGCATGGCCGTTTGGAAAGAGAATTGCGTGCGCGTGGAAGGCTCGAAAAAAAGCGTGGCGAGAACCTTGCCTTGGCAAAGCGTGGTCGGCCTGTGCTTGGCTTCCTCCATTTCCGCGGCGGTTTCCAAAACGCTTTGCACTTCCGAGTCGGCGAAATCGTTTATTGAAATCAAGTCGCGTCCTTTCAGGGAACCCATCTTTCCCACCAACTCCCCCACCAAGCAAATTGTTGGGTCAAGTTTTTATTTGAGTGTGTTTTTCTTCTTTCATGCCCGCGGACTCCAAACAAGGCAAACCCCCCGTAGTGAAACCCGCGCCTCCTGTGCAGGAAGTCCACAAGGAAATAGTCATCCCCTTGCGTTTCAAGGTTGGAAAAGAGTTTACTTCGAAACTGCCTTTCCTCGTCGCCTTGTTCCTGTTCTTTTCCTTTTCTATGGTGATGTTCGACAAGAGCAACTTCAAAACGACGGACTTGAGCGACTTGCAGCGCGTGTATTTCAACATTCCCAAGCTCTACAGCCTTTCGTTTATTCTCTTCATGGTTCTCTTTTCCCTTGCCATGGCGCTAGGCATATACTATTCCATCGGCTTAGGGTGGATTCCTTCTTTGCTTGTCGTTCCCGCCACGTTCCTTCCAGCGGTAGTCGCTGGAATGCTGTTCTTTCCCGCCTTGACCGGCGCGTTCATGGTCTTCGCCTTGACGATTTCGTTCACTTCCCTCGTTGCATCGTTCTGGCCCGGATACTCCCTGTCCCGCGCATGGTCGATACTGAGCCTTTCGATGGTGTTGTTCGCTTTGCTGGCGTTTTTCGTGGTTTTCTACAAGGTTGCCGAGAACAAGGACGTGCATGTCGACTTGTTCTTGAACTCGCTCGTGGCGCAGTCTCAAGGCGGGGGTTTGGGAAGCATTTCCATTCCCGCGCAAGTGATTTCATCTTCATTGACCAAGGATGATTTCGCCTCGTTCATAACCCAGAACGACATTCGCGATCTGCTTCTTTCCAGCTATCCCAACTTCGCTTCGCTTTCCGACCAGGAAAAGGAGGCGGCGATAACGGCGTTTCACACTAAAATGGTTGATTTGGGCTTCAAGTCGTTCCAGGAGAATTCCGGCTTGATTTCGGACGCGTTGGGGCGCTCGCTGTCTTCGCGCTTCGCGAGCGGTTCCGAGGCGTTGAAACAGCAGATTTACCTTTTGCCCCAGTTTAAGCTCATTTACGACCGCTACGCGTTCTTTTCAGGGGCGTTGGCTGCGCTGGTGGCGTCGTTCATCGCGATTTTCATCCAAATCCTCGCAGTCGCCTTTCTTTTCGCCTTGCACAAGCTCGTTCCGCAGCCTTGAAAATCAGCTGGTTTTATTTCTTTGCGCGGGCAAACTATTCTACAGTGGGCCTTTAGTATAGCCTGGATAGAATAGGGGCTTCCGAAGCCTCAGACAGGGGTTCGAAGACCGCCTTTTCTTTTTAGAAAAAGAAAATGCGGTCGGCCGAAAAGAAAACGGTCGTCAGTCTCAAAGAAGCGCGGACTAGAACGGAAATCCCCTAAGGCCCGCTTTGCGCTAACCGGCGAGAGCTCAAGCTCGAGCTTTCGCAAGGTAGAGAATAAGAAACCCGCAGTGAAAATTATTTATCACGGGCCCGTGTGGTAATGGACAACCGGCGGGGCTTCGGACCCCGAGTTGCGCGTTCGAAGAACCTTTCTTTGCGAAAGAAAGCTTTGCCAAAGAAAGGCAGCGAAAATCGCGCCGGGCCCGCTTAAACTTTCTTTTTTTTGCGAAAAAAGAAAGTTTAATCAAAGAAAAAGGGAAGGAAATGTTTGTCGCGCTTTTGTTTCTCTTGAGTTCGCTTTACTCCGGGTTCGTCGCCGCGAAAAAACTCGGCATTCTGGATACCGAAATCAAGCGGCTTTCGATTGGTTTTCTCGCGGGTTTCGTGCTGCAAAGCGCGTTTTTGCTCGCGCTGTCGTGGCTTTCCGGCGGGCTTGAGGAGCAATGGATTCTGCTTTCGTCGGTTGTTTTCGTTTTGGCCGCTTTCGCTTTCGACAGGCGTTTCGCCGTTGCGAGATTGAGGGAAAGGAGGCTTCCTTTCGTTTCCAACGCGGACAGGATTGCCCTCGCTTTTTCCCTGTTGTTTCTTGCCTTGAATTTCCTTGCAATCCTGCATCCCACGCAAACCGGCTTCGAGTCTGTGGCGAGCGTTTGGGGGGATTATCCCCTGCATTTGAGCATAGCGAATTCCTTCGCATTGCGGGACAATTTTCCGCCGCAATACCCCGTTTTGCTGGGAGAGCCTTTGAAATACTCTTTCCTGTTCGACTTCAGTTCCGCAATACTGTTGAAAGGCGGTTTCGACTTCCGTTCGGCATTCCTTGTGCCAAACGCCTTGGTTTTCGTGGCTTTCGCGCTGGCGCTGGTGCTGTTGTGCGAGCTTTTCGCCGGAAGCAAGGGAAGGGTTTTGTTCGTTTTCCTGGCTTTCGCATTGTTTTTCTTCAACGGGAACTACGGGATGGCGGGCGCGCTTGAAGACGCTTTTTCGCAGGGAAGCCTGTCGCCGCTTTTGCACCCCGACCGCAATTATTCCAACGCAGACGACAAGGGCGTGGTGGTGATGAACTGGGTTTACTCCATTCTCATGCCGGCGAGAAGCGCTTTGTTGGGCCTGGCAATTTCGGTTTTCACTTACGCCGTGCTTTTCTCGAGCGTGTTGAATTCGCGTTGGAACAGGCGGGAGCTTTTTGCAGCGGGCGTTTTGGCCGGGCTTTTGCCTCTAGCCCACGCGCACTCGCTAGTGGTTGTTGGTGCGGTTGCCGGGTTTTTGTTCCTGTTTTCCGTGCGAAAGTGGAAAGAGTGGGTTTTTTTCGCCGGTCCCGCCGCAGTTATTGCCTTGCCGCAGTTGGCTTGGCTTTCTTCCAAGGTTTTCTTCAAAATTTTTCCCGGTTGGCTTTCGCCGGAAAAAAGCTTTCTAGGTGTTGCAGAGTTTTGGGTCAAGAATGGGTGGGCCGTGCTCCTTTGCTTTGCGGCTTGGCTTGCGTTCGCTTTGAAAAGCAATGACTGGAAAAGACTGGCTCTCGCCGCTCCCTTCGCCTTGGTTTTCGTGCTTGCGAACCTCTTCGTGCTTCAACCGTGGGAGTGGGACAACACCAAGTTTTTCATGCAATTCTTTCTTTTCGCCTGCATTGCAAGCGCGTTGTTCCTGGAGTCGCTGTGGACGGCACAAGGAAAACAACGAATTTTGCACAAGGCGGTCGTTGTCGTGATAGTGCTTTTGGGAGTTGCGTCGGGAGTGCTGGCAATATTGTGGACCGGCTGGGGGGACAACGCGCGTTACGAGACGTTCTCGAAAGAGGACGTTGCGCTTGCTGCATGGATAACTGTCAACACGCCTAGCGGCGCGTTGTTTTTGAGTTCCACTTTCCACCATAATCCAGTGCCTGCTCTGGCCGGAAGGCAGATTGTGGCCGGGTACGAAGGCTGGCTGTGGAGCCACGGGCTAAACTACCAAAAGACTTTGCAGGACGCCAAGAAAATGTTCGAAGAGGCGGACTGCCGTTTGATGGGCGAGTACGGAGTTGATTTCGTGCTTGTAAGAAAAACGTGGGAGGATGCGGCGTTGTACGAAGGAAAAGGTTTCGAAAGGGTTTATTCCGACCGACGCGGGAACATGGTTTTCAAGTCCAATTGCATTGCATAGTCGGCAAGCTGTTTGAATGCAAACGCCGCAAGAACTACGAGCGGGACTTGCAGGAACACTATGAACCTGTCCATGAAGACGCGCACGCCCACCAAGTCGTTTTTGATGAAGGCGAAGCCCGCGAGCGCCAACGCTATCAAAAGCAGCTCCCTGTCTCTCGGCTGGAAAAAGTTTCTAGCCGCGAGCAGCACAAACCCAAGCACGCTTCCGGCAGTCAAAACCAACCCGTTCTTTTCCAAAAACAAGTCGAATCCCACTGGGTTGCCTTCGTGGTTTGAAAACTGGGCTATGTCGAAAATGTTGGCGTTGCCTGTCGCTATAAAGTGCCATCCGACGTATGCAATAAGAGCCAGTGCCCAGCACAACAATGCGGTCCAAGCGCTTTCCGAAGGCATTGCGACTTTCCTCGTTTGGGCGAATTGGGAGAAAACCTTGAGCGCGGCGAAAGCGAACGCTCCCGCCGCAAGGAACGCGATTGTTTCCTGGTGGACCATGGCGATTGCAAAAGTCAAAAGCAACGCCGTTTTCCGCTTGTTGCGGGCGATGGCGTAGAAGGCGAAGGGAAGCAAAGCCAGTCCCAGCCCCTGCGGCAGCGGGCGGACGGTATAAATGAGCAGTTCGGCGGGAAGGGAAGCGAAAAACGCTGCCGCCAGTCCCGTGAAGTCGTCGAACACCTCTCTTGCAAACAGGAAAAAGCCTATGGGCAAAAGAATTGCGAAAAGCATCACCAGCATTCTTTGCGCGAAATCCACGTCTTGCAAAACGAACGTGGTTCCCGCAAGCAAGAGCCTGTAGCCCGGAACGTAAAGCGCCGGAATCCCGCCGCCGTAAGAGTAATCGTTTTGCAGCGGGTATTCGCCGTGCTTGAGAATGTGCTGTGCGAAAGCAACGTGGATGTTGGTGTTGCCGTACGTGGGGTAGTACCACTCTTTCCAAACCATCGAGTGCGAGTGGAGGCTTGTCACGACCGCAATGAAAAGCAGTGCGTAAACCAAAAGCTTGTCCTTGTCCAGGTTGCGCAAATCCATGAAATCACGGTTTCTTTACTTTGTAAATCCTGTGCCCGTTGTCGAAAACCTTTTCGAAGTACTGAGAATCGCCGAATATGGTGTAGTCCGCCCCTTTCCAAGTGAACCCGGGGAACAGAGACCGGTCGGGCACCCAGACGTATTCGGCGCGGTATTTCAACGCGGTTTCCCACGCTTGCCTTCCGCTTTTGGCTTCGTAAAAATTGTATTGGATGTCGTGCATTCTCTGCACTACGTTCGGCACTATCGCCCAATCCCCGCCTTCGGTTCCTTCGCGCAGCACGCTCATCAAAAGCTCTCCGCCGAAAATGTCGCTCACGAACACCGTGCGTTCGGGCGTGTTTTGCAAAACCCATTCCAGCGCGGATACCTCGTTTTTGGAAACGACGGGGTTCATCCAGGGCTTCGCCTGGTTGAGCGCAGCGTCAAAATCCTTGTTGGCGAAGTAAATGACGAGTGCGAAAAGCAAGAGCACCGGAACGTATTGCAGTGCCTTGCGGGCGTCGGATTCCATGTCCTATTCCTTTCAACCACTAAAAATTTAAGTGCTTTCACGCGGTTCTATTGCCATGCAAAAAGACGTGAGGAAAGTTTACGACGCGATTGCCGAACGCTGGAACGAGAGGCACTACAAAACGCGTTCTTGGGTCAGGTTTTTCAGGCCGATGCTCAAGAAAAACGACGTTGTGCTGGACGCGGGCTGCGGCAACGGCGTGAACGCAATTTCGTTCGCCCCTTTCGTCCGCAAAATCTACGCGGTCGACTTCTCGCCGAAAATGGTTGAATACGCGAAGCGCAACGTCCGCAAAGCCAAGCTTTCAAAAAAAATCATTGCGAGCAAGGCTGACGTGCTCAAGCTTCCCTTCAAAAATTCTTTCTTCAACGTTGCGGCGTATTTCGCGGTCGCCCACCATTTTTCCGGAAAGCGGGAATTGCAATTGCTTTTTTCCGAAATGAGCCGGGTTTTGAAGAAAAAGGGGTTTGCTTTCGTGACCGTGCGCTGCGAAGGCTGGTCTGCCCAGGAGGCTGGCAAAGCAGTGTTTTTCAATTACGCCGGCAAAACAGGGTTGACTTTGCCGAGAATCTACAGTTCTCCAGGCAAGAAAACCCTGGTTTCCGTTGCGTCGAAAAGCGGGCTTGCGCTTCGAAAGTTTTTCTTCGAGAGGAAGGGCAGGCTTTGCACGAAACGCGAAGCGCGAAACTTTTGCCTGGTTTTCCAAAAGCTTTGATTACTTCTTGCGCAAAACCAAAAACAAGTGGTCTTGCTCGAACGGCTCCAAGGGGATTTCCTGCTCGATTTCGAAAGCCTCGGAAAGGGTTTTTTTCACTTTCGCGTACACGCGCGCAGGTTCTTCGACGGAATTTATTGCGCGTGACTTGATTGCAATCAGCGCATAACCCCCTTTCGCGAGAAAACGGGAGTTCGCGTTGAGTATTTCCGCCTGCTGGGGGTCTGCAACATCCTCGAAAACCACATCGACAGAGCCGATTTCCTCGTAATTCTCGGGCTTGCGCGCGTCGGCAAGGATGGGTATCATGTTGCCCCGTTTTTCGCACACGCTGATTAAATCGCGCATGGCGATGGGTGCTACTTCAATGCAGTAAACTTCCCCTTTGCTTCCCACTATGTCGCTTACGAACGAGGGCGTGGCGCCGTGTGCTGCGCCCAAATAAAGGACTTTAGACCCTTTGGTTATGGGCATGTGCTTGATGCCTTTCGCAATCGCCGCGCAAAGCTTGCTTTGGTGGGGGTTCCACTCGCGGTATTGAATTCCTTTTTCCTCGACGAGCTTTTCCCCGTGCACCTTGAATCCTTTGAGGGAATTGCGCGTGTAGAAAAAGCTGTTTTGCGCGTAAATCCCCGGAAAAATTTCTTTCACGCGTCACAGCACCTGAAGAGTCAGCGCCTGCCTTTGTTGAAGCGCTTGAAAGGCTTTTTGCCGAACGATTTTCCGCTCCCGCCGTGGAAAGGCCTGCCTTCGACCGGCCTTCCGCCGAATCTCCTTTCGCCAAACGGCTTGCGCCTGTAATCGTCTTCCCTGCTGCCCTCGCGGTAGTTGTGCTTAGGCTTTTCGGACTGCGGTTTGATTGGCGTTTCCTGGATTTGTTTCAAGCGCTTTTCGAAATGCTCCTTGAGCTTTGGCGCGATGAAGTGGTGAGTGTAGAAGTCAGCCTTAGCGGCAATCGCCAGTTTGGTTGCAAGCGCGCGCGCGATGCGCCCGCGCTGGTGCATAGGCGCGGAGTTTATTGCAGGATGCTGGAATATGATGCCGTGCTTCGGTGGGCGCGTGTGTTGTCTTAAGTGTTTGAACAAACTCTTTTCGGCGCCAATTACTTGAATGGTTGAAGCTGGCATTTCCGCCAGGTTTTTGAGCGAGCCTGCGAGCGCAAGAAGCCTTGCGGCGAGCAGCGGGTCGAGCAAATACGTCACGTTCTTGAGCTCTTTTTCAACCATGCCTTTCACGTATTCCTCAGTCTCTTTCCTCGCTTCCATGATTTCGGCTATTTGCTTTGCGAAAACTTGAACAGCCTTAGAGTCTTCCTTGTCGAACTTCGCTCCATAACTGGATTCAGAGGCGACCATGATGGCGTTTGCCTTCGACTCGCTGGCTATTTCAGCAAGCTTTTTCTCCTCATAGTGCTCTTTGCTTCCGAACTCTGCCGCTATTCGCGCGAGCACGTCTTCGTTCACGCGCAAGTCGGGAAAATTGACTTTATACCATTCGTTGAGCCTTTGCTGGAGTAGGCTTTTGACTTCGTCCAAATCGTCTATGCTACGTACGGCTTGGATGATCAACGCGTCTTTTTGGGACAAAGCTTCCTGGGTTTGCTTTTTCGCCTTTTCCAAGAACTTTTTCCTAGTTTCAAGAGCCTTCACTGTTAACCACCCTTCCGTAGAAAAGCAAAATAACCGTTTTAAAACTCTATATAGAGTAAGATAGTAGCAGGGCGTTTTTAATCCCCGCGATTGAAGTGTGTTGAAATGTCTCAAGCTCAAGGGAAAATAGACAAGGTCGTCAACCTGTGTTCGAGGCGCGGGTTGGTTTTCCCGAATTCCGAAATCTACTCTCCTCTCGGCGGGTTTTTCGACTACGCGCACTACGGACTCGCGATTAAAAAAAGAATCGCAAGTGCGTGGTGGGATTACTTCGTCAAGCAAAGGGAGGACGTAGTGGGTTTGGACGGCTCGATAATCTCCTCGCCCAAGGTTTGGAAAGCGAGCGGGCATCTTGAAAACTTTACCGACCCGCTGGTGGAATGCAAGAAATGCAAATCGCGCTTTCGCGCAGACCAGCTCGTGCGCGATGAATTAAAGCTTGAAGTGGAAGGGCTGGACGAAAAAACGCTGGCGAAACTCATTAGCGAGCACAAGCTCGTGTGCGAAAAGTGCAGGGGAGAGCTTGCTGAAGCGAAGACGTTCAATTTGATGTTCAAGACGCAAGTGGGCGTTATTGAAGACGATGCGAACGCAGTTTTCCTTCGCCCCGAGACGGCGCAAACTATTTTCGCGGACTTCAAGTCAATCGCTGGTTTCGCGCGCAAAAAGCTTCCTTTCGGAATAGCGCAAATTGGAAAGGCGTTTAGAAACGAAATTTCTCCAAGGAATTTTCTTTTTCGCGCGCGAGAGTTCGAACAGATGGAATTGGAGTTTTTCCTGCACCCTAACAAAAGTCCGCGTTTCGATAAAATAAAGCTCAACCAAAAAATCAAGGTTTTTACCGCACGCGCCCAGTCTCAAAAAAGTGGGTTGGTTGAAAAAAGCGTGGAAAAGCTGTTTGAAGAAAAGATTGTTTCTAACGAATGGCTGGTGTACTGGCTTGCCGAAGCGTGGTTTTTCTTGACTGAAGAACTGGGACTGAAGAAAGAGAATCTGCGAATGCGCCAGCATGTCGCTACCGAGTTGTCGCACTATTCGAAAGAAACCTGGGACGTGGAATATGATTATCCAGAGTGGGGCTGGAAGGAACTCGTGGGAATAGCCAACCGCGGGGACTTCGACTTGCAGCAGCACCAAAAGCATTCAGGTAAAGAC
Organism: Candidatus Norongarragalinales archaeon; assembly: GCA_038884755.1. Taxonomy (GTDB): domain Archaea; phylum Micrarchaeota; class Micrarchaeia; order Norongarragalinales; family Norongarragalinaceae; genus UBA10210. Next base: position 196,523 of record JAWABJ010000001.1, read on the forward strand.
CTTTCGGTTTTCGACGAAGAGTCGAAGCAAAAGGTTCTGCCGACAGTCATCGAGCCTTCCTTCGGCTTGGACAGGCTTTTCTTCACGGTGCTTATCGATTCTTTCGAAGAAGAGGGTGAGAAGACTGTTTTGAAGCTCGAAAGGCGGATAGCGCCTCTCGACTGCGCGGTTTTCCCTCTGATGGCGAAAGACGGGCTGGACGAAAAAGCGAGAGAGGTTTTCGAAATGCTCAAGCACCTCGGGTTGGAGTGCGAGTACGACGAGAGAGGAAGCATTGGAAAGCGCTACGCTCGCATGGACGAAATCGGAGTGCCACTATGCATTACTGTCGATTACGATTCTTTGGAAAAGAACGATTGCACCGTGCGCTATCGCGATTCGGGAAAGCAGGAAAGGGTTTTAATCACTCTTTTGCCTGAAAAACTGCATTCTGCCTGATTTGCCTGTTAAGTTCAGAGTCCTTTATTCTTTCTTCTTCCTATCGAGTAGGCGACCAGCGCAACAACGAAAACCGCGATTATGAGCGCGTAAATCAAGCTCGAGTTTTGCGTTTGGATTCTAATTGCGTTTTCGTTCGGTTTCAGGGTTTGCGTCGGCTGGATTCTATTGGACTCGGGTTTTTCCTCGTCCACCAGCGTCAAAACGGTGAACTCGTCGAGAATTTTTTCTTCAGTTTTTTCGTTCAAACTCACGCTGACCGTGAATTTTTCGAACGGCTTAAGAGAAAGCCTTTCCCACGTTGCTATTATGCTTCCTTCGCTCGTTTGAGATGGTTTTGGTGAAATGTTTATTTTTCCGGCAATGTATTCAGAATAGTCGAAGGGCAGAGTCCACGCGAGCGTTCCTTTGAATCCCCTGCTTCCTGCAGTATATGATAGGGAAAACACGGTTTTAGAAAGGAAAAACTCGCCTTTTATCTTAGCCCTAGGGTCTAAAGTTTTTTCTTTCACCTTCGGCGCTGGAGCCGTAATAGTGGGCGTTGGTGTGGTTTTAGCACCACGCCAGTCTATGTAAACATCGCGTCCTCGTGAACCGCCCGAAACTACGGTCATTTGAAAGTTTGCAAGGAGAGTGGTGCAAGTTGCTGAATAGTTTTGCGCTTCGGGAAAACACGCGGTGTAGTTGAAAGTTTCAGCGAGGGCAGAAGGTGTTTGATTGCTTTCCTCTACGTAAGAACTGTCGAAATCCACGCTAGTGCCGTTGCGGTAGAGCGTGAGATTGCCTTCCGTGACGTTTTTCCAAGCCGAAGCGTTGACTGCCACGCTTGAGGTGTAACTCCTGTCTTCTGCGCTTCCGTCGAGTGTTGCAGTGATTGAAACGCTTCCCTTGCTTACAGTGAGAAAATGCGTGTCGGTCGATGTGCTGTAATTCGTGTTGGCATCACAGTGAATAGTGTAGTTGTAATATCCTGCCGCGAGAGTTGTTATTTCCGGGTTTGAGCGTATAGTGGAATTTCTGTACAATGTATCAATCACTATTCCGGAACAAAAGCCCGAGGCGTTTACGCTTTGAGGATATGCGATAGTCAAATCTGCGTCGGTAGAGTTGAGCAATAGGTTTGCTCCCGTGGTGTTCTTCACCACGACTATACTGTAAGTTTGCGAAGTGGAAGCTCCAACGCCATCCAACGCCGTGAAGTTATAGTAATAAGTTCCCGCAGGCAGTCCTGAAATATTGTAATTCCACACTCCAGAAGTGCTCGTTCCGTTCCAAAGACTCATGGTATAGTTGGTGTTTTGAAAACTCATGTTGACTTCGGAAATTCCGCTGTCGTCTTTCAAAGAAACGAAGAATTGCATCGTGAGTGGAGTGTTGAATTCCGAACCATTGGTGAAATTCGAGGTTTGCCACTGGAATTCTGGAGGTGCGTTTATCGAAATCGTCACTTCGCTCGAACCAACTTGATTGTCGGTAACGTTCCTTTGAGTTTGGTTCCAACGCGAGCCTACTGACGCGGTGAAATTGTGGTATGAAGTGAATACTTTCGTTTCACTTCCGTTCAGATAATAGTGCCTTAACTCCTGCCTTTGAACGTATCCTGTAGAATTGGTGGTTCCCGAAAAGTGGGTGTGAGATTCGTTGTCTATTACCACGACATTCGCTCCTTCAACCGCAGTGCCATTAGCGTATTTGACTACCACGTCAACCCACCACAACCGGTTTACTGTGGACTGGCTTAAGTTTCCGGTTGAGAATTCAAACTTGTCGCTTTGCCAAGTGGTGTTTGTAAAGTTGAAGTTTGTGCCGTTGATTAAAGCCACCGTTCCGTTTGCGTCTCCAGTGGAGTTTGTTTGGTTGATTATAACGTTTTTGAATACTACCGTAGTGAGCAGGGAATTCCCCATTTGTATCAAGTAGTTGGTCGTAGTTTTTCCTTGACGTTGAATGAGCTTCGAGTTGTAAACCCTAAGGCTGTAATTGCCGGTCGTGTCGCTGGCGGTGTCGCCAAAACCGAAAATCACGGGAATGGCGTCTGTATCTCCAGACGCGGCGTATTCTATTCGCGAATTTTCTACTATTACCGTAATGTTGCTTTTCGTTGCTTGAGCAAATCCCGCTCTCACAAGGCTGGTGCCGGTTATAGTAATGTTGGCTATGGAATTGTTGAAATACACCACCAGCGGTGCCCCGCTTGGATTTACGGACATTTGAAGACAAGCGCCATCCGGCTGTGCGGTAAGAGTCAATTTCTTTAGAGTGCCGTTAAAAAGAACGTTGTAAAACGTTAAGTTGGAATAAGTTGTGGTTATCGAAGCGCAAGAGTCGAATCCGGTTATGTACGCCAAGACATTAGTAAGATTGTTTCCGCCTTTACTGCCGTTTTGGAAAGAAAAAACCGTGGGGTTTCCGCTCGTTCCAGTATAGGTGGAAGTGATGTTGTAAGTTGGTTTGTCAGTTGTAAAACCGCTCGAGTTGGCTGAAGAATTGAAGGTTATGCTGGGAGTGGTTGAACTCGAAGTCGTGTGAGTCAAGTTTCCGGTTATATTATACCAGTCTCCTTGCGTTCCAATCGTGTAAGGAAGGGACGAGATTGTTATTGCAGACGCGGAGAGGAAAGAAGCCGTAACGACTGCTAACAACAATAGCGCGATTTTCATTCAACTACCTCTCGACTTTTATAATTAGCTAACGAATTTGCAATTAAAAATCAAGCTGGTTTCAAGCTTTTTTGTCAATACGCTCGTTTTGACAATTGCTTGATCATGTCTTTAGTCATAGCTGTCAAGTCGTACTCGGGCTTCCAGCCCCATTCTTCGCGCGCTGCACTGTCGTCAATGCTTTTTGGCCAAGAGTCAGCAATAGCCTGCCTGAAGTCGGGTTTGTAGCTTATTGTGAATTCGGGAATCTCTTGCTGAATGGCGGCCGCGATTTCGGCTGGAGAAAAACTCATTGCGGAAACGTTGAAGTCGGTTCTATGCTTTAGTTTCGAGCCGTCCGCTTCGGCAAGCTGGATTATTGCCCTGAGCGCGTCGGGCATGTACATCATTGGCAATGCAGAGTCGGGCTTGAGGAAGCACGTGTAGTGCTGGCGTTTTACGGCATAGTAGTATATTTCGACGGCGTAATCCGTAGTCCCGCCTCCGGGTTGCGTGACGTTGCTTATTATTCCCGGCAAGCGCAATCCGCGCACGTCCACTCCGAATTTCTTGAAGTAATAATTCCCGAGCAGCTCGCCGTGCACTTTGGAAATGCCGTACATGGTGGTTGGCTTGAGTATGGTTTCGTTGGGCGTGTTGTCTCGCGGCGTTTCGGGCCCGAAGACTGCGATTGAACTGGGAACCATCACGCGCTCGAGTTTTTTCTCCCTCGCCGTCTCGAGAACGTTGTATAACGTGGTGTTGTTGACGAAATAAGCGAATTGCGGGTTTTTTTCCCCTGCTGCCGAAAGTATTGACGCCAAGTGGTATATCGCGTCAACGCCGTTTTTTTCTACGCAAGCGTCAATCTGCTCTTTTTTCGTCGCATCCAATACGCCGGTAGGTCCGTGGTTTTGCGCTTCCGGCGAAGCGGGCTTGATGTCCGTCGCAATAACGTTTTCCTTCCCGTATTTTTTTCTCAACTCAGGGACGAGTTCAGAGCCGATTTGCCCGAACGCACCTATGACTAGGACTTTTTTCACTCAGCATACCCCCTAGCAAACATTATTTTTTGTTAAAAATATTTTGGGCTCAATCCTTAAAAGACGAAGGCAATTCGCCGATTGTCGTTGTTGCTTTCGGTTTTTATTGTTTGTGCGGCTAGTTTTGTTTATTGCATTGGTTTCTTGGGAAGGCGTTGAACAATGGCTAAACGGGATGCGACTTCGTTCTTGAAGCAGGAGTATGAAGCGCTGGTGCAGCAAAGCTTGGACTGGCGGATAAAGCAGTTGCAAGGCCCTTCAACCGCGCACGCGAAAGTCGACGGCAAGAATGTTTTGATGCTTTGTTCTAACAATTACTTGAATTTGTCCAACCACCCCAAACTCAAGGAAGCGGCTATACGCGCGGTGCAAACGCACGGCGCAGGGAGCGGCAGCGTAAGGGCAATTGCGGGAAGCATGGATTTGCACTTGGCTTTGGAAAGAAAGATAGCTTCGTTCAAACACGCCGAAGCAGCGTTGTACTATCAGACTGGTTTTGCGGTGAACGCGGGTTTGATTCCGCAGTTGGTGGGCGAAGGCGACGTGGTGATAAGCGATGAATTAAACCACGGTTCCATCATTGACGGCGTAAGGTTGAGCAAGGCGGAACGCGCGATTTACAAGCACTGTGACGTCGGCGATTTGGAGAGAGTATTGAAGGAATTGGATTCCAGACCCACGCCCCCGAGAAGAATTTTGGTTATCACTGACGGTGTTTTTTCTATGGACGGCGACATCGCGCCGTTGGACAAGATTGCCGGCATTGCAGAAGCGCACGGCGCGATGGTTTACGTTGACGACGCGCACGGCGACGGAGTGCTGGGCGAAGGCGGGAGGGGTATAGTAAATCATTTTCATTTGGAGGGGAAAGTGCACGTGGAAATGGGCACTTTCTCGAAAGCTTTCGGAGTCGTCGGGGGCAGTATTGCCGGTAGCAAAGACTTGGTTGCTTTCGCGTTGAACAAGTCGCGCACTTGGCTGTTGAGCGGTTCTGCGCCTCCTGCGACTGTCGCTGCATGCTTTGCAGCGCTGGAAGTTTTGGAAACAGAGCCGCAGCATTTCAAGAAACTGTGGGACAACACGAATTACTTCAAGAAAGAGTTGCAGGCGCTGGGTTTCGATACGGGCGTGAGCCAAACGCCCATAACGCCAGTGATAGTTGGGGAAAGCGGGAAAGCGAAAGCGTTGAGCGAAAAGCTCTTTGAAACAGGCGTTTTCGCCCTGCCCATTGTTTTTCCGATGGTTGCGAAAGACAAGGCGAGAATACGCACGATGATGAATGCAGGGCTTTCGAAAGAGGATTTGGATTTTGCTTTGAACGCATTCGAAAAATCGGGCAAGGAACTCGGAATAATTTGAGCGAAAAAAGGTTGGTTTTTCTTTGAGCAAGACGAAAATCGTTTGCACCCTCGGCCCTTCCACTTCGTCCGAGGAAACTATACGCAAGCTCGCGCGCAAGGGCATGGACGTTGCGCGCTTGAACTTTTCCCACGGCAGGCTTTCCGACCACGCTAGAATGATTTCCTTAGTGAAGAAAGTGCGGCGCGAATTGGGGGTTCCGATTGCGATTCTTGCGGACTTGCAGGGTCCGCGCATTCGAACCGGCGTTTTCAAGAGCGGAAAGGCGGAATTGAAGCGCGGGAGCACGGTGCTCGTCAATTCCGAGAGCGATTTCGTCGGTTCCGGCCGCGAGTTCAGCATTCCTTACGCCCGCTTGTCCAAGGAAGTGGGCGTGGGCGACAGGATTTTCATCGACGGCGGGCTCATCGAGCTTTTGGTCGTGGGAAAGAAAAACGGGGTTTTGGCTGCAGAGGTCGTTGAAGGCGGGGAAGTGGGCGACCACAAGGGCGTCAACCTTCCCAACGCCGACATTTCACTCAACTCCCTCACCCGCAAGGACTTGCGCGACTTGAAGTTTTTGCAGTCTCAAAACGCGGATTACGTGGCGCAGAGCTTCGTGCGCGTAGCGGGAGACGTGATGTTTTTGAAAAAAAAGCTTTCCAGGTGGAAGCTCAAGCCGAAAGTAATTGCAAAGATAGAGACTGCTAAGGCGCTGTACGACATTGATGCGATAATCGACGAGAGCGACGGCATAATGATCGCGCGCGGGGATTTGGGCATAGAGCTCAACCCCGAGGAAGTGCCGTTAATCCAAAAAAGCTTGATTAAAAAGTGCAACGCGGCTTTCAAGCCCGTCATTACTGCAACGCAGATGCTCGAGAGCATGACGTACTCTCCCATTCCCACGCGTGCGGAGGCGAGCGATGTTGCGAACGCAGTTCTCGACGGAACCGACGCGTTGATGCTCAGCGGCGAGACCGCGATGGGAAAATACCCTTTGAAGGCAGTGGAAACTATGGATTCGATAGCCAAGAAGGCGGAATTCGTCTTGACGCACGCCCCGCACTTCGACTCTTTCGAGGGAAAGCCCCTTCATCATTCCATAGTCGAGGCGATAAGCGGCGCAGTCACGCACACGGCTTTTCACTTGAAGGCGAAGTTCATCGTCGCCTATACCACGCACGGAACTACTGCGAGGCTGATTTCAAAACACAAGCCTCCCCAGAAAATAATCGCTTTCACCCCCCACGAGTCGGCGCGAAACCAGTGCGCGTTGTTGTGGGGCGTCGAACCGCTGCTTTTGCGCAAGGCGGGCGGGCTGGAAGATTTCACGCGCATGGCGGAAACGGAATTGAAGGCGAGAAAGCTCGTGAAGAAAGGCGATTTGCTTGTTTTGACCGCGGGCATTCCGCTTGAAGTGAGCGGGAACACGAACGTAATGAAAGTGCACGTGGTAAACGGCTTTTGACTTTGTTTTGCTTGCCTTTTTTTTTTCAAACGAAGTTTGCTAGCGAAAACTGCTTTTCGGCTTTTTCGCGAAACACTTCCTTTATCTCGCGTTCGATGAGCATGAGCCTTTGCTTGAGGTATTCCGGCAAATCAAACCGTTCCGCCATTTCCTTGGCGATGCCGAGGTACTTTTCAATTCCCGCCTTGTGTATAGTGAGCAAAAGCTTTCCGCCGCACTTGCGGCATTTGCCAGCCAAAGGCGGGCGGCGGTATTTAGCGTTGCATTCGCCGCAGCGGAATTTCTGGCGGGAGAACGAGCGCAGGTTCCCGTAAAGGTCCGGGAAAAAGTGCGAGAGGATTATGCGTTCGGCCGCCTGTTGCGCGTCGACGGCGCGGATTTTTTCCATCAGGCGCAGTTCGGCCTCGAGTTTTTGCTGCATGCTTGTGGCGAGCTTGACGTAGCTGCTTCTGAAGGGCGTGAGCGGGTCTATGGTGCAGGCGTGCGTGAACCCTATGCCTTCGTACTGCTGTTCCTTTCCGAGCGTGTCGGAAATTGTTTCTATCTGCACTTCGCCGGGACTGGAGTAGTTGAGCGTAGCTTGGTAGAATTCCAGTGGGTAAGCCCACGCCCGGTCCATGGCGTGCACTTCGTCGTCCACTTCCAGTGGGTCGAGAATGGTCGTCAGCACGAGCGGCGCGTCCATTTTCCCGCCGCGCGTTTCCGGCAGGAATTCACGGGAAAAATTAAGGAGCCCGTCCATCATCATTATTATCGCTAGTTCATCTCCGTCCGCGTTTCTCCGGCAGGCGCAGTGCAGGTAAGGGTGCGCTATTATGCCTTGCACTTGCGCGTAGCCTATGACCCTGCACACTATTCCTGCTGAAGTGTGCGGGGCGATTGCGATGCTTTGCGTTCCCACCAAGTCCTTTTCGCTCGAGGCGTTGTAGAATGCCGGCAAGTTGTAAAAGTAAACGAGCAAATCGTCGATGAAGCGGGAAACGCGCAGCAAATACTGCATGCACTCTTGCGAAACGATGATGTCTTGGGGTTTGAGTTCCACGAGCTGGCTTTCGTTTTCCAACGCGTTTCCAAGCGCGTCTTTCTCGTAACCCATTTCCCTGAGTTTTTCCACGCTCGTGCCTATTTCGGCGGGGTAAAAGTGCGTGCACGGGATTTCGGTCGCGTCAAAGCGGCTGGTGCCGTCTCGGAACACGGTGATTCCGTGCTTTGCTCGAAGAAAGCCTTTCTCGAGGGCTTCTGGCGTTTTTCTCGCGGAAATCAGGCCTTGCACCGCCTTGACTTCGTCGGGCACGAGCCCAGTTTTTGCAATGGCGTTGTCGACCGCGCGTACTAGGTTGAGCTGCTGAATTTCGAACGCAGCGCCTTCGCTTCCACACTGGCATTCTTGTTTTTCGTTGAGCCTTCCGCACTTGGGGCATTTGAATGCGGGCGTGGTCTTCCCGCCGCAATCGCATTTTCTCGCCCAGTTTTGCTTTCCACAATCCGCGCACTTTCTCACTTCAAGTTCGAATTCGGCAGTGGGGCTTCCGCCGGATTGCTTGACCGTAGCGTAAGCTTTCTTTACGCTTCGCACTTTTCCGCCCAGGAAGCCGATGGGGAAAAGCGAGTGAACGGGCGGCTTCATCTTGCGCTCGCGGCTTTTTTCAGGCCTGCCCATAGCGCTTCCAACGTAAACCCCGCTTTTTCCGCGGATTTCGAACGGCGAGACAGAGTTTATTATTTGCAAAACGCTTTTGTCCTTGCTTTCGGCAATCGCCTTTCTCACTGCCGAAGCGTCTAGTTTTTTGCTTTTCAGCATTCCCAATGGCGCGAGGAGGGAAAGCGCGGCGTCCTTGCCGAAAATTATTTCACTTTCTTTCACCGAATGCTCGACGCCGAGGTTTTCGAGAATGGTTTTTTCCTGCGCGAGAGGCAGGGAAAAGCTCTTGAATTCGAACCACTCCATTTCCAGCCTGCCTTTTTCCAAGTACGCCACGAGTTTTTCCAATTCTTCGGCGTTCAAGTCGCTCCAGAACAGAGTGTGAGAAGGCGCGAGGGGGACGCCGTGTTTTTCGCAAAGTTCTTTCGCGCCGTCGAAGGAAATGGTCTTGAGTTCTTGCGCAGTTTTCTCTATTCCCCTGCCTTTCAACTCTAGGGCAAGCCACTCTTCCACCCACGGGGAAGGGACGAGCGGGTGGGCGCTCTTGTTGAAATCGCCGTAGCAGCACAGCATGTCGCCGAGAAAAAGTATTTCCTTGACTTTGTTGCGCAGCGCGTAAGCCTCGTCAATGTTCGATATTTTTTTTACGCTGTCGTCGTCCAAAAGCACTATGGGCCCGTCGATAGTTTCGCAGGGGGTTACGATGCACCCTTTAGCTGGGCGTTCGGTTTTCACTTGAGTGCCGAACACAGGAAAATCGTCCAGCAAAACCATTGTGGCAGGGTGAATTGCTTTGGCCAGAATTCCAGTGAACCGAGTTCTGCCGTAGCGAAGGCGGAAGCCGCCTTTGCGCATGGGGAAAGAGAATATCGGGCGTCCAGCGACGATTTCTTCCATGAACCTTTCGTTCGGCTTTATTTCGACTTTCTTCGCTTCTTGCTTGGCGACTTTAATCAAATTCTCGAGCCACTGCCAGTCGAGCCCGTTTTTTTTCGCGATTTTCAAGACTTTCGCCGCTTTCAAGCACACGCCTTCGCCTATCACCAGGCACACGCCGCTTCTCACGCGGTTGGTTTCTATCGAGGCTACGTCCCTGTTCACGCTCACTTCATATTCTTCGGTGGGCTCTCCATCTATGCGGACGGGGCAGTTTTTCACCACCCAAATTGTTTCTTCGCGCGTCGGCACGTATTGTCCAGCGCGTGTTTTGCGCGCGTACAATCCTGTTTCTTCAACATAGCGTTCGAGCTCGCTTTCGAGCGGGCGGTACTCTCGGATGCCGAAAAACTTCCTGCAATAATCCGCCAGTAGCAGGGCGAACGCCTGTCCCGTTCCCCCTGCCCCGCGTATCGGGCCTGCAAAGTACACGCCAACGTAATCGCTCCCGTCTGGGTTTTGCTTGATTTTTATTTTCGAAACGCCTTCAATCGGCGCCGAAACCACCCCTTCCGTGAAAAGCGCGAGGCCGGTGCGCACCGCCTGTTCGATGAGCTTTTCCTTGTCTTCCTTGGAATCGGTTTTTTCCTGGCTTTCTTGCAATGAAAACTGTTTTTCCAGGATTTTCTTAGCGATTTCAAAGCAGGTTTTCTCACGGTTGTGCTGTTCGCCTAGAGCGCGTATCGTTTCCGCAACGCCTTTCGGCCCCACCAGTCCTTCGACGCGTGCGGCGACGTCTTGCGCAGGCGCTATTTCCACTGTTGCTACGGGGTCGAGGTTTCTTTCCCTCGCTTTCCCAGCTGCTTCCAACTGCTTCTGCAATTCGCCTTCAAGCATTCTGAAGTAGCCTTTCATTTCCTGCGAAGAGTTCTGGGTGTTCACGCTTTCATCCTCTTGCTTTCGCTTTCGTCGTTGAAGTCAAGTATTTTCAAGGCGCCCGTGCGAATGTCGTAGACCGGCATGAGGCAAGGCGTGGGTTTCCTGCCCATGCTTTTCTGGTAGTCGGTTTCGCCTTGCCACGTTCCCGAGTTTATTATTACCGTGCCGTTGTAGTCGAACGAAGCGTTCTTGTGCACGTGCCCGAAGTGGAAAATGTCCGGCACTTCTTCCACGACCATCCCGTCTTCCGGCGAGGGGACTATTGGCTTTTCGCCGTAAGTGGGGCACAAGTGCCTGCGGCGGAGAATTTCAACCGCCACTTTTTCCGGATGGTCGAAAGCGTCGCCCAGCTTTTGCGAGTTGGAAACAAGCGCGTCGAACGAAGTGCCGTGGTATACGAGGATTTTCAGCCCGTGCACGCGCAGGAGGCACGGGTTGGGAATGAAGCGGATGTTTTCCTGGTTGAGCTCGTGCACGAATTCGTTTGGAAGGGTGGGCTGGGGTTCGGCGTCGCGCACCGCGTCGTGGTTGCCAGGGCAAATCACGACTTGAATGTCATTAGGAATTTTCTTGAGGTATTGAGAAAGCAAAGAATATTGTTCAAAAATGTTTTTCGTGACGAGCTGCTTTTCCTGCGAAGGGTATACGCCTACGCCGTCGACAACGTCGCCCGCGATTATCACGTAGCGAATTGTTTTTGCTATACGCCGTTCTTCCTCGCTTCCCGTTCCGTTGAGGAACGCCAACGCTTTTTCAAAGCGGTCTTCCAGAAAATATTTGCTTCCCACGTGCAAGTCGCTCAAGAACGCTATGCTGGCTTCTCCTTCAACCTGCACTGTTTTCTTCTGCCGCATGGGCACTCCCGGCCACACCACGTTTTCGACGAGGAACAGTCCTTGCGAGTAGACGCCGTCGACCGCTACCACGTCGTCCAGCCACAGTTCTTGGGCTTTTTCCATGGCGGGCTTGTTCTGCTGCGCTACGCAAGTCATCACGCCAGTCTCGTCTTCGATTTCGAACCGCAAATTCCCTTTCTTGGTCACGCCCTTGCTTCCAACCATGCCGATTATTCTGGATTTCCTGCGTTCAAGCGCGCCTTTAGCGTGTTCTATCGAAATCACGCCGTTCGCTGCCGAAACCCTGTTTTTAAGTATGCTTGAAAGCTTGTGGAATCTGTTGCGGAAGTGCGCGATGAAGTCTTCGACAGTTCCGTCGCAGTCGAATTTCTTGAACGGGGGGATTTCCAGGGAATGCACGAACCCGTTCTCGCGCGCCGGAGAGGGCGCGTACTGCCTTTTTTCTACCTGCACTATCGCCTGCCCGGCTTTCTTCCCCTGGTTTTTTTCCGACACGATTTCGCCTACCGACGCCAGGGTTATGACCGGCTGCTTTTTTTCTTCCGCCTTGCTCTCAGCTTCCAGCAGGATTTCAAGCGCTTCATCTTGCGGCATTGCGGCGAGTTTTTCCAAAACTCCGCTTTCCAGTAGTAGCTTCCTCTGCTTCACCACCTGCCTCAAATCCACCGGAACACCCTTCGCGCAGCATTGCGCCTAGCCGTCTGTATAGCAAAAAAGCCTTCTTGCCTTAATCTCAATCTCACGATGGAATTTATTTCTTTTGCAACGCGCGCGTATCACAACTTTTTTAAGAGCGGTTTTACTGATGAAAGCGGGTGAATGGGTAAAGTGGGCCTGGAAAACTCTAAGCTTATTGCGGCGTTTGCCCTTGCGCTATTGGCAATCCCGTTTTCCCACGCGGTTGAAAACTGCGCGGACTTGATACGCTTCGGCTACTCGTCGAGTGCCATAATGCCCATTTACGGGCAGGACGTTTCGCCAGGCGGCGCGGTGGTTGCGGTAGTGTCGCTCAAACCCGTGGCTTTCTATTTGGGCGAAAACGGCTATGCCGAGTATTTCTTCACGGCTTTGGAAGACCAGTACCAGGGAGGAAAGCAGCTGATGGCCATAGGCGACGTGTTTTACAGGCACGAGAATACCACTGGGTTCAACAACACTTACTTCCGCAAGGCAAAGCAAAAGCCAGTTTACGTCGAGAGCGGGGACGAATTCACGATAGAATTCCAGCCGGACTTCAAGCTAGAATACAAAGACCGTTCTTTCACCACGGGCGTGCTGAGGTTTTCTTCCACGAAGCCCATCGCCTTTGGAGCGGGATACGGGTTCGGAGACAGTGTGATTGCGCTTGCAGAAACGCTTGACCCGCTGGTCGCAGAGTTCAAGCGCGGGAGCATTTTCCTTGAATCCAAAGACGGGCTGGTTTACGTGCCTGACGGGAGAGTGCGGTTCGTAGGCTCTTGCACCGCCTCGTGCTCCGACCCGGACGTTACGGATTATTACTCCAACGCCACTTGCAAGTCCACCCTCGTCGACGGAAGCGATTACTGCCTAAGCGAGAGCGAGCTCGTGGAATTTTCGTGTTCTTTCCAAAACAACTGCGCCCCGAAGCAGTTCTCTTGCCCGTTCGGGTGCAAGGATGGCAAGTGCATTACCGGCGAGAAAGCGAAGTGCGAAGATTCCGACGGACTGAACTTAGCGCAGAGGGGAAGGACTTCCGGAAACTACCCCAACGGATCGAAATTCTCGTTTCTCGACGAGTGTTCCGGAAGCACGAAGCTCATTGAATACTACTGCACTGAAGAAAAGGTTTTGAAGAAAAACGTTTTGGAATGCAACGGCGGCTCGTGCGAGGACGGAGCTTGCGTTCCAGTGCCTACTGTTGCCGAGTGTTCCGACACCGACGGCGGGAGGGATTACGAAACTTCTGGCGTTTGCTCGGATTCCTCGGGAAGCTACCCCGACTCTTGTGCTGAAAGCTCGGTGGTGGAATACTATTGTGAATCCGGCTACTGCAAAACCATAGTTTCCCCGTGCTCGCAGTGCTCGGAAAACGCGTGCTCGAAAAGCGAACTCGTCCCAACGTCGAACACTGCACTGTTCGCAATCGTGGTTTTGGCTGTCGCAGTCTTGGCTTTCGCCCTCAGCATGCGCGGGAGGCGCAAGGAAACGCTGGCTTCGGAAATAGAAAAGATAAGCTACGAAGTTCCCAAGCCGCCGGCGTTCAAGAAAAGCGGAAAGAAAAAATAAGCACAACCCCCACGTGGGTTTGGAGCAGGTAGGACGCAAAACTTTTTATCTTTCCTTGAGCGCTTCCAGTTCGCTGAGCAAATTCCATACCATGGTCCTGCCGTGCATGGGCAGGTTGATGTCGTTGCTTATCTCGTCCAACGCGTAAATCGCGCCGCTTACTGCGGTCGCAATATCCTCTTCTTTTTCCAGCCTTTCCTTGGCGAGGGAAATGTTGGTGCGCACGTTGCGCGGGATGCTCGTGTCCTGCAGTAGCCCGTCCAATAGGGGAATGAGCTTCTGTAACTCGGGATTTGCCGCCATGAGACACACCGTTTCCATCCAACCGACGTTTTCGTTTGAAAATAGCTTGCGCTTGTTTGCTACTCTTTTTGTGCAGGCACTCTTTTAATTGGTTCGCAAAGCGGGCCCGCCGCGATTTGAACGCGGGACCTTCCGCTTAGGAGGCAGATGCTCTCTTCCAGGCTGAGCTACGGGCCCAAACTTTCTTTTTCGCAAAAAGAAAGTTTGATCAAAGAAAAACGACGCAAAGAAAAACCAAAGGGAATTCCAGCCTATAAGAAACATGGCGGTTGGTTTTTATTTGCTTTTTGAATTCTGTATTCATGCTAGCCGCCGAAGCCACGCAAATCCCGATAGTAGAAATAGGCGTGATAGTCTTGGCGGCGCTGTTTTTCGGGATAATCGCCTCGCGATTGCGCCTTCCCACTTCCATAGGCTACATAATTGCAGGCTTTCTCCTCGGCCCCCAAGTTTTTCATTTCCTGACGCCGAACGAGGGTATCGCGCAGCTGTTCGGCGAAATAGGCCTTTTGCTCTTGCTTTTCTATCTGGGTTTGGAATTGAGCATAAAGAAATTCAAGGAAAGCGGCGCCTTGGCGTCCATAATAGCTTTCGTTGAAATGGGAATACCATTTTTGTTCTCTTTCCTCGTTGCACTCGCGTTCGGCTTTGGCTTTACCGAAGCGCTGGTCATAGGCGCGATGCTCACTGCGACAAGCACGGTCATGGTAACGAAATTCATGTTCGACCGGCGCATAGAAAAGGAGCCTGAATCGAGGCTGGGGATTTCCATTCTCGTCGTCGAAGACTTTTTCGCCATTCTCGTTTTGGCTTTCCTGTTCAGCATTTCCAACGCCGTTTCGTTCAAGCAAACGCTCTTGAATGGCGTTCTTTTCGTTGTCGCGATGTTTTTCGTCGTAAGCCGCGTCACGCGCTTCGTATCGAGCTTTTTCGAGCGGCACGGGAAGACGAGCGTAATGACGCTCTTCGCCTTGGGCGTGGGCATAATGGTCGCCTACTTCAGCTCTTACCTCGGGCTTACCATAGCGTTGGGCGCCTACTTCGCGGGTTTTGCGCTGACCGAAACGCCTTTCGGCGAGAGGGTGAAAAAGGAAATTGGCTTCATGCGCGAGTTTTTCATACTCTTCTTTTTCGTTGGCTTTGGAACTACGGTAACCACACCTTCTTCCGGCTCGCTCGTCCTAGTCTTCGCTCTAGTGGCTTTCTACATCCTCGCTAAAATCATCGCCTACGGGTTTTTCGCGACGGCGTTCGGCTTGGGCATGAACTCGGCAATAAAGCTCGGCATGATGATGATTCCCATAGGCGAGTTCAGTCTGATAATCGCGGCGGCTTCCGCGCCTTTCATGCGCAATGCCGGCGAAATAATCTCTATAGCGTTCCTCCTCACTATAGTTTCCACGCTGATTTCTCCCGTGCTTTTCGACAATTCCAAGCGCATAGCTGAATTAGTGTCGTCGTTGTACCCGAAAAAACTGCGCAAGTCGATAAACGCCTTGGGAAAGGAACTGCATTCGCTGGAAAAAGTTTCGCAAAACCCCGCGTTCCAAAACGAATTATCGCGGGCTTTGGAAAGCTTCGTTTTGAATTCGGTAGTGGCGTTGGCGATAGTCTACATGAGCTTCCTCGCTTCTTTCAACGTCGACCTGAGCTTCATTCCTTTCCTCCCTCCGGAAATTTCCATCAACGTCTTGATACTGCCTTTAGTTTTCTGGCCAATATACAAGGCAATCAATGACTTGAAGTTCATCGCTTACTCCGCAGTCTCGCAGTGGTCACGCCAGCACTTTCCGTACTGGAAGAGGCACCACGACGCGGGTATTGCCGCGTCGGAAATAATCACTTCTTTCGTCCTTACACTGGCGGGTGTTTTCGCGTGCTTTCTCTTCTACTTTACTAGCACCGAGCTCTTGCTTGTCCCCCTTCTTTTCACGCTGCTCGCGCTCATGTACTTGAGCAAGAGCATTTACTCGCTGTTCGAACAGGCGGAAGATTTACAGGCGGTTGCCGAAAGCGGCGGCGTTTCGGGAAAGGAAGTGCTTTCCTTGAGCAGGGAACTGCGGATGCGCGCTCAGAAAATCGCCGAGTTGAACGAAGAGCGCGAAAAATCCTTGAGGGAAATCCGCGCGGCGCTGGGCGCGGGGAAAATGGCGAAAGCGCGCTCGGAAATGCAGCACTTCAAAAAGCGCGAGGCGGCAATCCTGGCAAAACTCGAAGGCGCGGAAAAACGATTGGAAAAGAAAGAATTCGCCGCGCTTTCGCGCGAGGAGACTGCCACGAAAAAAGCGCTGGAAAGTTATTTCCTTAAGCAAGCCCCGCGCATCCTAGGCGAAAAGCGCAAGTCTTCGAAAAAGCCCAAGCGTTGAACTAATAAACTCCAGTGAACAAAATTTTGTTTAGTGATGATAACTGAACAACCTCTGAACCGATGATGAGGCTGATAGCGTCTGATCCAGGAGAAACTACGTTTCTCCCTGGAACCCTCTTCCTGCGACGAAATTAATACTCCCGACTTCATTCTTTTTTCATGCCGGATTTTGACCAACAGGAAATTTGGGAGAAAGAGCATTCCAAACCCTTAGTCTTGCCTCAGATGAGTAAAGAAGATGCTTCTGGGGGTGTTGTCGAATTCTACTCATGGCTTGCAAGAAATAGTCTTACAAGCGAATTGTCTGGAGTAGAAATGGGGTGTGGAAAGGGAAGAAACTGCTTGTGGTTGGCAAAACAAGGAGTCAAAATGACTGGTTTCGACTTTTCGAAAAATGCAATTTCAGAAGCTCGAAAAAAAGCTGGAAAAACGGGCTTACAGAATGCGTTTTTTTTAGTTCACGATGCCACCAAAAAATGGCCTTTCGATAACGAGGCTTTCGACATTGGTATAGACTGCTTTGCATCAACCGACATAGATTCTCTTGAAGGAAGAACCTTCGCGAGGGATGAATTCAAGCGAGTAATCAAGAAAAGCGGCTTTCTGCTCGTGTATACACTCTCGACTGACGACGAATTTCACAAGCAAATGGTTGAAGAATATCCTGCAGGAGAAAGGAACAGTTTCAGGCATCCGCAAACCGGAAAATTCGAGAAAATATTCGACAGAAACGAGATTTTTGATTTTTACCGAAATTTCAAACTAATCGAAGAGTGCAGGATAGAGAAGGATGAGGTCTTTTTTGGAAAAAGCTATCGATGCAAGCATTTTTGGCTGGTATTTCAAAAGTAGGTCTTTGTGGTTAAATGCACTACCGGATTTTGGTTGAAGGCAGGGTGCAGGGCGTCGGGTATAGGGCTTTCGTGAAAAGCGCCGCCTGCGCGCTGGGAGTAAAAGGTTTTGTTCGTAATTTGGAAGACGGGCGGGTGGAAATAAACTGCGAGTGCGGCGAGAGCGTTTTGAAAGATTTTTTGAAGAAACTCGAGCGCAAGAGCGAAGGCTTCGCCGGAATTCACGTTGAGCGGCTGGCTGTGGAAAAAACCGCTTCCCCTCGAGAAGGCTTTTCTTCGTTCGAAATACGGTTTTGAGTCTTTTTTTGCGCAAGAACTGGTTTTTATACCTCGGCAATTACGTTTATCTTAACGGTTTTTCCACGGAGGGGATTCGGTGCAGGAACGCGCGTTTTTCGCCTTGTTTTCGATTATGATTTTGAGCGGGCTTGTTTTCGCCGCCTCTTCCACGCCAATCCCCGAAAAAAAGCTTTTCGAAACCAACGACATGCTGTCAGTCCAGTTTCCGCAAAGCGCCTCGTACGAAATCAAGGACGGGAACAAGCTTTACTTCAACGAGCCGGTAAAAGAAGTTTACCTGCATTATTTCTCGGGCGGAAGCGAAACGAGGCAGACGCTTTACAAGGTCGGGCGCATTGATGTTTGGCCGAAATTCGAAATGCTGGTTTTCGACAACACTTCGCAGTCGACGATGGTCGTTTTGAAAGACAAGCGCACGACTGTGCAGACGGCCGTGCGCTTCAGGGCGGTTTTCTACGAAACTTCCGTTTCTTCTGCAGCACCAGCGCAGGACTCTCCGGTCACAACCCCTTCCGCAGTCTGTCCTTTCGTTTACGGGTTTAAGAAAGACGGGGCAATAGCCGGCTTCAGGCTCAGCGACAACGGAACCGCTAAAGACCTGAAGACCGTGGTTTTCGGTGAAACGGATGCGGTCGATTACACCCTCCTGTGGCCTTCGGGCGAAAGCACGGTGAAGAAATTCAACGTAAAGAGAATAGAACTCTTGACTGCCACGCAAGGCAACGCGAAGAAGGAAGTTTCCGACACCAAAACCTCGTACTCGTTCGCTTCGCCCGTTATTATCCTGGTCACTCCCGAGAACGGGAAACAATTCGTGGCTGCAGTAAAGAAAATGACTTTCTCGTCCAAATCGAGCGTGGAAAAGGCGTTCCAGTTCGGCGCTCCTGACGTGGGCAACGTCAAGACCGAATACACTACCGGCGCTTTGGCAGTCCAATCGCGCGAAAAGCCGTTTTCGTTCAATTTGGTTGAAGACCAGCGGGTTTCTTCCTTCGACTGGGACCCTTCGAGCGCCTCGTGCTATCCAGTTTTCGTCGAGGGCGCGGAAAAGCCAGTTTGGGTGAGGGACTTGAGTTGGGAGAGCGCGCCTTCGTACGCCGGTTCGAGAGCCGGGAACGCGCAAGGCTGCGCCGCGCAGTTGGGAAGGTGCATTACCGAAACGACCGCCAACCTTTACAAGCTTAAGTTTTCTTCCGAAACTAAAGTCACGCTGGTTTCGTGCAACGTGCTTCAAGACAATCCCGTTGCGAAAGCCAAACTCGGCGAAGTTGAATTCGATTTGGTCGCGCTGTTCGACAAGAAGCCCGAGTTCGTTTTCGACGGGGCTAAGTTCGAATTCAAGTATTCGTTCAGGCAAGGCAACGCGAAAGACTTCGGAATCAACAACGGCGTTTGGCACGTGGTTTACGACCCTGCTGCCTTCGATTACTACCACTCTTTGAACAAGAACGGCGGCGTGCCTTCTGCAGTGCCGCGCCACGAGGACGAGGCTTACGCGCCTCAAAACCACTACTGCCCTAGCGCCGGCGTGAATTCCTACACCCTAATGAACAGCGGGGATTATCTCGCCAGAATGTGGATTGCCGGCACGCAAGGCGATTTGGTTTTGAGCGAGAGCCTCGTGCGCTTGGTCCACTCCCCCTCCACCTTCGGCCAGTTCCTGCTCGCACACCGCTCTTCCGACGTTGTGCAGGAAAACTTCCAATTCCGCACGAACTACGTTGAAGCGCGGAACGCGCCGAAAGCGCTTTTGTTCAACAATCTTTTATACTCGGTTTTTTCCTTGTCTCCAGCAACCTCCAGCTCTGCCGCCGGTTTCCTTGCAAGCGTAAAGGATGCTGCAACCAACAACGCGGTTTTAGACGTCGTGAATCCGGGCGCGTTCGGAAGCGTAGGAAAAATTTCTTTGAGGAACGTTTTCTACACCGGATACAAGATTTCCTTGAAATCAAAAGACGACAAGTTTGAAGGGGTTGCTTTTACCATTCTCCAGCCAAAGTCTGCCGGAGCTCCAGGCGCCGATTGCGAATCTTCATTCTTCAACCCGTCGGCTCAGTCGAGCAAAAAGTGTTTTGACGCCGCGCCGTTCTGCTGGGGGTATTTGAGCGGCAGCGGAACTCCCTTCGGAAACTATCGCTGTTACCCTGTTTCCGCAGGCAACGGCTATCCTGCCGCGGACGCTTACGCATGCAAGGGAACGGTTTATTCCGACCTGAACGCGCAGACGCGAGAGCACGGGACCGTGTATTTGAAGTACGCCGAAGGCAAAGGGCATTGCTCCAACAACCAGCGGGCTGAAGAGTTGATTAAAGACGGCAGTTGCAAGAAAACGCCTTTGGAAAACATTTCTTACGTCGTAACCAAAGACGGCAAGGAAATGACTTACAAAGTGAAAGTGCTGGACTGCTCTGCAAGGTATTCCGACGCGAACGCTGGCGGAGCCGGCGGTAGGGACAGGCCGCCTGCGGCCGGAACCGGAAGGGCGTCCATTCCCGCACTCGAATCTTCAGGCGGCCTTTCGGTGAAAACCCCCGCCCAGAAGGTGAAAGAATGCCGCAGCCAAGGCGCGGGCTTCGACTGCAGGAACGTGAACGCTTGCGACCCTGCCTCGATAAAACGCGGCTTGTGTCCGGGCGGTGACGACAACGTGTGCTGCAAGGCAAAAGGACAGGATTCCGAAAAGTGCGAAACCCTTCCTGTTTCCGAGTGCAAGAAACAACCTTCGTGCGAAGTGAAAAGCTCCGGAGGCGTAGATTCTTGCGTCCCGAAGGCGTCTTCCTCGGAAACTTGCGAAACCCTTTCACCCTCCGAATGCCGCAAGAATTCGAAGTGCGTGGTAATACCGACGACAACCTACGGCAACGCTTGCATTTCGAAATCAAACGCACCGTCGTGCTCTTCGATAGGCGTTTCGCGATGTAGCTCGTACGAATACTGCGAGGTTATAGACACTACCTACGGCAAAGCGTGCGTCGAAAAATCGGCTGCAACGCCGAAGCCTCCAAAAACCTGGAACCTGCCTGACGGCAAAACCTGTTCCGACATTCTCAAGCAACAGGATTGCGTGAAGTACTACCAGTGCGATTGGACTAGAGACCAGTACGGCGTTTGGTCTTGCGACGTGAAAGCCGGAAACGCCCGCGACTCGTGCGAGGCCGTGGGAGGCTGGAGCTGCAACGCCGCCTCTGCCTGCGTGCCTTCGACCGCTGACAAGCGCGGGGCGGGAACGTGCCCGTACGGGACAGTGTGCTGCCAGCCGCTCAAATCCCTGCCTTCAGGCGAAACCTGCTACTCCATAAGCCCGTCGCTTTGCTTGCAGTACCGCTCTTGCGAACTGATAGACGCGTCTTTCTACGGCAAAGCATGCGTGCCCAAAACCGCACCGAAAGGCTCTTTGTTCCTACCCGCAAGCAAAAGCTGCTCTTCCATAAGTGAAACCGATTGCCTGAAGTACGTGGAATGCACTTTGCAGTACAAGTTCGGCACATCCATTTGCGTGACTAAAACTGGCTACTGGAAACTGCCTGCTGGAAAAACCTGCAGCAGCATAAGCAATTCGGAGTGCAATTACTACAGCAAGTGCAAGCTTGCAAGCACGGTAGGCGGGACTTTCTGCCAGGAAAAGTGAGTTGCAATGGGCAGCACCCGCTTGTTTCTGTTGGTTTTACTTTTTTCCGCGGTCCTCTTCGCAGGCTGCGTTTCCAGCCAAAACCCAGCGGAAAGACAGGTCCAGAGTTCGGAAAACGCGCTGGAACTAGAGCGTTTTGTTGAAACGCAGGAAGAGCTGGACGCCTTCGACCAGGAATCTTTCTCCGAGTCCGAGAAAAAAATCTTGGAGGCAAACCAAGCGTACTTGGATTTCATTGGCGAGGCTGGAAAACTCAACAACCTCGCGTTCGACTGCGCAAATTTCGAGCTCTACCAGAAAAACCTCGACACCCTCCAGAACGCGATTGATGTAGGATTGCAGGCTGCAGGCGGACTGGGCGAGGGAAAGAAAACCGCTTGGAACGAATACTTTTTCGGCCTGCAGATGGAGAAAGACTCCGCGCAAAGCGACTTGGACGAATTGTGCGGCGAGGAAACAAACTCTTAAAAGCCCGGTCCGACAAAATCTTTTTACGGAGATTGGAATGAACGGCGGTTTACTTCATCACTGTTTCTAGAAAGCCTTTAGTTAGTGCAAACTCCGTTGAAAATGTTTTTTGCGTTGCTGGCGGGAAACTCCCAGTTTCCAGCTTACGCAGTTATGGCGCAGATGGTGTAGTGGTTAGCATCGGGGCTTGTGGTGGACTTCTTTCTTTTGGAAAAGAAAGACCTCCACTAGAAAGAAAACCGCAATCAGCCCTTGACCCGAGTTCGAATCTCGGTCTGCGCCCTTTGCAAGCCCCGGGGAAAAGCGTTTCCCCTGGCGCTCGCTGCGCCTCGCCCCTTTTTTTTTTCAAAAGTGTTTTTAATGCAGAAGTGCAGCGACACTTCTGCAGCTATAGAAATCGGCAAGCCGATTTCTATATTAAGTGGGAAAGCGCGAATGATTGGATTTTAGCATTAACGAACGCGAGGTGAAGAAAGTTGAAAGGTGAATATCTTTGGAAGAAAAGCGGAGTTACCGGAGGTTTCCAAAGACCTCGCCCCGTTCTTCATCGCGTGCAAACTCGATTCTAAAGCGCGCCTGGTTTTGCCGTTGAGCATACGCGAGAAGCTCAGCGCAAGCAAGGGAGACACGGTTTTGCTTGAAATCTTTTCAGGAGGGACGGCCGCGGCTTTCGTCAGGTTTTCGAAAGGCGGGGGCAAAGGCTTGCGCCGGACTTCCAAAAACGGGTGGGAATCGTGCCCTTGAAAAAAAAGCTTGGGAAAGCCAAGTCTTTCGGAAAGTCGATAGGCGTCGCGCTTCCCACCGCGATTACGGTTAAAATACTCGTGGACGTAATATACGCGATAGCGGGATTGAAATGACCGAACTCACGCCGCCGCGCGGGACGCGCGATTTTCTTCCGCAGGAAAAGCTCTTGCGAAATTCGATAGCGCAAGCGCTGGAGAAAACGTTCCAGAATTACGGCTTCAATCCGCTCGAGACGCCCGCGCTGGAGAATTACGACATTCTAGCGTCCAAGTTCGCCGGCGGCTCGGAAATACTGAAAGAAACGTATTCGCTTGAAGACCAGGGGAAACGGCGTTTGGGCTTGCGCTACGACTTGACCGTTCCTTTGGCGCGCGTTTTCGCGTCGCAAAAGCTCGCGATGCCGTTCAAGCGTTACGCTATCGCAAGCGTGTGGCGCGATGGGCCGGTAAAAGCAGGGCGCTACCGCGAATTCACCCAGTGTGATGTAGACGCCATAGGCGTTTTTTCAGTCAGGCAGGATGCGGAACTAGCCGCTTTGGCTTTCGACGCGTTCAAAGCTCTTGGGCTGGGCGTTTTCCTGAAAGTAAACAACCGCAAGCTGCTCGACGGCCTGCTGGATTTCCTGGGCGTTCCACTTGCAAAGAGGATTCCCGTGATTCTCGAGTTGGACAAGCTCGAGAAAATCGGCGCGCAAGGCGTGCTCAAGGAAATGGAAAAAACCCTCGAGCCGGGGTACGCGAAGGAAACAATAGGGCTTTTCGCCGAGCTGGAGAAGGAAAAAAGCTTGCGCGTGGTGGAAGGAATGGCTTTGAACGAGGAAGGCAAGCAGGGAGTCAAAGAGCTGAACGAGTTTTTCGATTCGCTTGAAGCATTTGGCGTTCCGAAAGGCTTTGCGATATTCTCGCCTGCTTTGGCAAGGGGATTGAATTACTATACGGGCGTAGTTTTCGAGGCGTTCTTGAAGGAAAGCGAGGGCAGCGAAATAAAATCTTCGTTAGCGGCGGGAGGGCGTTACGACGATTTGATAGGGCGTTTTTCCGGCGCGAAAGAAAAGATTCCCGCGGTTGGAATAAGCTTCGGCTTGGACGTGATTGCCGAGGTGCTGAAGGAAAAAAACGTCGAGCTCGGAAGAAAGGAAAAGAAAACCGTAGTGAAAGTGTTAGTGGTGCCGTTCAAAAACTTTGCTTACGCCATCAAAGTGTCCCAAGAACTGCGCTCAAGGGGGATTTCTTGCCTGGTGGATTTGGACGGGAAGAGCGTGAGCAGGAACCTCGATTTTGCCGACAAGCAAGGCATTCCTTTCACCGTGTTTTGTGGCGAGCAGGAAGAGAAGGAAAAGAAAGTGAAAATGCGCGACATGATTTCGGGCAAGGAAGAGCTCGTTTCCCTGCCTTCCGCGCTAGTCAAGCTTTCCTGAAAGCCCCTATTGCGAAATGTTTTAAGCAATTCGCGATACTCATTCTTATTGTTTTTTTTTTTAAAGGGAAGAAAAATGGTTTACAATCCTAAGTCTATCGAGGAAAAAACGCTTGCTAAGTGGAAGCACGAAAACACTTACGCCACTGTAAAGCAAAAGTTTGCGGGAAAACCAAAGTTTTTCTTCATGGACGGCCCGCCTTACGCTACTGGGTATATACACATGGGCACCGCCCTCAACAAGACGCTGAAAGACTCTTTCATACGTTTTTTCCGCATGCAAGGCCACGCGGTTTGGGACCAGCCTGGGTACGACTGCCACGGCACTCCCATTGAAGTGAAGACGGAAAAAAAGTTCGGGTT
Source organism: Candidatus Norongarragalinales archaeon (assembly GCA_038884755.1). Classification (GTDB taxonomy): domain Archaea; phylum Micrarchaeota; class Micrarchaeia; order Norongarragalinales; family Norongarragalinaceae; genus UBA10210. The sequence goes on from JAWABJ010000001.1 coordinate 220,457, forward strand.
CAAGAACAAGAAAGACATCGTTCAATTCGGCGTGGGAAAGTTCGTAGGAGAGTGCAGGCATTTCGCGACTGAATACATAGACGTTATGAACAGTCAGTTCGCCAACCTCGGCGTTTGGTTGGACTGGGAAAAGCCTTACCTCACTCTCGACAATTCCTACGTCGAAGGCATTTGGTTTACGTTCAAGAAAGCTTTCGAAAAGGGTTTGGTGTACAAGGGGAATTACCCCGTTCACGTTTGCACTAGGTGCGAGACCGTCGTTGCTTTCAACGAAATAGAATACAAAACCGTGAAAGACCCGGCGGTTTTCGTGAAATTCAAGCTCGCGGGAAAAAACGAGTTTTTCGTCATTTACACGACTACTCCGTGGACCCTCCCGTCGAATATGGCGATAATGGTGCACCCTGATTTCGACTATGCTAGAGTAAAGCTCGGCGGCGAGGGCGGGGAAATCCTAGTAATCGCGAAAGATTTGGTCGGTCCGGTTTTGGATTCCACCGGAAGAAAGTACGAAATAATCGGAACCTTAAAGGGAAGCGAATTAGCCGGAATGCGTTACGAACATCCTTTCGCGGACAAGGTTCCAATGTTGCAAAAGCTTTCGCGCGAAAGCCAAAAAGTTTTTACCGTAGTCGCGTCAGCGCGTTTCGTTTCAGTCGCCGAAGGAACGGGGCTGGTGCACAGCGCGCCGGGCCACGGGAAGGAAGATTTTGCAGTAGGAAAAGAAAACTCCTTGCCCATAGCCTGCCCTATGGGTTTGGACGGCATTTTCAGAAGCGAAGCGGGAGCGTGGATTGCGGGAAAATACGCGAAACAAGCGGACAAAATCATTTTGGAAACGCTCAGCGAAAGGAACGCGCTTTTGAAAGTCGACACTATCAGCCACGAGTACCCGAAATGCTGGCGTTGCGACACTTCGCTCTTGATTTTGAACGTTCCCCAGTGGTTCATTCGCATCGACTCGATGCTGGAACAGCTGAAAAGCGAAAACGAGAAAGTCAATTGGGTTCCGGGCTGGGCGAGCGACCGGTTTGCGGATTGGCTGGAGAATTTGAAAGACTGGCCCGTAACGCGGCAGAGGTATTGGGGTGCGCCCGCCCCGATTTGGGAGTGCGGAAAATGCGGAAAGGTTGAAGTGATAGGAACTGTGGAAGAAATGCGCGGAAAAAGCGGTTTCGCGCAAGAAATCGACTTGCATTTGCCAGGCATCGACGCCGTGAAATGGAATTGTTCTTGCGGAGGCGTTTTCACTCGAATTCCCGACGTTCTCGACGTTTGGTTTGATTCCGGCGTGGCGTCGTGGGTTTCCCTCGGCTACCCGTCGCAAAAGGAAAAGTTTGAAAAACTTTGGCCTTGCGATTTACAGATAGAAGGAGTGGACCAGATTCGCGGGTGGTGGAACTCGCAATTGATTACGAGCATGATTACTTTCGACAAGGCGCCGTTCAAAAACATCGTATTCCACGGTTTTGTTTTGGATGCTCACGGCTCCAAGATGAGCAAATCGCTCGGAAACATTGTAGCTCCCGAAGACGTGATAGAAAAGTTCGGGCGCGACGCGCTGCGGTTGTTTTTCTTGGACCACGATCCTTCGGAAGATTTTTCTTTCGCTTGGGACGGCGTAGAGCAAGTAAACCGGTTTTTGAACGTATTCTGGAATACTTTCGTTTTCGTGCAGACCTACGCGCCGCGGGGAGTTTCCACGAAAATAGACTTCGCTTCCCTTTCAATAGAAGACAAGTGGATTCTCGCAAAATTGCAGGGCGCTTTGAAATTCCAGGAAAACGGGCGGAAATTCAAGCTTTACGAAACCGTCGCGGCACTCAAGGCTTTTGTGCTCGACGATTTTTCGCGCACTTACATTAAGCTCGTGCGCGACAGGGTTTCGCCTTCTTACTCCGGAAAAGACAAGCAAAGCGCGCAAGCGGTTTTGAGGGCGGTTATGGAAACGCTTACCAAAGCCTTCGCCCCGTTCACTCCTTTCGTTTGCGAGGAAATGTTTTCCGAGTTTTCTGACGCTCAAAGCGTGCACGCGCAGGACTACCCGCGCGCGGAGAAATCGCTGGAGAACGAGCTGTTGGAAAAGCAGATGGCAATCGTGCTGGAAATCGTCGAAGCGTCGAGTGCGTTGAGGCAGGAAGCGAAAATAAAGCTGCGCTGGCCAGTTCGTGCAATTGCAGTAGAAACCCAGGATGAGGAAACGAGGAAAGCAGTTTCTGCTCTGAAAAAAACCATTGAGGCTTTTGCGAACGCGAAAGTCGTTACGCTCGGCTCGCTTGAAGGCTCTGAAGTCAAGAGCGCCGGGTTTTCCAAGGGCAAAGTGTTTTTGGATTGCGGTGAAACGCCGGATTTGGTCGAAGAAAGGCTTATGCGCGAGGTTTCGCGCGCGATTCAGGAAATGCGCAAGAGCAAGGGTTTGAACGTGGGTGAAAAGGCGAAAGTGTTCATCGACGGGCCTTCCGAATTCGTGGGGAAATGGAAAGAGTATTTGGAGAAGGAAACGAATTCGACTCTCGAACCTAAAAAAGCGGGTGAAAGCAAATTCACGGTCGTCAGCCTGAGGGATTTTGAAGTCAAAATAGCCCTCTAGGAAAACGAGCTTTTTAATAATCTTCGAGGCTATCTTCTTGTATGGTAGTAGCCCGCTTGCAAGCCGTTTTGGAAAAATTGTGGCTTCCTAGCACGAAGCGAATTCCGCAGAACGAACGGACTAAGCCAATGAACCGCCATATGGATGACGTTCGCAGTTTTAATTTCATTTCCTTTTCCAGAACGTTTACCAATTTGAACAAGGAAAAGAAACTAACCGCGCCCGTGCAAACGGCAAACTCGGACATTAAAGACTTGAGGAATGGCTTTCAAGTTGCAACGGCGGGTGACAGCACGATAATCCGTTTTGCAGGTTTCAATTCGGTGGACGACGTCTCTTCCTTGGCGACTTCCATTCGAGACTTGCGAGACATCGCAGATGCGAGCGACATAGAGGTTCACGCCATAGTTTCGAGCTATACGCCCAACCAACTGCGCTCTTTCAACAAGCACTTCGACGATGCGAAACTAGCCTTGCCCCGTCAATTCCACAGCCCCGACCAGGAGGTAAAAATAGCGGGTGTTGTCATGCGCATTCCAAAAGATCATGTGATGGCAAAAAAAATAATAGACGCGGTCCGCAAGTGGGCTGAGGATTCAAAAAAACGCCCGGACGCGTTTGGCTCTCACGAAGTAATCTGATTTTTTTTAGTGATAAAAAATGCCTTTGGAACACAAGAAGCACGAGGATTTCGCCGAGTGGTATTTGGAGGCTGTTCAGAAATCCAAGCTCATGGACTACGCGCCTACGCAAGGGTGCATGGTGTTCCGACCCGACTCGTACTTCGTTTGGGAGCAAATCCAACACTATCTCGACCCCCTGTTCAGGACTGACGGCGTGAAAAACGCTTATTTCCCCATTTTCATTCCCGAATCGTTCTTGAAGCAGGAAGCACTGCATTTCGAAGGATTCATTCCCGAAGTGGCTTGGGTTACGCAAGGAGGAAACCAGGAACTCGGCGAAAGGCTGGCGCTGCGCCCGACGAGCGAAGCGATAATGTACCATTTTTTCGCGAAGTGGATTTCTTCCCACCGCGATTTGCCTTTAAAGCTCAACCAGTGGACTAACGTAATACGTTGGGACACTAAAACGCTAAAACCGTTCTTGCGCACTCGCGAGTTCTTGTGGCAAGAGGGGCATACGGCGCACGCTTCGAGCGAAGAGGCGGGAGAGCAGGTGCTCAGGGCGTTGGATTGGTACGCGCAATGCTCTCAAGATTTGCTGGCGATTCCCGTGTTGCAGGGTTTCAAGAGCGATGCGGAAAAGTTTCCCGGCGCGTTTTACTCTACCACAATCGAGGCGGTGATGCCCGACGGGAAGGCGCTGCAAATGGGAACGTCGCACCATTTGGGGCAGAATTTCGCGAAAATGTTCGGAGTGCGGTTTAAAACGGAAGAGAAAGAGGATTTTGCGTGGCAAACGTCTTGGGGCGTTTCAACGCGGATGATAGGCGCGGCGATAATGGTTCACGGCGACGACAAAGGCTTGGTGTGGCCTCCGAAGATTGCGCCAACGCAAGTCGCCATAGTCCCGATTTTCTACAACGAAGAGGAAAAGAAAATGACTCTGCTCGCTTCGGAAAGAATCAAGAATTCCTTGTCGCGGTTGAACCTGCGAATAGAAGTGGACGATTCGGCGAAAAGCCCGGGTTTCAAGTTCAACGAAAGCGAGCTTCGCGGAATTCCCATTCGCATTGAAATCGGTTTGAGGGATTTGGCGAAAGTCGGCGTAACGATAGCAAGGCGCGATTCCGGGGAAAAAGAGTTCGTGCCTGAAGAGAAGATAGCAGAGTACGTTGAATTTTTGGTCGCCGATATACAGCAAAAGCTGTTTTTGAAGGCAAAGCTGTTTTTGGAGTCGCACACTACCGCTGTTGCGAACATGGGCGAGTTCAAGAGCGTGCTTGAAGAACGCAAGGGGTTCGTGGTTGCAGAGTGGTGCGGGGACGCGCGGTGCGAAGAGGCGATAAAGGAAGAAACAACCGCGAGCATCCGCTTGATTCCTTTCAACGCGCAGGCGAAGGGAAATTGTGTTTATTGTGGAAAGCAGGCGAAAACAACCGGCTATTTCGCAAAGGCGTACTAATAGTTTTTCTCTGGCAGCCCTAGCAACAACCTTATTTTTCCAACCAGTTTTTCGACAGAAGGCATTTGCCTGTAAGTAGGGATTTCCAGACGCAAAACGCCGTTGTCCACGAGCGCTCCTACTGTTATTAGCCCGTAGCCCAGGTCATGCCCTTGAAGGGCTGGTTTCAGGTCTTCTGCCTTCGCTTCAGTGTTTCGCAGTTTGAAAGATATCACGCTGGGCGCGAACGGCGCGTCTTCCCTGGGCTTTATAACTTCTATCAACGGTATTTTTTCCAGGGCTTGCACGACTTTCTCCCGGTTTCTCTTCGTCTCTTCGATAATCCTCTCGTCTTCCCTCTCGAGCTTTTCTTGCGGGCCTGCGTACCTGGCGTTGAACGCAACCAATCCTCCCTTGAGTTCTGGGAGGGAAACGGCAGTGTGAAAATCCCTCGAGTCCAGAAAGTCGTAAACCCTTTCGTACTTCGTCGGAAACTGGTAGTACTTCGCGTATTTCGAAAAGGGCGAGTTGAGAAAGTGCGAAATGCCTTGCCCAACGAGCTTGCGCCTTGCAGTAACAACCGCGTTGCCCAGCACGTTTCCCAGCGCTTTCGCGGTTGTGAAAAAGAAAAAGTCCGACGCTTCGTGCGCCTTGCGTATTTCTTCGAGGGGAACGCGGCCTATGCTTTGCGCCGCGTCCACCACGAACAAAATCTTTCGTTCCTGCTTTCTGCCAGAGTTTTCCTTGTCTATAATCCTTCTCGCTTGGGTTACGGGCAGGATTTGGCCCGTTCGCGTGACGTGGGGAATTACGACCATTCTTGTTTCGGGGTTTGAAACCGCGCTTTCAAGGTTTTCGAGAAATTCGGTTTGGCCTGTCGGCGTGCTTCCGTCGTAAAGCGGGATTTTTTTCAGCCCGATCTTGATTCTCTCGCCTCCGGGCCGCACTTCGGGGTGTGAAGAGAAAAAGCCGAGGTTAGGCGGCAGGAGCAAGTCTCTCTTTGGCAAAGGCCTGGGTTTTTGCGTCAAGTGCGGGTCGCCGCCGCGCATGGTCCAATAAAGAGTTTGCGGCAAGTCTTCAGTAGTTACTATCTGGCCTCGCTTGACTCCGCTCAAAGCGCGGATTAGCATGAGCGCTGTCGTGGCGTTGGTTTCGAACAAGACCTCGCGGTTTCCCAAAACGCTTTTCACACTGTCCCTGAACGACTCTGCAGTCTGAAAGTAAGCGTCGTTCAACTCTTGCACTGCGCGCTCGTCGCCGCGTTTGATTCTCTTGACGAGCTCTAGAACGAGTTTTTTTGCCTTCTCGGCTTCGAGAGCGGCTTCAACCCTTGGCGCTGCGATGGTCACTCCCGCCCACCATCCGGGAATTTTTTCTTTCCAGGAAACCCCGCCCCTGCGCTTCAAGCTCCCGAAAACCGACGGGGGTTCGCCAGGCTCGTCCGGGTTTTCGAGAGTCTTCAAGTCGGCTTTGCGCGGGTCGAACAATCGCATGAAAAAATTAGTGCGGTTCGTTTTTATGATAGTAGCCCCGGGCGGATTCGAACCGCCGTCAACGGGTATCTTTTCGCAAAGCGGAGTTGCTCGCCCCGAAAGGCTCGCTTATCCGTGCGTGCCAAAGCCCGCTATACTGGGCCGCTATACGACGGGGCTGCGAAAAACATTTGGTTCAACGAATATTTTATATTGTTGCTCTTGCTCAATTTTATTGGGGGCAAGAGAGTATGAAGCGAAGGAATTTCGAAAGGGATTTTTTCAACGACGATTTTTTCGAAGAGTTCGAAAAGATAGAGGAAATGATGCGTGACATGCTTGACGCTCACTTCAGAGACTTAAACGAAAACGATTTGAGGAACTTGGAGGGCACTCGCCCCAAGGTTTACGGTTTTACCTTGGAATTCGGGCCTGAAGGGAAAGGCAAGTTGAAGGAAATCGGCATTACTCCCGCACTGCGAAAACAGCCAGAGCCTAAAAGCGAGCCTTTCGTTGAAATACTCAACCACCCTGAAGAAATACGCGTGGTTGCGGAACTGCCTGGAGTAGAAGAAAAACACTTGCACTTGAAGGTTTTCCCCAAACAATTGAGCATTAGAGTGTCCGACCCGCAGAGGTTTTTGGCAAAAGTAGTATCCTTGCCTGCAGAAGTGGTTGAAAAAAGCTTTAAATCCACTCTCAAAAACGGCATTCTTGAAATCGTCTTGAAGAAAAAAAAATGAACCGCGGGCAGCTGCTGAACTTAATCCGCTCGACTGGAGTTTCAAAAGCGACAGCGCAAGCTTTCGAGAACGTTGACAGGGCGGATTTCGTTCCTGAAGAGCTTGAGAGCGTGGCGTACGAAGACCGGCCTATTCCCCTGCCCGAAAACCAGACGACTTCCCAGCCTTCGCTAATCGCGTTCGTTTTGGACAAACTGCGCGTTGGGAAAGGCGATAGGGTTTTGGAAGTTGGTACTGGCTTTGGGTTTCAGACCGCGTTGTTGAGCGAACTTGTGGGCGAAAAAGGTTTGGTCGTTTCCATAGAGCATTTTGAAGCTTTGCACGGGCAAGCGAAAAAACGGCTTGCTGCCCGTAAGAACGTTTTGCTGCTGCATGGCGACGGGAAGAAAGGTTTTGCTGAGAAAGCGCCTTTCGATGCTATAGTGGTGAGCGCTGCTTGCGCTTCGCTTCCGCAACCGTTGTTCGAACAGTTGAAGGAAGGAGGGCGGCTCGCGTATCCGCAGGAAACTGGCTTTGGGCAAGACTTGATTCTGGTGGAAAAACGGGGCGGGAGAAAGAAAACCACTCCCCTGCTGCCCGTGGCTTTCGTTCCGTTGCGGTAGAAATTAAATACCAAAAACGCAATACGATTATTATGGTAAGATTACTTCCACTGCCGAAAGGCATTTCTCGAGCGGAGTATTCCCGTGCTTTGCGTAACCTTCCCAAAACCAAGATTTTCGCTGCCAGGAGAATCTTGAGCAAGCACGGCACAGAGGCGGTTTCACCCTTGAGCGTTTTCGGGTTGAAAGCGTTGTCCTTGATAGAAGACCACGGGGATCCTGGCTTGAAAGCGATCCAAACCCACGGAACCGTTGCTTTTGAGTTGAGAAAATTGGCCGGCTTTCCTGCAGTGAAGGTGCTTTCAGTGCTAGATCCCGAGGAGTTTGCAACACTTAGAAACTCTTTTGCTCACGGAATAGACCGCCTTGAGTACGTGGCAATGGCCAACATAATAGAACACAAGGGCACGGACGGGTTTAAAGCCCTACTCAGAAACAGCGACAAGCTTCACAAGGCGATAGACGCCAACATCCTAGGCCGAACGCACTAAGCCCGAATTTTCACTATTTGCAGGGCACGGGAACACTGGAAAGCCACTCTCTGTCCAGGTTTAAATATCGACGTTTAATGGTTAGTCTCCGCTTTCGGAGAGGTGTTCGAAAATGGTTTGCTTGAGTTGCGGAAGGAAATTCCAGTTGTGGTCGGAAGGAGAGCCGGACGTCTGCCTGCTGTGCGGCAGTTCGGACTGCTCGTGAGCGCTAAAAAAAGAGGTGGTTTGAGATGAAGATAGACGTTTCGCAGTTGCCTTACGAGGCCGTTTTGAAGGTCGTGAACGAAAGCAGGTGGGTAGTGCGCAATTTCGTTTGCGACAACGGAAGAGTGGTTTTGGACTGCGCTCCGGCGTAAAGTTAGAGGTTTCGGCGTTTTTCATAAAAACCCCTCGGGTGGCGAGGGCTCAAGCTCGAGCTTTCGCCAGTTGGCGCCGAAACCCGCCCTACCTACGCATAGGCTTAAAAAAACTTTTTACTTTCTTTCTTTACCGTTTTTAGAGGAGAAACCCGCCGTGTTCGTCAGCAAAATTCAGCTTCAAAACTTCAAGAGCTTCAAGAAAGGCGAGGTTACTCTCCAGCAGGGTTTCAACGCCATCGTGGGGCCCAACGGCTCCGGCAAAACCAACATTGTTGATTCGCTATTGTTTTCTTTCGGCGAGGGCAAGCTCAAGGCAATGCGAGTGAAGAAAATACGCGACTTGATTTTCGAAAACGCGGGAGTAGCCGAATCCACGGTAATCCTTTCCGACGGGTCCAAAGAACGGGTGATTAAACGGGCGTTGCGCAAGGACGGCAAGATAAAATATTCGCTGGACGGAAAGCGCGTGAAGAAATACGTTTTGGAAGAGTTTCTCGCTCAAAACCAGATTGCTTTGCACAACGTCATCAAGCAGGGCGAAGTCCAGCGCATAGTTGAAATGAATTCTAAAGACCGCAGGGGAATGATCGACTTCATCGCGGGCGTGTCGGAATACGAGGAAAAGAAGAAAGAGGCGTTGGGCGAGCTGGAGAAAGTGCTGTCAAAGGTTTCCGAAGAGAAAGCGATAATTGCGGAGAAGGAAGGGTATCTCAGTGAATTGGCCGAGGACAAGAAGAACGCCGAGAAGTTCGTAGCTTTGGACTCGACGCTCAAGCGCGCGCGGGCGACGGTATTGCACTTGGAACTGGGCGGGCTGGAGAGAGAGTTCGAAAGCCTCATAAATTCGGTTTTGGAGCTGGACAACAAAATCCGCGCCTTGTCCGACGAAGTGAAGGGCTTGGAGGACAGGATTGCGGAAACCAACCGCAAGAAGGACGAGATAAACAAGAAGATAATCGAGAAGAGCGAGGGCAGGGAAGGCGAAATACAGCGGCAGATAGACCTGCTGCAAAACGAAATCGACAATTCCAAGAAAATCATCGACCAGGGCAAGGAGGAACTCAAGGGCAAGGACCGGGCGTTGCAAGAGGCTTCGCTTGAGAAAAGGAAGGCGGAAGACTCTCTCGCTTACGCCAAGAAAGAACTTTTGGAACTGGAGGCGGAATTGGCTTCCACGCAGAAAATCCTTTCGGAAAAACAGGCGGAGTACGACGCGCTGGTTTCCAAGAGCGAAGAGTTTTCCCAGCAGTTCCACAACGCGCGCGCCCAAATGGGCGCGTTGGAGCAAGAGCTTTTGCAGGTGAAGGACAGGCTGAACCAGCTTCAAAGCGAGGTTTCCACTTCCGAAGCCATACTGCGTTTGAAGCAGGACGAGCTCGAGAGGCTTCAAAGCGGCAGGGGCGAAGACCGTTCGGGCCAAAAAGAGGTTTTGGAAGAGCACGTGGGGAATTTGCAGAAGGAATTGTCCAAGCTCGACGCGCAATTGAAGGAGCTTGCTGTTGACGAGCAGAAGTTTCTTAATGCGTTAGAAAACCTCGACGGGGACATTCTCAAGTGCAAGGAACGCATTTCCGTAGCAGACGCCCGCCTGCGGGCGGCTGGAAGCAGCAAGGCTGTTGAAATAGTGGAAAAACTGCGTTCGGAAATGAAGGGCGTTTACGGGACGGTGCAGCAGTTGATAGACTACGACCAGGCTTACGCCTTGCCCGTTTCAATCGCGTTGGGCAACAGGATGCATTACGCCGTCGTGGACAGCGTGAAAACCGCCGGAAAGGCGATTGACCTTTTGAAGAAAAACAATTGGGGGCGGGTTTCGTTCATCCCCTTGGACAAGATACGGCCTTCGCCGTTAAGCGCCGACGAGGCGAAGCTCAAGGGAGAGAAGGGGGCCGTCGATTTTCTCATCAACATCGTGAAGTACGACGGCGAGTTCGAGAAGGCGGTGAAGTACGTTTGCGGCAACACGCTGGTAATGCAGGATTTCGATTGTGCGGAAAAGCTCGTGGGCAAAGCAAAGCTTGTTACTCTCGACGGGGAGTTGATAGAGCAAAGCGGCTTGGTGACCGGCGGGAAGACGAAAGAGGAAATTAACCCGTTCGCAGAAGCGAAAGAGCTCAAGAAGTGGGAGGACCGGCTGGACATTGTGAAGGCGGAGAAAGAACAGTACGCGCAGAGGCTTTCGCAAGCGAGGGGAGAGCTGGGCGATTTGCGCAAGCGCAAGGCCGAGTTGGAAGTGGAGAAAACCAAGGCGGGATTGGAATTGCGCAACATTCTCGAGCTGGAGCGAGCTTGGGAGGAGAAGAACCAGAACGTTTTGCGCGCGACCGCACAGTTGAAGCAGGAAATAAGCGGCTTGAAGCGTTCGATAGACGGCAAGTCGCAAGAGCGGAACGACTTGGTGCGAAGGATTTCAGACTTGAATTCGAAGTACTTGCAGGCGAAGGAAGCGGTTGATTCGGAGAAGGAAGCGCAGTTAGGAAACCTCGTGCGGGAAAAGGAAAAAAGGCTTTCCGACTTGAGGGTGCAGGTGGCAGACTTTTCCAGCCAGATTGCCGGCAAGAAAACCGCGGTTTCCTCGCTGGAAAAACAGTTCGAAGTGTTGGCCAAGCGCGAGCGGGAGTTGGAAAGCGAATCGCGCCTCTTGCGGGAGGAGATGGATTCCGCGGACGAGCGCATCAAGAATGCCAACGCAGAGTTGCGCGTTAAGGTTGAAGAGCAAAAGCGCATTTCTTCCGCCATTCGCGACTTGATTGAAGCAAGGGAGTTTCTGGAAAAGCAGAGCAGCGAATTCGGGGAAATGAAGGGCAAACTGCAGATGGAGCTGGAAGTGCGCGTGAAGCCCAAGCGGGAGGAAACGGGCTACAAGCGGGCGGGCGTCGAGGCGAGGCTTACCGACTTGAAGGCGCAATACTCGGCGTTCGAAGGTGTCGAGCTTTTGCAAGGGGAAAAACCTGATTTGCTCGTGAAAGTGAAAGAGCTGGAGGCTGAAATAACGGCTTTGGGCCCCATAAACATGCGTTCGATAGACGCTTTCGAGGAGAAAACTCGCGAGTTCGCGCAGCACAAGGAGCGGCTGCAGCAGCTTGAAAACGAAAGGCAAGCAGTCCTCGTGCTGATTAACGAAATAGAAGTGCGGAAGAAGGGAACGTTCATGGCGTCGTTCGAGAGGGTGAACGAGAATTTCGGAAAGTTGTTCAAACACATTTTTTCCGGCGAAGGAGTGTTGATTTTGGAGAATCCGGACAATCCGTTCGACGGCGGGCTTACCATGCAGGTGAAGCTCGAAAACAAGGAAATCAAATACCTCGAACTGATGAGCGGAGGCGAGAAATCGCTTTTGGCGTTGCTGTTCATTTTCGCGATGCAGGGCGTGAGCGCTTCCAGCGTGTATATTCTCGACGAGGCTGACGCGGCTTTGGATGAAGAGAATTCGATGAAGCTTTCGCAGCTGCTCAAAGCGCTTTCGGACAAGACCCAGTTCATAGTCGTTACGCACAACGAAGCGGTTTATCGCAATGCCGATTGTCTCGTGGGCGTAGCAATGGCCGGGCGCGAGGGGAGCAAGCTCGTGGAAGTGAAGCTTTCGCAGTACGCTGGCGCGCGCTGATTCAGGCTATTTCCGAAAAAAGCTTTTCGAAACCCATTTTTTCCCACGCGCTGACGCTCACAACTTCCGACGGGAAGGACAACCTGGATTTTGAAAGCTCGCTTTTGTTCTCGACTGGAACGACTTTCTTTTCGAGCCTTTCTTCCAATGCCTTTGCCAGAGCCTGCGCGTCTTCGTGAGAGGCGCTGCCCGCTTCGAACACGAGCAAAACGCAGTCGCATTTTTCGAGGGGGATTTCTTTTGAGAAGAAAAACGAGTCGAACGGCGCGGTGTAGTCCAAAAGCACGAAATCCAAGCCTTCGGCTTTCGCGGTTTTGAAAACGTCTTGCTTTCGTTGCTTTTTGTTCCGCACGTCCCAAAAAGGCGCGTATTTCAGGGCTTTCGCGCTTTCGCCCATGTTTGCGACGCCCACGCGCAGCCCCTTCTTTTCTAAAAACTTGGAGAAAGAAAACGCGAGCGTGCTTTTTCCGCCTTGCGGCGGTCCGATTAACGCTATTGCCTTCAACGAAATCCACCTGCGATGCATGAATCATTGTTTTCGCGTCTTTAAAACAATACTTTTAAAAGCTTTTTTGCTCAAATGCTATTCGGCAATCCACTGTTCCAGCGCGGATAGCGTTCGCGATAATTTTGTTTTTTTTTTAAGGGGAAACAGGGGAAAAAAAGGGCGACTGCGTTTTTTTTTCTTTAAAACTTAATTTTAACGGTGGTTTTACCATGGAAATGAGCAAGCAACAGTGGGAAGAGCAAAAGCTCAAGGGAACTACGACTGTGGGCGTTACTTTTCGCGACGGCGTAGTCGTGGCGGCTGACAAGCGCGCTACTTACGGCACTTTCATCGCGGCTAAAGACGTGGACAAGATCCACGTTGTGGGCGACAACATTGCAATGACAATCGCAGGCGGCGTGGGCGACGCGCAGACGCTGGTCAGGGTCACTAAGGCGGAGTTGGAGCTTTACAAATACTCGAAAGGCGAAAACATGACCATCCAAGGGGCTGCAACGCTGCTCGCGAACATACTCCAGGGAAACAAGTACTTTCCGTACTTGGTGCAGTTGATAGTCGCGGGCTATGATTCTTCGCCCAGGCTTTTCGACCTCGACCCGTTCGGCGGGTTGATTCCCGAAAAATATACGTCGACAGGCTCTGGAAGCGTTGTAGCGTACGGCTTGCTGGACGAGCATTTCAAGGAAGGGCTTTCCAAGGAAGACGCCATTCGTCTTGCCGTGAAGGCCGTCGGTGCTGCGATGAAGCGCGACAACGCGACGGGTGAAGGCATTGACGTGGTTTGCATTACCAAAAACGAGGTTAGGCGTTACTCCAAGGAGGATGTAAAGCCGTTTTTGGCTTAAACGGGCAGTTTTTGTTTTTTTTTCCTGCTGTGGAAAAACGTGGAAACCCAACTGCAGACAGGCACAGCCTAGAGTGGTCTTTTTGCAAGTTTTTTGCGTTTTACGGGATTTGAAGGAGCTTTGAGCATAAATGGAGAACGGAATCCACAAGGAAAACAATGGCGTGAAGGGAAACAACCTAAAGGAATTGCACGAGGCCGTTTCCTCCCTGTTGCCGCACGATTGCGAGCTTACGAAAATAGAGTTCGAAGGCCCCCAGCTTGTACTCTATTTAAAGAACATCCGCTCGTTCTACAACGACGACAATCTCATTACGAAAATAGCCGCGAAAATACGCAAGAAAATCCTGTTGCGGTGTGATTCGACGCAGTTGATTCCCGAAGAGCAGGCGCTTGAGCAGGTGAAAAAGCTAATTCCTGCAGACGCGGGAGTCAAGGAAGTGCGCTTCGACCCGCATTTCAACGAAGTTTGGATAGAAGCGTTGAAGCCGGGCTTGGTGATAGGCAAGGAAGGAAGCGTTTTGAAAAGCATTCTGGTAAACACGGGCTGGAGCCCGCGCGTCTTGCGCGCCCCGACGAGCCCGAGCGAAATCGAGCGGGGCATCCGCAACGCGCTTCTTTCGAATTCGGAATACCGTAAAAAGTTTTTGGTTGGCTTGGGCAAGAAAATGATAGAGCCGCCCACTGCAACCGACTGGATTAAGATTACGGCTTTGGGCGCGTTCAGGGAAGTGGGGAGAAGCTGCATTCTTTTGCAAACTCCGAAAAGCAACATTCTGCTGGATTGCGGGATAAACCCCGACACTTTCGACCCCACGCGGGCGTATCCCTACTTGAATGCGATGAACTTGACTTTCGAGCAGCTCGACGCGGTGATACTTTCGCACGCGCACATGGACCACTGTGCTTTCATTCCCTACTTGTACGCTTACGGCTACGAAGGACCGGTATACTGCACTCCCCCGACTCGCGACTTGATGGTTTTGCTTCAGCAGGACGGCTTGAACGTCATGCAGTCCAACGGCTCGACGCCGCCTTACGGCGAGAAGGACATCAAGAAACAATTGAACCACGTGATTACGCGCGATTACGGCGAGGTTACCGATGTTACGCCCGACGTGCGCTTCACTTTCTACAACGCCGGGCACATTCTCGGTTCTGCGCAAGTGCACTTGCACATAGGCGAAGGGCTTCACAACCTCGTTTATTCTGCAGATGTAAAGTTCGGGCGCACCAACTTGTTCGAGCCTGCCGACACGCGCTTTCCGCGTGCGGAAACCTTGATTTTGGAGAGCACTTACGGGGGGAGGGATAATTTGCTTCCCCGCGCTGAAGACAGCGAAGCGAGGCTCGTGCAGGTAATACGCGAGACCATCGCGAAGCGCGGCAAGGTCTTGATTCCCGTTTTTGCGGTGGGAAGGGCGCAGGAAATAATGCTCGTGCTGGAAAGCCGCATGCAGCCGGATGAGTGCGTGGTGTATCTTGACGGCATGAGCAAGGAAGCTAGCGCGATTCACACGGTATACCCTGAATATTTGAAGAAGAACGTGCAACGCCGCATTCTGCAGAACAATTCGCCTTTCGATTCGTCGATGTTCAAGCACGTGATTTCGAAAGAGCGCAAGGCGATAATCGAGAGCGACGAGCCTTGCGTGATTCTCGCGCCGAGCGGAATGCTTACGGGCGGTACATCGCTCGAGTTTTTGAGGCAGTTGGCGCACGACGAGCGCAACACGCTCATTTTCGTGGGATACCAAAGCGCCCTGTCGCTGGGACGGAAAATCCAGAACGGTATTAAAGAGCTTCCGGTTCCGAGCAGCGCGTCAGGAAAGACCGAGGTCGTGAAAATCAATTTGCGCGTGGAGACGGTTGAAGGTTTCAGTGGGCACAGCGACCGGTCGCAATTGCTAGCGTACGCGCGAAGCTTGCGCCCCAAGCCCTCTCGCATTTTCACCAACCACGGGGACGAGGCGCGAACGGAAGATTTGGCGCGCACGCTAAACAGGATGCTGCACGTGGAAACACGCGCGCCCATGGACTTGGATTCTATCCGGCTGCACTAAATTTTTTTGGTGGGAGGGGAAAGCGTAAATGCGCCTTTTGATTACCGGCGTTCCGGGTTGCGGAAAGACGGTTTTGGCCGGCAAGATTTCCAGACTCCTCAAAGCGAAGCTCGTTGATGTGAACGCCGTTGTCGTGGAAAACGGGATTTACTCGAAGGGAAGGCGCGGGGAGAAGCTCGTCGACTTGAAAAAACTTGGACGAATCCTGAAAACACTTTTGAAAAGGGAAAAAAACGTGGTAGTGGAGTCGCACTTGCTTTGCGAATTGAAGCTGGATTGCGACAAAATAGTGGTTTTGAGGTGCAACCCGCTGGTTTTGAAAAAACGCCTTGAAAAAAGAGGGTACCCTGGTTGGAAGGTGAAGGAAAACATTATTGCCGAAATGCTTGACTACTGCAGCATCAAGGCAGAGGGCAATTACCCCGCAAGCAGGGTTTTGGAAGTTGATTTCACCAAGCCAGTTGACGCCCGCAAGGTTTTGGGAAAGGCAAAAAGCGACAAGGTGGATTGGATGCGTGAGTTCGCCAGGATTGGAACAGCGGTAAAAGGCTTTTTGAATTAGGGCGGGCGTCGTTGAAAAAAGGTTTAAAAACGTTTGTTGGTTATTAATGCAGTTCGTTTTTTTCAACCCGAGTGCATTGAGGTGAACGGTTAAAATGCAGTTTTTGAAAATGCAGGACGAAGATTGGGACGAAGAGGAAGAGTGGGATGAGGACGAGTGGGAGGAAGACGACGAAGACGAGCACGAGTAAGGCGCGCATTACGCTTTCAAGTTCTGCGGGGGTTTTCTTCCCGCGCTCTTTTTTTTCACCTTTTTGGGCTTGCAGAAACGAGCTGCAGGGTTATCGCGTCGGTGGGAATCGCTTTGCTCTTGTCGAAACCCAGTTTTTTGAAGAGTATTTCCAGGGTTTTTTCCTGCGCCTCTCGCGCTCGGTCGATTTTGGTTTCCGGAAGCGCGAATTCGATCATGCTCCCGAAATTCTTTACGTCCAAAACCTTGATGCGCACTATGCCGAAGGTGAAGTTCCACTCTTGCGCTTCTCGCGCTAGGACTTCCCGGTATCCCAGTTTTTCCAGCTGTTCGGCCATGGAATAGCTGCTTTGAACCTCGAAGCCGAGCCTGTCCTCCTCCTGGAGCATGTACCCGTCGAACGAAAGGGTTTCTTTCTGCGTGAGCTTTTCAGTCCGCACGATGAAATACGCGAATACCCCGTTTCCGTATTCCTTCGCGTGGATTATGTCGAAATACTCGCCGCCGTTGGCGAAAACGGCCTTGTTTTTCTTGAGCTCGTAAACAGTTTTTTCGGCGTCTTTGACCGGAAAAACCATGCGCACTTCAGGAAGCTTCCACTTTAGCTCGTGCATCTTCCGTTTTTTGGGAAACAGGAAATCGAAGAATCCCATGCTTTTCGTTCACTCTTCTTGCTTGTTTCTCAAGAAGAAAGCCGCGAGTGCTATTAAGACTAACGCTCCGCCTGCGCCCAGCAGCAGGGCGTTGTAGTTTTCCTTCCCCCTGTTTTTTTCCGTAGAGTCGAAGATGGAGTTAAGCCTTTTCGCGGCAAACCACGCGGTGAACGCTTTTCCGTTTTCTTCGTCTTCCTTTGCTTGGTTCAGCGCCGAGAGGGTTTCGTCGGTTCCGAACTGCCTTTGCTTGAGTTCGGCGTTGGAAACCTCTTCCCGCGCTTTTTGTTTTTGTTGTGCGGTTGCTTCCTCCAAAACCTCGAGTTTCGCTTGCACTCGTTCGGCCAAGGCTTGCAGGCGGGACTGTGTTTCGGCTTTTTCCACGGCTTTCAAGAGCTTTTCGATTTCCGACTTCGCCTTCTTGCCTTCCTGATGCAAGACGTTTTTCTGGAGTTCTTTCGCGTTTTCCTCGCTTGGGGAAAACGCGGTTTCGAACTCGCTGAATGCAGAAAGCGCCTTGTCCCGCAAAACGCCGAATTCTTCGAACTCTTCACTCAGCCTCCGCCTCTCCTCGTTTTTTTCTGAGGCGGCTATTGCCGCTTTTTCCAGCTCTTCAGCCGCTTTCTGCAAGTCCCCAAGCAAAAGGAATTTTTTCGCTTGCTCAACGCACTCTCTGCAGCTTTTCTCCAGCCTCTCGATTTCAGCGCCGATTCTTTCCTCTTCTCCGACGTCAATGTTTTTTTGCAGCGCGCTTTCTTCCAGGCTTCGAAAGCCGGGTTGCGGGGCAATGCAGCCAAGCACGACCACGGTTTTTTTCGTTTCGAAAAGCCCGAGTTTTTCCCCGGTTATTTCAACTGCAAGAATCCCGTCCAAGACTTTTACTTTTGCTTTCAGGCTGCCGGAAACCGAAACCCCGCCGTCGCATGCTTCGAAAGCGATTTCCTCGTTGAAATTTTCCAAGGCAACGTGCTTGCTTTCGACCGAGATTTCGATTTCGGTCAAGTTGCCGGCGAGTCTGAAGTTTTCCTCGATTCGGACGGGGTGTGGAACGGCGTATTCAATTTCAAGCGCGTTTTCCCCTTTTTTCGCTTGCGCGAGAATCCTTATTTGCGATAAATTCCCGTTCGTGAAAAAAACCGCGTTTGCGCCGCTTGCGCGCGCGAATTCGATTGGAAACTGTTTTTCCAAAACCAATAGCGTTTCGGTGTCGCGAGTAGCAGTGAAGAGGATTTTTTCCTCGACAAGCGCTTCGAGCGAATTGGAGTGCACTGTTTTCGCCTGCGTTTTTGCTATTTCCACGATTTTTTCCAGGGTTTCGTACTCCAGGAAGTATTCCGCGTTTTCCTCCGTTTTTTCCAGGAAAACGTTTTTTGCAATTGACATTTCCGGGCTTTTCCGCAGGACGACCGCCCCGCCGGGGATTTCAAAGTCAAGCTTGATTTGCCTTTCGGTTGACAGCGGCAATAGGTTTTTCATGGTTATTGAATGGCGGACCCGCGTTTTCTCCCCTGCTACGGGCAGTTCGGCGTCACGCCCTACCTTCGCTTGCTCTTGCAAGTGTTTCTTGAGGATTTCGGGAGTTTTCGCTTCCGCGAGCGAAAGCAGGTCGTATAACCGGAATTCAATTCCCGCGAGCCTTCCGGCGGCTTTCTCGAAGTCGATTTTCCCGAAGGGAAACATGCTTTTGATTTCCAAAAGCCTCGAGTGCGCGCCTTCGCCCAAGTGCGGGGCGATTGAAGAAATTTTTTCGTAATTCCCGTCGATTGCGGAATAGCGTTCGTAGAGTTTCGCCAAAACCTTTTCCTTCAGCCCGTCTAATTGCGCTTCCAAAAAAATTCCTTGTTCTCCGCCGGCGTTTTCCATGGAGAGCTCGATTTCCTTGAGTTTTTCCCCTTCGGCTTCGAACACGGCGTCCTTCTTTGCGCGCGAAACGAGTTCCTTAAGCTCTTCCAGCTTGGTTTGGAGGGTAAATTTGAACGCCTGGCTTGCGGGGGTTTCGGAAAGGATTTCCTGCGCCTTCTTGAGTTGGGTTATTGCGGAAACGTAGTACAAAATCCTTTCCCCTCGGGTGGAAATGCGCTGGGAGTCAAGGGTTTCGTGCAAAAGCTCACGGGCTTTTGCGGCTGAAAACGAATTCGCCCGTTCCATCATGCTTTCGGCAAGCGTTTTTTCCTGCAGGACTTTTTGCTTCAGCGTTTTTTCAAGGCTTTCGCTCCTTTCCGCCGCGTTTTCGAAGAGCCTCTGCTCTTCCTTCAGGCGCGTGTTGGCTTCGGCGAGCTTTTCTATCGCCCTGCTGGCGTAGCCTTCCTGCTTTCCGTTCCAGTCCGCCCGCGCCTGCTGGCTTTTTTCTGTCGCCATCCTGTCGCTCTCTACCGCCTTCTCGAAATCGCTTTCGAAAGACTCGAGTGAGTTTTCGCTGCTCACGCTTTCCGCTTCCCCTACGAGGTGAAAGGCGTTTTCCCCTATTTCCCTGATTTTCTCTCCTTCCAGAAAATCCCGCTGCAGCTTTACCTTGATTTTCAGAAGCTGGTTTTCCTCGTCGAGCCTCTGGTATTCCCTTTCAAGAAGGAAAACCGCTTGCAAAACCCTGTCGTCCAAAGCGATTTCCTTTCCCCACAGCCCTTCCCTTCCCACGAGCGCTTCAACTCCCTTCACCATTTCCCCCGAAGAAAGTGTTTGGTTGACGAGTGGGATGGTTTTGGAAAACTCGCTTCCGAACCCTTTGCCTAGGGGATTCCGTTCTTCAATGTTTTTCTTCGCTTCGCCCAGTTCCGAGACGACTCCGCCTGCAAAACCTTGGAAGCCCGGGCCTATCATGAGCTCGAGTTTTGCAGCGTCGGAGTCTATGATGCTGAGGCCTTCCCGAGCGGCTTCGCTCGCTTCCCTCAACGCCTTTTGCCCGTAAAGAAAACAGTAAGTGGAATGGTGTCGGTATGCCGCGAGCGTGGCTTTGTTCAAGAATTTCGGCTGCAGCGCCGCGTGCGCTTTTGCCTTTTGCAAGTCGCGCGAAGCTTGCGCCGCTTTGGCAAAGGCGAAGTCGCTGCGCGCGTTTTCCGCCAACGCCGTTTTCGCGGCCAGAAAGCCGGCGCAGCTTTTTGGGTAGAGCGAGTAGTAAGAGAAGGAAAGGTTTTTCGGCTCTAGGAGAAAGCCGTATTCGGAAAGCGCCCAAGCGGGGAGCGCGTTGAGCAGGATAAGCAGCGAAGCAACGGCGAGCTTTCGAAGCACAGTTTTGGAAGTGCGGCGGGAATTAAATTGGATGGGTTTATTTTTCTTAAACTTCCAGTTTAATTTTTTTCAGCCGATTTGCCTGCACGCGCGGTCTTGGCACCCGTTTTCGCACGTGATGAGCTGGTGCGCCAGTCTTCCCTGCTGGTTGCAGTAGTACTCGCGGAGAAACATGCCTGCGCAAACGTCGTAAGCACTCTTGTACCCTTCCCTTACGATGCCTTTGAGAAACGGCTCGACCCCGCCGTCCGAGTCTTCGCACCCTTCAACCGCCGTCCTGGGCTCGAAGTCAGTATGCACTTTGGCGATGTTGTTGCGCTCTTCGCTTTCCTTTACTTTGTTGAAAAAGTCGGTTTTCAAGAGAAAACTTTTCCTGCCCTTGCGCGTGCATGTTATCGAAAACCTCACGTCGGCGCTCTCGCCAGGCAGCAGCTTTTCTATGAACGAGTTTTCCCTGCTTATCAGCTTGCAGTCCGCCCCCCACGCTACTGCCGACGCTTGCGACGCGTGGAAGTACGATGGAATAGTGTAAATGTAGGTGAAGAAGGAAAGAGCTTCCTTGTCGCCTTGGTTTTTGACTTTCGCGTAAACGAGAATCTCGCCCGTGCTCGAGGTTTTGAGGGTGACTTCGGCTTTTTCGAAAAGCAAGTCCGGCAAGGGCGTCACGGCGCCCGCCTGCCCTTCGGCGAAAACGGCGTTAGCCGCAGCCAAAGCGATTGCAACAGCGAAAATCCAGATTTTCATTCCAACCCGCCTCCTGCATTCACTAACGTTGAAGGTTTTCGTGTTTATTATCCCTTACTGTTTTTTATATTCAGACGCGCTTTTTTGTTTTGGTCGTGTCCTGTTTCTGTTCAAGGTGGGTTTAAAGTGAGGGTGTTCAAGCACGGAGATGCTCTTGCAATAGTGTTTCCGCAAAGCATTGCAGGCGGCCTGAAGGAAGGCGATGAGCTGGAATTCGTGGAAATCGAGAAAGGGCTTTTCGCGCTGGCGAGCAAGGAAAAGATTTCCGAAGCCTTGAGGCCGAAAGTCGCGCATGGGCTTTCCGCAGTGCAGGCGAAAGGCGATTTGCAGGGGGGTTTGGGCGCTTTCTTCAAGCGCGAGCTCGAGTCGAAAGGGTTCGTGGTCGTATTCGCAGAGAAAGGCGCGCAGGCTGTTTCCGTTGATTTCGAAAAGGAAATCAAGAGCGGTTCTATAGTGGGCGGACGGGGTTTCGACAAGAAGTTTTACTTGGCGAAGAGGGAGTTTGCCGAGGAAAACTCGCCGAAAATCCTGAAGGCGCTCCACCCTTCCCCTTGCTCGGTGGAACAGCTGGTCGAGAAAACCAAGCTTTCCGAGGACGGGATTAAGGCGTTGCTTTGCATCCTCATGGAAGAGGGCGAAGTGATAGAAAAAAAGAAGGGCGTTTTTGCCGCAGCTTGAGCCGAATTACCTTACGGCGATTTTGAGGATTATTTCCAAGAGTATTATCGCGATTGAAAAACCGAGGACTACTTTCGCGTCGAGCCTTATTTTCGAGGAGGAAACGTCGTAAAAGCGCATTATTCCCGCGCTTGAAGTCGGAGCTTGAATCTTGTCGTCGGCCATGTGCGTTTCTCCCCTGCCGCGAAGGCTGGAATTCCGAGCGCCCACGCAAGCCAAATGATTTAAACCAACCGCAATTTAAATTTACTCATGGCACGGTTCGTCGCGCAGGAAACCCCCCTCGAACAGCTCGAGCGGCTGGTTCCCAACATACTCATCCTCCTCATCCTAATCCTGGCTTTGCTTGTGGTGCTCACGAAGTTCGGGTGGGTGCACTGCACTCAAGTGCCTTTCTTCAATTGGTGCGACACTTACTGCACATACGTCGAGCAGGGAAAGTCGCGCGTGGGCGTTTTGTACGGGAGCGACGGCATGGGTGACCCGCAGGCGTTGAGGGCGCTTTTGGGACGCCAGCGGGGCTTTACGCTGGTAGAGCCGCTGGAGGGGACCGAGCTTTCGGCAGGAGTGCTGAAAAAATACGATTTGCTCGTGGTTGAAAAGTTCAAGACCGCTTCCACGCGGCAAGTGGACGCGATAATCGGGTATTTGGATTCCGGCGGGACCGTGGTTTGGGTAGGCGATTCGTTTTCCAACCAGTACGCCGACGAGTTCGACTTGCTTTTGGCAAGGCAGAAAAACGAGTCTTTTCACGCGCAGTTGCTTGAGTTCAACGTGACCAACGGTTCGCAAGCGTGGAACGAAGCGTGGAACGCGGCTAAAACCCAGTCTTGGTACAAGCTGTTGTACAACAAAACCAAGTTCAAAGGCTTTGACGTTTTGGAAGACTACCTGCGCGCGAGGTACAACGGAACGGTTGCGACGGACAACGCGTCGTTCAGGGTCGTCGACCCGTCGCACATGCTCGTGAAAGGGTTGTACAAGCAATACCCCTTGAGCGGGGTCAAGGAGTTCGCGAGGGTTTTTCCTGACGCGAGCGGCGTGAACATGCTCGCGCAAATCGTCACCCCGAAAGGCGTTTACCCTGCAGTCTTGGAAACGCGTTATTCCGGAAAGATCGTGTATATTGCGTTTCCGCTCGAGCAAGTGGATTCAACCACGTTTTTGGTGAATCTGCTCGACTACCTGGTGTCGTGCTGACGCCGAAAAAAAAGCGTTTTTAGTATAAACTGCGTCAGGGTGAAAAAAACCTTTATAAACTTCCCTTGACAGAGAAATGTAGGTGATGTTTTAAATGGCTGGCAAAAGAGGGCAGCAGTCTTATGCTGAGAGCGTCATTCCGATTATCCTGATCATAATTTTGGCTTTGTTTATCGCTGCAAAGCTCGGTTACATCGACTTGAGTTCGATGCCTCTCGTGGGAGGTTTGTTCCCTCAGTCGTACATCCGCATTGCCGTCGTGGGTTCGCCTTCTCCGCAGCTTAACGACTATTTGAGGAGCGAGCAGTACCGCCTTGCAGGCGTTTCTTACGCAGTTCCCATACGCCAAGAGGCGATTTACCCTGGCGTTTTGAAGAATTTTGACATAATCATTCTCCAGAACAGCCGCGTGTGCGACCGCACCGCGCGCAAGGAAATCACTAACGCCGTCAAGAGCGGCAAGAAGCTTTTGGTCATAGGCGACGCTTGCACTGCAGTTACGGACGACCCGACTGCAGCAGGCTGGAACGTCGGCATAGGCTTGCTGGGCGACGTGATGCCCGTGGAATGGGGAGGAAACTTGTTCCACGAACGCGGGCAGACTCTCGTAACCGTGCGCCAGGGCAAGTTCCAAATCATCGACCAAGACCATCCGATTTTCAACGGAATCTTGAACCACGGCGTTTTTGAAGACACTTACACCAACGTCTATCCCAAGGCGAACTCGGGAGTGCTTGCGTTGGTTGAAGAGTTCGGCGGAAGGCCCACGAGCGCCGTGACCTACGCGATCGTTGAAAGCAAGGGAATGTTCACTTCTGGAAAGACGCTTTACTTCTCTTTCGACCCTTCAACCGTCAACCCGACCGGCCAGTACCACTTGCTTTTGAACACGCTCTTGTACTTGAAGGGCGCGAAGGGCTGAGTTTTTCAAAAGCCTTTTTTTTCTCTTTTTTTCCGAATTTATTTAAAGCGGGGCTTCGCTATTTTCTCCATGCCTGTAGTTTGGAAGGAAAGACACATTCTAACACCCAAAGGCTGGGCTCGCGTGGTGCACTTGCAAGGCCACGATCCGGAAGAGATTTTCAAGCTCGTTCAAACGAGGGGAGACCGGCTTTCCGGCCATCCTCCCGTGACCTTGTACCGGCATGGAACAACAAGCTTGGTTTTTAGGCCTCGAACCGAGGATTTCAACCCTTCTAAACAATTCAAGGTCTTGCAGCGCATGGTGGAAAAAAGGCAAGCGAGCGTGGAAATGCCTTTCGCCTTGGTGGAACATCCTGACCACTATGGGCTTCTTTCTTACGCGAAAAAAGGCGTGTCGAAACGCTCGATGCTCGCCAACGTGATTAACGATAATGCCTTGTCTATGCAAGAACGATGGAGCATGGCTAAAGCCGGAATGCGGCGGCTTGCCGAAATTCATGCTGTAGGCTTCAACCACGGTCATCCTTACGGAAACCTCATGGTTGACGCAAACAACCGCGTCAAGTTTATAGACTCAAGTCTCGTGAGTGAATTTGATTCAACCTTGGCTGAAGGGGAACTTGAGGGTTTGGCGTCCGCGCTTACGGAGCGCTTGTGGGTTGCAAGGCCTTGGGAAGAGAGAATAAAATTAAACCATAAAGTGGAAATGTTTCGAATACAAAAGAGGCTGCTTGAAGAGTACAACCGAACTTTAGAAAAACGGTCGAAGAAAAAACTTTGAACGCAGGTGGGCTTTTGATTGCAGGCGTGGATTCGGGAACTTGGCGGGCTTTTGCCGTGCTTGATTTTGACGGAAACGTGGTTGCGATGGAAAGCCGAAAGAACTGGACTCCCGACGAGTTCATCGCCTCGCTTTCGGCTTTTCCCCCTGCGGTTATAGCGTGCGACAAGATTCCTGTTCCCAAAAACATCAGGCTTTTGAAAAGCGTTTTTTCCGCGCGGTTGTTCAAGCCGCACAAGAGTCTTACGGGAGTGCAGAAGACGTTCTTGACGCGCGACTACCGCATTGCGAATGAGCACGAGCGGGATGCGCTTGCCGCCGCGTTGAAAGCGTTCCGATCTCTCAAAAACAAGTTTGAATTGGTAGACAAGAAGGCTGGGAATGCGGGCATCCCGCTTTCTCGAAGGGCTTTGCTCAAGAGGCTGGTTTTAAAGGGAGAAACTGTCGAAAAGGCTTTGAGGCTTGTTAAAGCAACTGGTTGAAAATCGTGATTAATCCGTTCAGGCGTTTGAAGGAACTGGTGGACGCGCGCAAGCCCGTCTCTCGCGAAGCAGTGCGCGCTTTGATGAGGGCGGAGTGGGCCCGCGCTGCGCAAGACGGGAGCTTGCTGTTCGACAGGGTTGACGGCGCTTCTGCCATTTCAAAAACCCCAAAAGATTTTATTTCCGCGTTGCGCTCCGGGTTCCAGGAAGCGTCGCGCTTGCAAAGGCAGTAGGTTCGCGCGGCTTTGTTCCACCACGGGAACAGGATTGCGACTGAAAAAACGTTGTCTTACTACAAAATTGCCGGGAACAAAGCCGAGAGTTTGAGGCAGTTGACCGCCAGATTCGCGCAGAAAACCGAAAGCATGCTGGACTTCGAGGGTACGAATTTGGATTATTACGTTGTCGAGCTTTACTCCGAGACTTTGAAGCACTTGGGCGAGCGGAACGCGAAAAAATTCATGCAGTTTTACTCCAAACGCTTTGGAGAGTTTCTGCTTGTTTTGAAACAGCTTGAAGAGGAAGACGAGGAAAGGCACGATAGGGCAATGCCCTAGCAAATGGCTTAAAAACCGCTTTTTCCTGTTTGTTAAAGCCGGGCTTTTGCCCGAACGAACAACACGGCAAGGACTTTCAGAGGTGGGGATTTAGCATGGAAGAATCAGGACAGCCGCCAGAAATGATGCCTTCGGGCGAAAGGCGCAGCGACGACACGATTTACATCGGCAAGAAAGACGTGATGAGCTACGTGCTTGCCGTCGTAACGCAGTTCAACCAAGGTGCTGGGCACGTCAAGCTCAAAGCGCGCGGGAACATGATTTCTCGCGCCGTTGACGTCAGCCAGATCGTGAAAAACCGCTTTCTGCAAGGGTTGCGCATTACGAACTTCGACGTTGCGACCGAGGAATTGCAGAGCGAAGACGGCTCGATGCGCAAGGTTTCTTCCTTGACGCTCACGCTGGAAAAGTAAGGCGGCGTGAATCCGATTTCTTTTTATTTTCACGCAATCCTAGTGTTAATGTTTTCTTTTAGGAAGCAAGTTTCTTTGGTTAAAAACTTTCTTTCCTAAAGAAATTTTAAGGGCTCGTAGTCGAATGGCTAAGACGATCGCTTGACGTGCGATAGATTCGGGGTTCGATTCCCTGCGAGCCCACTTCTGGTTTGTTCTACAAACTCATGCTACCTTCGATTTCTCTGCTCAACTTCTTTTTTCGCAACCATGCATTCCAACCAGTAAATGGATTTTTGTTTCGCTCGTTTTCCCGTTCACTTTTATGCTCCTCGCAAAGCCAACGTCCCCTTTCTGCTTTCTTCTTACAGATAATACCACTTGGAATACACTCACCTTAGCCTACTCTTCTTCCGCAAACTTCTTTATCTCTTCGAAGTTTTCCACAATCAGTTTCGCCTTGTTCTTGCCGAAGCTGAACGGAAAACGACCTTCCTGATCGCCGTCCCTCTTCAAAATAATCAATTTGTTTCCCTTATACTCGCCGAACTCGACTGTCATTTTACAAAACCCCCCTTAGTAGTTTTCACTTCAAGGAAGGCGGAATTATTTCCGGCCTCTCCTTCGTCAACAGAAAATAGTAAGACGAAAACTTCAGCCTGTACTCGACGGCGAGCTTAATCCACTTGAACAACGTTTGCTGGCGCTTGCCCGTGAAAATGATGTATAAAAGTTGAATCACCCAGCAGATTGCTCCTATCAGGCTCAAAATCCAAAGCACTATGACGAGCGGAATCCAGTATACCAAGCGTACGAGCAATTCTTTCCTGCTGGCTTTAGCGTCGTATTTGACGTCGAAATTCAAAGTCTTCATTTTCTCCCCACCTTTCCCTTTTTTCTAACCATTTTTACCCGCGCGGGCTTAAAGAGTTTTTTGCTTGCCTCTAATTTTCTCCGCCAGGGAGTCCAAGTCTTTTTGCGAAGGCTCCTTCCGCAATTCCGTTTCCCTCACGCCGACGTGCTTGAACAAATTATCCCAGCTCTTTCGCGGCAGCAAATGGAAATGTACGTGCTGCTTGGAAAGCTTGGTTTCGGGAACGAAAGGCCTGTAATGCTGGCGCAAGTCCACCCCGTCGCACGGCAAGTTTTTCAAAAGCATTTTTTCTATCGCTACGACCAGGTCGAAAATCGAGTGCAGTTCATCCTTGTTGAAATCCCACAACGCCTTGTGGTGGGCTTTGGGGATTACCAGCGTATGCCCTTCGACTATCGGAAAAGCGTCGAGAATCGCCATCGCATGCTTGTTTTCCCCGAGCTTTGCGCTGTGCGCTTTTCCTTCAACGATAGTGCAGAAAACACAGTCCATCAAAACGCCTTTTTTCTTTAACTTAATTTTTCTTTCTTTCGTTAACGTTTCTTTCTTTTTCGCAAAAAAGAAAGAAAGGTTAGTGGACTCGGCGGGATTTTCAGCCTTGCCTTTCTTTTACCAAAAGAAAGGCGGTGGCGCCGCCAAAGAAAACGATTTACTTTCTTTTTCATGCGCCGGTTTAAGCTTTTGAACCCGCAGCCTCATGCACGAGGGGAATCTTTCTTTACTGAATTTTTCTTTCGCAAAGAAAAATTCTTGCCATGCATGCGATCTGCCGTTGATCTACGAGCCCACACAGTCTACTGTAATTATCTTGGTTTGGAATGCTTTAATAGCGTTTTCAGCCGTTTGCTGGGCTTATGAAAACGACCGTGTCGCCTCTCAGCAAAACGGTTCCGAGCTTGCGTTTGAGCTCGCCGTTCTTGAGCTCTTCGGCATTGTCCAGCACGATGTTCATGTGAATGTCGAAGCTCGCCAAAATCCCCCTAACTTCAACTTCTCCCTTGAGTTTTACGAGCACGTTGTTGTTCAACGCGTTGTTTAGAATGTCGAAAGGACGTTTTTCCGCCAAAGAAACCCACCTCTTGCTTGAAAAAAACTATTAATGCATGGCGCGTTCGCTTTTAACCGTTTTGTTGTGCGCCTAAAATTTTTGCGGTAGCGCGGGCTTGGCTTCCTGCGGCTTGCTTCCGCCACCGAACAGGTTTTTGAAAAAACGCATTATTCCAGCGAAAAAGCTTTTCTTTTCGGCGGGAGTCTGCACTTCCTCTCCTGTTATTTGAGCGGCGAGGTTTTTGAGCGAGCGGGCGAATTTGCTTGACGGGAACGCGAGGGAAACGGGCTTTTGCAGGGAAGACGCTTTCCTGACTTCCAGGTCTTCGGGCAGCACGCCTAGGTTTTTGAGCTTGAGGATGGTTTCCAGCTCGCGGGATTTTATTTCGTTTTTCTCGTTCAAAACCATGTTCAAGACGAAGCCGTCGATCTTCACGTTGTTTTTCTCGGCGAGAATCTGGACTTTCAGCGCGTCGGCGAGGGAAATCGGTTCGGGCGTGAGGACGAGAATCATTTCTTTGGCGGAAGTGATTGCGGCAAGCGCGTCTTCGCCCAATCCCGGCGGGCAGTCTATCAAGACGTAATCGTAAATTTCCTCGAGTTTTTTCACCGAGCGCTTGAGCACGGAGTAGTTCAGGCTGTCGCTTTCGGCTGAAATGCTGGACGGAACGTATTTCAGTCCCGCGGGCCCTTCGTAAACTGCTTCGGTAATCGCGTTTTCCTCGCGCAGGACGTTATTGAGGGAAATGGGCGTCTTGTCCACTCCAATCATGAGCCCGATGTTTGCCATTTGCACGTCCGCGTCTACTATGACCACTCTTTTTCCGGATTGCGCGAGGAGTATGCCCATGTTTAGGGTTATCGTGCTTTTTCCCACGCCGCCTTTTCCCGACGCGAAAACCAGGCTGGTCATTCGGAAGCCAATCCCCCCATCTTGTATTTCTTGAGCAGTTGTTCCCTGCTTTCCGGCTTTTCTCCCGCTTGCTGGGCCGTCAGTTGTTGTTCGAATAGCGGCGAGAATTCCTTGACGCTCGTGCTTTCAAGCTGCTTTTGGTCGGGAACGAAAATCATCTTTTGGTTTACTGCCAGCACGAGTTCCACTTGTTCGGGTGTTAGTTCAACCACGTCCATGACGCCCGTCGTCGCAGCAGCCGCGTTGAGGATGCGTTGGAACGCTTCCGGACCTTGGAATTCCTTGTCGTGCTTGTAGTATTCGTAAGCGCACCCGACTATTTTTCCCGAGTCGAACAGCACGGTCCCTTCCTCGAATCCACCCGTGCCTTTTATGCACAAAGCGACGTATCCGCTGAAGTTCTTGCGCTGCAGTTGCACCAGCGCCTTCAAAAAATCAACGTTGCTGACGTCCACGTTTTTGTTGAGCATTTTTCCCGAAGGTAGGCTGAGCATTTTTTTTTTCACTCCCGCAAGTCAATAACTATGTCCGCGGTGTTTCGCAATGCCGTTGAAAAGTCGGGTTCGAGCCCCACGACTATGGTTTCCTTGCCGTGTTCCTTCGCTTTTGCCAAGAGTGGCTTGAAGTCGCTGTCGCGCGAGACTATTGCAATCGATTCTATGCTGTCGTTGAAAATCGCTTCCGACGCTTCCACCGCCAACGCAACATCAACGTCGCTCGGAACTATCGTTACGTCGAAACCTTGGTTTGTCACGGCTTCGATGAGCTTGTCCGAGGCGTACTGGTCGAGCATGACGCGCGCGACTTTTATTTGCCCGTACTTGGACAGTTTTTTCTTTATTTTGTCCAAGTCTACTCCCAACTCTTTGCGCAGTATGTTGGGCCCGTCGACGAAGCAAGCGATGTTTTTCTTGTGCTCTTTCTTTAGGGCTTCCTTCATCTTGTCTAGAAAGCTGGACATGGATAACCAACCTCAAGCCGTTCCGGCTTTGGCGATTTTCTTGAAGTTTTCGTATATGCTTAACTCGACTTCCTTTAAAGGCATTTTCTTTATTTCTGCCAAACGCTCGTACGAAACTATGACGTTGGCTGGCTCGTTGCGTTCGCTGGAGTTCAAGCCGTACGGTGAGTCGGTTTCCAAGAGCATCCGCTCGAGAGGTGCGTTGCGGAAGATTTTCTTTTGCTCCTTGCTCTTGAACGTGGGCACGCTTACGTAGCACCCGACGTCGATTGCTTTGGTCAAGAGCTTGGCTTCGAGCCAGAAATGCAAAACACGGGGCATAGTGTAGGATGAAATGATGTCGATTACTTCAGCTTCCGCCTTGCGCGTATGCATTACGACGGGCTTTCCGAGCTTTTGGGCTAATTCCAGTTGCATTATGAACACTTTCTCTTGCGCTTTGTGCTGTGAATGGTATTTGAAGTGGTGGAAGTCCATGCCTATTTCGCCTATTGCAATAGCCTTGCTTGCGTTTTGCTCGATGAATTCCAATTCCTTCTCCAAATCGGCGTTGGGCACATCGTGCGGGCTCAAGCCTATTGCCGCGCGAAGGGATTTCGGGTGTTGCGCCATTTGCTCCAACGCCTTTTTGTTTCCGGCCATGTTGAAGCCGGTGTTAACCGCAATGACGTTCTTTTCGAGCATCCGCTCTACCACTTTCACTATGCCTTTGGAGAAAGCCTCGTGGTTCAAGTGCGCGTGAAAGTCGACGAACATTTTCTATAATCTCTCGCTTTACTATTTGAATTGTTCGAGAGCCAGTTTCAACCTTCCTTCGTGAAACTGTAGTTTGGGTTCGACTATTACTCCGTGCGTTTCCGCAAGTTCGTCGATAAAGTTCATGTCTTCTTCTGCATGGGTCATTATTTCCAGGTATTGCAAGTAACGCATTCGTTCAGTTTCCCAAACTCCCTTTATTTGCTCTTCGTTTCTTTTACTGCGCTTAGCCAGTTCTTCTTTCTTTTCCTCGGGGATTAAATTATTTTTTAATTCCTCTGCTTGTTTCTTTAATTCCTCTCGAAATGTGGCGGGAAGCAAAGAGTCCATCCTGACGGAATGAAAATCGTTTCGGTATAATATTCCCCTCCTGTTTATTGGCATTCCTGCAAGATTGGCTTCGACTTTAATCCTGTCGTGCCTTTCCCGGCCGATTTTGTCGTCGAATTCCTGTATTTTTTTGATGTGTTCTTCTTTAATGCCGCTTTTTTGCAAACTGCGTTTTAGTGCTTGCTCTTTAATCTCATGAATGTTGAACAAAATCGAGTTTTTCTTGAGTTCGGCGTTTGCCAGAGTTTTAAAGCCGTGATTTCTGGACTTGTTTTCCAGCTCCCTGCAAAAACTTTGCCAAGTCATTTTCTTGCCTTTCACTTGTTTTAAAAATCTTATCGTGCTAACTAATTAAAGCGTTTTCCTGGAATGCTTTTTTTTTGCATCTGAAAAACGGTGGTTTTGCGAAATGAGCGATGTTGTTTTCGGTCAAATGGGCGACTTGAAAATAGGCCGGTTCGTGGTCATAGAAGGCGAGCCTTGCAAGATAGTGAGCATGGACAAGAGCAAGCCTGGAAAGCACGGTGCTGCTAAAGTGAATGTAGTCGCAATGTCTTTGCTGAGCGGGAATAAAAAGACCCTAATGAAAAGCAGCGATGCGGACGTCGAGATTCCCGTAGTAACGCGCAAGCGCTCTCAAATCGTGAGCGTCGCGGGAACTACCGCCCAGCTCATGGATTCCGAGAGCTTCGAGGTTTTTGAAGTTGAGATTCCCGAGGAAATGCGTTCTGAGGTAGAGGTAGGAAAGGAAATCCAGTACATGGACGTGATGGGAAAAAGGCTTTTGTTGAAAGTCAGCGGGGAAAGCTGATTCGTTTCCTGGCGGTTTTTGGGGAGTTTCCGCGCTGTTCCGGGCCTTTTCAGGCTCTGCAGGGCCTTTTGTGATTGGAAAACTCCTTTGCCAGCGTAAGTTCCGGAAAACTCTTTTAAACTCTTCTAGGCATTAGAGTAGGTGCTCTCGCGAAGGTGAGCGCGCGTTTTTTTTTTTCCATCCTTAGGCGGCTTTCGCCTTGGAAGGAGAGTGGGTAGGGTTGGAGGAAGAGATTCAGCAGTTTCAGGAGTACTTTTCCACTACTCTCAAGAACCAGCTTTACGACTTGGTCGGTTCGTATCCTCAAAAGAAAAGCTTGGAAGTGGACTTGACGCTTTTTTCCCGCTTCAACCTTGATTTGTCGCAGGCGATTGCCGAAAAGCCAGACCACTATTCGAAAGCGGCGGGGGAAGCGCTTCGGAAAAGCGTTGAAAGCTTTGGGATAATGCCCGAAGGCTTCAAGCCGAGAGTGCGCTTTTGCAATTTGCCCGAGAAAGAAGTCCTAGTGCAGTATTTGGGTGCAGAGCATTTGAACAAGCTCGTGCAAGTGCAGGGCGTTGTCAATCTCATTACCGACATTCGCCCCAAAATGCAAGTAGCCTTGTGGGAGTGCGCTTATTGCGAACGCACTACGAAAAACTATCCCGACAAGTCTGGATTAAAACCTCCAGTTTTGTGTGGTCACTGCGGGAAGAAAGAATTCAATTTGCTGGAAGCGACCAGCGACTTCGTCAATACGCAGTACGGGCAGCTGCAGGATTTGCTCGAGCGCGTGCAAGGCTCTTCAACGCCTTCGCATGTCGACTTGTGGTTTGAAGATGAATTGACTAACGTGGTCGTGCCCGGAGAGACTGTAACGGTGACTGGCATTTTGCGTTTGATGCCTAGGCTGGAAAAAGGCAAGGGAAAGAGCGCGGTTTACGGGAAGGCATTCGACGTGGTTTTCGTGCGCAAGGAGGAAAAGGAGTTTGAGGAAATAGAGATTTCCAAGGAGGAAGAACAGAAGATAATGGAGTTTTCAAAAAACCCGCGCGTTCGCGAGCAGATTCGCGACAGCATCGCGCCGAGCATTTACGGGCATTTTGAAGTCAAGCAGGCGATTGCAATGCAGTTGTTCGGGGGGACGCCTGACAAGGTTTTGCCGGACGGCAACAAAGTGCGCAGCGACATTCACGTTCTACTCATCGGAGACCCGGGCGTTGCAAAATCGCAGTTGTTGAAGTTTACGGAAAACCTCGCGCCCAAATGCATTTACGTTGCCGGAAGGGGCGCGTCCGGAGTGGGGCTTACTGCCTCCGCGGAAAAAGACAAGGCCGGCGAAGGTTGGGTTTTGAAAGCAGGTGCTTTGGTTTTGGCGAGCGGCGGTTTGGTTGCGATCGACGAGTTCGACAAGATGCAGGAGGAAGACCGCGCCAACATTCACGAAGCTTTGGAACAGCAACAAATCAGCATCGCGAAAGCCGGTATAGTGACGCGCTTTAAGGCTAAGACTTCAGTGCTTGCGGCGGCGAACCCGAAGTTCGGGCGTTTCGACTCCAACACGCCTATCGCGGAGCAATTCGACATTCCCGTTACGCTGCTCTCTAGGTTCGACTTGATTTTCACCATTCGCGATATTATAGACGAAGGGCAGGACCGGCGCATGGCGACGCACATTCTTGGAGGTTTGAAGTACGCTGGGGAAAACAAGGCGGGCGTGAAAGCGCAAGAAAAGCAAACGCCCGCCGGCTTGATAAACACCGATTTGCTGCGAAAGTATATAGCCTACGCTAGAAGAAGCGTTTTCCCGCAATTGACTCCAGACGCAATGGACCGAATTAAGGATTATTACGTTCAGTTGCGGGCTTTGGGCGCGAAAACCCAGACTTTCCCCGTCACTCCCCGCGACCTCGAGGGGTTAGTGCGTTTGGCTGAAGCTTCGGCTAAAATGCGGTTGAGCCAGAGCGTGGAATTGCAGGACGCGGAATACGCGATTTCCCTCAAGGATTTCGTGTTGAACCTGGTTTTCGTGGACAAAGCGACAGGCAAAATCGATGCGGACGTGATTCTCACGGGAACGTCCAAGGCGAAGCGCGACAAGATTTTCACGATTTTGAACATAGTGCGCGAATTGCAAAGAGAGTTCGACATGGTGGAAACGCAGGATGTTTTGAAGCAGGCGGCGGCGCACGCTTTGGACGAGCAGGATGCAATGCGGATTATCGAGGAGCTTGTTACCAAAGGCGAGCTTTACAGGCCCAAGGCGGGTTTCGTGAGAATGCCTTCGAAAGAATACGGCTGAAGCCACACGGTTTTTTAAGCATCTTTCGCGTGATGTTGGAAACGGGTGTTGTTTTTTGAAAGGGCTTTTGGTTGTCGTCTTCGCCGCGCTGCTTGCGACCGGTTGCTTGAGCGAATCGCCCGCGCCTTCTTCCTCTGCAACGCCGACGAGCGTGGTGGTTCAAGAGCCTTCCCCTCTTCCTTCCCTTTTACCTTCCCCGACCGTAGTGGTGGAAATCCCCACTCCTTCGCCCGAGCCGTTGAATTACTCCAAAGAAGAGGTTGTTTCGGAATACTTGAAGGCGGTAAACGCCCAGGATTTCGAGAAGGCTTACTCTCTCGTTTCCCGCGACTTCAAGGGCGAAGATCCCGACGCAGCCACCCTCGCGGCTTTCAAGGCCAGGATGGAGAAGGATTACCCGTTCGGGCTTTCGTTTTCCGGCGTCGCGGTTGTGGTGAACAACCCGCGCGAGGTCGCGGCGAACATCGTGAAAGGCGGAAGCACGACTTCGAGAACGCTGGGGTTCATCCTTTCTTTCGAAAGCGGATTTTGGAAACTGCGGGTTCCCTTCCCAACTCCCGGAAAGTATTATAACGCAAAGGCTTCGGTCCGCCTGAACCCGGTTGAAATGAGCAGGAATTTAGAGCTGGCGCTGAACGACTTTTTCTCGAGGCTCGATTCGAGAGTCAAGAACGACCCGTTTACGATAAGCGAGTACGACAAGGGCAACCACGTTTTCTACTCTTCGAAAACCGTGCGCTTGAAGAGGACCGACGGGCTGCAGAGGGACATGGAAATCGAAGTGACTTTCGGCCCGTCTTTCCTCATAGGCGGCCTGGCGACTACCGCGAAGTTGCTTGAAGACCGGCTATTGTACTTCCAATACCAAGACGGGATAAAACGCCAGGGCGGTCACGCGGGCTTTTACTGCTACGCTTCTTCGGTTAACTACTTCCTGAAAGTCAAGATGGACAGCAACTTCGCGGAATTCTATTCTTATGAGGAAAACATTTTCGCGCCCGTGATGAACGAGCTGAACAAAATCTGCCCGCCTTGAAATGGGTTGAACGTAGAGTGTTGCCGTGAAATTGAAAAAAACCCATTTTCTCCTGCTTTCGTCTTTTTTCCTAGCTTTGGTCGCCGGGTTGTTCATAGGCGCGAATTTCATTTCACAACAGCTTTCGATCGTCGAGGATTCTGGCAGCGTTGAAAACGTCGGCTTTTTCTTCCTCTACATACTTTTCGCGACCGCCCTCATGCTTTTGGTTTTACATTTCTATCGCGGCAAGCGGCTGTTCTTTCTCGCCGAGGTTTTGCTCGAGTTTTCGGCGTTGCAAATATTGTTTTCGATTTTCATTGCCGAACTTCCGGCGACTTTGCTTTCGCTCTCCCTGGTTTTGCTCAGGGTTTTCTACTCCCGCCTCAAGCAGCCTTTGCTTTTTGCGGCTACGGTCGTCGTCGGCGCTTTGCTAGGAAGTTCTTTCGACTTGATTCCGGCTTTGGCGTTGAGTTTCCTTCTCGCGGCATACGACTACTTCGCGGTGTTCAAGTCCAAGCACATGGTCACGCTCGCGAAGGAATTGCAAAAGCGCGAGGCGGCTTTCGCAATCGAGTTTTCCAGCGCCCCTCCTTCCAAAGCGGCCGGGAAGCGCGTGGAAAAAACGCCGGCACGTGGGGAGAGCATTCTGCTGGGGACGGGAGATTTCGTGATTCCAGTGATGCTTTGCGTTTCCGTCCTCAAGCTCGGTGTTTTCGCCGCGCTCGCAACCGCGTTGGGCGCGTTCGTGGGGCTGAGCGCTTTGCTGTTCGTGATGCAGAAGACCCGAGGCTACTATCCCGCCTTGCCGCCAATAGTAATGTTCTCAACGCTTTTCTACGTCTCGACGCTGTTGTTTTGACGACGTCGCCATGTATTATAAAGCGCCGGAGGCAAATAATTTTTGAAAGAGGGTTAGAATGGAGTCTTACGAAGTTTTGCTCGAGCGCGTGAAACAAAAGCACGCCGTAAAAACCAGTTCGGGTGAAAGGTTTGAAACCCCAGTTTTCGTGATAAGCATAGTGGGAAGCAAGACTTACGTCAAGAATTTCGAGGACGTGGCCGAAAAACTCAGGCGCACGAAAGAAGTTCTGGCGAAGTTTTTGTTCAAGGAACTCGCGACTCCCGGCATGGTGCAGGGGCAGGAGCTCATCCTCCAGTCTAAAGTGCAGTTCCGCTTGCTTCAGGAAAAACTGCAGAGTTTCGTGGAAAGGGTTGTGCTGTGCAAGGAGTGCGGCAAGCCCGACACGCACTTGGAGCATCATGGACGCAATGTGGATTTCGTGGTTTGCGAAGCGTGCGGTGCCAAGAGGCCCGTTTTGTACTAGCAGGATTTTTTGCTTTCTAGAAAAAAATCGTGAGGTGTTTTGTTGCCGTTTTACAAAGACCACTCCCGTCGTGCTAAGTCGTCGGGACAGCCGAATTTCGAAGAGCGCTTGAGGTTGCCTCGCAAGGGAGAGATTTTTGGGATTGTCGTTGCTTTGCAAGGCGGCGCTCGCATGATAGTGCAGTGCGAGGACGGGAAGGAACGAATGTGCCGCGTTCCCGGAAGCATAAAAAGGCAAGTGTGGGTTAAGGAAGGCGACGTCGTTTTGATAGAACCGTGGACCGTGCAGGGCGACGAAAAGGCCGACATCACGTACCGTTATACTCGGCTGCAGGTGGAAAAGCTGAGGCAGCGCGGCATTCTCAAGATGGAGTTTTAACTGCGAAAAGAAGCTTTTTTCTTTTGCCTTTTTCTTATACCGTTTATGTCACTTAAGGTAAGCAAGCGCAAGCAGCCGAGGCGCGAAGACAAGCAGATAAAATACGCTTTGAAGATTACTGACAAGGTTTTGGACGACCAGACCACCCGCACGCTCGCGCAACTCATGAACGCAAAAGAATTCAAGACTTTGGACTACGCGATTGCGGCGGGCAAGGAAGCAGTAGTGTTTCGCGCTACGCGTTACGACGGTTCTTTCTGCGCTGTGAAAGTGTTCAAGTTCGAAACCACAGCATTCCGCAAAATGGTTCCCTACATAGAAGGCGACCCGCGGTTCAGTGTAGACGCAGTAAAGCATTCGAAACGCGCTTTGGTGAAAGTTTGGGCGAGGAAAGAGTACGCGAACCTGAAGGCTTGTTTTGAGGCTAAAGTAAGCGTGCCGAAGCCCTTTGCTTTGAAGGAAAACGTCATCGTGATGGAGTTCATCGGGGTCGGGGGAAAGCCTTGCGCTTTGCTTACGCAAGTCGTGGTGCAAAACCCCCGTGCTGTGTTCAAGCAACTGCTGGGCGTAATTCGGAAAATGCACGCGGCGGGAATAGTGCATTCTGATTTGAGCCCTTACAACATCATGCTCATGCAGACGCAAAACGCCGACGGTTCTTTCGACGAAAAGGCCGTCGTAATCGATTTGGCGCAGGGCGTTTCCTTAAAGCATCCGAAGGCAAAAGAGTTTTTGGCTCGGGATGTTTCCAACGTCGTGAATTTCTTTTCCAAACTCGGCGTGGAAAGCGAATTGTGCGATAGCGCGAAAGCGCTGGAGTTCGTTTTGAAAAAAGCGGATTTAAAATAGCGCGCTGAGTGGTTTTTAACAAAGGGTGGTGCAGTGGCACGCGGAATTGTTGATAAGAGCATTGATTTGGACGAGCTGCTGAAGAAAGAGTCTTCGGGCGGCGCGCAGGGGGATTTCGCGCAAAAGCTTTCAGACGCTTACGCGCTGGTTTTCAACACTCTGCAGGAGTTGAAGGAAATGAAAGCGCGCGGGGATTTCAAAACTCTCAAGGAAACGAAGCGGGAACTTTACGATTCGGTCATGAAGTGCAAGGTCACCGTGGACGAATTGAAGGAGTTTCTTGACTTCCTCGGGGAAGGCGGCGAAGCCGGTGAAAAGCCCGAACGCCGCCGTTACAGGCGGTGAAAAGGGTGCTTTCGATTTGATCGTCTTGAACTTGAAGGCTTACGCCGAGTCTTCCGGCGAAAACGGGTTGAATCTCATTAGAACGGCGCACGCGGTTTCAAAAAAAACGAAAAAGAAAATAATAGTGTGCCCCCAGCCGACGCAGTTGCACTACGCCCGGAAAAATTCCACTTCCAACTTTTGGTTTTTCGCCCAGCACGTCGATGCGAACGCGCAAGGCGCTTTTACCGGCACGCTTACGCTCGAGGCTGTTGCAGAAGAAGGGTGCAAGGGCACGCTGATAAACCATTCGGAAAAGAAAGTTTCGTACGACCACGCGCGAATAGTTGTTGAAAAGGCGAAAAGACTCGGCTTGAAAACGGTAATCTGCGCCGACACGGTGGAGAAAGGCGTTTTGTTTTCGCAGCTCAAGCCTTGGGCCATTGCAGTAGAGCCGCCCGAGCTCATTGGAAGCGGCATAAGCGTTTCGAAGGCTAGGCCGCAGGTTGTTGAGAATGCAGTGCGCAGTATAAAGTCTTTCGACAAGCGAATAATCGTGCTGGTGGGCGCCGGCGTTTCAAACGCCGAAGATTACTCCAAATGCCTTGCGCTCGGCGCTGAAGGCGTTTTGCTCGCGAGCGCTTTCGTGAAAGCGCAAAACCCGCGCGAGTGGCTCGAGTCGCTCGTCAAAGTGAAGGCTTGAAAGCGCTTTCGGGCAAAGTTTTTAACTTTTCGCCATCGCGTTATTTAATTTTATCACGCTTTTTGAGTTTGGCGAGAGTTTTTTTTTCCTTAGACTCTCTACTATCGAACCGAAAACCAGACGGTTGCGTGGAAGAAAATGGACTTGGGACAGGCACTGTTGGGATTAGCAGTGTTCTATTTCCTCGTGTTTTTCGGCGGAGGGCTGTTGGAAAACGACGCTTTGCTGTTGATGGCTTTGGGCATAGGCGTTTACTACTGGATTACCAACCAGTGAAGCTTCGGCTTGCGCAGCCTACATTTTTTCCGGAATTTTTATTCCCAAGAGAGAAAGTCCTTTTTCAATCACGTTGAGCGTTGCCGCAACAATCGCGATGCGCTTTGCTTTCTCCTCGCCTTTGCTCTGCACCACCGGGCATTTTTCGTAGAATTCGCTGAACGTTGCGGATAGCTTGAGCAAGTAATCGCATATAGCGTGCGGTTCGAAATTTCTTGAAGTTTGCTCTACAACTCGCGGGTATAGCGAAAGCTGGAACGCGATTTTGCGTTCGGTGTCGTTAAAGCATGCTTTTTCCGGGATTGCTTTTGCTTTCGCTTCCGCCTTGCGCAAGATGTTTTTGGCCCTGACTGCGGTGTATTGCACGTACGCTCCAGTATCCCCTTCGAAACTCACGGCTTTGGAAGGGTTGAACGTTATGTTTTTTTGATTGCTTACCCTCAGGAAGCCGAATTTCACGCTTCCAACGCCGATGGTGTTGGCTATCTCGCCGAGGGTTTTTTCCGGAATTCTTTCCTTTTCCCGTATTTCCTCCCTTGCGGCGCGCGTCGCCTCGTCGAGCAAATCTTTGAGGAACAGCACGTTGCCTTTTCTCGAAGAGAGTTTTCCGCTTTCCAGGTAAATCAGCCCGAAACCAACGTGCCTGAAGCGGTCGGTGTAACCGCGCCCCAACAACTCCAGTATCTTGTACACTTGCTTGAAATGCATGCTTTGGTCGCTTCCTGTTACTATTATTGAAAGCGCCGGGTTGTAGTTTTTGAAGCGGCTGTCGGCGAGCGACAAGTCACGCGTGGAGTAAAGCGTGGTTCCGTTCGAACGTAGGATTACCAGGTTGGGAAGGCCGTGTTCTTCCAAAAACGCGACGAGCTCCCCGTCTTTTTCTACCCGCGCGATGCCTTTTTGTTTGGCTTCCATCGCGAGCTTTTTCCCTTCGATTACGAAGTCGCTGTCGAAAATTTCTTCGGTGAACGAAACGCCGAGTTTCTCGTAATTCTCTTGCAAAGGCTTTACGCTCAAGTCCCTCACCGCACGGAGTTGTTTCAGTATAGCTGGGTTGCCGTCTTCCATGCCTTCGAGGATTTCGTGCACTCCCTTGGAGAGGCTTTCGTCTTTTTCTATCTCTTCGTTTATCTTCACGTAGTAGTTCAAAAGCTGTTTTTCGTCCTTGATTTCGCCGATTTTGTATTTCTTCAATCCCAACAGTAGTTTCGCCACTTGAGTTCCAGCTTCGCACAAGTAGTTGGACGCGATGACTTCATACCCGCGCTCGCGAAGCACGCGGGCTATCGAATCTCCCAGTATCGTCGAGCGGATGTGCCCCACGTGCATGGGCTTTCCGACATTGGGGGAGGAGAATTCAACAACCACTTTTTTTCCCTTGCCTTCGGTTCCCTTGCCGAAGTTTTCCCCCAACGCTTCCGCAATCGCACGGGAGTGGTAGTCGTCGTTCAAGAAAAAGTTGACGTAGCCGTCGACCGCCTCGGTTTTCTCCACGAACTCAATTCCCTTGAGTTCAGCTGCCAGGGTTTTCGCGATTTCGGCCGGACTTTTCTTCGTCTTTGCCGCCAGGGGAAAGCAGGCGAAAGACAAGTCGCCGTACTCGCGCGAAACTTCTATTTTCACCGCCGTGCTTTCGCCGTAGAGTTTTTTCACCGCAGCGGCGGCTTTCTTTTCGCACTCCCTGATGGCTTTTTCGAGCAGGAACATGTTTGAAATTATCCGCTCCCACAACTTAAAACAATAGCGTTCGCACAACCCACTCAAAAAAAGCTTATTTAAGGACGTTTTACAAAGAAAGTTGATATCTTCATGTACGACGGAAAGGAAAAAGGCGGGGGCAAGACTTTCTTCGAAAGCGTTGAAGAGTCCTACTATTCATTTTGCGATTCGTTGCAGGAGAAAGGCATTAAGGTTTACGACTGGTTCGTCGACCCTCTCGAGAAAAACGGCATTCCCTCGCTTCCGGTAATGCTGCTCATTCTGTTGGCAGTGCTTTTGGGCGCAGGGTGGCTTTTGTTTAATCCCGCGCAGGGCTCGGGCGCGTATTCCTTGAGTGTGAGCATAACCACGGAAAAAGGTCCGGTCGACGACGCGTTTGTTTCTCTTTTCAAAGGCAGTTCGCTCGTGGCGAAGGAAAAAACGCAGGCCGGGGTGGCTTTGTTCGAAGGGATTGAAGGCGGGGAGTACTCGATTGAAGTTGAGAAAGAGGGTTTCGAGAAAACCGCGCAAAACGTTCTCGTGCCCGACCAGGATTACGTTGAAATAACGCTTAAGCCCGGAGTTCAAACGCGCACGCAGCCGAACGGCAAAACCACGCCCAATTCCGTGAGTTTCAACAACCTCGACTTTCCGTCGGGAAGCGGAAAATTGGTTTTGCATATATTCGTAAATAGTCCCGGCGGGCAGAGCTTGAACGCTATTGCAACAGTGTACGACAAGCGCTCGATGGCTTCGCTTGGAACCGTGAACGTGAAAGACGGGTGGGGCACTTTCGACAGTCTTGAGGAAGGAATGCTGGTTTACGCCGACGTGAGCGCAGAAGGCTTTGCGCCTTACTCGGGTTCGGAAAACGCCATTACAATTTCCAAAAGCGGAATCAACTCTCTTACCGTAACACTTTCGGCCTTGACCGGCGATTTCGTTGAAACTCTTGTTCGCGTGAGCGACTTGCAGGACGCGCCTGTTGCAGGAGCTTCAATCCAAGTTTTTCCCGCTGGCTCTGCAACTCCCTTGACTTTGTCCAATTCGCTTACTGATTCCAAGGGAATGCTCAAGCTTTTTTTGAATTCTAAAAACGAGTCTAGGTACAAGCTTCTTGCGGGCAAAACCGGTTTCGACGACACGGAAAGCGAGTGGTTCAAGGCAGGCGAGCCTGTCGCAGTGCGCTTGCACAAGCCCGGAGAATATACCGAAGACGAGAAAAGCCGCTCTTCGGCTTTGAACGCGCTTGTCACGCAAGAAGGAACGCCGGTGAAAGGGGCGGTAGTAACAATCGCGGGCGAAGGGCTTGTAACGCGCACGAGAGCCACAGACGCGCAGGGCAAGGCTTCGTTTTTCCTTTTCAACAAGCGCGGGTTGAACGTGGTTGCAAGCGCGGTGAAGGGAAACAGGGCTGCTTCCAAAGAGTTGGCTTTGGACGCTGCCGAAGTTTCGGTTGAATTGCCTTTGCAGAAAGCTTCGGGAATAGTAACGGTTAAAGCGGTGCGGTATTCCAACCAACAGCATTTGGACGCTTTGTTTGAAGCGCGAGAAAACAACGCGCTGCTTTCTTCTTGCGCTACCAACGGCGCAAGCCAAGAATGCGATTTGCAGGTTCCGCTCGGAACTACGGTTCAGATAACCGCTTCCTCGCAAGGCTTCGTTTCGGAAACGCACGAGGTGGTTGTGAACGCGCAGCAAATGTCTTACTCTTTCGCGTTGGTTTCGGAAAACGAAGTCCAATATTCGCAAATCAAGGACTTTCGCGTTACGCTGGAAGGAAGCAACGAAGCTGTTGAAATCCTTTATCCTGGAAAGCGTTACGAAGCTAAATTCACTTTGTTGGGCAAAACGCAAAGCACCGCAGACTCGTTCGGGTTTTACTTTTCCGTTGATGCTTCCAAAGCCGCGATAAAGAAAGTCACTCCTCCGTCTGCACCTGCGAAAACCTTGGGTTCCGCAACTGCCGCTTGCTCTCCAACCCAAATCAACTACAACAACGCTAACGCGGCGTGGGTGGATTTGACTTACCCCGGAAGCAATTCCGTTTCCAGCAAGAGCGTGAGAGTGGTTTTCGAAGTAAAGCCTTTGCCTGAAGGCGTTTTGGAGGAAAACACGATTGTGAAATACCGCAGTTTTCTCGTGCAAGGCGGGAAATACTACCGCAATCCTTTGAATGCGAACGACCCGCCTGAAAGGCGTTTTGACGCGAAAACTCCTTTGGCGTCCGGCTGCGATTCGCCGGCAATAAGCCGCACGTTCGTAATTAACGCCGCGGGCGTGTCGTGCAACAATTTTGCGTGCGTGCAAGTTGCTTTCACTCAACAGGGCGCGCAAAGCGCGAGGGACGGTTTCGTGGCTAAGGGCGGAGACAATCCCGCGCCAGTGATAATGGCTTTCGAAATTGCCATGCGCACCGCGCAGTTGCAAGGGGAGTTGGGTTTGTCTTTCAACGCGCCAGGCGGGTTTTTGGGCTTGCTTTCGCTGAAATACCCTGGAATTCCCGACGAGCAGGGCACTCCGCCCGAATTTCCGACTGTGCTCGAGTTCAACGGCAACGAAGGTTCTTTCTCCGTTTCGGTCGACCACTTGAAGTCTTACGCGAATTTCGAAGCGGGTTTCGTTTTCGGGGGGCAGGTTGCGTTGAAGCCCTTGGCGAAAACAAACCATTCTCAACTGTTTCTGCAAATTGCAGACAGCTCTAACGGGACTAGGCATACTGCGACCTATGGCGTCGTCACCAATGAAACCATAGGCGGCGGGGGCGTTTCGAACGAAAGACTTTCGCTGCTTCCCGGCTCGCAGGATTCTTGCGGCGGCTCGCCTTTCGTAATTTACGACCCGGGCTTGAGAAACCAGATTTTGCTGAAGCAAACGCGGGATTTCCAGACGCAGTGCGGGACTGTTGAAATGCGCACCACGCCTTTGTTTCCGGCTGACGCGGTTAAAATCACTGTCGACACCGCCGAAAGGCTTTTGGTTAACGTGACTGAAGACGACGGTTCGAGCATTTGCTTCGAATCGTGCTCTTTCGGCAGGGACGGTAAGGTCGACGAGTCTTCTTGCATACGCGATTTCTCTGCTTTCACTAGAAACGGGACGAGCGTCTTGCGCTACAACCCCGAGGCTTTCGCGCAATGCCGGGCTTTCCAGGCGATTGCGAACGAAGTGAAGCCCGCGAGGGTTAAGATTGAATTGGGAAGAATTGGAAGCCAATTGAAAACGCCCATAGTGATAGACGTTTCTGGCATTTCCGCTTTCGAAGCGCCTTCGCTTTTCATAGGCCCCATCTTCTCGCCGGTTGAAGGTGGGGAGAGTGCGAAACTAGCTTACCCGCAGTTGTGGGCTGTAACGAACTTGAAGCAAATAGGGTCTAGGAACGTTCAAATGTACCTGGCGCAGCCTTCCGACATCAACCAGCCTATCGAACCGCTTTCTCTCGTCACTTTCGCGGGGCCGGGAACGCAGACGATTGCGCTGAACCCAAACCCCAAGAGCTTGGTGCTAGTTGCGAAGGAAAACGACGAGATTATTTTCGTGCAAGGCAACCCGGCCCAAAGCAGGGTAAGCGGGTTGACCGAGTACGCGCAGGAATTCTCGTTGAAAACGCGGTTTTCTGGTGAAAGCACGCAAGAACTGCAAAACCTGCTTTACTCCAACACCGGCTTCAATCCTGTTGTAGTAAAAAGGATTTTGGAAAAGGCGCTTGCGAAAGCAAAGCAAACCGCGTTCTGGAGGAGCGACGGTTCGGCGTGGTGCAAAGACACGCCTGTTTGCGTGAACAACAAGTTCCAGCCTTTCGCCGAATGCTGCCGCGCCACGCGCGAAGACTGGCTGGAGGGAAGCGTTTCTTTCGAGCAGACTACCGAGCCTTGCGCGTTTGAAGACGGAACTCCCGCTAAATTCTGCAACAACCTAGGTTATCCCCAGGAAAGCGGGAATTGGAATTCCCATCAGTCGAAGTGCGCGGTTCCCATTGATTTTGCTACTTCCGCGCCTTATTGCACGCAACCCGAAGGCTTTGCGCCGTCGACGCAAGTTTACTGCGACTCGCGCTGCGCGCCGCGGGAAATAGTAGTGGGCGTTGACGAGAACGAAGAGCCGATTACCGAATTCACCATGGGCTTGGAAGTCGCTTACGGCGATTCTTACAAGGAATCGTTCCAGTCGCAAGCCAAATCGTGTTCGGCGGACGCGGCTGCAAAGCAAAATTCCATGAGCAATGTGGACTTTCAGTCTTGCAAGAGCA
The DNA here is from genome assembly GCA_038884755.1 of Candidatus Norongarragalinales archaeon. GTDB lineage: Archaea > Micrarchaeota > Micrarchaeia > Norongarragalinales > Norongarragalinaceae > UBA10210. Next base: position 264,977 of record JAWABJ010000001.1, read on the forward strand.
AAGGATTCTTGTGCCCGATTTTCACTAAAATCAAAAACTCGGTTGACACGCCGTTGTGCGTGCCTGCTTCGGTTCCGGATTCCCGCGGCTTGATTTCGATAGATGAGGACGGCGAGGGCCCAACGTGGGAGTACGCTTCGCTTGCAGACGGGAGTTGGAAGTGCCCAGCGCAACACGTTTTTGCGGTCGCCGACGCCTGCTTCCAGGAGGCTTGCACTACCTACTGCAGCACTTACGGACTTGAAGGCCTTGCGCCCCGATGCGACGAGAGCGGGTACTGCGCGCCCGACGGCACGCGCACCGTTCCAAAAGTGATTTACGACGAGGAGGAAGTGGGGCCGCTGGTGGAAGTGCCATTTTCTTCACTGGCAGGCAACGAAACCGACTCTCCCTTGTCTTTCTTCCCGTCCGCTTACGACCGCGGCTTCGCGTACCGCCTGCCTTTGAACACGCTCATCCAGCCTGACGACGTTGAAATCGAAGAGGCTTTCGCCAACGCCGGCCTTCCGCTTCCAGACTCTTGCACCGCGCAAGGCAATTTCACTTACCGCGGGTTGTACGACTTGCAGTCTTTGCTTTCGAAAGGCAGCCAAGGGTTTTTCTGGAACCACGCTTTTTCCGTGTTTTCGATTCCCAACAACGCGTACCACAACGTTCCCTGCGCTTTGGGCTTGGGCGCGGGGCAGACGCAAACGTGCCACTTGCTTTTCATCGACCAGCGCGGGCGCAACGACGCGTGCATCAAAAGCATAACTCAATTCGATTATTTTGAAGAAGCGCCGCCAATCGCTTTTGAAAAGCCGGGCTTTCCGCTTTCGCAAATGAGTTTTGCAGGGCGCACCGGCATTTTCAAGGGAACTAGGCAATTTGCAATAACGCCTACCGGATACGTAGTTGCGTTGCGCTACGGCTCGAGCACCCGCCAAGTGTTCGACTGGTGGAAGCCCGAAGGTTCTTACGCTGGAGCAATAACGTTCACTTGGTCTAAATGCAAATTCTGGTGCCAAGTGTGGAAGTTCGTCAAGAGCGTGATTAAGGTCGCGATAGTAGTAGGGCTTATTTACCTTGCAATAAACCCCGGCGCCCTGGGGCCGTTCTTTTCCAAATTCGGGATTATCAAGTTTATGAAAGCAGGAGGGAATATAGCTGCGCACTACGCTTTCACGTCCGCCGCAGCTGAAACGCTCGTGGTTACCGTGGCTGCCATGGCGTCTTCCAGCCTGGCCGGGCAAGGCTTGTCCATATACACTCCCGACTTCAGCACCGAAGGGTGCAAGACCGCGGGCGTAGACCAAGGCTGGAACGAGGCGGAAACGCAAGCGCGTTTGCTCGGGTGCAAGAAAAGCTCTTGGAAAGTCGCGAGCACCACGCCCGCGTAAAAAATCTTAACCCTTTTTTAATCTCTTTTTCTAACGATTTGTATGGAAAACCAGCCGACCGGAGGCGAACAACCGCCTTCCATTCCAGCTAAAAGCAATCAAAAAACTTTGTGGGACAATGTTGAGGGAAAATACTATTCTTTTTGCGATTGGCTGCAAGACCACGGGCTTCCCATTTACGATTTCTTCGTTTACCCTCTTGAAGACAGGGGCATTCCTTCGCTCCCGGCTTTCGTGATTATCCTGCTGGCTTTGCTGCTGGGCGCGGGCTGGATTGCGATGGGCGGGCTGTCAGGGCTGGGACAGCAGGCTTACGCCCTTCAAGTGAGCGTTTACAGCGAGCAAGGTCCCATCGAAGGGGCAATCCTAACGCTGTACAAGGACGGCGGGGTTGTCTCGAAAACAAAGACGAATTCCGACGGGATTTCTTCTTTTGAAGAACTGCAGGCGGGGGATTACGCGCTGGACGCGGAGAAGGAAGGTTTTGAAACCGCTTCGCTTGCCGTTTCAGTCCCGCGAGAGTCAAGCGTGGACGTTACGCTGGTTTCAAAACAAAAAATCAGTTTCGAAGGCGGAAAGCAGCCTAACGGAAAGAAAACCGAAGAAGGGCCTTTCAACGAAATTGACTACGGCGACTTGTCCCTCAAGATTTTTGTTACTGATATAGCGGGCAACCCTCTTGACGCGACTGCGAACGTTTTCGACAAGAACGCGGGAACGAAAATAGGGACTGTTATCGTAAGGAACGGCTTCGGCTCGCTCGACGGTTTGGAAGCGGGCATGGTCGTTTACGCGGACGTTTCCGCCCAAGGCCACGTGCCTTACTTGGGCAAGAACAACGCGACCACGATTTCTGCGGAATCCCCGAATTCCATAAGCGTAAAGCTCTTCAAAATCACGAACGACACCGAGTCGAAAGCCACGCTCGTGAAAGTGCGTGATTTGAACGGAACGCCTTTGAACCAGGTTTTGATTAAGGTGTTTCGCAAGGGCAATCCTTTTGCGTTGATCATTCCCAACCAGTACACGAACGCAACCGGCGAGCTTGCGATAGACTTGAATTCAAGCGGAAATCCCGATTACAAGATTCTCGCTTCCAAAACCCCGTATGTGGATACTGAAACAAGCTGGTTCAAGGCCGGAACGAAAGTTGAAATCACTCTCAAGAAGCAAAGCGAAATGAACCAGTCTGACAAAGACAAGGCTTCCAACCTTACCGTGACGGTCACGTTCAATGGGAGCGTGGTGGCGAATGCTGCGGTCGCCGTATTCCACGACGAGCTTGCGACGCGCGAAGGGTTTACTAACTCCCAAGGCAAAATCAGCTTTTACATCTTGAATTCTCGCGGGCTTACGGTTACGGTGAACGCTTCCAAAAACAACATGGCCGGCTCGAAGCAAGTCGCTTTGGATTCCGAGCAAGTGCAGGCGAGCGTGGAGCTTGAACGGCGGAAGGCAAGCGTGCGCGTGAGGGCGTTTAACTATTCCAACGGGTTGTTGATTGAAAACGCGGCTTTCGAGGCGAAAACTGGAGGCGCAACTGTTTCTTCCTGCGCCGTTTCCGCACCCAACTTCGACTGCGTGCTGCAAATAGGCATAGGCTTGAACGCGGAAATAAACGCTTCCGCCCCCACGTTCGTTTCCGAAACGAAATACTTGTCCGTAAACAACGAAACCATGGCGTTGGACTTCAGCCTGCTTCCTGAATACGCGGTGCAGTCTTCCCTCATCAAAGATTTCGTGGTGACGCCCGAAGGAGGGAATTCCAACGTAACCACGCTATACCCGGGAAAACGGTATGAGGCTAAGTTTACTCTCATAGGAAAAACCAACAGTACGAGCGACGAGTTCGGTTTTTATTTCGGCGTTGAAACCGCCCGCGCCGTAATCAAGCGCGTGACGCCGCCTTCAACCCCCACGAAGACCCTCGGTTCTACGACCGCAGCGTGCAATCCCGTGCAGATAGACTATAATAATGCGAATGCGGCGTGGGTGGATTTGACTTATGCTGGTGCGAATGGCGTGTCGAGCAAGAGCGTGAGAGTGGTTTTCGAAGTAAAGCCGCTTGGGCAGGGCGTGCAGGAGTCGAACGTTACGCTCCGCTACCGCAGTTTTCTCGTGCAAGGCGGGAAATACTACCGCAATCCTTTGAATGCGAACGACCCGCCTGAAACGCGCTTCGAGCCGAAAAGCCCGCTTGCCTCTGGATGCAACTCGCCTACGTTCAATGCGCTTTACGCAATCAACGGCGTGGGCGTGAGCTGCAGCGAGTACGCTTGCGTGAGCGTGTTGTTCACGCAAAACGGACAGCAGAGCGCGAAAAACAACTTTACCATGATGAATTTCGGCGAGGGCTCCACGCCTCCGGTCGTAATGCTTTACGAAATCACGTTCAAGAAAGACGTTCGCAACAATCCCGCGGACATTTCTTTTTCCTTCAACGCACCCGGCAGTTTCATAGGCTTGGTTTCGGCGAGTTATCCCGACCAGCCCGACGAGCAGGGCACTCCGCCGCAGCCGCCGAACAAAATAGAGTTTTTGAACGGCACTCCCCAGTCTTTCTCTGCCGATTTAAGCCACTTGAAGCGTTACTCGAACATGGACGAGGGCTTCAAGTTCAACGGCGATTTCGTCATAAAGCCCTTGTCTTCCTCGAACGTTAGCGGGGAGGGCATAACTCTGCAACTCGCGCAAGGAGTTGATGCAGTCCGGCACAACGCCCTTTACAACATTCAAGCCAACGGTTCTCAAGGCGGGTGCACCCAGAATTGTAATGAGCAGGTGGAAAACAGCGCGAAGCTGCAAATGCTTTTGCGCCAGCGCAGGGACAGCGGCAGTTACATCACCAACCCGCTTTCGCTTTACGCAATCGGCTTGTGCTCTTACGAAAGCATACTGCATTCGTTCCTGCAAGTGGGTTTGCCAAAGTGCGCCGGTTCGTTCGTGGAATTGAACTACACTGTGACGGTGAACGACACGCAAGGCGGCCGCGGCTGGGTTTTCTTCAACTCCACTGCGAACGGCATTACGCTAATACAAAACCTTTCGGTTTCCAAGCAACGCGGGCAGGGCATTAGTTTCGTGCAGGGCTTGGAGAACGGCGTTTACAACGGGTTTTTCAACATCAGCCTGAACGACGTGGTTTCAGGCGACATTGTGAACGTTTCGTTCCTCGCGATTACGAGCGAGACTCCCAAGTTTTCCAACTTCAAGTTTGTTTTCCACAACGGGCTGCCGAACTGGTTCGACAACCAGACCAAGCTCAACGCCATGCCTTACGCCGGCGGGCCGCCGGCGCAGTTCGACTACTTCCCATGCGGCAAGGCGGCGATTACGCTAGACATTCCGCTGGGCGGGCAGGGGCAGATTGACTTGAACTCGTCTTGCCGGGACGTGATTTTGCAAGTAGACCCAATAATGCCTTTGGACGCGATTCCCGTGGAATTCACGCAAAGCTTCAGGAGCAACTGCGGAACCTTGCGCCTGAACCGGCTTTTCCCGCCGACCGACGGCTCGCGCGACTTGTCGCAGAAGATTCAATTCGACATGAACCTGTACCCGCAAACGGCGTGGATTTCGTTCAACTCGCAAACCGCTGGTTTGCTTAAAGGAAATTGGTTTGACACCGACCCGCGCTTTCCCGGGTTAAACTACCTGGGCAAAGCCACTCTTCGCTTGGACTGCTCGCGCTTGCCCAACAAGTTCGTGGACATCGCGATTACTGCGAAAGCCGTCGACTCGCGCATTCCGCCCGTGGACGGAAGCTACATTTACTACGAAGGCATGCCCCACCAGCTGATTTATTCGCTGTACAACGGCCAGCTTCCGCGCGACTTGCTTGTAAGCCCGTCTAACGAAACCACGACGGTAAAAACCCGTACGAGGGCTTTTGACGCCAGCAACCGCGTCAATTACTTCCTCATCAACCACCGTTCCACTCCAATCGGCATTTCCATCAAGGGCACGCCGTCGGAGGAAGGCATTGTAATAAACGAGTTCAGCAACCGCTTTGGCTCGGTGTATTCTCACATGATTGCGGTTTCCCACTTGGACTTGATTACGCTCGGCAAGTACCTGCATTTCCTGGACTCGCTGCAGCTCTACCCGCCGTCCCAGCAAAACGCGATTTGGAATTCCACTTGCCCGTCGATAGACTACGTGAGCGAAGTGACGCACCAGATTCCGCGCAATTTCGTGGAAGAAGTGAAACGCATTTCGCTAATCACGGGCTTCCGCCGTTCGCCGCCCCAAAACGGGTATTGGTGCGGGCACCGCAAGGACCGCCCGCAGGGCGAGCGCACTTGCTATCCAACGATTTTGAATTGGATGCAGCCGGGAATCAACGAGACGACGCAAACGATTCAATGCCCCGCTCCCGCGTGCTTGCAGGCAAGCGAAGCCGACCCGGACTCTTACACGGCTGACGCGATAACGCTTTCGGTTTCCCCCCAGCAGCCTTTCCCGCCTGAAGGGCAGCAGTACGCCTTTTCAATCAAGGATTCGCTCGTGTTGAGCGCTGACGCGAGCGGGCTTCCCGCGGGCACGAACGTTACGGCCGCGAGCGTGGAATTCAAGAGCAAGGAAAGCGTGGACTGCCCGATTGCCGGCGCAAGCTGGTGTTCGACGACTTTCTTGAACGACGGAGTGGATTTGCAGAAGGACGCGGGCGGGTTGTGGAACATTTCTTACGCCGGCATTTCAAACGCGCAAAACGGCGAGTACGCCGTGCGCATCAAAGCGGCAAACGAAACCGGCGGTGTTTTCTTCTACTCGCCTTGGGTTAGGATAATAGTGGAGAACAATGCCGCCGCTTGCTTTGCGTTGGGCACCCAGCGCGAGAACGTGCCGTTGTGCGCCGAGCCCGTGTGCGACCCGTTCTGCAGGCCGGATGGGACTAAGGAAATCGTGACCAACGCGGGTCCCGCCTTGAACGACCCGCAATCGTGGTGGCTGAACGACACTGTCCTGGAGTTCGTGCCTGCGGCGGAAGTGGAAGGGATTGAGAATTACGCGGGAATGCCTTTCGCTTACTTCAGGCAAAAGGGCATTCTGCAAAACGACTTTTCTTTATCCAGTCCGCTAATGCAGTGGAACTGGAACATTGACGACGTTGCAAACGCAGGATTTACGATTGAAAACGACGCGAAATGCGTGGCTGGAACAGGGTTTTACGAGCTCAAGGCGTCTAGCGCGGACGGCGAGGAATGGAGTTTCAGCGTGGCGCTTAAGAAACTGCCTTTGAGCGGGTATTTCCTGAACAACGAGCCTTCCGACTCCGACGCGGCGAGGGAAGGGTATATAGACGATTTGCCTCCAAACCCGCGTTCTGCCGTTTTCGCCAAAGGCCGGGGTTGTGGAATAGGAACAGACCCGGGTTTTGATGATGAAAAGTTTTTGTGCAACGCCAAAAACCTGGTGGTTGGAAAGCACACGCACCACGCTAGAAACAGCCAAATTCTCGATTGCTTTATCCCGTGCAAGTACAACAACTGCGGGTATTGCATCAACTTCAACCTGCCTTTCGAGCAGTACGAGTGGCAAGCTTGCCTTCCGCCGGCGAACAGGAACGACTTTTCCAGCTTCCAGGCTTTGAGGCAGGCGTCGACCAACCCCAACCTGCCTCCTGAATTGCGTTGGGCTTACGGCGTGGGGCAAGAACTGGGCGGCTGTCCGAACGAAGCGACGCGCATTTCCGATTGAGCTCGCGCTATTCGATAGAACTTTTTTGTTTTTTTAGTCAGAAGCTACCTCGGTCATCACAAGTCAGACTGGGACGGTGTCATCACGAAATAGGATTTGTGCAAAGCGCTTTTATTAAGATTGAGTTCAATTGTTTTTATAGCTGGTTTAATGGAAGAAGCTGCTGTTTCGAAAAGGTTTTCACAGAAGTTCGGCGCGCAAATTAGCTTTGCTAGAACGCTTTATGCCGGCCTCAAAGGAGAAAAGAATTTTGATTTCAACCTTGCCCTTGCGAATTACTTGCATTCCCACCAAGCGGACGATCAGCTTGTTTTAAGCGCTTTACTAGCCGGTCTGAGTAAAAAAGAGCTGGAGGAAATCAAAAAAAAAGGTGTGGCCAAGCACGTGTTGGAGCAGCACGAGAAAGAATGGGGTTTGGACAGGAAAGCAGTTAAAGATTTCAGTGAAAACTTGAAAGAGGCTTTAGAGATTATTGCAAGCTATATACAGTTGAAAGCAAATCCGGAAATGGATGCAAACGCGCATTTTGCAGCCGCGCTTGAAGCCCCCAAGCTACGCGCTTCGTTGTTGCGCGCTGCGGTATTGAACTTCGAACTGGAAAAACCATCAAAACAATCTGCTTTGCACGTGGAAGTGGCTGAACACGTTTACATTCCGTGGTTGAACCTCTTGGGTTTGGTTGACATGAGCAACGAACTCGGAGAAAAAGTTTTGAAAATCAAAGACCCTTTAGCATACGAAAAACTCTTTCAACACTTGGAAACAATGCCTGTCAGTAAACGTCCGTTCGGCAAAATGATTGCCTCCTTGAAAAAGAAAATCAGTAGGCTGGGGTTGGAGATTGAAGACGTTCAGTTCAGGAGAAAATCGATTTACAGCATTTACCAAAAACTCAAGGCTTACGGCTGTCCCGTTGGAAATCCAGCCTACGACCACGACCCTCGACTTTTAGACGATTTGTATGGGTTGAGGGTTGTTTTGAAGGCTGACGAGACTGAAAGCGAAAGCGAACAAGTTGCAAAGGCAAGACGAGTGTTGGATGTAGTACGCTCTTCATTCGAAATGCCTAAGGAGGCAAGGATAGACGAGTATGTCGCTGAAAAAGCAAAACCAAGCGGCTATAAGGCTATTCACACGCCGGTTATTGGACCGCAGAATTTGCCGATAGAAATTCAAACAGTAACCAAACCATGGCACGCTGCGAACGAAGCTGGTCTTTCTTCCCATTTTTTCTACAAACTTTCTAAAGCTGTTAGCAGTCCTTTGAGGCAGGTGTTGGTTCGCATTCAAGAAGAGTTGAAGCGGGGCGTGCCGATAGAACGAGTTTTCAGGAGCATAGGCAAGCCGTTGATTTACGTGACAACCGACCGGTTTGGTCCGCAAGACCACGCTCTTCCTGCAGGTTCTACTCCCTTGGACTTGTGGTACGCGCATGGTTTCCGCAAGAAGTACGAAGAAAAAATGAAGGGAAAAATATTTTTCGAAACCGTAATGGTAAACGGTGAAACCGTTCCACTAACTACTATCCTGAAGCCAGGCGATCACGTGCGTTTTGACGTGAGCGGAAGCCCGCCGAAAGTAGAGCTTATTGACCGGTTTGCGAACGAAGTAGCAACGCCTGAAGCGAGGGAAGGGTTGTGGAAGTTGAGGAGAAAACTGGGAAAATGGCGTTGGCTCAGGCGAAAGGAAGAGAGCTAACTAAAGCTTATTAAAGCTGTTTTTATAAACTTCTTTTTAGTAAAACAAGCGAGTATAATTTTGCAAAAAGGTGGTTTGTTGGCTTTAGCGTGGATTTTGGTCGGAATAATCGCGATAATCCTGGTTTTCGTCGTTTTGCTTTACAACGGGCTTGTCCGTGCGAGGAACATGGTGGACAACGCGTGGTCGCAAATCGACGTGCAACTGAAGAAAAGAAGCGACTTGATTCCCAACCTCGTCGAGACAGTGAAAGGCTACGCCAAGCACGAGCGCGAAGCGTTCAAGGAAGTTACCGAAGCGAGAACGAAGTTTTTGAATGCGAAAACAATCGGAGAGAAAGCGAGGGCGAGCAACATGATTACCGACGCTTTGAAAAGCATTTTTGCTGTCGCAGAAGCCTATCCGCAATTGCGCGCGAGCGAAAACTTCAAGCACTTGCAGGAAGAGTTGAGCGACATCGAGGGGAAAATAGCTTACGCCAGGCAATTCTACAACGACTCCGTTCTCGAGTACAACAATTCCATCCAAGTGTTCCCCAACAGTCTTGTGGCTGGACCGTTCGGCTTTTCCAAGCGCGAGTTTTTCGAAGTCAGCGTGGAAGAGCGCAAGAGCGTCAAGGTAAAATTTTGAACTTTTTATTTTGTAGGAAAAAGGGTAGAGGGGAGAAACGCAGTTTCTTCCTCTGGTGATTTTCAATGCCTGAGCTTTACAACCAGATTGCCGACAACAAGCGCAAGTCTTGGCTTTTCGTGGTGTTCTTGTTCGTTCTCGTGGCGCTGGCGGTGCTGTTTTTCTCGCTCATCACGGGTTTCGGCAAAGCCGGCTTCATAATCGCGTTTTTCATCGCTTTGCTTACGACCGTCGGCTCTTACTACTGGAGTGATTCCATCGTCATAGCTTCGACTGGCGCAAAGCCCGCGGAGGGTGTGGCGTTCCGCAAATACCATTCTCTTGTGGAAGGGTTGTGCATCGCAAGCGGGCTACCCAAGCCCAGGCTTTACTATCTTGAAGATAACGCGATTAATGCGTTTGCGACAGGGCGCGATCCCAAGCACGCGGTTGTTTGCGTTACCACTGGTGCAATGCAAAAGCTCGACAAGAGCGAGTTGGAAGGCGTGATAGCGCACGAGCTTTCGCACGTCAAGAACTATGACGTGCGCTTCATCACTTTCGCAGTCGTGATGGTCGGGTTGGTGAGCATTCTTGCCGACATGGCTTTCAGGACCATGTTTTACGGAAGGGGGGACAGGAAGATTGAAGGGAGAGCGGGCGCGGCTTTGCTAGTAATAGGGCTGTTGTTCATGATTCTCGCACCTATTTTCGCGAAGCTAGTGCAACTCGCGGTTTCGAGAAAGCGCGAGTATCTTGCTGATGCTACCGGCGCTTCGCTCACGCGTTATCCTGAAGGGCTTGCCAAAGCTTTAGAGAAAATAAAGGCGGAGGCGCAGCCGGTGAAAAACGCCAACTCGGCCACTGCCAGCTTGTTTTTCGCAAACCCCCTGAAAGGCGTTTCCCTCTCCGGGCTGTTCGCCACGCACCCTCCGGTGGAAGAACGCATAAAGCGCTTGCGGAGTATGTAAAAGCTTAAGAGTTTCTTTTTCTTTCGTTTTTTCATGCAACCTTTGCTCAAGTGGTTTGCCGGGCACAGGCGCTTGCTGTTTTACTCCGCCAGGGTAATAGTAGTAGCCTTCTTTGCTTCAATCCTGTTTTTCGACTCGGTCTTGAAGTTCATCCTCTCAAACTTCTACGCCTTGGACGCTGTCGTCCTTGCGTTAGTAATTCTCGCCTTGACGCATTTGTACGACTTGATTTACGAGGAAAAGAAGAGCTTTAGCGCGTTGATATGGAAATACTTTTTCCTTACCCTGTCGGTGATACTGCTTTTCGGGATTCTCTATTACGTGAATGCAGTCGTGTTCGACCCTCCTGGTTTGGTTTCCACTTACGAAATGCAGTTGGAGAAAGACGTTTTTTACTTCAGCGCCGTAACCTATTTCACTGTCGGGTACGGCGAGATAGTGCCTTGGGGCGTTAATGCAAAAACGCTTTCGGTGTTCGAAGCGTTTTTCGGGAACGTAATCAACCTCGCGGTTTTGGCTTTGGCATTCCGCACCCTAAATTTGCAGAGAAACCTCGAGGAAAAAAAGGCGTTCGGCAGGATAGTCAAGCACGTGCGTTGAACGGTGGGGGTTGCAAATGATAGTCTGCGCAGGAAGCATAGCTTTGGATACGACGCACACGCCGTTCAAGAGCGCAAAGCGCATAATGGGTGGTAGCGCCTCGTATTTCGGCGTTTCCGCGTCTTTCTTCACGAAAACCGCGCTGGTGAGCGCGGTCGGAAGCGATTTTCCAGAAGATTATTGGCGGGCGTTGGCGAAACACTGCGATTTGACGGGCGTGGAGAAAGCCAAGGGAAAAACCTTCTTTTTCGAGTCGAAGTTTGACTTCGATTTGCGCAACCGCACCGCGCTCAAAGTAGTGGAAGGCGTTTTACCGCAAGCACGCTGGGCGGTTCCGGAATACCTGCAAAACCCCGACGTTCTTTTCCTCAACTCGCACCATCCTGCCGTCGACGCCAAGGTAATGAAGCAAACGCGTCCGACAATGGTTTTCGGCGACACTATAGAATACTTGACGCGAAAGCAAAAGCCTTTGCTCCTCGAGTTTTTGAAGAAGACCGACGGTTACGTGTTGAACGAAGTGGAAGCCAGGATTTTGAGCGGCGCGTCCAACCTAATCAAAGCTGGAAAGAAACTCCAGGAAAAAGGCCCGGAAATCGTGGTGGTGAAGAAAGGCGAGCACGGCGGGTTGTTGTTTTATAACCGCGAGGTGTTTCCTTTTCCGGCTTTCCCGTTGGAAAACATCGTCGACCCGACTGGGGCTGGCGACGCTTTTGCTGGAGGTTTTTTGGGATGGCTGGACCGGCAAAAGAAAACAAGCGAAGCCACCTTGCGGCAGGCGTGTTATTACGGAACGGTAATGGCGAGCTTTTGCGTCGAGGCGTTCGGCTTGAACAATTTGCTGGTGCTTGATGAAAAGAAAATCGCGCGGCGCCTCACGGAATACCAGCGGCTTGCAGTTTGCGCTATTTGACCAGCCTTCGTGAGGCTTTGACTGCGTTTTCTATAACGCCGTCCTTGTTCAAAGTCAAAATCTTTCGGTCGCGCATTACGACGCTGCCGTCAACCACCACGTCTGCGACGGCGTGGGGGGAAGACGAAAAAACGATTGACGCGAGCGGGTCTATTGCAGGCGCTGTTCCCAGCGCGTTTGCGTCGAAAAGCACGAAGTCCGCGAGCTTTCCTTGCTCGATGCTTCCTGCGTTCAAGCGAAGGGCTTTCGCGCCTCCGATTGTTGCCAAATCCAACGCCTCTTGCGCGCTCAAGCCGTACACCAACGCAGCGAATTTCATCGTTTCGAGCATGGACAGCGAGTTGTTCGACGCAGCTCCGTCTGTTCCCAGTGAAACGCCAACGCCGTTTTCCATCATGCGCCTTGCGGGCGCGATTCCGCTTCCAAGCTTGAGGTTGCTTACGGGGTTGAGAGATACGGACGCGCGTTTTTGCTTGAACAACTCTATTTCCGTTGCGTCCAGCCAAACGCAGTGCGCGGCCAGCAGCCGCTCATTAAGCAGCCCAGTCGAGTTCAGGTAAAACGCCGGCTTTTGCCCGCTCCTGTGCAGGCAATCGGAAACTTCCCCCTTGTGCTCGCTCAAATGGATTTGCACCATCGCCCCGCATTCTCCAGCGGCGCGCGCGGTTTCTTCAAGCAACTGCCTCGAGCAGGAGTAAATCGAATGGGGGCCCACGCTCAATTCAATCCTCCCGCTCCGAAAGTGGTGGCGCAAAAACTTTTTCGCGCGCAAAAACTGCTTCCTGCCTTCGCCCAGGAAGTCGAGAACGGGAAAAGAAACGTTCGCCCTCAACCCGCTTGCTACGGCCGCTTTTGCAGTTTCGTCGGGGTGGTAGTACATGTCCGCAAAAGCTGTCGTGCCAGTGCAGATCATTTCCGCGCACCCCAGAATCGCCCCGGCGCGCACGTCCGAAGGCTTGAGCTTTTTTTCGACGGGCCAGATTTTTTCCTTCAGCCACTCGTTAAGCGCCAAGCCTTCGCCATAGCCGCGCAAGAGGGTCATGGCCAAGTGAGTGTGGGTGTTTATGAGCCCGGGAACGAGGATTTTTCCCTTGCCATCGATTTTCGCCGTGTTTTCGCGCAAATTGCGCCCGACTTTCGCTATGGAATTGCCTTGCACCAGGACGTCGCAGTCGCGAAGTATCCTTCGCTGCGAGTCTTGCGTTACGACCAAAGCGTTTTTGACCAGCAGAGAACCCATGAAAACCCTTATAGCTTGCAAGCGTTAAAAGCTTTTTATCGTGAACTCGACGGAGGGGTTTTCAAAAATGGCTTTGAAAAACAAGTCCAGGCGCAAGCACATTCGCATTTCTTTTCTCAAGCGCAGGAACAAGTCCAAAATGAAGGGCAAGTCGCGAAGCAGGAAGAAAGTCCGCTGAAATCGTGGCAAGAAAAGGCTTTTTTTTAAACGCTCTTTCGGTTATCATTAAATGCGCCGCATTCGCCTTGCGCGGGATTTGGGTTTTTGGGATTCCGTGCTTTTGGGCATAGGCTTTATAGTAGGCTCGGGAATTTTCATAATGCCCGTAGTCGCGGCGCAGACTGCAGGCTCTTGGTCTATTTTCGCTTGGTTTGCCGCGGGATTGTACACCATACTTACTGGATTGTGCTTCGCGGAGTTGGCGGTGCGCAGTCCAAAAGCAGGCGGGTTGTACGCGTATGCTCACGATGTTTTCGGGGATTTCCTCGGCTTTTTCACCGGCTACTCGTTTTGGTTGGGGTATTGGATTACTATTGCAGTGGAAATGCTCGCGTTGGCGTGGTATTTGAGTTTTTTCACGGGCCTTTCGTTCGAACTGCGCCTTGCTATTGCCGTTTTCATCGGGTTCGTTTTCACGCTAATAAACTACAAGGGCGTGAGGCTGGGAAGCAGCACTGAAGACGTTCTTACCGTAGGAAAACTCGTTCCACTGGGAATTCTTGTAGTCGCTGGCTTGGCTTCGTTCAACCCCAGCGTTTTTTCCGCAGGCTTCGCAGCCGTGAATGCTGGACACATCGCTTTAGCATTCCTTTCTTCGTTCATTCTCGTGCTGTGGGCTTTTCAAGGAGTGGAAATAATAACCGTTCCGCAAGAGGAAATCAAGAACGCCAAGAAAACCGTGCCTAAAGCCATAATCGTTTCAGTCTTGAGCGTAATGGCTTTGTACCTGCTCATTGCGCTTGTCGTGCTGGGCAGCGTGGACTGGAAGAATTTCGCCGCTTCGGAATCAGCGTTGGCCGACATAAGCGAAGTTTTGATAGGAGGTTGGGGCGGGGCGCTTTTGGCAATAGGCGGCTTGGTTTCGATCCTCGGTGCTTTGAATGCGGTAATCCTCGCTTCCGCACGCATAAGCTTTGCAATGGCTCGAGACGGGCTTTTCCCGAGGCTTTTCGAGCACTTGCACGGCAGGCATGCGACGCCCGACTACGCCTTGATTTTGCAGTTTGTTTTCGCTGCTTTGCTCGTGTGGTTGTACCGTGACTTCATTTTCTTGGCTTCGCTTGCGGTGTTCTTCACGCTCATACCTTGGTTTTTGAGCTGCCTGGCTGCGTGGAGAGTGCAATTGCGGGAGCACAAGCACAGCATTCTCAACCACGTCGCTGTCCCGACTCTCGCGACGGTTTTCACTGCCCTTCTCATAGTATACCTGCTTCCACAATACTGGCCGTTCGCCTTGCTGAGCGGAATCCTTGGTTTGGCTTACTTTTCAGTCAAAAAACGAGAGCACAGAACGCGCTTTCACGTGCGGGGGGAGGAAAGCAAAACGCTCAAGCCCTAAACCGCAAAGGAAATTTTGAAGCGTGAAAGCCGATTTTTTCCCAAACCCTTTCCGGTGTCAAAGCCTTTAGTTCTTGAACGAGGCTTTCATCTTCCAAGTCTTTGTAGCCCAAAGGCACGTCCACGCCGTCTATGCGCTTTCCGTCTTTCGAAACGTGCAGCGAGAACGGCGCACGGCATAGTTTTCCAGAAGGCGTTTGTGAAGGGTCGAGCACGAGCATTCGGTTTTTTTTCTCGTGCCCTCCGCTAACTTTGAACGAAACTTGCTTTTGCACTTCGGCCGCCCATTTGCCTGTGAACGTAGAGAGAGGATTTTTCTCTGAATACTGCACTGTCTTCGCATAATCGCTTGCCGGCATTTGCTTTTGCAAAAGCAAGAAAACGTGGAACGAACTTCCAGTCCAGCAAACCAGCAAATCGTGTTTTAGTGGAAAGTCTTTGTCGTCTTGAATTGCGTTCACGAAATGCAATGCTGCTTGTTGCGCCTGTTCTTGCGTAATCCCCTCGCCCCTGTCTAAATCAAAGAAAATTCGTTCGATGGGCTTGCCTGGGTTCTCGTTGTTCGTGGCGTAAAGCAATTCGCTTAGCTTTCGCGGAACGAAATAACGCCACGCGAGTTCTTGTTTTTTCGAAAGCCAGCCGGTTTTTCTGACGTCCGCCAAATGCCCTTTGCGCAATTCGAGAAGCTCGGAGGTTATAACGCTTTCGTCGGCCAGGTTTTCAACCCACAGCGGCGGCAGTTCGCTGCCGCGCTTGAGCAAAGGGCGGTATGACGGAATCCAGTTTTTGGCCGCGAGTTCTTTTCCCTTCAAAAACTTGCGGAGTTTGCGGGCGACGAGCGAATAGTAAAGCAATACGTCCAAATCGCCGTAAGGCTCTAGAAGGCTTTTCGAAGCGAGCTTTTCAAGCTTGTTCACAAAACGAACAAGAAAAACTCAAATTAAAAGCAGCGAGTTGGCGACTATCGCGCTTGCGAAGACCAGCGAAACGGTATTGACGACTTTAATCAACGCGTTGAGCGAAGGGCCGGCAGTGTCTTTGAACGGGTCTCCCACAGTGTCGCCTACGACTGCGGCTTTGTGCGCGTCGCTTCCCTTGCCGCCGTAGGCTCCTTCTTCAATATACTTTTTCGAGTTATCCCAAGCCGCTCCGCTGGTTGTCATGAAAATCGCGAGCAAAAAGCCCGATGCGATTGCCCCTGCAAGAAACCCGCCTAAAGCTTGCGCTCCGAACAAAAACCCTATGGTTAAGGGAGTAAACACAGCAATCGCGCCGGGAACCATCAACTCGCGCAAAGCGCTTGCAGTGGCTATATCCACCGCCTTCGCGTAATCTGGTTTGGCTTTTCCAGCCATCAGGCTCTTGATTTGCCTGAATTGCCTTCGCACTTCCTCGACGATTTCAAACGCAGCTTTTCCTACTGCTTTCATCAAGAACGAAGAGAACACGAAAGGCATCAACGCGCCGATGAACAAGCCTACGACAACAGACGGGTTGAGAAGGTTTATTGCTGCAACGCCGGTTGACTCGGCGAAAGCCGCGAACAACGCTAATGCACCGAGGGCAGCGCCTGCAATCGCAAATCCCTTCGTTGTCGCTTTCGTAGTATTTCCAACAGCATCCAACGGGTCTGTCACGCGCCTTACGCTTGGCGGCATTCCGCTCATTTCAGCAATTCCGCCAGCGTTATCCGTGATGGGACCGTAAGCGTCTAGGGTGATGATTATGCCAGTAAGCGAAAGCATTGTCGTAGCCGCCAACGCCACGAGGTAAACTCCCATTGCAGGGTTGCCGCCGCCGAGCGAATAGGACAAGGCGATTGCCGAGACTATGACCAACGCAGGCAAGGCGGTGCTTTCTAGGCCCACGGCCAGCCCTTGGATCAAGTTCGTTCCCGCACCGGTTTTAGCCGCAATCGCGATTTCCTTGACTGGCCTGTATTCCTTTGCCGTGTAGTATTCCGTAATCAAGCCTATGAGCATCGTTACGGCAACGCCGATGAGCGAAGCGTAGAACAACTGCGTGTTGTTTTGCGTGAAAAACCAAAACCCGATTATTGCAAAAACAGCCGTCGCAATAACCCCTTTGTACAGCGCGTGCATGATGTTTTTGCTTTTGCCTAGGGAAACAAACCATACGCCCAACGCCGAAGCAATCGCTCCAACCGCGCCTATCAAAAGCGGGAGAGTGACGTAATCGGGGCCTAACGCGACGCCCAAAAGCATGGAAGCGATTATCGTAACAGTGTAAGATTCGAACAAATCTGCAGCCATTCCGGCGCAGTCGCCAACGTTGTCCCCGACGTTGTCGGCGATGACCGCGGGATTGCGCGGGTCGTCTTCGGGAATGCCTTTCTCGACTTTCCCGACCAAATCCGCCCCAACGTCCGCGGCTTTAGTGTATATGCCGCCGCCAACCCTTGCGAACAGCGAAATGAGCGAAGCTCCGAATCCGAAGCCGATCAAAACCGCCAGGTCTTTGAAGAGGACGTATATTCCTGCAACGCCTATAAGCCCCAACCCTACGAGCGCCATTCCCGTGACGCTTCCGCCTTTCACTGCGACGTTCAACGCCTTGTCAAGGCCTTGTTCGGCAGCTTGTGCCGCGCGCACGTTGGCGCGCACGCTTACCATCATTCCTATATACCCTGCTAGAGCAGATGCGATTACTCCGACGAAAAACGCTATTGCCGCGTTCCATCCTGAGAAAAAGCCTATCAACGCGAACAAAACCACGACGAAAAACACTAGCGTTTTGTATTGCCTGAAGAGGTAGGCTTGCGCGCCTTCCTGGATGGCGGAAGCGATTTCCTGCATTTTGCGGTTGCCGGCGTTCTGCTGCAAAACCCACCAAACCAAGTACGCGGCAAAAAGAAGGACTATCACTCCTGCTGCCAAAGCGATTTCCAAAACCACTCTAAACCACCCCAAGAATTCCCCCGCATAGCGTGAGAAAAGAACAATATATAATTGCATTTCGTCTTTTAAACTTGATATTCGAGTTTGAATCAGGGTGAAATAAAGTGAATTTTGCCGACCAGCTTATAAAAACCGTTGAAAAAAAGAATTCGCGCGTTTGCGTCGGGCTCGATCCTGTTTTCGAAGTCTTGCCCTCGCAATTTCGCTCTTTCCCGGACAAAGGCAAGGCCGTTTTCGAATTCAACAAGCGCATCATACACGAAGTGAAGGGGCATTGCGTTTGCGTCAAGCCTAACCTAGCGTTCTATCTTGCGTTGGGCGAAGGCGGGTGGACTGCGTTGAAAAAAACGGTCGATTGCGCGAAAAGCGAAGGGCTTCTCGTAGTCTTGGACGCTAAGGCGAACGACATAGGAAATACGGCGCAGGCTTACGCCGACGCTTTTTTCGACGGACTCAATGCCGACGCGGTTACGATAAACCCGTTTTTGGGGAGCGACGCTTTGTTGCCTTTCTTAAAGGATTGCGGGAGGGACAAGGGCGTTTTCGTTTTGGTCAAGACTTCCAACGATTCTTCAAGCGAATTCCAGGGTTTGAAAGTGAGCGAGAGGAAAACTTTGAGTGAAGAAATCGCACGAAAGGTTGTCGAGTGGGAGGAGTACGGTTTGGGAAGCGAAGGGTACTCGAGCATAGGCGCTGTCGTGGGCGCGACTTTTCCCGAGCAGGCGAAGAAACTGCGCAGGATAATGAAAAAACAGTTTTTTCTCGTTCCCGGCTACGGCGCGCAAGGCGCGAGCGCGAAAAGCGTCAAAAACTTTTTCGACGACGAAGGTCTGGGGGCGATAGTGAATTCTTCCCGTGGTATAATCTACGCTTCGGGGGGAAGTGATTTCGCGGAAGCAGCGGACAAAGCCGCCGAGAAAATGAAGAACGAGATTAACGAGGCTTTGGGCGTTTAAGCAACGTGGTTTTTTTGAAGGAAATAGGCGATTTGCAGCATCCAGTCAAAGCTTGGACTGCTTTAACCAGGGTTATAGCACACTTGGGGGAAATTCCACAAGAGGATTACTTGCGTAGAAACTATCCCGTCTTGGCTGAAGCGGTTGATTACCACGGCGGTTTGCATTCTTTGGTCGAAGCAAACAAGCAAGATCTTTCAATTCTTTTGCAAAACGCCTCCGAGCGGCACGAAACTTCCTTGTTGCATTGGAGTCGTGCGATGGACGGTAACGAGCACGCGCGGGAAAAGTTAGTTGGTCTTTACAAGCGGCAGGCGGAAAGACTGGCATCAAAGCTTTATTCTCACAAGCTCCGAGGGACTTGGAAGGATTGGGTTAGAGTGGACGTTGAAGACTTGGTTCAAGAAGGGCTAGTTTCCCTTGTGCAAGCCCTTCCCCGATACGATCCTTCAAAATCCAAGTTTCCTAAGTTTGCCCACTTGGTGATGGAGGGCGCTATGAAGCACTACTTGCGCGATAAAGCGCAAGTAATCCGCAAGCCGGCATGGGTTCAAGAGCTTAGGTCTAAAATGTCCAAGGCTTTCTTCGACTACCAGTCTAGGCACGGCATGAAGCCTACTTTTGAGCAACTGGCAAAACAAGCGAACGTTCCCGTGGAGCACGTGATAGAAGCTTTCACTCACTACCAGCCCGTTTCCTTGCAAGCGGCTTTAGATTTTGAAGGCACGGGAAAGGAAGGACGGTTTTTTCAGGAGCCGGCGGCCCGGGACGAGTTGGAGCCGCTTGCTTTGAAAATGATTTTCTACAAGGCTTTGCGTGACCACGTGAAACTGTCGAAAATGCAGGCTGTGGCGTTAGGCATGTCTGCAGATGGGCATTCTCTCGAGGAGATTGCAACGCACTTAGGAGTTTCACCCGACTCTGCAGGGCAGTTGGTTTACCAGGCGAAAAAGAAAATAAGGGAAAACCTGCTGTTCAAGCGCGAGCTTGGTATAAACTGAAAACGCCTTTGAAGAAACGCTTGAAATATTTTCGTATAAAAAATTATTGTTTTTAAGCTTGTTTTGACTTTCTTTGCTTGTCTTCCTCTTCCTGCTTTCGCGAAAGCCTGCGTTTCGTAACTTTCAACGCAAAACGCAGTTCCGCCTCCAGAAGCGCGAGGTATTGAGAAATGTCTTTTATCGTTTGCTTTATGTCCGGCTGGATGTTGAACTCCAGCGCGTTGACTCGGCGGTTGGTTTTTTCGATTTCCTTCAACAAACGCTTCAAAGCCGCTTCGGTCTGCGCGAGTTTTATCGCGTATTCAAGCGAAAGCTCGAAGTCGGAAACGGCTTCGTCGAACTTGGCGCTCGAGCCCACTATGGGGTAGCCCCTTTGTTCCAAGCTCCTGTGCACGTACTCACCTTCTATCGCCGGAATCCTGACTCCCATGATGTTTTTGGTGTAAACGCTGATTTGAGGCGCGCGTTCCGACGCCAATGCCGCAGTCTGCAAAAACACGGTTCCATGAAAGGCTTCGGCGACGGCAAGACTCTTGTATGACTTTAAAACTTGGTTGTCCAACTGCGTGCGCAAGTCTTGCGCTTTCTTTATGATGGCGAAAAACTCGAGCACTAGCGCATCGCGCTTTTGCTTGAGAATCGTGTGCCCTTTCTGGGCCAGCGCGAGCTTTTGCTTTGTGTTAAGCAATTCCATTCGCGTCGGCTTGATGCCTTCCTTCATTTTTTTCACTTTTGCAAAAACTATTTCCGGTATTTCTTTCCGTACTTTTGCAGGTGCTCGGGTTTCACCCTCTTCAACTCGCCTTCCGGAATCATGGAAAGCAAATCCCAGCCTAGCTCGAGCGACTGTTCAATGGTTCGGTTTTCGTGGTATCCTTGCTGGACGAAACGCTTTTCGAAAGCGTCGGCGAAATTCAAGAATTTCTTGTCCCTTTCCGTCAGTGCTTCCTCGCCGACTACCGCGACGAGGTTGCGCAAATCGCGTCCTTCGGCGTAGCCGGCGTAAAGCTGGTTGCTCACGCCCGAGTGGTCTTCTCGCGTGTGGCCCTCGCCAATGCCCAGGCTCATCAATCGCGACAGCGAAGGCAGGACGTCAATTGGAGGGTAGGTGTTCTTGCGGTGCAAATCACGACTCAACACTATTTGCCCTTCGGTAATATAGCCAGTAAGGTCTGGAATTGGGTGGGTGATGTCTTCCTCGGGCATGGTGAGAATGGGGATTTGCGTTACCGTTCCTTTCTTTCCATGCACCGTTCCAGCGCGCTCGTAAAGAGACGCAAGGTCGGTGTACATGTAACCAGGGTATCCGCGTCGGCCGGGCACTTCCTGGCGCGCGGCGGCGATTTCTCGCAGTGCGTCGCAGTAGTTCGTCATATCCGTGAGAATAACGAGCACCTGCATTCCCTTCTCGAAAGCAAGGTATTCTGCAGTGGTTAGGGCAAGGCGCGGCGTGATGATTCTTTCGATGCTGGGGTCGTTAGCCAAATTCAAAAACAAAACGGCTTTTTCCAATGCTCCCGTTTTTTCGAAATCGCGCATGAAGAACTGTGCTTCGGCGTTGGTGATTCCCATTGCGGCGAACACCACTACGAACGATTCTTCCTTGCCCAACACTGTGGCTTGCCGTGCGATTTGCACTGCCAGTTCGTTGTGAGGCAATCCTGCGGTGGAGAAAATCGGGAGTTTTTGTCCCCTGACGAGGGTGTTGAGCGCGTCAATAGTTGAAATGCCTGTTTGGATGAAGTCGTGCGGCTCTTGCCTTGAGTAAGGATTTATGGCCGCCCCGGTAACGTCAATTTTTTCTTTAGAAAGTATCGGTGAACCTCGGTCGATTGGCTCTCCGCTTCCGTTGAACACGCGCCCGAGCATTTCGCCGCTCACTGCCAATCGCAGGGTGTCTCCACTGAAGCGGATGCGCGTTTCTTTCGTGTCCAAGCCCGTAGTTACCCCGAATATTTGCACTGCGGCAAGCCCTTTAGACGATTCCAAAACTTGTCCTTTCTTGCGCTCGCCGTCGGGAAGGATTACTTCCACCGTTTCGTTGTAAGCAGCGTCGGCAACGCCTTCGACTAAAACTATCGGCCCGAAAACTTCCCTTACGGTCTGGTATTCCTTAATCATCCAAAACCACCTTTATTTTGCCATCAAGCTCTTGTCCATCGAGTGCGTTATTTCAGCGCACTTTTTTTCTATCTCGTTTTCAGGAACGCGCTTCAACTGCGCGATAGCTTCCTTTTCTTTTATGCCTACGATTTTGTCGTAAGGCATTTCGCCCGCCAGTGCAACCGCCGCCTTGTCGTAATAATGCAAAATCAGTTTGAGCATCAAATACTGTTTTTTGAGGCTGTTTGACGCGTCGACGGGGTCGAACGCGAATTGCTGCAGGAAGTCTTCGCGAATCATTTTCGCTGCATCCAAAACCAAGCGTTCTTTTTCGGGAATTGCGTCTGGCCCGATCAACTGCACGATGTTCTGGAGTTCGGCTTCCTTTTGCAGGAGCTCCATCGCCCTCATGCGTACGGACGAAAAGTCTTGCGAAACTTTTTCCGCGTACCATTCTTCGAAGTACGGGAGGTATAGCGAGTAGGATTTCAGCCAGTTGATTGCCGGAAAATGACGGCGTCTTGCCAGCGAAGCGTCGAGGGCCCAGAACGATTTCGTGATGCGCAGCGTGCCTTGGGAAACTGGCTCGCTGATGTCTCCTCCCGGCGGGGAAACAGCGCCTACGACCGTGACGCTTCCCTCGCGGTTTTTCGAGCCTATGCACTCGACGCGCCCGGAACGTTCGTAAAACTCTGCGAGTTTTCTGGAAAGATATGCAGGATATCCTTCTTCTCCCGGCATTTCTTCCAGGCGCCCTCCTATTTCCCTCAAGGCTTCAGCCCAACGCGACGTCGAGTCGGCCATGAGCGCGACATCGAAGCCCATGTCGCGGAAGTATTCCGCAATCGTGATGCCCGTGTAAATGCTGGCTTCGCGCGCTGCGACAGGCATGTTTGAAGTGTTTGCTATAAGCACGGTTCGTTCCATCAACGGCCTTCCTGTCGTAGGGTCTTCGAGTTTGGGAAACGTGGCGAGCACTTCGGTCATTTCGTTTCCACGTTCGCCGCACCCCACGTAAACCACGATTTGCGCTTTCGCAAATTTGGCGAGCGATTGCTGCGTGACGGTCTTTCCGCTTCCGAACGGGCCGGGAATGGCCGCGGCCCCGCCCATCGCGACTGGAAAGAATGTGTCGATGATGCGCATTCCCGTTACAAGCGGTTGGTCGAAGGGCTTTTTGCTCTTGAATGGTCGCGCAACGCGCACGGGCCACTTTTGCATCATGCTGATTTTCTTTCCGCCAACGATTGCGATAGTTTCTTCGACAGTGTGCTTTCCGTCCTTTATTTCCTCGATTTTCCCTTCGACGCTCGGAGGCACTAGAATCTTGTGCACGATGTTTTTTTCCCGCACTTCGCCTATGCAGTCTCCGCCTTTCACGTGCTCTCCTTTTTTCGCCGTCGCCTTGAATTCCCATTTCGCTTTCCTGTCGATTGAAGGGATGTTTACGCCTCGGGCTATGAACACGCCCGTTTTCTCGCGGATGACGTCCAGCGGGCGTTGGGTTCCGTCGAAAATTCCCGCGAGCAAGCCCGGGCCTAATTCCAATTCAAGTTGTGAGCCTGTTCCTTCGACCTTGTCGCCTGGCTTGAGGCCTGAAGTTTCCTCGTAAACTTGTATCGAAGCGCGGTCTTCCTTCAAGGCGATTATTTCGCCGATTAGTTCTTGCTTTCCGACTTTCACGACTTCGTTGATTTGGCTTCCTCGCATTCCACTGGCGATGATAAGCGGCCCAGAAATTTTTGCAATTTCACCCATTTTCAAAACTCACCTTTTTTTTTTTCATTTTTCAGCTAAGTCAACGCCAATCGCGCGTTTTACCATCGCGCTTATGCTTTCCCCGCCGGCTTGCGTCTTCCCGCTTTTTCCTGGGATTGAAATCACTATGGGCTTGGTGCTGGCTTCCAATCGTTTTTTGGTTTTAAGCGCAAGGAAGGGAATCAGGTCTTCGTCCAAAATCACCAGCCCCACTTTCTCGTCGTCCATGAGCGCGTTGAGCTTCGAGTCGGCGTTTTGAGAATCGCATTCTGCCGTAATGCGTATTCCGGCAAGCTTATACCCCACTAGCACTTCAGGAAAGCCGACTGCCGCAATCTCCATTTTCTTTCACACAACCTTTCAAGCGTTTATCGCGAAAACGTACTGGCCTATTTCGCCCGTCAGGTCGAAGGCGTTGGCGTAGGCTATCTTGCGCAAGTTTGAAACTTCGACGCCCTTGAGGAAAACGAACCCGACGATGGTTGCGAAGTCCATGACGCTTCTTTTCGACAATGCAAGCATTTTCGAGACCGTTTTCCTTTCCAGCGCGATTTCGAACAGTGGAAGCGACTGTTTGGCCTTCGCCGTTTCTTCCGTGCTAAGGCCGAAAGCTTCGACCACTTCCTTCAGCGCCGCGTCGTAGTCCTGCGCTTGCAGCATTCGCGCGACGAGCGCGTTTTTGTAGGAAACTTGTTCCTCCGCGTTCTTGACACCTTCCTTTTTCAGCCTCAGCACGGCCATGGCGTTTTCCAGGGCAAGCTGCTGCCCGATTATTTTTGCGGTAAGCGGGTCTGCTTTCGCGGCGAGCGTTTGCAACTGTCTTGCCCTCTCGCCTTCAATCTCACGTATGGCCTGCTTCAAGTCCGGATTGCGTTTCGCCATTTCCCTGATTTTGTTCTTGAACCTGCGCGAGCCCCACTTGGAGGCGATCGCCTCGAGCGCTTCAGGCAGGGTTTTGGCGGTAAGGGCGGGCGCATAAATCCTTTCGTTCTTGCCGCCTAAAGCTAAAAGCTCTTCCCTCGCGGTTTCCATTCCCAGCGCTTTCTTTGAAAGTATGAGCTTGAAGTTTTGCGCGTCCCACTCGCAGGCTAGCGCAGAGAACAGCCGCCTTCCTTCGGAAGGGAGGACTTTCCCGACTTTCGCCATGGTTTTCGCCATGTTCGCGTGCAAAGCGACGTCTATCCTCTGCACGCCGGAATAGCTTTTTGAGGCTTCCACCAAATCCTGCTTGTACGGCGTCTGCTCGAGGATTGCGGTGATTTCGTCCATGGTTTTCACTTGCATAAGCTCGCGGAAAGCGTTTTCGTCGAGTAGGTTGCTCCTCATTCCCTTGACGCGCGCGTTTGCGTAAGCGTAACTCAAGTCCATGCGTTTTTCACTTTCCTCTTTTCTTTTTCTCCCGCCCGCCGGATTTTGCCTCTCGCTTCGGGGCGGAAGGAGCGTGCTTCGCACGAGTTGCGAAAAGCCCTTCGAACGCCTTTTGCTTGATTTTCTCTTGATGTTCTTCAAGCAAGGCTTCAAACGTGTTGTTTATTTGAATGCTTCCGTCGGCCTTGGCCGCAATCAAACCTCCAGCAGTGCTTATGGTTTCTGAAACGCGCCCGTGCTTCGAGCCGAGTTTCTTGTCGCGCGCGTTGGTTTTCAGCACGAATTCTTTTTCCCCTAGCGCGCGTATGGCCTGCTTTGCGAGCGAGTCGAAAATTTTTTCGTAAGCCTTGGTTTTGGAAAAGCTTTCCAACTCCCTTTTGACTTCGCCGAGCACGCTTTCGACTACCTCTTCTTTCGCTTCGCTTTCGACGCGTTTTGCCTGCAGCAATGCTGATGCTTTTAGTTCCGCCGCAAGTTCTTTCGCCTGCGTTTCACCCAGTTTTTGTTTTTCGGCGACGATCGCCTTGGCTTTTTCCTTGGCTTCGCCGATAATCTTGTCTCGCTCGCGCTCGGCTTCGTCCAAAATCGCCTTGGCTTGCCTTTCGGCTTGCAAAAGCACCTCGTGTTTCAGTTTTTCCAAGCTCATGCCGTTCACTTTCCCCCCCGTTCCTTCGTATGCCCGGGGGTGAGCCGTGATTCAGCCGCCCATCTTTCCGAGCAGAAAGAACGCTATGACGAAACCAAGGATTACGATGGTTTCGGGCAAGGCGAGCATGATTAGCACCTGTCCTTCCTTGCCTTCTTTTTCGGCCATCAAGCCGAGTCCGGCGGCTCCGATGCTCGACTGCGCCAATCCCGTGCCCAACGCTGCCAGGCCTACTGCCAATCCGGCTCCGACGGCAATCAAGCCGGGTCCAAAGTCTACCATTTCGTTTTACACCTCTTTTTTTCGTTAGCTTAAAATACGCGTGACGCGAGAAAACCTTAGTCCTCCCTCAAAGGCACGAATCGCGTGCCTCCACCCTTGTAAAACTTGGAGTAAAATTCTACGTAATGCAGCCTTAAAGACTGTATTCCTGCTTCGAGCAGGCCGAGTGCAATCGCAACCGCGTGTCCCAGCACTAGCATGATTGCGAAGAGGATGAACGAAACTATTGCGCTTGGCTGGAGGGTTGCGAGCGAAGCGAAGTCAAGCGGTATTGTCGCCACTATGCCGGCGAGCGCGACGCCGCTCAGTCCCAAAGCCATTATTCTCAAGTATGAGAGGACGTTGGAGAAGAGCGATGGGATTTCCATGAGCTGCACCGGCCCTTCGAAGTAGACCAATCCGGCGATTCCCGCGGTGAACAGCCCCAAGTCGAAGGGCGACGGGATTATCCTCAAGAATTGCAGGTATTCCGTGAAAATCAAGTGCATGGAATTAGCGAGGAATGCGATGAACCCGAAGAGTATGGCAAGCCACGAGATTTTCGCGTAAGCGTGGTTGTAGTGCTTTTCGCGAACGCCTTGCCACGCGCCCAAAACCAGCCCGAGCGTAATGTGCAGGAATCCGATTAGCACGCTCAACGCGAAAAGCACTTCGATTCCGTGCTCGTGGACGCGGGAAAGCAAAGGCGTGAAGTGGTATCCAAAAACCTCTTCCAGCCCGAATATTTCCGCGTAAATGAAGCCGAAAACAATTGTGGATATGGCGCTTAGCGCGAGCATTCCGCCTATGCTGTTGAAAACCCCTTTCTTGAACTTGAGCATGAAATACACGCCGAGCAAAAGCAGGATTAGGCCGTAGCCAATGTCGCCCAAAATCATGCCGAAAAACAACGGGAACGTGATTGCCGTGAAGAACGTCGGGTCAATTTCCCTGTAGCGCGGGAGGGAAAAGAATTCCACCATGAACTCGAACGGGCGCAGGGCGAAAATGTTCTTGAGCTTCGTGGGAGGCATTTCGCGAGTTTCCACCTTCTCGACGAGCGTCCTGTTGTCCAGCCTTTCGGAAAGGGTTTTTTCCAGCTCGCGAAAGCTTTTCTCGGCCACCCAGCCTTCGGCGCAACTCGCCATTTGCGTCTGCCCGAATTTCGAGGGAAGCTCGGCTTTCTTGAACTCCCTTTCTAAAGCCTTTCTCAAGGATACTATCCGCGAGCCGTGTTTGGCAGAGAAAGAAGCGAGTTCATTGTTCAACGCGTAAATGCGTTTTTGCGTTTCCGCGATTTGCTTTCGGGTTTCGGCGTAATCGCGGGAGGGCAAGTCGCATTGCGGCAGGGAAACTTCCTTTGCAAAGGCCGAAAGCGCTTGCCTCGCCTTGTCTGCCTTCCTCTTGTCCCAGGCGGCGAGGACTTTCGCGCTTTTCCCTTCGCCCAACGCTATGGCCTGCCCGAATTCGCGCGCTTTCGCAAGGGTTTTCTGCAAATCGCCGGTTTCGAACAGCGCGAACTCGAGGATTTGCGTTTGCGACTGGATTCTGCCCAAATGCAAGTCGAGGTTTTTGAAAGTCGCGAGCTCGCGCTCCTTGTTTTTCAAGTCGCTGAGCCTGCTTTCAAGCTCTTGTTTTTCCGAAACCAGCGCGTCCAGGCTTGAGAGCGGGATTGCTGCAAAACGGCTTTCGGTTTCGACGAGGTTTCCTGTAAAGGGAATACCGTGGTTTTTCAACCCAAGCGTGCTTTCCGCAGCCCGTGCTTTCACGAGCATTTTGGAAACGGTTTCAAGCGCGTGCGAAGGCGCGCCGGGGCTGAAGGTTTTCGAGCGGGTGACGTGAATCGCTCCAAACTCGTACAAAGCCTGCACCACCGCGTCCAAGTCCTTGTTGGTGCACAGCACGCGCGCTTTCGCCATGGGTTCTACGTCAAACAATCCAAAAACCTTTTTCGCTTTTTCAGTTTTTTGCAACGCGCGAGAAAAGCGTCAGTGGGGCGGGAGGATTTCTTTCGCAAGCTTCGAGGCGAGCTGCTTGAACCCTTTTTTCTTGATTTCCGCAGCTTTGGTGTGTGCTTCCGCCAGGATTTTACTGTTTTCAGCCTCGACCTCTGCTTTCTTCGCGTTCACTATCGCCTCGCGCTTTTCCTCCGCTTCCAGCTCGGCGTTTGAAACAATTTCGCTCGCCTTTTGCCTGGCTTTCGCGACCGTTTCCGACGCCTGCTCCTGAGCTTTCGCAAGGATTTTTTTCGCGTGCTCTTCCGCGCCGGCGACTTCCTCGACGCTCTTGCTGAAAGCCGCCGGTTCATCGCGTGGATGGCCGTGTTCGGACAACGTAACCCCTCTTTTTTTTTCCATAGGAAAAAGCGTTTCAACTAAGGACGCTTTTCAAATAGAATTTAAAGCACGTATGTATTTAAACATTATTTAGCATCGGGACTATTGGATTGCCGTTCCAAGAAAATACCCGGAAAATATTTTCCCGTATTGTCTGTAATGTTTTTTAGCGCCGCGCGCATGGGTGTTGTGATGGTTGAACACAAGGTGAAGGACGCGTTCCTGAAAGACGCGGGCTTGAAGAAAATAAACTGGGCGAGGAAGCACATGCCCGTGCTGGAAGGCATAAAGGCGGATTTCGAAAAGCGCAAGCCTTTGAAGGGGCAGCGTATCGCCTGCTGCCTGCACGTTACAAAGGAAACTGCCGTTTTGATGGAAACGCTCAAGGCAGGCGGGGCGCAAGTGGCCCTATGCCAATCCAACCCGCTGAGCACGCAGGACGACGTTGCAGCCTCTCTTGTCGCGGAAGGCATAAGCGTTTTCGCCTGGCGGGGTGTGGACAAGGAAGGTTATTACTGGTCGCTCAACAAAGTTCTCGACATCAAACCCACGATTACCATCGACGACGGGGCGGACTTGATTACGGAAATCCACACCAAACGCACTGCGTTGGTGAAAGGCGTTTTGGGCGGGCAGGAGGAGACCACCACCGGCGTAATACGCTTGCGTGCTTTGGCCAAGGACGGGAAGCTCTTGTACCCCGTCATTGCAGTGAACGACACGCCCACGAAGCACTTGTTCGACAATTACTACGGCACTTCACAGTCCACCATAGACGGGATACTGCGCGCGACGAACGTTTTGATTGCGGGAACTACGTTCGTAATCGCGGGGTACGGCGATTGCGGAAAGGGACTGGCGGAAAGAGCGAAAGGCATGGGCGCGAGCGTGGTAGTCGTCGAGCCGAGGCCAGTCGAGGCTTTGCGGGCGCATTTGAACGGGTTCAGGGTGATGCCCATGCGCGAGGCTGCAAAGCTCGCGGACATAATAGTTACCGTCACGGGCAACAAGCACGTGATTCGCGAAGAGCACTTCAAGAACTTGAAAGACGGGACGATAATCGCGAACTCGGGGCATTTCAACGTTGAAATAGACGTTGCCGCGCTGGAAAAAACGAGCAAATCCAAAAGCGAAATTCGCGACAACGTGGTTGAGTATGAGCTGAAGGACGGGCGGAAGGTTTTCGTGCTTGCGGAAGGGCGTTTGGTGAACTTGAGCGCTGCCGAAGGGCATCCGAGCGAAGTGATGGACTTGAGCTTTTCAAACCAGGCTTTGTGTTCTGCGTATCTTGCAGAGCATTCTAAGCTTTTGGAAAAAAAGGTTTACGACGTGCCGCACGAGATCGACGAGAGGATAGCACGGTTGAAGCTCAAGTCTCTTGGTGTGGAAACCGAAAAACTGACTCCAGAACAGGAAAAGTACCTGCAATCTTGGCTCGAAGGAACTTGAGCTTTTTTTTTTACTTTCTTTTTCCCGTTTTTTCCTGCTTGCGGTTTTTCGGAGGAATCCACACCGCGGTTTGCGTTTTTGAGTAGAGGAAGTAAACCGCGCCCAGGCCGATTGCGAGGTAACCCGCGTAGTAGAGGAAGTCCACCTGATGCCCGGTTTGGTACAAGTCTTTTTCAACCAAGTATCCAAAGATGATGTCGAATATCGAGCGGGCGGCAAAAGCGAAAGCCAACAACATCCAGTACCAGCGCGTTTGCTTATAGCCGAACTGCGTCGCCTCTTCGGAAAGTATGAGCGCTATTGAAAGTGAAACGACGAACAAGAGAAAGTCCCCAGCTATGTAAGTGAGGTTGATCGTCCGTTCCAAACCCGTCGTCCCTGCCGTGAAAATCGATGGGGCGCTGAAAACCAGAATTGCGCTGATTATCGACGCGCCGATTCCTGCTATGACGTTGAATTGCGACAAGCGGGTTTCGCCCAAAACGAATTTTCCGAACCACTTGACTAGCGCGAAAATCAAGAGCGGGTATCCCAAAACCCAAAAAACGTCTGAAACGGAAGGAAACGGCGCCGGAATGTGCAGGAGGACTTCCTGGACGAGCCAGGCGACGTCGCCGAAAAACCACGCGAGAATGCCCATGTGCACGAAAAGCCAAAAGCGCCTGTTCTCCTTGTCGTACTGCGAGGCTACGAACGCGGCGAGAGTGTAGTATACGGCGTAAAACGAAAATGCGACGTTCAGGACGTTTCCCGCGATGAAAACCGATCCGGCGTCAAGCGTTTTTATGAACGCGTGGAACAAGACAGCAAGCGCTACGAGCAAAACCCCGATTTTCTCTTCAAAACGCATTTTCGGTTGTTACCTCGTTATTTGGAACGATTGGACTTCGCTCAAGTGCTCTTTCGCCTTCCCGCTTTCAAAGTGCTTTCTCGCCGGCGCCACGAGACCGTCGACTTCTGAAGCTACGGCGTTTTTAAAGTCCGCAGGATGCAATTCGCCTTTGGCGAAAGCCTCTTCGACTTGGGCGTAGGAGGAAAACTCAGCGTCCCCGCCGAACTTCACCGGCCTTTCCACCTTGAAAGAATCCTTGCACACGAAAATCAAGTCGCGAGCGTAAGCAAGAACTGCATTCCCTTCGACGGTTTTCTCGGGGCAGAACGCTTTCGACAGCTTTCTTTTTATCTCATCGTGCGAGTCGTGGATGAATATTGCCGAATCGGGCTTGCTCTTGCTCATCTTGATTTCCTCTCCCGAAAGCGAGGAAAGCAATTTGTGGTGCAATGCAACAGGCGCGATCCACCCCATTTTCGGGAATACCTCGCGTGCGAGCATGTGCACTTTCCGCTGGTCCATTCCCGCGTGCGCAATGTCCGCGCCCAAAAACTTGATGTCGACGCTTTGCATGGACGGGTAGATGTACTTCGCAACGTCCAGCGTCTCGCTTTCACTGCGCCCGAGTATTTGCATGGTGCGCGTGGCGCGCGCAAGCGTGACGTGAGTGGAAAAGCGCAGGACGCTCTGCCAGTATTCGTCGTTGTGGCGGTAAAGCTCGGTGCCGCGCACGATTTTCGCCTTGGGGCAGTAAAAGCGGAATGCTTCCTCGTAGTATTTCGAGGCGCTTTGGATTTTTCCGATGTCGCCGCCTAGCTTGCCGTTGATTACGGAATGCCAGTCGGCAAGGAAAACGGTGGTCTCGACGCCGGCTTTGGAAAGGTTGTTTATCACGCTTCCGCTCACGAGCAGGGAGCCCACGTGCAACAACCCGGATATTTCAAAACCAATGTAGTGCTTCGGGTGCGCGTTGGTTTCGAAAAGCTGCTTCAGCTCGTCTTGCGTGACGACTTCTTGAACAGGCGGCTTGAGCGCGAGGTCGAGTTTCGAATGCAAGTCCATGAAAAACCAGTTTTTATTATTTCACCGAGTAATAAAAACCATGCTTAAAATCAGGCGCAACGCGCTGGAAAGCGCGCTGCAAGGCGCGCGCGAGACGCACCCCGACGAGTTCATTTGCCTGCTGCGCGGGGATAAAGTTAAAGACAGCAAGGACGATTGGCTCGTCACGGAAGTAATCATACCGCCTTTCGCTTCCTACGAGCTCAACGCTTCGAGCTTTTCCCCGTGGTTTATTCCCGCAAACTCGAAAGAGCTTGCCACATTCCACTCGCACCCTTCGCCGAGTTCTGCATACCCGTCGCGCCAGGATTTGAAAATGTTTTCCAACAGCCTTTTCAATCTAATCGCCTGCTTTCCCTATAGAATTCAAGACACTAACTCTTTCGACTCCAAGGGAAAGAAAATTTCTTTCAAGATAGTGTAAATTTTTTTCATCCCGGTGGCGTTGGAACTTCATAGTCTATTTCCGGAGATGGTTCCAGCGAAGGCTGTGGTTGTGTGTCTTCCACTAACTCTTCTTCGCTATTTTCAACAAAAACATCTTCCGGCGTTTCTTCCTGTTGTTGTCCGCTTTCACTTTCTTCTGACGATTGAATGTTTTCATTATCTTCTGACGATTGAATGTTTTCATTAACGGTTTTTTCTACCGTATTTTTTAAAGTTTGTGGGGAAGGGTTCAATTCCAAGTTTTTTTCAATAGAACTACTAACCTCTCTTGAAGGTAATGGCGGGTGCAAGAAGAACGCGGAAGTCAAAACCAAACCCAAAAATAAGATTATCGCCGCGTTTAAGGACGGAATTCCCCTGTCTTCCAGCGGGTATATGAACCACTCGTAAACCCTCAACCCCTTGTTTTCAAGCCAATCGCAAACTCCGTAATAATAGTTTTCAAGCTTTTCCCAAAAAGTAGGAGTTTTTGAATCCCCTTGTCCCTTCTCTCCGTACATGTTAATTCCGTTTTTTCAACTCTTCATTACGGTTGCGTACTCTATGACCACTAGGTTGGGGGTGTATTCTTGTGCTTTGCTTCCTCTGGGTGACGTGTATCCTGTTGGGTTGTCTGCGAATGCTACTCTGGGGTAGTTGTTTGTTACTGCTCCGTATAGTGGGTTTCCGTATTGGTTTGGTTTTTGGTTTTGCCAGCGGACTTCGTATCCGAAGGGTTTGTCTGATATCGTGTTGCTCCAAATGGGGTTGTAGTTGGAGTCCCATTTGGGTGCTGTGAATTGTCGGTTTTTTTGGTCGTAGGTTATCGTCCAGTATGGGTCGCAGTTTAGGGTGTTGCATACTCTTGGGTTTTTGGATCCGGAGTATGGTGTTTTTTCTGGAATGGCTATTATGAGTATTCCGTCGTTTTTGAGTGGTCCGGCTGTGGGTTCGTTTGAGTCCATTATAATGATTGTTGCTTGTTCCTGGGAGTTGTAGTTGTAGTATAGTGGGTTGACTGCTACTTTTCCTCCTAGTTCTTGGGATGCGTTGCCGTAGCCTACGGGTTTGTATCTGTCGATTTGTGGGCTTATTTTTTGGAAGATTGTGCCTGCTGTGAATGTTTCTTTTGAGTCTGCGGTTGTGGCTTGTGGAGTGGTTAGAATCAGTACTTCGTTTGTTGCTGTGAATGCGCCGGGTATTTGCGAGGATATTCGAATGAAATCTCCCCTAAGAAGAGTTCCATCCCTTTCGAGTATTATTCCCGTTTGAGGGAGAGACATTAAAGTCAGCGTGTCTTCCTTGTTAGTAAACTTTGAACCTCCCGAGTTTGAATCGGAAAACTTTAGAGTGCATTTGTCTGCTACCGTCAAGGAATACCCGCTTCCCGGTTCAAATGTTGTCGCCAAAGTGAAATTTTTGTAATAGTTGTAGTTGTCGATGATTTCGTACTTCCAAGGGCCGCTTTCAACAACGCAGTTGTTTTTGATTGACTCGAAGTCGATGGTTTGACTCCAGCCTATTTGATTCTTGCCTTCAAACAATTCAATGCTGTAAACTCCGCGCATGCTGTTATAAATTCTTTCTTTAAAAGCACGAGGCTCTTTGCTATGGAAGAAAATGTTTCACTTTTTCCAGCTAAACCAAGAAGAGTTTTACCGCCATTACCACTTACGAAGCAACGTGGAAAGCACGTTTAACATGATTAAAGCCAAGTTCGGCGATGTTTTGAAAAGCAAGACGAAAACGGCGCAGGAGAACGAGTTGTTGCTGAAAATCTTGTGCCACAACCTCGTGGTAGTAATTCACGAAACAAACGAGTTAGGCATTACCGCCGATTTTCTGTGTAAAAAGGTTTGAGGGTGTGTGAAATGTAGGCATTTACACAAGGCTTTTACACAAAGCTCTTAGAGGTGGAACGGCTGTTGCCAGCTTTTTTCCGCGAGAGGTCTATGGCTTGTAAAGATTTTTTTCGTAAAGCAAAACCGTCTTTCCTCCGAGTTGTTTTTCCAAAACGCCTTTCTTCGCGAAGCCGAATTCCCCGTAAAGCTTTATTGCGACAGCGTTGTCTTCGGCTACGAGCAAAAACGCCTTGGGACAGTTTTTGGCTTTAGCGAATTCGATGCAGTGCTGCAGCAGTCTTCGCCCTATGCCCTTGCCTTGAAGCTCTTTGAGCACGGCAAGGCCTAGGATTTTGGCGTTGCCGTCGTCCTGGATTTCTATATCCGCAAAACCCACCGTATGCCCTCCGCTCAAGGCGATGAAATAGAAAACTTTGTTGCTAGCAATCCGTTCCCTGATGGTTTGGAAAGTAAAGCCTGTATAAGGAAAGAAGTGGCGCGTGATTTGCGTTATCGCGTAAAGGTGCTTTTCTTCAGCTGGAACTATGTTAATTTCAACTTGCTCCATGTTATTTATCCTGCTGTTGAGGGAACAAAATCTTTTGCCTTTGTCCAATCGCCTTCAAAAACCTTTTCGAACTCTTGAGCCAGAGAAACGCTTTCGACCACCACGCTGCTTTCGCGGTTGGAGCGCATTGCTTGCCTGCTCCAGTTGGTGCTTCCAACCAAAACCTTTCTTCCATCAACAACCGCAGTTTTCGAATGTGTGTTAGTGTATTCTTTGGAGGCGAATCGAACTTGCACGCCTTTGTTTGCGAGAAACTCGGCGGTCGCGTAGTTCGATTCAACCCGCGGTTCGAGCAATACCCTAACTTTAACTCCCTTGCCTGCAGCTTGCGCGAGCGTTTCCATCATTCCGGGGTTGGAAAACTGGTAGAGCATGGCGTCGAGAGTGCGTTCGGCCGAAAGGGCGAATGATTCGAAATCGCCTTGCGAGCCGGGCGAGAATATGGCTTGCACGCTTGCAGCGCAGTATTGCGTTTGCATGATGGGGCGGTGGAGCGCCTGTACTGCGTAGAGGGATGCGATGGCGCAGAAAAAGCCTAGGGTGAAAACGAGTGCGAGCTCGAGCCTGCCGTGCGATTCCATGCTTCTGTTCTTTATTTGATGACGCCTGCCTTGTTTTTTAATAGTATGCTTCGACGACTGCACCTATCGCGAGAAGCGCGAGCGAAAGGATTGTGAGAAATGCCACGTCTTCAATCAGGTATTTGAAAAACGGCTTTTTGTTTGAAGAACGGAGTATAGCTATGGACAACACGCCTCCAGCTAGCGCCGCCACCAAGTAAGAAGTTATTTCGAAAATGCCGTGGGGAATCAGGCTCAGGAACCCCACTAGAACTCCTAGCATTCCTTGTTGCACGAGCTTTTCGCCAAGAATCACCCCTATTATAGACGCATTCCACAAGAGCAAATACAACGCCCCTATGC
Source organism: Candidatus Norongarragalinales archaeon (assembly GCA_038884755.1). GTDB lineage: Archaea > Micrarchaeota > Micrarchaeia > Norongarragalinales > Norongarragalinaceae > UBA10210. The sequence goes on from JAWABJ010000001.1 coordinate 300,092, forward strand.
CGTACAACAGAGAGAACAGGAACATCAGCGCCAAAACCTGGACGTTGTGCGTAAGCAAAAACTCGAATTTTTCGGCGCTGAAAACCTGGGCGGTTATTACCGCCCTTAACGTGCGGATTTCTTGGAGTTGCGAGTAGAACAGGTCGTAAGACTGCTGCTGGGGCAGTATACTGAACCAGAAAGTGTACGCCAAAATCGCGCCGAGAAACACGAACCCGAAGAGTTCTATCATGGTCTTGTGCACGTTTATTATTCGCTTGAACCGCTGAAGCAGCGCGAATCTCGAAAGGTGCGAGAGCTGCTCGTCCTTCAATTCCTTCAGGACTTTCTTCCACTCGTCGATTTCCTCTTTCATGGTGTCGAAATGCTCTTCTTCCGCCTCGTCTCGCAAAAGGATGAAGAAAAACAGCGGAATCAATGGAATGAGGGCGAAAATGATGACCGAGCCTTGCAGCGAGGGGATGAGCATTTGCGTCAAAACGCCAAACGAAACGAAGAGGAACGAAACGACGGCAAGCTCCCAAGGCTTGCGTTTTGCTTCTGAAGGCGAAACTATGTACTCCAAGACCATTTTTTTATCGAAAACGCTTACGGAAAAAGAAATTAAAACGCTTTTGTTGCACATACTACCCTGCAGTTGCGGCGATGGTCTAGTGGCATGATGCGACCTTCCCAATGAATTTTTCTTCAAGAAAGAAAAGTTCAGTAAAGAAAAAGGTCGCGGCCCGGGTCCGATAGGTGGGAGAAACACAGTTTCTCTTTCTGCCCTCTTCCTTGCGGTGGAGTACGGAAATCCCGGTCGCCGCACTCCGTTTTTCAGAAACGATTTAAATCTTTTTTTTTTCCATATTTCGTTCGTATGCCGGCAAAACCCACGCCGCGCGCAATCGGAGTTTCGCTCTTGCGCGTCGCAGTCCACGAAGATGTTTTACACTTTTTTTTTCACGAAGAGCATTCGAAGCCCAAGCCGATTCGCTGGGCTTTGCAATTCGCGCTTTGAGGACGTACCCCGCGTGGAGGGTGAAGCTCCCTCCTCAAACCCAGCACCAGCCTAAGCTACAATAGCACGGGTTTTAGCACTTGAACGTCGAAGCCATGTAGTTTACCATTTTCAAGTCTTGCTTGAGCGAAACGGGTATTAGCGAAGTGAGTATTGCGTTGTAGGAAGGGCATTCGAAGTAATGCAGCCTTACCGTGATTTTTTCTCCCGCGATTTCTTTTTCGAAGGAAATTACCGTCGCCTTGCCGAACGCTTTTCCTTGCGAAAGGGTTTTCCTTTCCTGCGAATCGAGCGAATCTATAGTATCCGCGGTCAGGGACTGCACGTTTTCGCTTGCAACAGTTATTTCAACCACTTCCGCAATTCCGCGTCCGGATGCGCTGAAACTCACGCGGATTGGGCTGGAAGGATCGGGCGATTCGACGGCCCTGAACGACTGCGGATAGCTTATCTCGAATCCAAGCTCGTTCCTGTAAGCAAGGAAATCGTCTTGGCTTACGCCCGAGTAGTCTTCAAACGCATTTGCCCCGAAGAAGGGCTGAACGTAACCCAGTCCCACGAGAATGCCTACCGCTAGGATTACCGCCGTGACAATCGATATTACCGTTTTGTTCATGTGTTTCATCACGCGTTTCGTTCTCTCATCTGGTTCGCGGTGTTTTCCAACGCGATTTTGGCTTTGGAAGCGGCTTCCTCTTCCTTTCCTTCCACCACTTGCACGCTCAAAATTTCTTCGCCCGACGGGGTTTTTTCTACTATCACGAGTCCTTGAGACTGCATTTCGTCGAGCGTTTGCCTGGCGTTTTTGACCGCGTCGAAGCTTGCGTCTCCGTTCGCTATTGCCGCGAGCGTTTCGACGCTACCCTGCGCTTGCTCCCTCGCGTCTCCCGCGGCGGTTTCTTCGGAATCCCCTTCTTGGGAGTAATCGCAAGGCGCGCCTATTTCTTTTTCAGTCAATTCTGCTTCAACGTTTCCTTGGAACGTGGGTTCGACGTCGGGCGCGAACAGGGAATCAAACAATTCAATGTAGTCATAAGAACCTCCGCTGGCGTCGATGAAGAACATGGCGTACGCAGGAATCTTCTCTCCCTTTTGCACTACGCCACTGTAGGGAATGTCGAGTTTCTTTACGTACAGGCATGCTTCCTTCCCTTCGCAAGCCTGTTGGGTGAAGCAAAGCCTTTTTTCCTTGTCGCACTTTTTGGTGGCAGGGTCGTAGTAGCAATACGCTACCGTGGAAGGATTGCCGTTTTCGGCGAAATGCATTGAAACCAAATAGTTCGTGACTCGTTCGGCCAAAGGCGCTTCGACAGGCTCGCTTTGCACGTTGGTAATCAAGCTGAGCAACGCGGTGGGCGCGTATTGCGCTAGCAGCCTTCCGATTCTCGCTATTCCCCTTGGCTTCTGCACTTGGGGGGTTGAAACCGGTTGCGTAGGCGCCCCGCCTGTTTCTACTTGCTGCGGCGTTCCTCCTGTTGCAGGCGCAGCTCCGCCTGCTCCTGCCCCGCCGCCCGTAGGCCCGCCGATATTTTGCCCTCCGTGAACCGTTCCGAAGTTTTGGTTTCCGTAATTGATATTGAAGAAGTTGTTGTTTATCCGCTCGTAAGCGTTTTTGGTTGTGGAAAAAACTCCGCCGGGATTTGTCGCCGCCCTGTAGTAGGAGTAATAGGACGCCCTGGCGCTTGTAGCTGCTTGTCCTGCAGCCGACGACGCGCCTGCAGCGGGAATTTCTTGGGGCAGGAACGGGACAGGAAGATAGCGTTGGTATGGCACGGGCAGCATGTTAGGGCGCCTTACTATGGCTCGGTACGGCACTAGCGCAGTTCCTTCTTGCGTTATTCTTGCTGTTGCCTTTCGTTCGACGTCGGACAAAATCCTGTTTTTCACGTCCGGAGTGATTTCTCCGAAGTTGAACTGGTGGCTTTGCCTTCCCGAACGGAAGAATTCGTTGTACAAATAACGCATTTCTTCGGATTCGGAGCCTGTGAGCGTGCTTTTAGCGACGAGTTCGTCGAGCCTTTGCGCCGCGAAGTAATCGCTGGCGTAGCCTTCAATCACCGCGCCTGTGACTGGCGAGAGTGCAACTGCAGTGAACGCGCCTGTTTGCCTTCCGAAGCTTCCGCCCGTGACAGCCGCAATGTTGCTTCCTCCGTAAACCGCAGTCGGGTCTTCAACCGAACCGGTTATTGCCGAGCTTACGTAAGTGAACGTGGCGCTTCCCAAAGCGCGCAAGGCGATTTGCCTGAATGCGGCTGAAGCCGGCCCGCCGAAGCCGGCGTCTATGAACGCCTGGGGGTACATCACGAAACGCAAGTGAGTGCAGAAGTCTGTTCCGGTGCAGGCGTTTGAAGCTGAAACTCCTTTCACGATTCCGCACGAAGAGAGGGTTTCAACGTTGTACAAAATGAGGTTGGCGCACAACCTTGCTATAAACCCTTGCTGGGGGCCGGGAATGAACGCGCTCGCGCAAGCTGCTGCAGTCCCTCCGTGCCAGCCTATTGCCAACGCATTTTTCATTCCCTGCACGTTGGCTTCGCACAACGCGCCGTCGTCGAAAAACGGTTTGGAACTGTCGACGAAACCGTTGGTGTTGAGGTTGTCAAACACTTGCGGGGAGAGCGAGTACATCGAACTCACGATTTGCCCGGCCATCTTGTAGTCGTTCGCGTCGGCTTTCTCCGAGTACTTGCCTATTTCAATGAAGTCAGGCAAGCCGTTGAAGCGCATGTTCACCGGGCTTTCGATTATTTCATTGCCGGTATACACGAACAAGTCGTCAGCGGGCATGAGCAAAGGCGCGTTGGCGAGGGTTTCCTCGCAGCTCATGAGTTTTTGCGAGCGGAATTCGATTTGCAGCGGCTTTTTGCCGCCCTCGATTTTCTTTGGGTCGAACTCGCAGAACCCTCCGCTTGCGGCGGGGTTCAAGTGCGCTTCGACCAAGTACGCGCCGCATCCCGTGAAGTCGATTTTAGCCTGTTCCGAAACCTTGAACTCCTTGAATTTCGACTGCCTTCCGATTTGCTCGGCCATTTGCTTCATGGCGTCGTCCAAATCGGCGGCAGCGCGCGTGTTGGACAAGTGCAGGACGAAGCTCATTTTCCACGGGAGGTTGGTGCAAACCGTCTTCACGCTTGAAGTGTCGTTGGTTTCGGCGTCGAATTTCATGGACGCCACGCTCATGAAGTTGCAAATCGCGTTTATCGCCGAATCGTAAGTGCAGAAGTTGTTTTGGCAGTACGCGTAGTTGAAGCCCGGGTCGCACTGCACTTGCTTTTTCTTCAGCTGCGCGCCTGCGACGGGCGAGGGAGTGGGCGTGGGTTTTTCTCCCGTCGCTCCAACCCAAAGCGTTCCTATTGGCGTGGACGGGTAGAGCGACTCGCTTCCTGCGGGGGGAGTAAACACTTGCACTTTCAAGGTTTTAACTCTCTCTTCGCCGGTTCTCGCGCCTTTCGCTATGATTTTATAGTCGCTTGCGCTGGCGTGCTTGGCTTCGCATTCGAGGAAGATGCTTTCGCCTTTCGCAAGGATTTTTCCTCCGGCCACGCTTGCGCCGCGCGCGTTGTCGTAGTAGAAGCAGGATATCTGCTGCCCGTCGTTGGGGAATGAAAGCTGCAGGGGCTCGTTCAAGTTGTTGCTGTACGCATAGTAACGCTTGTGTCCAGCGTTCTTGAAGGAAAACAGTTTGTCTCCCTGCAAGTCTATTCCCCCTTCTGCGCCGGGAGCGGAAGAGCCGGTGCCGTCGACTATCAAGTTCAAGTCTTTGGTTTGCTCTTCAATCGCCTTCGCTGTGCAAGGCACGACTTTCGCGTCGAGGATTACTTTGGTTTTAAGCTTCTTTTCGTCCTGCTCTTCCTTCTGCTGCATGTCGAAAACGACGTTTCCTTCGTAAACGTACTGCTTGTCTTCCTTGATGCAGCTTCCGAATCCGGACGAGCTGGGTTGAATGGCTTCCTCGGGAATGTAGAACAAAAGCATGACCTGCTCTTCGCCTTGCTTGAACGGCGCGATTACAGCCTGCTGCCCTTGCTCGGTGGTGCGCGTGAAAGAGCCTTTGCGGAAGGCTTTAACCGCTTCGCCGTCGGCGCGTATTGCCGTAACAGCGTATTCGGTAGAGCCGGGGTTGGAGACGTAAATGATTTTTTGGAAGTCGTTGCTTTGCGTTCCGGAGAGCCCTTGCAAGAGCGAATTGTTGAGGGTTATCGTCATCGCGTCCAGTTCTTTCGCCGAGCCCGTTTCTTCGGTGATGCTCATGGGAATGGTTCCCCTAACCAGGAAATCGCCGCTCGCCTCTTCGCAAGTGGGAATGAACGAAAGCTTTGATTGCGCCGGCACTCCAACGAGTATCCTGCCGTCGGAGTCTGCCTTGTCTGGAATGACGAGCTTGTCTTTGGGCGTGATGCTGAGCTTGTCGGTGCGCCCTACGTTGTACTTCACGCCCTCGTCCACCACGAGTATTTCCTTGTGTTTTCCTCCGAATGCTATTTCCCCGCTTTTCACCCTGTCGCGGTAGTTGGCAGGCAGGCTCAACGCCGATTCTTTGGCAAAAGTTATGGACGCTCGTTTCGACTCTTCGTCGGACTTTTCGGGGTTGCACACTTTGAACTTCACGCTCGTTTTTTCTGGAACGAAAAGGGAATTGCCGGAATGCCTGAATTCGCCCGCTTCAATCCTCTTTACTTTCGGAGTCGTGACGAGCTCTTTTTCTTCCCTGTCCTTGGTCTTGACTGTAACTTTAGTGCATTGCGGGAGCAAGGCGATTTTCGGCTTGCTTGTTTCAAAGACTTTCGCGCCAGAAGGAATGTCGACGATGACTTCTTCCGCAGTGGTGATTTCGAAATCGCACTTCGAGTAGGTGTTTGGGTCTTCAATCACGCTTGCAGTCGCGCCTTTCAAAAACGCCACGGTGGAAAAGGGTGGGACTATCACGCTCTTCGCACCCCCTCCTTGCGCGTTCAGCTGAACGTCGAAAGCGAATTGCACTGCAACGTCGTCGGCCGCCTTCACCGTGTTTTTCCTTTTGGTGTTAGCGTCTTGTACTACTATGGAGTTGCTGGGAAAGCGCAGTTCGACGGGAACGGGGAAAGTAACAAGAATGATGTCTTTGTCCACGCGCGCGACTCCCGCGGGCACGAAAAACTGGCTGTCGCGCGGCACGAGGACTTCGACCAGCCCGCCGGTCGCTTGTTTTATCTGCGCTTCGCTGGAGAACGCAAAGCGGTTTTGCGGCGGGTAGAACACGCCGCGCACGTTTTGCGGGTAGTATTGCGCGTAGTAATTCCACGCGCCGGGAATGTTGGACGCTTGCTGCTGGGTTTTCTGCGGGTCTATCACCATGCTTCCCTGCGGAAAGCGCATTAGGAACTCCACGGGCAAAGACAACTCAATAGGGTCGAAGGGCATGGGGTTGAGCAAGCGAGGGTCTATCCACTGGTCGCCTCCGCCGGGTGCATTCGGGTTTTTGGTTTCCTCTGCGAGGTTGATGAATTCAACAGTGGTTCCCTTGGGAATCACCGCGACCGTCCTCCCACCTTCGGTTCCCAAAACAACCGCAGCGGGGAACGAGGCGATGGAGCGGGGCATCAAAACGCTGAAGCCGCCTTGGTTGTTGTTTTTCACTTCGGCATTTGAAGGCATTTCCATCCTCGCGTCAACGGGGAGGGAAAAGCGGGCGGTGTTGGCTTGTTTGGAAACGCGTTGGGGCGCGAGGTAGAATTTCGTTCCGGTCGGGATGGTAATCCTGTCTTTTTCTTCGGAAATCGAAGCGCCTGTGTCGAACGCCAGGGTTTCCCCGCCCACGCGCATGGCCACGCTTCCGTCGGCGTTTTCCTTCGCCTGTACGCTTTTGGCGAGCATCAAGTCGGTGGAGAACGGAAGGGTCAGTTCAACCGCGTTTTCGGGCTTGCAGTTTTGCGTTTGCGCAAAAGTTGTTTTCAAAGTCAAGTCTTTTTTTGAAACTATTCCTTGGAAGGAAACCGCAATCGAAAGCTTTTGTTCACCGCCGGCGGAAAGCGCAAAACAGTCGGACGCTTGTTCGGGCAAAAGCGTTTTCTTGAGCGTGAATTCTCCCATTCCATTCGGCTCTATCACTATGCTCGCGGGGTCTGCGAACAGCCCGGGTTCTTTCAAGTCAAAGCCCGCGAGCAAAGGCAATGGCGATTCGCTTGACAGCCTGACCTTTTTCTCTGCAGTGGGGTTGGACGGGCTGAGCACGAATTCGACGGTGGGCGTTTCAATGCTCCACAGCGAGTCGAGGGTTTTCTGTTGGTAGTCTGTTTCTATTTGCAGGGGAACGCGTTGTTCTTTGGAAAACCCGCCTACGGTGAACACGAACACGGCGTGTCCTTTCAGGCTTTCGCGCAAGCGCGTGGGGCGAGCGGCGAAGGGAATGGTTTTGAGCGAGGCGTTGAGCGTGAAGTCCTTGCTTTCGCGGGGCTTGAGCGCGGGTTCCGCTTCCTGCGTTTTTGCTTTCGCTTGCACCTTTATTTCGAATGCAGTGTGCTGCGGGTCTTCTATCGTCTCTACAATAGCGCTTGAAACTGTGACTTGGTTTTTCAAAAGGTTTTCGAGCTTGAGGTTTACCGCCGTCGAAGGTTGGGAGAGGACGGCTTGAATGGCTTCGGGTTGTATTCGCACCATGCTTTCGGGAGTTTTCACGCGCACCGTTCCCTTCAGCACTTCAAAGCCTTCTTTCGCGATTTGGAATTCCCCGTCCCCGACGAAATCAGGCGTTACGGCCGCTTCGTACGTCCCTTCCTTGGTTTCGGAGAATTGAATTCCGTTGAACGACACGGTTGCGCCGTCGACTGGAAATCCCGCCGAGTCGGTTACGCTGAACACAAGTTTCGCTTGTTCGAGCGCGACCAGTTCTTTGGGCGAGTGGGTTTCGCGCAGGGAAAGCTTTTCTTTGGAAACCACGCGAAGGCGGATTGTTTTTTCTATTGCTCCTGCTTTGAGCTTGATTGAAGCGTCGGAAGCGAGCTTGCGCGGCTGGAATTTCGCGACTGCTTCTGCAATCCCGCCTTGCTGTTCTAGCGTTATTGAAGCGGAATTGCCTTGCACCGTGCCTTCCCCTTCTTCACCTTTCACTGGGCTCAAGCTTTTTACTTGAACTGCGTTGTCACCCGAGAGCGTAAGAGGCTGGGTGGTTTCGGAATATATTTTTACGTGCAGGTTGAACTCGTCGGGATACTTCGCTTCGAGAGTCTGTTTGCCGTTGTCGAACCAGTATTGCACGCAAGACGTTTTGTCGCAATAGCCTTGCGTCGAGATTTCGAAAACCCCGCTTTGCTGGGTTTCGGCGAGCAGTTCGTTCTTTCCTTGTCCGGCTTGCGGGTCTTCCGGCTTCCTCAGCAGCCCGCCGGGAAGGTTGAACGCGCTCCTGTGTTCCAACGCAAAGCTTCCGGTGGAAGCAGTGGTTTTTATTTGAATGGTGATTTCCTTGGTTCCCTTGAATGTTGGAATTGAATAATCAACCCACTTTACCCCCTTGGTTTGCGTTTGCTGCTGTGCGGAGGAAGTTTTTTTCGCCACTACCGTCACGCTCGCGCGGGTGGAAGGCTTGAGGCCGTCCGAGTAGTAGAACACTCCTTCCTGATTGAACGTTCGCGAGAACGTCGAGCCGCGGCGCAATTGGGGCGAGGCGAAGCTGCCGTCGTCCGCGTTGATGGAATGCGCGTTGTCGTCTTGCGAAACCCAATTCACCGTATCCCCTGCTTGCACGATTGCATTTGCCGGAACGAACGCGTTTTCGGTTATGATTATCTTGTTTTGCGCTTGCTGTTGCAAAGGAGGCAGGAAGGAAGAAGCTTGCGAGTAATCTATCCCCCTTTGCACTACTCCCACAGTTTTGTAAGAGCTTATGACCGCCGGAAGGTTTTCCAGCGGCTCGTCTTGCGAGCCGATGCGCACGTGGGCGTTGGCGTAGTTGAATTCCAGCCCGCCAGAAGCGAGGGAGTATTTGGCGTTGTAAGTGGTGAAGGGAGAGAGGAGGTTTTTCACTCTGTTGCCTTGCAAGTCGAACAACCCTTGAAAGTAAAGCCCGGCTTGCACCGCGCTGGTGGAAATGATGTGGAAGTTTTGCTTTGCTTCAGTCGAAGGCGGGACTTTGAATTCGCTAGACTGGAATTCCTCGAAGCCTTCGGCAGTTATTCTCGCGAAAGTTTTTCCTTCCATTATTTTTGCGGCGCATTCGCCTTTGGAGTTGGTCGAACATTTTGCTACTGCCCCGCTTTCGGAAACCAGGTTTATTACCGCGTTGGGAACAGGTTGCAAAGTGAATTGGTCTGAAACAGTAGCTAAAACCGTTCCTTGGGTTTTTGGAAGGGTGATTTGGATTTCAGCGCCCTGGCGCGGGGTGAACGCCTTGCTTTTGCCCACTCTCCCGTCTTTGCTCGCGACTGCAACGGTTTTTTTGTAAGGAACGTTTTCCCATCCTTGGATTCCGTCTACGCCCGTTTGTCTTGCGGGAAATCCGATTGGCCTTCCACGGTCGTCTTGGAGGATTACCGAAGCTTCGGAAACCCCTTGGCCCGCGGCATCTACTACCTTCACGGTTATCGTTGCTGAATTGCTTTCGTCCGCTTTTTCAAGCGCAAGCTGTTCGCCTGAAGAAACGCGTTCTTTGAACGCCGGGAGGAACCCGGTTTTGAACGCCATTGCGGAAAACGATTTTGTTTTTTCCACTCCGTCGAAATCCGCGCTTCCGTCCGCGCGAGTGGTTTTCTCGCCTACGACGGTTTTTTCGGAAAGCAGTTGCACTGCCGCGTCTGCGACTGCATCGTCGTTGCCGTCGACTACGCGCAAGAAAAATCCTTCGGGTTCGGCGCTTTCGGCTAGCCTGAATTTTTCTTCGGTTTCGGCTGCAATCGAGATTGTTTTGGCTTCGCGGGCGAAGCCTTTGGCTTCAACGACTATTTTAACTTGCCTTCCGAGCGCAAGCTGTTGGGGTTCGGTTGTTCCAGCCTCGCCGGTGTTGAGTGAAAGCAGTTTTTCGTTGGTCGCCGCGTCGAAGACCGTCACGCTGGCGTTTTGAATGGGGTTGCCGTCCACGCCGATAGTGTCAAAAACCCCCACGTAAAGAACTCCATTTTTTTCCTCGCCAGTTGGAAGGAGGGTTATTCGCTTTGCCGGGGAATCGCTTTGCCCCACGCTTACTTCGACAGTTTCGTCTTCAAAACCGTCGGCGCTCGCTTTGAGCGTGTATTGCGAGTTCGGTTCTACTGAAAAGAACGCAGTTTTCCCGAACCTTTCCCCGACTATATTGCCAGAATCGTCGTACAATTGTATTTTGGCGGCTTCGGGTCCGTCGACGCTTGCGCTCAGCGAGACTTTGCGCGTTTGCACCGCTTGAGAGTAGACGCTTTTTTGCGAGAGTTCGTTGTTAGCCACGCTTATGCTGAAGCTTCCCGCGTCAGGAAAAACCGCGTCAGTCGAATAAACGGCCCCTCGGTATTCTCCCGGCGGAATTTTTTCGAAAAACGCTTCGCCGCTCGAGCCGGTTTTTTGCGTTTCGCTCACGCCGTTCCCTTGCAGCGTCACCGACGCGCCTGAAATGGGGTCGCCTGCGGCAGAAAAGACTTTTACTGAAACGCTTCCCGCCTGCTGGCCTGGAGAAAAGAGATACAAATAGCCTATTGCAAGCAGCACGAGCAGCGCGAGGGGAATTGCCCATGGCGGGATTCCCTTTTCTTCCAGCGAGTAGGAAAAGTTTTCCCACCACTCGCGCACTCCTTCAAGCATGTGAATCAATCACTGTTCCATACTTAAACCCCACGCCTTTAGGCGTTGGGATAGCCGACTTCTTATCTTCCGACGGCGCACGCTTCGGCGTTTGAGACCGAGCTTTCGCTTGCTTGCAACTGGCACGTGAGCGGAGGTGCTTTTTCGTCGAGCAGGTATTTCAACGCCGCCAGCACGGACTTGAGCGAGTTTTGCGCGTCGAGCTTGACTGGGTTGTCCGCGTCTACTTTAAACATCACTGTCAATTCGAATTCAGGAGTGGCTGAAGGCTTTTCGTCAAGCTTCTTTTCCACGAGGTTGGGTGAAAGCTTGGGTTGCACGTATTGAAACCCTTCGTAGGCTTTAGGCGTGGGTGTAGGGCGGGGTGAAGGCAGGGGGCTTGGAGACGGGGAGGGCAACGGCGTTGCAGAAGGGCTGGGGGCCGGAGGCGCGATTGGTTTTATCGAAATCGAGCTTTCGTTTCCCGCCTTCAAGACTACTTTCACGGTTTTTTCAGTCGCTAGCGCGTTGCTTTTGATCGCTTCTTTCACTTGCGCCGAAAGCGCTTCCTTGCTCAACTCTTGCTTGAAGAATTCCGCGAGTTGCGCTTGTTGCGCGTTGGAGAAAACGGAAAGGAAGTCTTTAGTGTCTATTTCGTCGGCAAAGCCGTACTTGTTCATGGTTAGGAGGTTGGGGCTACCGCCGTCTCCCTTCAATTCCGCCGGGTTTCCGGCCTTCAAGTAAGGCATTCCGCTTGCTGCAAATCCGGAAGACGACTTGTCGGTGCGCTTGTAGTCTTGCGTTCCAAAACCGTAAGTGCCTTTCAGCTCCACTATGACCGCGTCGTCGTTCAAAGGAGTTTGGAACTGCGCGTCAGAGTAAGAATAATCGAACGGGTTTCCTGCGTCGAACCCTGGGCCGAATTGGAACGGGTTGTTGTATAAAGCGCCCGGCACGCACCTTCCCATTCCAACGCTAGGGTCGAACTGGCATTGGTTGGGGAACGGGCATGTGGACTGGTCTCCTGGAACACATTGGCTTCCGAATCCTTGCATTCCGAAAAAGTCGTCGGGATAGCCTCCAGACTGGTGCAACCCAATGCTTTCGCTGGGTTGGAACGAGTATACCACGAACCCGCCTTTTTCTCCGGCAATTTTAACGGGAACGTTGATGAGCGTGTCGAGATTGCGGAAAATGCGGTGGTTGACTTGTATGGGCGCCCTGCCTGGAAGAATGTATTGCGTCACGAGCCTGCGCGCGAGGGTGTTGAGATAACCGCCGGGAAGCCCGACCGAACCGCTTGTCGCGTAGCTCGCAAGGTTCAAAACTTCAGAATCGCAAGTCGCGGCGAGAAAGCCGCTTGCGAAAGCGTCTCCCATGTTCAAAGGCAGTTCTTGAGGCGAGAGCCTGTTTGAAGCGCAGCGTTGCCTCAAGTCCCCGATGGGGTCTTCGCCCGCTTTCTTGCAAGCTTCGTACGCTATAAGCCCGGCAAGATAATCTTGCAAGGCTGAAGTCATGGCGGTTTCAAGCATCACGCGGTCGTAGTCGAACGCTTGCGTGAACGAAACGGAGTCCATGGTTCCAGTTATTTTCCTCAAGTCTTCCGAAATCTCTTCCTTCAACGCTTGCTCGAAATCCTTGTTGTTTTCAATAAAACAGAATTCCTGTCCAGTGCAAGCGCTTACTGCATCCACGCCGGTTCGCGCGTTGCCCACTGCGTCGAAAGAAGCTTTTTCAATGTTGTTCTGGATTGTTTTGATGTTTGGCTGCGTTTTAGTGCCTATTTTGAACTCGTAGCCTTCGGCAGGAAAGCCCACTGCAACGCTTGCAATGTCTTTGGCGGGAATCTTCGCGTCGCCCACTTCCACGCTTTCAAACTGCAGGTTGTTGGCGATTACTGCTGGTTCGACCGCGTTGTTCACGCGCGTCGCTATGCCGTTCAAGCTTTGAAAGTTGGGTGCCGAAGCAATCGCGTACTTCGAACTCTCTCCCTCGATTTTTAGAACTATATCAAGTTTTACGGCTTGCCCGAGGTTGGACGCGTCGCGGATTGTCAGCGTGAGTTCGTTACGCCCTTGCGCGGGCGTGAGCGTAACGCCTTTCTCTTGGTCGTAAGAGTACTCCGCGCACCCTGGCTGGTCGGGCTCGAACAAAACTACGAGCGTGGCGTACTGCCCTCCGGGCAGTCTGAACGCGCCGCTGATGGTTTTCCGCGCGAAATCGCCTATTTTTGCCAGCCCGATGTTTTCGACTTTCCTTATGCTGAAGCACTGGGGCTTTTTAGTTTCGGTAGCGATTTGAGTGTTGAATCCCAACGCGTTTTTAAGGGATAGTGCGATGCCGTTGCTCGGAACGAGCGGGGAAACTTTCTTGGTGCAAACGAGCTTTCCGTTTTGTATTTCACAGTCTGGGCTCGCGCGTTCGATTTGGAAGAACGGAGGGCGCGGAATGCGCACAATTCGGTTTGTGGCGCTTGCTGCGAGCGCGCGGTCGTTGCGGTTGGGGTTGAAAATGCGTTGTGCGCTCATGAATCCCAAGCGCGACGCGAGCAGCGAGCCCAAATCAAAGCGTTGCGCAGCGCAAAAATCTGCGGTCTTGTTTTCCTGGGTTTTCCTCTGCTCGCATCTTTTGAATTGGTTGTTTTCGTAAACCGCCTTGCAAGCGCCTTGGTTTTGCAGGTTTATGCACTGCCCTTCGTTGCAAGCGGTGCAGTTTTCTTTCGAGCATGCTCCTGGAGAAGGCGTGGGGGAAGGTTCTCCCAAGCTCGCGCAGTCAACCACGAAATTGGTTTCCGCGAATCCAGCAGACCCGCTTCCTTCAAGAACGCTGTTGAACGCCAGGCTGCAGTCGGTGTTCTTGATTGGCCTCACCCTCACTTGCGTTTTCTCATTCTGTCCCGCCTTGCCTTTCTTCATGGTGAACGGCGAGCGGGGCGGCTGCAAGACTTCGACGCACTGGCTTTCGTTGCTCCCGCCGGAAACTTGGTAGTGGACTTGCGCTTCGACCGGAATGGTTTTAGTCAAAAGCAGTTGCACTCCGCTGTTGCAGGCTGTCGCGCCTGAAACGAAAACGTCCGTCGGCTCGACGTTCAAAAAGTTCGTTGAAACTACTGGCACGTCGCGCGACTGGGCTTTGGCGAATTCAACTCCCGCGTCTGCTTCGACTGCGAAAGTCCCTACAGTTCTCGGGAAAACGCTTTTGAAGACGTAAATGCCGTTCTTGCCCGAGTCTTTCTGCCCGTCTCCAGCAAGAGTGTTTCCGCCGTTGGGAAATCCCAAGAACGGGTGGGTTTCGCCAGTTTCTATGATAGTGAGCACCGCGTTTTCAATTGGCCTTCCTTGCGCTGTAGTGAGCGTGACACGAAGGGGCTGGAATTCAGGGTCGTTCGGGGGAACGTTCGCTTCCATGACTTGAGGCGTTACGGTCAAAACCATTTGTCCAGTTCCAGTAAACTCGAGCACCGCGTCTGTTGCTGCAATCGGCCCGCCGTCGTCGGCAAACTCGGCTTTCACTGGCATGTAGTTTCCAGGAGCGCGTGCGTTCGCGATTGTCGAAACAGTTGCTTCCCCATCCACAAGAGCAGGCTGGTGCAACTGTTTTTCTATTTCAAGCTTGTTCGACGTTGTGGAAAACCTTGCGATGGGGTTTTCTACCGTTTCGGGCGCGAAGGCTTTGACTTTCGCTTCGAGCAAAACCTGCTTTCCGAATTCCACGCTCAAAAACCGCGAGGACGTTTTGTTGTCGCTTTTCAGCGTAAGCGTAATGCAGCCTTTGTCGGTGCACTTTTGAAACCCTTGCGTAACCTTGTATTCGGAGCTTAGGGTTTCAGCAAAACAATGTTCTTTTGCCGGAACGTTTTCTTTAGTCCCAAGCTCTGCGTCTTCAGGCACTCTCGCCCACAAGCCGTTCTTGACTGCGAAAGCGCGGTAGCGAAAGTCTATCTTTTCGTTCGCTATTGCCGTGGGGCGAATGCGTATTTTGGCGGAAAGCGTTTTCACGCCGACTTTTCCAGACGGGTATGAAAACGAAACCCATTTTCTTTCCGAACCGCTTTGCTGTTGCGCCTCTTGCAGGCAAGTGTTTTCTTGGTTGAAAGTGTTTCCAAAGTCTATTTGCGCGCGGTCTTCCTGCGGCGGCCTGTCGAACGAAGCGATGAACGCCTTTTCTTCGGCAATCGCCTGCTTGTCGCCCACCCGCAAGTAAAACCCTGTCTTCTGGGCTTGCGGGAAGCTCACGACGAGCGAAGCCTTGTACCATCCTCCCCTTTCCAGTTCTGTTGCAGAGTGTTCGGCGTCCAAAACCCCGCTTCCGGTGGAATCCATCTTGTACAAGGAAAAGTTGAGTATTTGCACGTCTTTCGCAAGGTTGGAAGGAAGCATGAGAATGGTTTTCGCCAGCTCTTGGCCTGTTGCGAGCGTAAGCTCTTCGCTTTGCGTGACTGCATAGCCGTCCGCTTCGGCTTTCAAGAGGACGGGAACGTTGGCGTAGACCGAGAGGTTGCAGTAAGAACCGTTGGAAGGAGTGTTGCATGACGCTATAGCCTGGTCTTTGTAGAACGCGGTTATGGTTGTGTTTTCAACGAAAGTCTGTTGCGATTGCGAATAATCTTGCGCGCGTGCGAGTATTCTCGCGAAATTCCTGTCGAGCGTGACTTCAATGGCGGTGGTTTCGCCGGCTTGCACTGCGAAAACGTCGCTCGAACCACTTTGCGAGCCGAAAATAGCGTGCGCCTTCATTTGCTTGTCCGACTCGACTTCGCTCAACAGCGCGATGCCGTCGCTGTCGGTTTCAGTTGCCGGATACCCCAAGTTGAACCCGTCTTCAGAAACGAGTTCAACGCTCGCGCCCGCGACAAGCTGGCCGTCGGCATTCCTGACTTTAACTTCAAGCTCTCCGTTGTTGCCCGCGACTGCTTCGACCAACGACATTTTAGTCGATTCGCCCGCTCGCAGTTGCCTGCTGGTTTTAGGGAGAAAGCCGTCGGCAAAGGCGGTGGCGTAAAAGTTTTGCGATTTTGAAACTTCGAATTCCGCAATTCCAAATTCATTAGTGTTTTTGTCGTCGATTGTTTTGAACGGCTTTGCGAACAGGAACAGCTTTACTTCCGCGTTCCCAAGAGGCTCTCCAGCCTCGTCCGTAACTTGAATAGTGAGCTTGGAATAATCTATAGGCAGCTCGTTGTTCTGTTTTTTCTTGAGAGAAACGACGAATTCAGTGTTCTTGTCCCCGCGGACGGCTTGAACGTCGTTATTTTCAGCGCCCCTGTAAGGAGCGAAATCGTCGTGCTCTGCATTAACGTAAATGCTTACGCCTACAACAACGCTTTCCTGGAAGAAAACCGTTCCCTGCGGGTCGGTGTACCCGCCGGTAATCGCTTCCGAATACCCGTCGGCGTTGTAGAGCGAAACGAACGCGTTTTCAACCGGGTTTCCTTTCTCATCCTTGACGTGAACGACTATGCTCCCTTTAACTTGTTCTTGTACCACGCTCGCCTTAAGGGGAATCAGGCATTCTTTTTGCGAGGGAATGCAGTTTTTGAATTCAGACTCGAACCCTTCAGCAGTAACGCGAAGGCGGAAGACCGCGTCTTGGTTGGAGTAGGTTATTTCGGCTTCGCCCAGGGCGTTGGTGGGATACTGCTGGAGGCTTCCGGTTTCAGGGTCGGAGAAAGTTACGAGAGCGTCGGGAACCGGGTCGCCTTCGAGGCTTGCGACCACCACCTTGAACGTTTTGGTGGAAGGCTCGAGCATCGCGATTATTTTCTTTCCCGTAAGCACGACTTTCTTTTCGTACTTTCCCGAAGGGTGTTGGATTGAAAGCTCGGCAGTCGCGTCTTTGGGAAGTCCTTCTAAGCGGGCGACGCCGTTCTTGCTTATGGCAGAAAATTCCTTGCCGTCTTCGAGCGTGAGGAGCACGCGCGCGCCGGTGACAGGCTCGTTGCTTTCGCTCAAAACAGTTACTTCCACTGCAACCGTGTTTCCGAACGGAAGTCCGAACGAAGAGCCCGCGAGAACGAAAGCAATTCCGCCTATTATTACGGCCAGGAGGAGTATGAAGAACGGGAACGACGGGACTCCGCGGTCTTCGATAGGGTTTACAAACCAATCGTAAATTTTCAGTCCTTTGCCTTGCAGCCAGTCGCAGAACGCGTAGTACTTGTCTTCAATCGAGAAATAGAATTTCGACAAAGGATTCATTTTTTAGCTCAAGCCCCCGTTCTCTTTTTATTCCAACAAATAGGCGTTTTTCGTTTTTAAATAACTTTGGAAACGGGGAAAGGAAAAGTTCCACCTGCCAGGCCGCCGGTTTTTACACCGACGAACCCAGCGGGCGAATGGTTGGCAAAGAGCGCAAAAAAGAAAAAAGGGGAGAAAAACCTAGAAGTCGATGGACGAGAGTCCAACGGCTTCGTTTACGCCGCGCCTTTCGCGTTCCTTGTGCGAAAGCACGTGCGGAGAGGTTACGCCAGTGATTACGCTCGTGACGATTATCTTGTCTCCCATTTCGGGAATCACGCGCGCTCCCCACTTTACGTAAGCATTGCCGTCGAACGACTCGGTAATGCCTTCTCCTATGCTAATGGCGTCACCGAGAGTGAGCGTGGAACCTCCTTGAATCAAGACCAACGCGCCTTTGCTTCCGGCGTAGTCGACGTCCAACAGCGGGTGCGCCAGGCTGCTTTGCACTGCTTGTTCCACGCGCTGGCTGCCTGTGCCTTCGCCTATGGAAATCATGGCATCGCCTGCGTTGCCCATTATCATGCGCAAGTCGGCGAAGTCAATGTTCACGAGTGAAGGAAGCATGACTGTGTCGGTAATGCCTTTCACTGCTTTCGCAACCAACGTGTCAGCAACTGCAAACGCTTGGTTCATCGGCAAGTTCGGGACGAATTCTACGAGCTTGTTGTTGTCGATTATCACCGTGGTGTCGCAGTTTTCGCGCAACGCATCCAAACCCCAGTCTGCTTTCGTCAAACGCGCGCGTTCCAAGGCAAAGGGATACGTGACCATGGAAACGACTATCGCGCCTTGTTCCTTGGCGACTTGCGCGACTACTGGCGCTGCGCCCGTTCCCGTCCCTCCGCCCATTCCAGCAGTGATGAAAACGAGTTCGCTTCCGGACAGAGCTTCGGCGATTTTCTCGCGGCTTTGCTCGGCTGCCTTTTGCCCGACTTCTGGAAATCCTCCCGCGCCCAATCCCCTGGTAAGCTGCGCTCCTATCAAGAACCTGCGGTCGGCTTCGATCATTTGCAAGTGCTTTTGGTCGGTGTTGATTGCAATGGTCTTGGCGCTTTGGATGCCCATCTTGTGCAGGCGGTGGACAGAATTCGTTCCTGCCCCTCCTACTCCAACCACGCTTATTTGTATTTTCGAAGCTTCGAAAGCCTTGCCTTCTCCAGCTGCTGGCGAGGTTTTCAACGCGTCTTCAATCAAACTGTTCATTTTCACATCATCTCCGGCGGGTTTCTTTTTTTTTCAAACACTTTTTTTCTGAAAAAACAAAAAGAAAAGGGAAAATCGGCTTTCTCAGCCGATTATTTCAATTTCGTACTGTTTTTTGGTCTCCTGCTGGGACTTCGGCGTCGTTTTTCCGACAATGTGGCTGCTCTTTACGCCCGTTACGATGGCAGTGATTTCCAGTTTTCCGTCGTACTCGGGAATGAGCCTTGCGCCCCATTTTACGGATGCGGTCGGGTCCATTGAGCCGGTAAGCAGTTCTCCTGCACGAATTGCGTCTCCGAGCGTGAGGTCGGCTCCTCCTGCAATGTGGATCAAAGCGCCTTTCGCCCCGTCCAAATCGACGTCAAGCAGGCGGTTCTTGAGAACGCCTTCCACCGCGTCTTCAACCTTGTTGGCTCCCTTGCCCGTTCCAACAGCAATCATTCCAACGTCGCCGTTGCCCATTATGGCGCGGACATCCGCGAAATCGATGTTCACGAGAGAGGGTTGCGTGATTGTGAAGACTAGTCCTCCGACTGCTTTCGCGAGAATTTCGTCTGCAACCAAGAATGCCTGGTTCATGGGCAGGTTGGGTACGAGCTCAACAAGCCTGTTGTTGTCCAAGACAATTACGCTGTCGCAAACCTCGCGCAAGCGTGCAATGCCTTCATCTGCTTTGGTGACGCGCGCTCTTTCAAGCGAGAACGGGTACGTGACCATGGCGACTACGATTGCGCCTTGTTCCTTGGCGATTTGGGCTACGACCGGGGCCGCGCCCGTTCCCGTTCCTCCGCCCATTCCGGCGCACAAGAACACCAAGTGCGAGCCTTCAATGTTCTTTTCTAGGGTTTCGCGGTCCACTTCGGCGCATTTCGCGCCGACTTCGGGAAATCCTCCTGCGCCCAATCCCTTGGTAACGCTTTTTCCTATGAGCACTTTGATTATGGATTCGTCGAGAATGTTCAAATGCTGGCGGTCGGTGTTGCACGCCATCAAGTGCGCGCCCTTCACGTTGAGCCTCTTCAAGCGGTTGACCGTGTTGTTTCCGCCTCCTCCTACGCCTACTACCGTTATTTTTATTTCCTCAAACTCGTCCCCGGATTTTTTTACGGCCGCGGTCGGGGATTGCAGCGCGCTCTTCACAATGTCTTCCAATCCAATCGCCTCTTTTTTTTCGGTGGGTGTTTTTTCCTGCTTAAAACGCGTTTTTCCCCGCGTTCCAGGCAGTGAAATGCGAACGAATCTGCTATTTAAAAACCTTGCTATTCCACAAATATGTTTTGATAGGTTTGGAAATGTTTTCAGCGGACTGGATTTCAAGAACGCTTTTTCCCGCCGAAAACCGCCAGCCGGTATATCCAAGCATATGCTTTTATATGCGACTTTCTTTATTTGGAGTGCTCGCACGGCGTTATGCCGTTTTTCCCTGCGCAGAGCAAGTGGTGATGTGAATGGGTGCTGATTCTGAATCGTTTCTTGTAACCGTCCCTTTGGACTGGGATTTGAAAGACCACGCTGAAGGGAAAAGAAAATTCCCGAGCGTGCAGGACTTCATCCGCGAACTGATTCGAAGGGATATTGAATCTTACGACAAGGAAACGCGCGAGAGCGAAGCGAAAACAAACGGGAAATAATTTTTTTTTTAAATTTTTCACCCGCTACGCTGCATTTCGTAAAGCTCTTCTATTTCTTTTTCGGTAGTCGCCTGCGCAGGGTTTTTGTCCTCGCGGATTTTCACCAAACGCGGAAAACGTAATGCAAGGCCTTCTTTTCCGTGCATCGCCGCAGTATGAACGGGCGAACGTGTTATTTCGTCGGCGTTTATTTCCACCACGTACTTAGGCACAACCCAGACGTCCGCGTCGATGAGCGCATCCACGTTCGCGGGCTTTTCTTTCAACGCGATTTTGCTCAGGGTTTTCTCGAACCATTGCATCTGCTCTTCGCTGAAGCCCGTGCCTATTTTGCAAATCGTCCGGAAACGCTTTTTGCTTTCATCGTATATCGCAGTGAGCAATCCTCCAAAACCGAATTTGGTTCTCTTTCCTTTTCCCAAGTAATATCCTACGATAACGCCGTCCACAGTATCGCCCAGTCCCTTGCCGTAAGATTTCTTGAGTTTTATCCACGCGAACTTGCGCGCTCCTGCAGTATACGGTGCCGTTAAGTCCTTCGCGATTATGCCTTCCAGCCCCTCGCCGACCACTTCCTCGAAAAACTCCTGTAGTTTTTGCGGGGTTTTCGCAATTACGTACTGCGAAGGCACTACAGTTTTTCCGGTGCCGAAAAACCTGTCGATTGTTTTCCTGCGTTCTGCATACGGCGCATTCGTGTAGTCTTTCCCGTCCAAAAGCAAAACGTCGAAAACGAAAAACTTCAAAGGCAAAACTCTCGCTTTCTCTTCAATACCGTGCTTGCGCTTGCGCTGGATTGTGGCTTGAAAAGGGAGAAATTTTTTGGTTTTCTCGTCGAAGGCGATGGCTTCGCCTTCGATGATGAATTCCTTGCTTTTGTTTTTCTTGAATTCCTCGTAGAGGTCGGGAAACATGTGCGTCATTTTCTCCAAACGCCGCGAGTAGATTTCTATTTTTTCGTTTTGCTTGTGCACTTGCAGCCTGAATCCATCGTATTTTGCTTCTACAGCGCACTCTCCGATTTTCTCGATGATTTCCTCGGCAGTTCCAAGCCGTTCGGCTAACGCCGGCTGGATTGGCGAGAATGGCGAAGCCTTGATGTGCTTCAAGCCTTCAATCCCGCTTTCGAAAAACAATTCCGCTATAAGCCCCAGGTCGCTCGTGAAATTGTACGCCCTTTCCAACTCTGGGCGCAGGCTCTTGTCTTTAGTTTGCGTAAAGCTCAACGCGTCTATGACCGTTGCTTCGCCGGCGCCCAAACGCAGTTTGCCTGTCACAAAACGGATTATGTATTTTGCTTCGAGTGGCGTGGCGTTGCCCAGCAAATCCGCCAAGAGTTTTATTTTCAATTCTTGGCTTCCGCTGCCTGTTGAAGTCGCTATCTTGTAAAAGTTTTCGTAGACTTTTTCCGTCGAGAGTTTTGACGCCCCAAGCTTGTGCTGAGTTTTGGTTTTCAAAAGCTCTTGCGCCGTATCCCCGAGATCGCCGCTCTTGCGGTAGTGGGTTTCAACCTCTTTAGGTGTTTTTCCCGACACGAGAGAAATGGATTGCACGCACAATTTGTCTCCCATTCCCAATTCTATTCCATAGTGTTGGGGCACGAGCACGCCAGTAATCAAATACACTACTTGTTTGACTTCTTTCTTCGAGCATTCGCTAAGGAGTCTAGCGATGTCGTCGGTTATTTCGAGTCGCTTGGTGGTTGAAGAAAGCTTCTCGAAAATTTCCGCGAGGCGCGAGAAGTCCATATTTATTTTAAATCAAAAACCTCCTTTAATTCAATAGGGTTTGGAGGAAAATGCGTTTCAAAAAACCGGTTGTTTTGGGTGTATCGCACTCCGTAAACTCTCCGGATTATTCTAGACTAATTGCTTGGATTGACGGGAACGTTAAGCCGGGAATGAAGGTGGGCTTGGAGTATCCCGCTTCTATAAAAATAGTTTCGGACTCTGAACGGCAGTTTCTTAAAGTTCCGTCGTTTTACAGGGGAAAGCTTGCAGAAAAAAGGGATTTTTTTGCATCCGACCCCCAGCACCAGTTTTTTTTGAAGATTATAGCTGCGATTCAAAGGAAGGGCGCCCAAGCGGTTATGCTTGACTCTTCAGAACTTCTTGACGAGCATAGCGGGCTTGAGGAAAAAAAGCGTTTGTTTGGCGTTTTTCATGTCCCCCTGGGAATGTTGCATGAAATCACGAAGGTTTCCGCAGTGAGAAGCGCTTTCATGCTGGAACGAGCTTTGAAAAACCAAACCGACGTTATGATTGTCGGCTCCATGCATGCTGCCGACTTTTCCCGCCATGTTCCCAGACTGGTAGGCAAGGTGATTTCCCTAGATTCTAAGTTAATGTGGTGGTTTGTAAAGGCACTAACGTTTCTTGAATACCATACTACCGCCAAAGCCCAAAAAAACGCCATTAAAACTTCATTTCAGAGGCTGAACGAAACCTATTTGAAATAGAACTTAGCTCGGGTTCAATACTCGCCGCTGTCGCCTTCGAAGTCGCCCGCGTCGTCGTCCCAGTCGCTCTTCCACTCCTTAGACTCCTTCATTTCGTCCCACGTCATGGAAAACTTGTCTTTGCGCTTTCCCTTTTTTTGCTTAGAGTTTTTTGGCGCCGCGCGTTTTTTGGCTTTACCGCGCTTTGGAGCTTTCTTCGCTTTCGTTTTTTTCTTGACCATCGTTTTTCAAACCCTTTTCGCGTCGTCCGCAAAACTGAAAAAATAAAGCAAGTCAGTATAAAAGCTTTGCTAACGCAGCGGTTAAAAACTCGCGAGCGCAAGGAATTGTTTATGGACCAACGCACGGAATACATCCTCTCGCGCTACCACTCTTACCTGCAGAACAGACGCAAGCCCGAAAGCTTTTGGGGAAAGTTCTTGCGAAGGACTTCAATCCGCGCGAAAGGGTTTTTCAAGCAGCCGGTCGAATCTGCGATTTATTACACCCTATCGGCGCTTCCGATTCCGTTATGGAGCGAGCAGGACGCGGCGCAGGTTACGGAATGGTTTTCACGAAATGCCCTCGGCAGCAAAAGCGGCTTCGAAGCGCCCCACGCGCCGAGCGAGAGGGAAGAGTCGCTGCTCAAAAGCGTGGCTGTCAAAGAATTCAAAAGGTTTTTGGCGCAAGACCCGGCCGCAAAATTGCAGCTTATGCAACACTACCAGGAAAGGCACGGAGAGGTTCCCAAGGAAATCCACGCAATCCTCCCGCGCGCCCCTGTTTTCAGGAAGCCCGCTGGAAACTCGAATTTGGTTCACACCCTCGCGGCGGCAAGGAGGGAACAGTCGGGAAGGGCGGTGTTGCGCAGCCCTCCGCGCTTGAAATACGCCTTTAAATAATTCTTTTTTCCTAATCGAGTCCGGTTGGCGTAATGAAAATTTCACTCTTCCTAGGAATAGTCGTTTTCGTGATTTGCTTCGGCGGAGTTTTGTATTTGAATTCTTCCAACCCAGAAGGAAAGCTTTTCGTTTTCACCCCGCCGTACAATTACGTTGTCGGCGACACGCTGAGTTTTTTCAATTCCTTCCTTTTCGTTTTCATCCTGTCCGCGGCTTTTTTTGGCATAGCCGCGCCAATAGCGTTGGGAATGGAGGGGTTGAAATACGCTTCCCTGCTTTCAGCGGGGCTCATGCCAGTTTACGACGTTCTCTTCGTGATACCCTCATTGTTGTCCGCCTACTCGGCTTCGCTCTTGGGGCAAGGGGCGATTGAAGACTACCAGGGTAAGGGAAGCGTTTTCGGGCACTGGCAGGATGCGGTGAAATGGTTTGCCGTCGGAACGGCGATTCTTGTGATTTTAATACTCGCGCGCGGTTATTTGTAAGAGAGGTTTTTAGAATGCTGCAAGCGCTGTTTCCGAATTTCGTGTTGTTCGGCGGGTTTTTCGAAATTTTCGAGACGCTGGGAGAATTAGACTTCGTGATTCGCGTGATGGTCTTTTCCTACATTCTCTTTTGGCTTTACACCACTTTCATGCCCGCTCGCGCGGACTTGCTTTTCGGAATCGGCGGCATAATCGCGGGATACTTGATTTTCGCGCACGGCGTTTCAATAACTTTGATAGTGGCGTTTTTCGTGCTGTTCATAGTCGGCGGCATGATGATACAACAGGTTTTGATGTTCGGCCTGCTGCCTTTGCTGGGATACCAGTACGTGGGCGACAGGTTCATGAAGGCGAACGAGCTTCACGGAAGCCCGTCGAACGCCGAAGCTTTGGCAAAGCAATACTACAGTCCGGGAATGGCGATGCTGGGCAGTCGAATGGTCGAACAAGAACAGCAACAAAGGTGAAAATCGAAAGTGCTTGACGGGTTTGCTGCATTTGCGGTTTTTTCAATAATCGACGACATAGTGAATTTGATTACTTGGAGCTGGTGGCTTTGGCTTTTCTTTCTCGCGTGGTACTTTTACAAGTGGGCGCAAGACCACTTGGGTTTTTCGCCCATACTGGCGTTGGCGGTGGGTGGAATTTTGATTTACTTCCTCGTGATAGAACACCCGATAATCGGAACGGTGTCTGTTTTCACTTGGATGCTGTTGATGAGCGGAATACTGTTCCTGCTGCCGATGGTGACGGCGTTGTTCAACACGTTTTTCCACCATCCGCCGCAAATGCAGCAGCCGCAGCAAGGAGGTTTCGAGCAACATGGCTATACGTAGGCGTTTGAAGATACTCAGGGGGTATTACATTTCCGCGCACAGGCAGCGCATGGATTTTTTCAACTGGAAGTGGCGCTTGTTCGTCATACTTCTTGCCTCTCTTTTGGTGTTGTTCATAAACGATTACTTGCAGGCGAAGTACGTCGGAACCGTGGCTTTCGAAGCGAAAGCCGACGGCTCGCTCGAGGCGGCTGCCTATGCAATGCCCGACAAATTATTCAATTGGTTCATGACCGGCGTTCTTTTCGGCATAGTGGCGTTGGCGGTTTTGTATGAAGGCGAGTTCATTCTCGGGCTGCGCAAGATGATAGCGCGTTTCGAAAAACAGGCTGAAACTCAATTCGGGAGGGTGGCGGGAGTGCGGCAACGAAAGGCTGTTAAACAAAGAAGGAAATAGGATTTTGTGTAAAAAATGCTCGAGCTCCTTTCTTTCATTCCCGTTTTCTTATTCGACTTTATCGAAGCCCTCACGGTCGTGATAATAATCATCGACTTCATCATGGTTTACAAGTATTTCTATCCTGAAGTCGTTGGCTCGCAGATTCTCGGCATAGTGATTACCACCATAATCACTTTCCTTTTGATAATCCCCTACCCGTTCATGGCCTGGGTGGTGTTCTTCATTACTTTCGCCTACTCTTTCTTCTGGGGCTTCCAGCCTTGGACTTGGGCCAAGGACGAGCCGCTTGAGGGGGACAGGCAAACGGCCGAGCAAGGACCGTAAGGAGTGTAATCGCCAATGGATTTTACGGCTCTCTTCATAGTAGTCCTCATGATACTGGCGGCGAAAACCGGACTGCTTTGGATTGCAGTAGGCTTAGGCGTGTTGCTTTTGGTGACGTCGAAAGGCTCTTATGCTATTGCAGCCGCGCTTTTGGGAATAGGCGTTGCCGCGGCAATTTATTTCCTGGGCGAAAGCGACTTGAGCTTTTATGTCATGGTCGGAGGCTTGGGCGTGGTGCTATTGATTTTGGCCAAGAAAGAGTCAGACCAGCCTTCGGGCTACTACCCGCCTGCAGTTTAAAGCACGCTGCGTAATGCAGAGATTAACACGTTTTAAAAGCAAGATTGAATCTTATTCGTACATGTCTTGGCTTTTGGCAGGCGCGCTTTTCGCGATAGGAATCCTGCTTTTGGATTCGTCCCAGTTCATCGGCTTTCTCACCATTCTCGCCGGAGTTTTCGCCTTGCTCGTCAAGCCCTCGCGCGCGGCGCATGCTGTCGCAGCACCACAACAGGCTTACTCCCAGCCGCAAATAATAATAAAATCCGGGGGCCACGCGCCCAACCTCGAGAGGATAAAACTAAGGGTAAAGGAAGGGTGGACGGGAACGACTTCTTACGAAGACCTGATGACCAACCTTTCGGACTTGGTGCTGTTTCCCGTGAAAATACTTTGGCGCTTGCTGCGAATCGGAAGGGGTGCCAAGAAAAAATGAATTTGCTCATGCTCGCGGTGCTTGGAGTTTTGGCCTGGTACTCGTTCGAAAACGGGCTGGAGTTTTTCGGGGTTCTCGTGATAATAGCGGGCGTCTTGTTTTTGCTTACCGGCAAGCCAGAACGGAGCGTGCAGCACGGCTATTCTCCCGCTTTGCAGCCTTTGGTCATCGAGGACGACGGCACGCCCGGCGGCACGAAAGAAATAAACATGAAAGTTAAAAAGTGGAAGGACAGGTGGTCTGGCCACCCCAACGAATACGCCTTCCAGCACGTGGGACTGGCGTTGAACAACATCGCGCGCAGTTTCCTCTACATTCTGGGCATAGAAAAAGACAAAAAGTGAAAAGCTGGTGTGTCATGGACGCGTCTTCTTTCTCTCTCGTTCTCTTCATTCTCGCGGGATTGAGCCTGCTCAGCGGGCTCGAGTGGCTTTTCGTGGTTTTCGTTGCGCTTGGCTTGGCTTTGCTTTACTACGACCGCAACTCGCCGGTCGTTGAAGAAAAGCAGGCGCCGGAGCAAAAAACCTCCCCCGCGTCCGCGCAGCAGGTTGTAATAGTAAGGCAGGATTCCAGCTTGAGCGACGCGATTGCGGACAAGATTGTCGAGCACACCAAGCTCGAGCACTTGACCGGGACGAAACGCGAAATAGCCGAGCTCAAGAAAAAACTCAAGAAATAAGTTTTTCAGCAGAGCGCGGGTTTAAACTAATCCGAGCTCTATCCTCGCCTGTTCGCTCATTTTCTCCGGCGTCCACGCCGGCTCCCAAACTATTTCGACATCCACCTTTTCTACTCCCGGCATTTTCCCGACTTTGCTTTTCACTTCTTCGATTATTTCCGGTGCCATTGGGCACAACGGCGTGGTCATCGTCATTTTGATGGAAACGTTTTTTCCTTCGATTGAAACGCCGTACACTAGCCCCAAGTCGACTATGTTGAACGCTATTTCCGGGTCCAAAACCGTCTTCAAAACGCCCAAAACGTCTTTTTCAGAAACCATTTTTCAAAACCCGCCAAAAATCATTTTTCTTAGAATTGAATGTGAGCCGTTAGCTTTAAAAAGCGACTTTCGTTCTTAATTCGATAAGTTTAATTTAAAACCAATAGGCAGAGGGGGTCTAATGAAATCTAGCAAAGTCTTCTTGTTTTTCATCGCTTTTTTCGCGCTCGCGAATATTGCCTTTGCGGCTAACGACGCTTTCGTCAACGCAAGCTTGGTTACCACCGCAATCAAGGCGAACGACGTAGCCGCCAATACTACCGTAAACGGCAACGCTTCTTACAGCGTTTTGTTCAACACCTCTGCAACAGCCTACAACCGCACCGCTTTCAACATCACTTTTCCCGCCGGGTTTATCATGACCAACGCCATGCCCGCAAACCGGAGCGGAACCACCGGATTTTTCTACCTCAACGGCACTTACAACGGCTCGCTCGGCTACACTTACCGGGTGACCGGCCAGGTTTTCGAGATTTTCGTGATAATAAACGCCTCCCAGCCTGTAGCGAACTGGTCTAACACGAACATCAACGTCACCATCGCAAACGTCCAGAACACGAACGTTTCCGCAACCTACCAGACCACAGTCCGCGCTTTCGATTCGGCGCAAAGCAACATGACCACCGAAGGGCCTAACGTTTCAGCCGCCTTCAGCCTCGACACTTATCCCGCCTACAACATAAGCATAGCTTACGGCGACGGGCAAAGCGGCACGGTCAACACTTCCCTCACCACCAACATCACCGCACTGGTGACCGACAATTTCGGGAACGCGATTGGCAGTTATCCCGTGAACTTCACCGCCCTCAACTTTACCTTGTACGACGGGAGGGTTGGAAAGAACGGCACTCACGCGACAATGTACCAGTCTCTCAACGCCACGACGAATTCCACCGGCCACGCCGGCATCCTGGCGTTCATAGGCAACACCACGCTCAACACTACAACCGCGCGCTACGGCTACAACGCTACGGGCTTTAACCTGACTATCAACGCCACTTCCTACCAAATCCCGACCGCCTCGAGGATTTCCTACTATCTCGTGACTCCTTCCACCACGAGCACTACTACGGACACGGCGTTCACCATTCTCGTGTCTTCATACGACCCGTTCCACAACATCAACGGCACCAGCGCTTGGAACGGCACTCTCAACATGTCTTCAAGCGAAAGCATCGCGACCCTCACGTATTCCACAGACGGAACTACTTACGTCGCTTGGCCTAGCGCGGGCGTAAACCGGGCTCTGACCAACGGAAACGTGACCACGTGGTTCAAGCAGTCCATCAACGCCGACCTGACTTTCAACTTTACCGACACCGGCGCAACGCAATCGACGGGCGTTTCCGCGCAAGTGCAAGTGCGAAGCGGCGGAGTAAACGGCGGTGGTGGTGGCAGCAGCACTCCAACTCCGACTCCAACCCCGACGCCCACTCCAACCCCGACAGCAACGCCGTCCCCCTCTCCTGCCCCGCGTTTCGAACGCAACGTTGACTCTTCGACCAGCGTGGTGGGAGTATTCGGCTCTTCGAGCACTTCCTTCACTCTCACCTACACTGCAGGAAGCGGCGGGTTTTACGGGGACTTGACCTGGCGCCTGCCTTTCGATTATGCCGATTTCCAAGCAGGAAAAATCACCTTCAATCCGGCTCCCAAGCGGGTGATAAAAGGAAGCGTTCTCGCAACGTGGGAGAACGTAGACTTGAAGGAAGGCGAAAAGCTTACTGTGGGCATAACCGTTAACCAAGCGATGGATTCGAGCGTCATGCAGCAGTTCGCCAAGCCGAGCTTGAGCGCAAAGAAAAGGCCTTTGCCAACCCCAACCCCTGTAGTACAGCCTTCCGTTGCGCCCACTGCGACGCCGAAAGCCGTAGCCCAAGCGCAAAAGGCCGACTACACGCTTTGGATAATACTGCTCGTGCTCCTGATTGCGGGCGGGTATTACTTCTTTGCGATGCGCAAGAAACGCGGGCTGTACAAGTAAAAAAGCCCCCTTCTCCTTTTTCTTCTTTTTATTTAAAAGCCCCAAAGGGCTTTTTAAACCATTTAACCCCCTTCTTGTTACTACTTTTTTGTAGTAAGGTATAAAAAGGAGGGTTTTGCAAAAATCTATAACGAGTGGTTTTTGCAATGGCCCTTGACGGAGAAACGCTGGTCATACTGATATTCATAATTCTAGCCGTAGGCACTTTGAACAACGGCGGCTGGAGCACCGACCACCCGCTGGTGTGGGCCCCTGCGATGTTGGTGCAAGCGCCTTTCGCGTTGTTCAGCGCTATTTCTTCAACCGCGCCTTTGCTGGCGCCACTTGCATTAATAGGTCTGTTGGCTTACGTGAATTTCATAGGCGCCACGCTGGGCGAAGCGTTTTTGACCCTGGTGGTTTTCGGCTGGATAATCGTGTTCATGGGAGTTTAAAAAGCGGTTTGGACAGGGTTTTAATGGGCGCGTGCGTATGAACGGTTTTTGGGCTTTGGTTTTGCTGCTCGTGCTTTTGGTCGAGCCGTTGCGCGATTCGCTGTGGGGCTTGCTTTTGGGCGCGGACGCGCTTTCGCTCCTTGCAGTCCTTATTGTAGTGTGGTTTTTGGCCAGCGGCGATTGAGCGCTAAAATCAAGTTTTGCTTCTGAGAAGGAGTTTCCTGTCGGTATCCAGGATTTTTTGGTTGATGTTTTCCAGCGCCTTGAGCAGGGCGAGCGCCTCGTCGATTTTTTCCTCGAGCGTTTCAGGCTGTGAGGCTTTGGCGCCGGCAGCCGGAATTTCGATTTTCTCTTCCTTTTCTTCCTCGGGCTCTTCTTCCTTTTCCTCGCGGACTATTTCAACTTGCGGTTCTTCCAATTCCTTTTTTTCTTCCTTTTCCTTGAACAGGCTTTTCCCCTGCGTTTCGACCAGGTCGCTCACGCTTATTTCCAGCTCGCCCTTCCTTTTTTGAGGCGAAGCCGCTGCCGCCGCGACGGGCTTTTGCGTTTTTTCCTCGGAAATTTCCTTGAACAACCCGCCTTGGGGTTTTGGAGTTGCGGCGGGCGAAACTTGGGTTGCCGGAGGCTTTTGCGTTGCAATGGCCTCGTCGAAAAGCTTTTCCGCGTCCCCGACCCCGAGTTCCTTGAGGTTGGTTATCACCTGCTCGCGGGTAAGCCCTTTGTCGAGCAGCTGCCTTATGACGATTTTCAAATCCATACGCACAATAACCCGAACAGGCTTTTTAACTCTTTTTCGCTTTGCTTTGCGGACGTTGCGCAACTGCTTTAAAACGAAAGCGGCTAATGCATAGCATGGAATTGGACTTGCCTTTCGGGCCTTGGAAGGAGATTGCGTCGGCGGATTGGAACGGCGTTCCCACGGGCGTATACGCGAATTCTGAAAAGCTTTTGCTCATGGTCGCTTTTTCGAAAGAGCCGCCTTCGGAAGGGAAAGGGAAAAAGCAGGGCGAGGAATCGGCTTTGCCCGAGCTTCCTTCAGGAAAGCAAGGGGTTTTGGTTTTGCTGAAAAAACCCTTGTTTTTGGAGGGGCCCGGCGGGAGCGTTGAAAAGTTTCTGCAAAACCAGACGCGAGACTTGAGCTTGGTTTCGAAAGTTTTGGACAAGAGGCATTACACTTACGTTTTGCTTGAAGCCCAGCCGTTTTTCGTGGAGTTCAGGAAGGAAGAGCTGGTGAAAGCGGTGAAAGCGCAGCGCGAGGAGGTTGAAGCGCTGGCGAAAATAACTTTCGACGTGGCCCGCAGCTACGGCTGCAGGGCGAGGGAGTTGGACAAGACTGAAGAAGGCGTGAGCGAAAACCTTTTGGGCGACCCGGTTTCGTTGTTCGCCTTCAGCGGGTTCAAGGGAAGGCAGTCTTCCTCGCAACTGCAGGAAAAGAAATCCGTTTTGGGCTTCGGGGCTGACGGACAGCAGGTGGAAATTTCCCCGGCCGAAATGCAAGTTTCCCTGGTTTCCGGACAGGGAAAGCAGCCGCGCTTGAAGGCGATGCAAGTTTGCATCGAAAACCTCTTGATTTCGGGAGTGCCTTGCCTGGTCGTGGGCGAAAGCGATTTCTTCCAGTGCCTCGCTTTCCCCAACAAGAATTCGGTAGAGCTGGAAAAAGCGGGCTTGCCGAAAGCGTCGGGCTTTCCGCTGAAAAGCTATTCGCTGGGCAAAGGGTTTTACATCGACTTGCGCTTCGTCCAGGCCAAGTCTTTTTCAAAGCTTTTCTTTCCTTCGGAACTGCAGGGTTTGGTTGAAGGCGCTTGGGGCGAAGGCACGCTTTCCGGCCTGAGGGAAAAGCTCGAGCAACAGCAGCAGAAGTACGCTTTCGCGAAGGCGATTCGCATTTTAAGCGCAGCTGAAAAAGCGTTTCCCGGCTTTTTCGCTTCTAATTCCGCGGAAGAGCTGAAAAACCCGTGGTCTGCAACCGGGAAAGTGGCGTTGTTGAACGCCGAGGCCGGCGAACTGCACGCGCTTGCAGTCGAAAGCGTTTTGAATTCCTTGGGCGAGCCGAAGGAAGGGAAAACGCTGGCTGTTGTTTTGGAGTCTGACGCGGCGAAACTGCCTGCGGAAACGATAGGGATTTTGTCTTCGGTTCAAAGCAAGCTGTTCCTGGTTTTGAATACAGAGTCGGACGCGGGAGAAACTGCGTTGGAATCCATCGCGCCCACGCTGAGGATTGAGTTGCTGGGCGCGACTTCCGCAAGCGGAGAGGTTGTCGCTTACTTTTCGGGAGAAAAAAAGAGGCTGGTTTTGAGGCCGGCTTTCTCGTCTTGAGTTTCAAGCTTTGGCGGCTTGCTCGGACTGTGCTATTTCGGCGGCGTCGCCAATGCTTTCGCTCAGCACTTTCAAGAAGATTTCGCCGAAAACCTCGTCCTGCCAGGCGTCCACTTTCTGCGAGTTTACCAAGTGCAGGATTGGAATGAAGTGCTCGACCGTCTTTCCTTCGCTCAATTCGGAAAACAAAACGAGGCTGTCGGCGTCTTTCAGCGCCTTCGCCTTTTCGAAAACGTCGGAAATCCTTTCGCCCATGGTTTTTTGCGGAAGCTGCACGTTCAGGGCGATGGGCGCGGGGATGATG
Organism: Candidatus Norongarragalinales archaeon; assembly: GCA_038884755.1. Classification (GTDB taxonomy): domain Archaea; phylum Micrarchaeota; class Micrarchaeia; order Norongarragalinales; family Norongarragalinaceae; genus UBA10210. The sequence continues at coordinate 332,019 of JAWABJ010000001.1, forward strand.
CGTTGTATCCTCCTGCCCTGCTTCATGACGCTTTCCACCGCAGTCATGAGCTCTTGAAGGGTAACGCGCCGCGCGCGGGGGCGGTTGGGCTTGAGGATGAGCTCGGGCAGTTCTTCTTGGATGAGCATTGGCGTTTCTTCTACGGCCGCGTCGTAATACTCTTCCAGAGGCTTCCATTCAAGTGCGTCAGCTTTGAACCTTAAGAGCAATGAAGATGCGAGAATGACGTTGGCGGGAATGCGCAAGTCCAGCGACTCCCAGTTTTTAATGCGTTCGAGGCATTTGTCGGCTACTTCGCACAAGTCAATGTCCCACGGGTCCATTTTCTCGCTTTGCACTAAGTCTACTAGGAACTCTCGCCACGTGGGTTGCACTACTACTTCCAACAAATCCATTTTTCTTTCACTCTAGTGGGTAATTGAAAAGAACGGCCGGCCCGAATAAAAAGGTTTCTGCCAGTTTTACCTTGCAACCAGCCGCTTGAGGCCTAGGGGGACTATTACGGTGGTGAGGAAAGCCATTGCCGAGATTACGGAGTATTCTGCAGCGTTCAAGAGTGGCTGTCCTTCGGACCCCAAAGCAGTTAATCCGAACAAGGCTATGATCAAGGCTATTTCACCTCTCGGAACCATTCCTACGCCTACTGCAATCGCCTCTTTCTTGGAAGCGCCGAAAACCCCAGCTCCCAAACCGCAGCCAACGATTTTTGTCAGTATGGCTATGGCGGTTATCGCGATGATGGGAATTGCGTTTTCGCCTACTGTCCTGATGTCCACGAACATTCCCAATGAAATGAAGAACAGCGGAGTGAAGAACGCCTCGAGTGGAAAGAAGGCTTCGAAAATTTTCTCTACGATTTTGGAATAGTTGAGCGTGACGCCGGCAATGAACGCGCCGACTATGGCGCTCAAGCCGATATATTCGGCTGAATAGGCGTAAAAAAGCATGAACGCGAGTATGGAAAGGAGCGTGCGTTGGGACAGCCGTTCTTCCCTGATTTTGTCGAAGTGCTTTCGCACTATCCACCTTCCGATCAAGATGCCTCCTGCAACGAAAACGAACGCTATGAACGCTATGCTCAAGAACGGGCTAAGGGCTTGGACCGTGAAGCCCGCGGGAACGTGCTGGACCAGCGAAAGAACGAGTAAAGCCAGAATGTCGTCTATCACTGCAGCGCCTAGAATCGTTTTCGCGAATTCTTTTTCCAAAACCTTGAGTTCTTGAAGCACTGCGACGGTAACCCCCACGCTCGTCGCCGTAAGCGCCGCTCCTAGAAAAACGGCGTAGAAAAAGCTTCCGCCGGTCAAAACCGCGTAGTAATACCCGCCGACGAAAGGCACTAGCACGCCCAAGATTGCAACAATGAAATTGCGGGTGTTGAAAATGCTCTTGATTTCCGAGTGCAGACCGATTTTAAACAACAGGATTATCGAGCCTAGCTGGGCGAAAATGCGCACCACGCCTTCGGCTGAAACCAAGTGCGGCAATTGCGAGGGGAATACAGGGAATATTGAATTCAGAAAGCCGACTAACAGGGGCCAAGCGAGGGAGACTGAAGATGGGGATACTGCCACGCCCAAAAGCAGGAGGGTCATCACGAACGGCTGGCGCAAGTGAACCACGAGCAGTTCGGCGAGCACCGCGGCGAAAAGCAGGAAAGTGATTTCAAACCAGATTCTTTTTTCTTCGGCAACGTCGCCGAACAGGCTGGCGCGCACTACGGAAAAGTAGAGCAATACCGCCAATACCACTATGATTCCCACGGCGATGGGACCTGCGCTTTTCCTAGCCTGCCTTACGCTTTCTCTTATCATTGTACATTATTTTCCTGTCTTTTGTTAGAAAAGCTTTTGCCCCCAAGCCCAGGAAAAAGCCTGGGATGGCAAAGATTCCGAACAGCACGAACAGAGTTATTGCAAGTGCAACCAGCAAAAGCATGCTTCTCGGCTTGCTCCACACGAAGAGCAATGCTATCGCGAATCCCGCGGCTAGGGAAAAAATGTTGAACCAAAACAACGGGATTTCCATTCAAAAATAAAGAAAAAAGAAGAAGAAAAAGGGCGTTGAAGCCCTTTTTCAAAATGTTTTTTTAATCTTTGGAAATGTCGTACACGGCCTTCAAGGCGACTATTGCCACAGCGGGAGCAACGAAGATGGCGATGTTGTTGAACACCGGAGCCATCCACGAGCCGATACTGCCAGGCAAAGCCCTGCCGAGCGCGCCCAAACTGGTTGCGCTCAAGAGGAAGCCGATTCCAGCAATCAAAAAGTGCTGTACTTCCTTGTCGCTTATGTTGAGCAGTCCGACGAGCAAACCGAGTACGCCAAGAACCATGGCCACGGTAGCGTCAGTAGCTCCGAATAAGCCCGCCAAAATGGCGATTACCAAACCGCCTAAGTACGCCCAAGCGCCTATTGCGGGCATGCTGTCTCCCTTTGCCATTTACCTTTCACCTCTATGCAAACCCCCAAGGTGGTAATTGACTAACCTACGCCAGTGGTGGGTTAAACTTGAATAACTCAACTACCCGCCCGCCCTATAAAAAGATTGTTTCTTTCGTCAAACGCCGAAAAGGCTGTAGTGTTTGGGGGTTTGGCGAAACCCTACGCGGTTTCGCTCATTCTTCGACGATTAGCGTTCCTTTCATGTCCCTGTGCCCGTCGCCGCAAAACACGCTGCACGAGAAAGTGAACGTTCCGGCCTTGTCTGCAACAAATTCAACTGTAACTTCCTGTCCAGGCTGGAGGTTGGCGTCCACCCCGAAGTCAGGCAGTTTAAAGCCGTGTTCTACGTCCACGCTCTTGATTTTCAGCTTGATTTTGTCGCCTTTTTCGACTGTTATGGTGGAAGGCTGGAACTCCCACTTTTTGGCAGTCATTTCGAACTCTTTCTCTGCCTGCAAAGTTGCAGTCGCCGTAGGCGTAGCCGTGGACGTTGCCGTCGGTTGTTCGGTGGGAGTTGCCGTGGTTGAAACGACTGCAATCTGGGTGTTTTGGATTGAAGGGGTTGGAGAAGAGTTTTGTACGCATCCCGCCAGCGCAACGGCGAAAACAGCCAATACCAATAAAACTTTGTTGAAACCTTCCACTTTTCCCACCTCAAGCTAGCAAAAGGGTTTAAGCACTCAAGAGGCGAATAAAAGCTTTTTCTTTAAATTTTTTTTTTTCAAGCGTACTGCTCTTCCCGGCGCTTGAACGCGAAAAAGATTATTCCCAAAATCGCGAGCAAAGCGACTCCAACCCAAACCCAGGGCACTTCGCTTTTCTTCCTCTGCGCTTGAACGTTCAAAGGCTCGCTGGAAGTTCCGTCTTCCGCCTGCAGCCAAAGGGGAATGTTTTCCGAAGGCGGGTCGTCTATGCGCACGGTTATCTCTGCAGTTTGGCCGGGTTGCAAGTAGAGGTTGTCGGGCTGCATTGCCAAAGCGTAGCCAGTCGGCAGCATCGCTTTCACTCCGGACAGCGGCTTTTCGCCCGTGTTCCTCACGATTATGTTGACGTAGAGAATTCTTTTTCCCGCCATTTCTTCAGTCATTTGCGTTTGCTTGATTTCAAACTCGATGCGCGGCGTGGGCTTTTCTATATACAAAACAATTTCCTTTTCCACGCTCGTGCCTTCTTCAGTTTCTACTTTCACCGTAACGTCTTTGGCGTCGGGTTTTTCTGACGCAGGAATGATGAAGAAAACGGGAATGCCTTGCAGCGCGTTGGCGCCCAAAGGCGCGGGTTGCGTCGAATACCACGCGTCGGGTATTCCTTCGAACGAAACCCTTGCGTTGCCCAAGTGCTTGTCTAGATTGTTTTTGACCGTGATGAACAGTTTGGTTTCGATTCCCGAGAAAGCGCGCACCGACTCTTGCCTTACCGCCAAGTCGCCTTCGTCAGGCGGCATTTCACTCTCGGCGAGAATCGAAAGATTGAAAGAAAAAGCTTTCGCGAGCTTGGACGTGCGGATTACGACCGGGAGTTTTATTTTGCCGGTCTTCATGCTTCGCGAGGGCGTCGCTACGAGGTTGACTTGCTTTTTCTCGCCCGCGGCGAGCGAGAACGACGAGGGTTCGGGCTTTACCAAAAGCTCTTTGGGCGGGCTGACTTCTACCGCAAAATTCTGGGATACAGAACCGTTGTTATAAATCTCGAAGGGAAGCAGCACTCCCACTTTGCCCTTTCTGACTGAATAGCTTTTCTCTGCTTTCACGACGAAATCGGTTTTCGCGAAAACTTCAAAGCAGTAGTCGCGAATGAAAACTGGAATGGAATTGTAGGATAGGGTGAATTGGTAGCCGTAAACGTCGAGTATGGTCGAGGGTTTGGGCTTGATTGAAACCAGGATTTCCTGTGAATCGCCTTGCTTGACTTCCAAAAGCGAGGGGGAAACGCTCAAGACTCCCGAAGCCTGTTCTCCGGCGTTCAGTTCGATATCGAACGGCCCTTCTATTTCGCCGTCGTTCCTCACCCTAAGCCGTATTTTCGCTTCCTCGCCGTGCTGCGCTACGGTGCAGCTTAACGGCTCGTTTTGCAGTACGAGCTGGAGTTTTTCGGAGTAAACGAAAATTTGCGTGGGAAAAACGAAAAAGAATTCTGCAGCGTCTTTGGTCGTCACCCGCGCGTTGAACGCCATTTGGTGGCGGTTTGTAGGGGTTCCCGGCGGAATCAAGACTTTGATTGAAACGGTTTTCGCCTGTCCCGCTTCCACTTCAATGTCGCTCGCGGAAAAGCGCGTCGCATCCTTGAAAAACCCTTCGCTCGAAAACCGCACGTAAATCTTGGCGTTTTGGTTGTTCGTCACGCGTATCGAGTAAGAAATTTCGTCGCCCGGCCTGCCCGACTGGTTTGCGGTGGGAATGAAGACGAATTCGAACGGGTCGCGAGGCTGTTCTTCCGCAGGCAGCACGGTCAACAAAAGCTGCCTCGAGTCACAGTTTTGGTTTGTGCCCGCGCTTATCGAAAGCGGTATTTGAAACACTCCTGCAGTGAAGCTTTTTGCGTGAAGCTGGAACGTGGCTTGCTGGGTGGGCGCGAGAGTGGTGTAAGGCGCTTGGGCGAAAGAACATTCAACCGGAGAATCGCAATTCGCGGAGAGGGAGACCAACTGCGAGTTTATTCCCACGTTGGTGAGCGTTATGGGGTATATTGCCTGCACGCCTTCCCGCACTTGAGCGGTTTCGACGGCCGAAACCTCCAAATACGGGCATTGTGCGAACGCCAAAGGCGTGAAAAAGAAAAGCGCTAGTGCCAATAGCCTTGAGTGCATGAAATTATTCTGCCTAACCTTGCTTAAAAAAGCTTTTTTGCGGGGCTTTCAGCCAGCGCGTGCCTAGCAGCTTTTTCTCTCAGTTTGGAATAGCCGAAACGGTATTTGAAATTGTGAAAACCGTTTTTCGCCCTTTCGACTTCGAACCCGCCGAACAGGTAATCGCGGTTTGTTCCCCCCCCCGAGAGTTTTCGAGTAGTAGTCTCTGCTTGACTGTTCGAACCCACTTTGGGCCAGCCCACTCTTTTTCTTCTGAAGCAAGCTTCCTTTCTCTCAACCTTCCGCCTAAGACTATTTCCTTTGTCCTTCTTCCGGTTTTTTTTTTCGTCGGCTTCTTCGCTCACGCGCATTTCCAAACCCCTGCGGCTCGAGCCTTTTCAGGCTTTCAACCCGCTCGAACGCCGGGTTGAACCGCCAATCCAATTCAACCGCCATTTTCCCGCTCTGCAATCTTCTTCAAATAATCGGGGTCTCGCTTGAGCTCTTGACCCGCGTGGTTTACGAACGCCATCGCCTGCAAAAGCGGCTTGCTGGCGAGCATTTCCCTCAGCTTCTGCGGTTCCACCCTGCGCTTTCCAGTTTCAAGGAAAACAGACGGCCCGTCCGGGAAAAACTCGTGCCCTCCTGACGAAGTGAACATTTCGGCATCGCCCCTCAAAACCATTTGCTCATACTTCGAAACAATGTCGTCTATTTCAAACTCATTCCCGAATTTTTTCCTTGCAAGCACGAACAGAAGCTGCTTAAGCTCTTCAGGAGTCATGCCGTTCTTGTTGATTGCGGTGTGCGCAACCATCACGCCCAGAAAATTGTCCTCCGCGTTGAGGGAAAAAGCCTCGCGGTATTCCCCGTACGCTTCTTCCAGTTTCCCCCTGATTTTATCTTCAAACAAATGGTTTCCAGTTTCCTTGGCGTGCAGGTAGTCGGCAATCAGCGCGGCCGCGACTTCCAGTCCGTTGTGCACTTGGCCGCTCAACTGGCTTCTCGCGTATTGAAACCCGGTCATGTAAGCGAACTGCCTGACTTTCATTTCGTCTGAATCGGGGGGCAAGTGCACCAAAAGCGTTTTCGTTCCCTGGAAGAGCTCGAGCTTGCCGTTTTTTTCCCGTTGGGTTGAAGAATATTCCAACACCGGGGGCGTGAACTGGAGTATTTCCCTGCAGTTTTGGAAATGGCGTTCGAAAATCTCGTGCGCCGGAAGTTTGGGCATGATAGTTGAATTGTTTTTGCAGGCTTAAAACTCTTTTTCCCTGTGGCCACGTCAGTATATCGGAAAGCGCTTGCACAGCTCGATTATTTCTTTCTTTACTTTCCGCCTTTCGCCAGTGTCTTCCTTCCTGTCGATGGTGCGCTGTATGAACTGCGCTACCAATTCCATTTCGCCTTCCTTCATTCCCCTGCTGGTCAAAGCGGGCGTTCCCATGCGCAATCCCGACGGGTCGTAAGGCTTGCGCGTGTCGAACGGAATCGCGTTCTTGTTGCACGTTATTCCCGCCTCGTGGAGCAAGTCTTCAGCCTGCTTTCCTGCAATCCCCTTGTTCGTCAAGTCTATGAGCACAAGGTGGTTGTCAGTGCCGCCAGTAACGAGCGTAAAGCCGTAGTCCATCAGGCATTTTGCGAGCACGGCGCAGTTTTTCTTGATTTGCATTCCGTACTCTTTGAATTCTGGCTTTAGAGCTTCGCCGAGGGCGACTGCAATCGCCGCAGTCTGGTGGTTGTGCGGGCCTCCCTGCAATCCCGGAAACACCGCCCTGTCTATCATGGTGGGCAAGTATTTGCGCGAGCGTTCCGGCGGCGCTTTAAGCGGTTCTGAAGGCTCGCCGTCGCACGCTATCAACGCGCCGCGCGGCCCGCGAAGGGTCTTGTGCGTGGTGGTCATCACCACATCGGCTATTCCGAAGGGAGACTGGTGCGCGCCCGCGATTATCAAGCCCGTAATATGCGAAACGTCTGCAACGAGATACGCGCCGACGCTGTCCGCAATTTTCTTGAACTTCTGGAAGTCGAACTCTCGCGCGTAAGCCGTCGCGCCGCAAAAAATAAGCTTGGGCTTTTCTTTTTCAGCGATTTCGGCAATCGCATCGTAGTCAAGCCAACCGTCTTCCTTGGTCTTGTAAGGAACTGGCGTATAGTATTTTCCCGAGAAGTTCACGCTCCACCCGTGCGTCAAGTGCCCGCCGTAAAGCAAGTGCATTCCCATGAGCTTTTCGCCAGGCTCCAGCAGCGCAAAGCATATGGCCTGGTTTGCCGGACTGCCCGAGTACGGCTGCACGTTCAAGTGGGAAACGCCGAAAAGCTTTTTGCCGCGCTCTCGCGCTAAATCCTCGACTACGTCGATGAACTCGTTTCCGCCGTAATACCTTTTCCCGGGATAGCCTTCGGAGTACTTGTTGGTGAGCACGGAACCGAGTGCGTCGAGAACGGCTTTGCTGACGTAGTTTTCGGAGGGAATCATTTCTAAGCCGTCTTGCTGGCGTTTGAGTTCGTTTTGAATTGCTGCATAGACTTCCGAGTCGGTCTTGTTCAAGCCGGTTTTGAAATCCATAGCCGTTCCACCCCATCTCTTCGCTTTTTTTCCCACAAGAAGGAAAGCATTAGCAGGGAAAGAATTTTTAATTCTCCCTTTGAACTGTTAGTCTAGATCGGCTCAGGCCGTTTGAACGGTGTTTTGCGGTTGAAGGAAGTTGCTGCGAAGATAAGGGCGTTGGGCCTCGAAGGCATAAATCCGTTGTACGAAGTTTCCCCGCCGCAAAAGTCCAAGACGTTTCACTCTATTTCCGGAATCAAGAAGATGGATTTGCACTTCAAAAGCTCGAAGGAAGATTTTGTCAACCGGGCTGCAAGCTTGGTTGAATTGGCGTTGGGTGAAGCGGGCCACGCGCAACACGTTGAATGCCAAGCGTTGAGCCACGAGGGTTCGAAAAACAGTTTTTACCTTTCGCTAGCCGCGCTGACGCCGGAAGGCAGGCGCCGCCTGCTCGATTTGGAGCGCAAGATAGTGCACCATTGAACGCTCATCCGTATTTCTTCTGCACTTCTTCAATCCGCTGGTCGGTCTTTTTTTCCGCTTCAATGCGTTCCAGCCCGTATTCCTTCAAATCGACAAATTTCATCTGTCCAGCGAGGAAAGGCTGGACTTTTTCCAATTCCCGGTACATTTTCTGGCACACGCGCCTGTAATCAGGATGCCCCTGCTGTGAAGTGCGTAATTCAACCATGTGGTAGACCTCGCGCAAATTCATCTTGAAGTGCCACCTAATTTTGTACGCCAAAGGCACGACATACTGCGCTTGCTTGGGCATTTTTTCGGCTATTCGCTTGTACGCTTCCTCCGCGGTTTCAATTGCCTGCCTGAATTGCGACAACACTCCGCATTCGATTATTTCGTTCGGAATGTCGTAGCCGAAACGCGTGGAGAGCAATTGCCTTTCCTGCGAGAGCATTCGGTGGCGCTGCAAATCGCGATAGCCCCCGTAGTTCGAGAGGATGTCGAACGTGTAGTACGCATGTTCCAAAGCGCGGCCGGGCTTTTGCCTGCGGTTTTGCCTTTTCTGAACGTATTCCGAGAAAACCTTTTGCTTTTCCACTTCGCCCATGCTTGCGACTTTCTCGCGGATTTGCGGCAAAGGCTGGTGCGAGTGGGAATAGAAAATTGCGGAAACAATTTTGTCCAACGCGTCTTCGTCGTAATCCACGAGCGTAACCTCGCCCGCCTGCGCTGGTTCTTCAGCCAGCGTTTCCCGCGCAATTTTTTCGACCGAAGCGCGGGTTTCGCGCAAGTACTGCTGCGTTGCCTGGCCGTACTTGTCGTTGCTTCTCTTGACGAACGACGGGATTACTTTCCCCAATTCCGAATTCAACTCCCCCGCGATGTTCCTCATTTCGCGCAAGTCGCTCGCGAACATTTTCAAAATCAAGTATTCGAACGAACGCCCGTTACCGAAAACGCCCATGTTGGTGAGCGTGGCTGCTGGCAGCAAGCCGCGCAGGGAATCGCAAGCTTTGGCTTTGACTGCCGAATTGTAAGCCCTGTCGCTCACGCCTTCCTCTTGCGGAAAGCTTTCTTTCACGAACGCAGTCATCGGCGCGACCAGAGAAGCGTAAGTGTCGAACAAAAAATCGCACGCTTGCACGTATGCGTCGGCGTGTTGCGATTGCATGATGTCCGGCTCGCGGTAGTACGCGTACTCGCCTTTCTTGTTTTTCTTGTCGAACCAAACGTAGCGCGTGCTTTTCTCCAGGGGGCTCATTCCGATTCGCGGCTCTTCCAAAACTTTCGAGGCGATGTTGGAAACGTTTTCGCACGCCACGTGCGCTCCGCCCAATTCAGCAACGCTGTCGTCGCCGTACCCAACGAGCACGCGGTCGTAAAACTCTTCGGCCTTGCGGATGGCTACGTTTTGTTCCACTCCCGAGCCGGTTTGAAAGCCGACTATTTCCTTAAATCCCATTTCCGGCTTCAAAATGAATTCGTCCAAAAGCACGCGGCGAAGGCTTTTATCGGTGCGCGAGTAGCGGGAAAACAGAGCGCCTTTCACCACTTCGGGCAGGTTTTTCAAGGCGAAAATGCTTTTGTCGGTGTTAGTAAAAAAAGGCTCGATGAGCTTGAGCTCTTCGTCCGTAAACTCGTTTTGCGTGGGGGAGTCTAGAGTGATTTCAACCAAAAACCCACCTGTTGCCGTCAAGCGGAATAATAAAGCCGCAAATCATAATAAACGTTGCTATGGCTTTTTCCTACTCGCAAGCCGTTGCTTTCCTTGAGGGCTTGGAAACGCCTGAAGAATGGCGTTTGGAAAGAATGCGCTTGCTAGCTCGAAAGGCGGAAATAAACTTTTCACGCTTGCGTTTCGTCCATGTCACCGGATCGAATGGAAAGGGGAGCGTTTGCGCCATGCTCTACTCCATCTTGAGGCAAGCCGGGTTTTCAACCGGATGCTACACTTCACCCCATCTTGTAGACTGGCGCGAGAGGTTTTTGCTCGACGGAAAACTAATTTCGCAAAAAGAGTTCGCGCGGTTGTTGGAGCGGATAATGCCTGCCGTTGCCGCAACTAAAGCAAGTCAGTTCGAAGCGCTTACTGCAATGGCATTGCTTTGGTTTTCGGAACGCAAGCCGGATTGGGTGGTTTGGGAAGTGGGTTTAGGAGGGAGGCTCGACGCGACTAACGTTGTCAATGCAAAATTCGCCGCAATCACTTCCATATCGCTCGAGCACACCGAGCGTTTGGGGAAAACGGTTGAAAAAATCGCTTGGGAAAAAAGCAAGGTAATCAAGCCAGGTGCTTTCGTCGTAACATGCAATTCGGGTCCGGCGTTGAAGGTCATAGAGAAAGAATGCAGGGAGAAAAACGCAAGGCTGGTTAAAACACGAACGCCTTTGCGAGTTGCCTGCAGCGCAAGCGGAACGAAGTTCGTTTATCGCGGGAAAACGTGGAAGGCGAGCTTGCTTGGGCTGCATCAGGCGGAAAACGCCGCTATTGCGATAGAACTTGCTAAAGCAATGGGCTTGCGCAGTTCCGCGATTGCAAGCGGGGTGGCTAACGCGAAGTGGCCGGGAAGAATGCAGATGCTCTCGAAAAAACCGCTCGTGGTTTTGGACGGCGCCCACAACCCCGCCGGAATCGAGGCTTTGGCAAATTCTTTCCAGAAAATTTTCGGCCCGCATCCAGTGCTGGTCGTGGGAGTAATGAAGGACAAGGATTGGCTCAAGATGGCCGCGATTTTGCAGCGCAAGCTCAAGCCTTCGGCGGTGATAGCAACTCAGCCAAAAGGCGGCAGGAGCTTGGACGCGGGCGTCCTGGCTTTGCGCTTCAAAAAACTCGGCTCGAAAGCTTTCGCGGAAAAGCACGTTGAAAAGGCAGTCGAAATCGCGATGCAGACGGCGGTTGAGGAAAAAAAGGGGGTTTTGGTTTGCGGCTCTCTCTACACCGTAGGCGAAATTCTCGCCAGGTAGGAAATCACTTTTTCTTGGCGGCCTTGAGTTTCGCCTTGCCGGCTTTTTCGGTTTTGAGCTGTTTGAAATAGCGTTCGTGCAGCACTTCCCAGTTTTTCTCGCTTATTTCCCCTCGCATCAGAAGCTCGTCGAGCTTCTCGATTTTTTCGACTGCCGAAAGCGGTTCTTGCGCACCTCGCCTTTTCGACAGCCCGCGGACGAGCAACACCAGCAAAATCACGCCGAACAGCGTGAGGACCGCCAGGAGCACCACGCTCACGTCCGGCTGTTGGGGGAAGACTTTGGTTTGGATTTTGAACGGTTCGCTTTCCTCGCCAGTTCCCGGAAACGAAATAGCCGGGGTTTCTTCCGACAGCGCCTGTTTCATCAGCGGAATGTTTTCTTCGAGCAGCGAGCTCAAGTGCTGGAGTTTGAGCGCATTTATCGTGAAAATGAATTCGTTAGTGCGGTTTGCCTGTGCGGTGCTGTAGAACGAGTGGATGAAATAATACCTCGCCCACACCGATTCCTTGAAGTCGTCCAAGTCTCTTTTCGAACGCAGGTTTTTGGAAAAGTCGCTGCCGATTTGCGTTTCGATTTTTTCTTGCGCTTCAGTCAGTGCTTTCGCGAACAAACCGTCGAACAGCGCCGTCGCATACTCCCCACGCTCGTAAGCGGAAACGGCGCCGGAATAATGCTGTTCGATTTCGGAATCAAGAAGATAGGACTGCGTTTGGTTGAGGGACTGTATCAAGTTCCAAGCTTCTTGCCTGACCGAATTTTGGTTGGCGTCAGTCGCGCCGCCGACGTTTTCGGCGATTTCGTTCATTTTCCTCGCCGCGTCCACCCAGTTTTTGGCGGCCACGTACTCGGTGTGAAGTTCGTCGATTCCGGCAAGCCCAATGTTTTTCTTTATGCCCTTGATTTTGTTCAAAGCCCAGTAATACCGAAGTTTCGCGCCGACGTTCCACTCGGCGTTTTCAACCGTCATTTTCCCGAAAGAGATTTTCTCCGCCTCGTCCTGCAGGTTTTGGACCAGCCGCATGAATTCAGTTTGCGTCGTGTTCTTGAGCTCCACGCTTTCCACCGAAAGTTTGGAAACGAAAACCAGGTTCGCCGCGGAGTAGTAATAACCCCTGCTTATCAAATACTCCGCTTCGGAAATGCTTTTGTTCACGCTTTCCTTCAGGATTTGGGAGTCTTCCCCTTTTTCCAATTCCTCCAGTTTCGCCTTCAAGACCGCAAGTTCGTCCAAAGCGATTTGCTTGAGCGGGTCGTTGGCCGGGGACTCGATTTTTTCCACTACCAGCGGCCCTTCCTCGAAAACCTGCGCTTCAACTTTCGAGCCGTCGCGCGTGAAAGCGTATTTTATCAAGTCCTTGACGTCCCTGACTTCGACCACTTGCACCCCGAACTGTTCCGCCTCGAGGGCAATGTTCCTCCCCTGAGTTTTGCTCTGCCCTTTGGGAACCAAAAACAGCTTTACTTGCGTGCCCTTGAGCGAAAGGGCTTTTTCCAAAACGCCTCCCACCGTTCCCACGCTGCCGTCGCGTTCGATGCTTCCAGTAACCGCCAAATCGCCTCTCGGCTTGCGCTTCGTGAATTCGCTGTAAGCGAGCAAGGCCATTGCCGCGCCGCCGGAAGGCCCGTCCACAATCTGCGTTTGCGCTATCACTTTAAACAAAACGTCGTACTTGCCCAAGTTCACGCGGGCTTCGTCAGCTGCGATTTGCGCGGCGGTCTTGGCGCTCTGTTGCGTGTCGACCGAAATGAACGGCTCTATGTCTATGAACACCGCGCCGCTCCCGTTTATGATCCGCGCCTCGAACGTGGTCAAAACGCCCCTGCCGTTCGTGTCGACGGCCGGCGCTTTTATCGTGCTGAGGGCGAAAGCGCTGCTGGCCAGCAGCACCACGAAAACGGCGAAAAGCGAATTCCTCATTTTCATTGTTTAAACACCTTGAGCACAGGAGTAAAACTGTCTGAAAATTAATAAGACTTGGGTTTAATTCAATCTCTTATTTGCCCAGCGTTTTCTTCAAGGCGCGGAATTCGTTCTCGTTCATCAGTATCTTTACCGTTTCCTTATTTCCCATCAAGTCGTAATACTCGAATTCCACTTCCACTTTCCCCAGCGACGCCTTCGCGACGTCGCGGATTGCGGAAACCATGTTCCTGCCGATTTTCCTTCCGAAAGCCGTCAAGTCGTCTTCGTTGATTTCAATCCTGCCGATCCCGTCTTGGGTGGTGTAAGAAAAACTCCATTTGCCTTGCTTGTTTTCCGCCATCGTCGTTTTCGCCTCGTTTTCCATTACGCGCGAGAGTATAAAAAACTCTGGCTTCAAAATAATTCCACGTGTTTTTCACTATTTGGTGTATTAACCTGTTTGATTGGTGGTTTCAAGAATGCAATTGACGAAAGTTCGCAACGCAGTTTACGAATTCCCAGCTCAAGGGGAAATGCGCGTGCCCCTGCGCGTTTACGCCCGCGAGGAAATGCTTCCTTTGCTGCAGAAAGACCGGACGCTGTGGCAAGCGCAGAACGTAGCCACGCTCCCCGGGATTTTAAGGGCTTCGTTCGTAATGCCCGACGGGCACGAAGGCTACGGATTTCCGATAGGCGGAGTAGCCGCATTCGACTTGCAGGAAGGCGTGATTTCCCCTGGAGGCGTCGGTTACGACATTAACTGCGGCGTGCGCTTGATTCGCACTAACCTCACTGAAAAAGATGTTAAGCCCAAGCTTCGCGAGCTCATCGAGGCGTCTTTCAAAAACATTCCTTCAGGCGTAGGCTCGAAAGGGAGACTGCGAATGGACGGCCGCGAGCTTGAAGACGCAGTTACGACCGGCTCTCCTTTCGTGATTGAAAAAGGGTACGGCGTGAAGAAAGACGCGGCGCATACTGAAGAAGGCGGTTCGATGAAAGGCGCTGATTTCTCGAAAGTTTCGCATGAAGCGCGCAAGCGCGGCGCTCCGCAATTCGGAACGCTAGGAAGCGGAAACCATTTTTACGAAATCCAGCGCGTGGAAAGAATTTTCCCGGGCGCAGAGGAAATGGCCAAGGCATTCGGGATTTTTCAAGGGCAAATAACGGTAATGACGCACTGCGGCTCGCGAGGCTTTGGCCACCAAGTGTGCAGCGATTACTTGCAAGTGATGCTTAATGCTGCGGCGCGCGACGGGATTAAGCTTGTCGACCGGGAGCTTTCGTCTTCTTACATAAAGTCTAAAGAAGCGCAAGACTATCTCGGCGCAATGCGTTGCGCGATTAACTACGCTTTTTGCAACAGGCAAGTGCTGACCCACTGGACTCGCGAAAGCTTTGAACAAGTTTTCAAGAAAGACTGGGAGGCGCTCGGGATGGACGTCGTGTATGACGTCTGCCACAACATTGCGAAGTTTGAAAAGCATGAAGTGGAAGGAAAAGAACGCGAAGTGTGCGTGCACCGCAAAGGTGCAACGCGCGCGTTCTGGGCGGGGCATAAAGACGTGCCTGCCGACTACAGGCGCGTTGGCCAGCCCGTGATTATTCCCGGCAGCATGAACACTTCTTCGTATTTGCTGTGCGGGCTGCCCGGTTCTGCAGAGAGTTGGGGGACGGTTTGCCACGGCGCCGGACGAGTAATGAGCAGGCATAGCGCAATCCGCGAGTTCAAAGGGACTGTGGAAAAGGAATTGCAAGACAAAGGCATTATTTACAAAGCGCAAGACCGGCATCTGTTGGCTGAAGAGGCGGGCGGGGCGTACAAGAACGTAGATTTGGTGGTTCAAAGCGTCGAGGACGCGGGGTTGGCGAAAATCGTCGCGAAAATGATTCCTCTAGGCGTAGTGAAAGGTTAGAAAATGAATTGCGTTTTCTGCAAAATCGTTTCGGGCGAGTTCGATTCCGCGAAAATCTGGGAGGACGGAGAGTTCCTCGCAATCCTCGACTTGAACCCCAACTGCAAGGGAATGACGCTCGTGATGGCGAAAAAGCATTACGACTCTTACGCTTTCGAAATGCCTGACGACGCTTACGCGCGGCTGATGGGCGCGTGCAAAACTGTAGGCAAGCTGCTTGATGCGAAATTGGGCACCGTGCGCACGGCAATGGTCATGGAGGGAATGGGCGTGAACCACGTTCACGTGAAACTCTATCCCTTGCACGGGATAGACCACGAGTTCCGCTCGATGGAAGCGAAAGAACGCGTTTTTTTTCCTGAATATCCGGGCTATATTTCCACGTTACTCGGCCCTAAAGCTGAATTGAAAGATTTGAAGAAACTGGCGGAAGAAATCAGGGAATAGCTTATTCGAATTCAACGCTGATTTTTTCTCTCAAGCGTTTGAAGAAAACATCGTTCCCAAACAATTTTTCAAACTGAGTTTTGTAGCCGTTGGTTATAACCCTAATTTTCAAATCCACTCGGTTTTGCTTTTGTTTTATCGCATTGTAAAGCCAGTATGCGATTGAAGCAATCGCGCGTTCATTCCTGACGTTTCCGGCATTGTCAAAATCTATTTCAACCGGAAACTCCTTTCCATGCTCTTCGCTTAGTTTAGAGTGAACGAGCGAATCCACGGGATGTAGGACTAGTGCGTGTGGCTTTTGCCCTTCCAAAAGTTCTTTTCGTTTTTTTGGAGGAAATTTTTGCCCTTCAACCACGAAAGACTCTCCGACAACATTCTCCAACCCTTTGCTTGCGGCAATTATCCTTACCTTTCCGTCAGCCAAGTGAACTTGCCCGCTTACGAATGGGTTTCCAGAAAGTTTTCCGGCATGTTTTTTCGCCCTTTCCTCTGGGTTTTCTGCAACATCCCTAAAAACGTCGTCCCACTTCCAGTAGTGAGAATGAATGTAGTCTTTGATATTTCCGCGCGTCAAGCCCAACTCGTTTTCGAGGGTTTCAAGGATTTCCCCCTCATGATGAGTAACGCCTGTAGCACCGCAATCTGGTTCCAAGTGTGAGAGATTGACTTGAAGGCCGAACTTGTACGGGCCGCCCGGCAAGGGATGCGGTTCATTCCCCGCGTTATGCCCCAAGCTGATTTCAGCTCTTCCAGATATTGGAACTCCAACTGCGTTCAAGCCGCATAGCAGTTGTTTCAAAACACTTCCCCTTCCAACTACCATTCTTGAGTCGGAACAGCATTTGATTCGAACTTCCCTGAATTCCATATGATCTAAATTCACCTTTTCCAAAAATTACAAACTCAATTTTGTCGGCAAATTTTTTAATAGTACCGTTCTTCCAAGCGAAATCGTTTAAAGCGGAAAGAAGCTTATTTTTACCGGTGGGAACATAGCCGATTTGACTGCTCAATTAAATTCCCTTTCCTACAAAGCAGGATTTTCTTACGATTGGCACAAGACTTACGACGAGAATTACGACTCCGGACCGAAGTGCGGGCTAAGCGAAGAAGATTGGAGGAAAATCGATTCTTTCCGGAAAGAGCTTGATTCTAAACTGCCCAAACGCAAGTTCCTGGGCTTCACAGTAAACTCTACGCTAGGCATTGCCGCTGGGCCTTTGTTGAACCACAAATACGTCAATCACTATTACCGGCTGGGTTTCGACATGCCCGTGCAGAAAACCGTGCGGAGCGTTTTCACGAAAGCCCATCCTTTCCCGAACGTAATGCTAATCAACGTAGACCACCAGCTTTCAGACTCTGAAATAGGCTCGAGGACTGTCGCACGCCTGGACGCAAGACAAGAGAGGTTGAGCATCACGAACTCGTTCGGAATGCCTTCGAAAAGCGTGGAAGAGTGGACTGAAGACTTCAAGAAAACAACGCCTGCCGAAGGGCAGCTGAAACTGATTAGCGTGGTGGGCACGCCTCCCTCGGCGAAGGGAAAGACGGGTTGTTCTTCGTGCGTTTCATCGAGCCATTCCGAGTTCCAGCATTTGGCTGAAGATTTTGCTTCGCTTGCGCAGCTTGGTTTCGAGGGCGGCGCGCAGGCTGTTGAAATGAACTTTTCGTGCCCGAATGTCACAGGGAAAGAAGGGCAGATTTATACTAACGCGGAGTCGGCGAAAGAGATATGCAAAACCGCGCGAGAACAGGTCGGGAACGGAAAAAAATTAATCGTGAAGCTCGGCTTTTACAAGGATTACGACAACATGGCTGGCGTGCTCGAAGCTGTTACGGATTACGCCGACGGCGTTTGTGCCATAAACACGATTCCCCTGGAAATAGTTGACGAGAACGGCGTTCAAGCGATGCCTGGGGAAGGGAGACTGCGCAGCGGCGTGTGCGGATACGCGATACGCGATTTGGCTTTGCGGACGATAAACGATTTTGCGGTAGTGCGCAAAAATCTCGGAAGGGATTTTGCGATAATCGGCGTTGGTGGCATTACGCAGCCTCAGGATGCGCTGGAGTTTTTCGAGTTCGGCGCGGATGCAATTCAAATAGCTACTGGCGCGATGTGGGACCAACTGCTGGGAATGAAAATAAAAACTCTTTTGCTTGAAAAAACTAGATAGGTGTTTTTCGAAACATGACTGAAAAAATGGAATTGGCTAAAGCTAAAAATGAAGTGCAGTTTCATTTGGAAAACCTTTCGCACAAGGACCCTGTTGTGAAGCAAGTCGCCTTGAAACAGCTTGCCGAAATTCGCGACCCGAACCTTGCGCCAATAGTGCAAAGGCGTTTGGGAAAAATCGCGGCACTTTTGAAAGACCCGCACCCTTTGACGCGCTCTCGCGCTGTCGACGTGTTGTTTTTGTTCGGCAACTACAGCGTGCTGGACGACTTGAGAAAGATAGTTTCGAACAACGACGAGGGCAACGACGTAAGAAAACGCGCCGAACTCGCGATACGCAGGATAGGCGATTCGGAAAACCGGCGATTCGACCGGCTTTTCCGGTAGCCGGTCTTCGCGCGCCGTTGCGTTGGATTTAATTAATTTTGCCTTTCTAAAAACAATTGTGAAGGAGTTTGTCGTTTTACTGCTAGTTTCGTTTTTGCTTGCGGGCTGCGTTTCCACGCAAAACCAAGCTTCGCCCAGCGCCGGAGGTAATAGATTGAAAGCTCAAAACGGGGATTTGGTTGCAGTCGATTATTTGGGAACCCTCGACGACGGACGTGTTTTCGACACTTCCATAAAGAGCGAGGCGGAAAAGGCGGGGTTGCCTTTGCGACCTTCTTACGCGCCTTTGGAGTTTACCGTCGGCGGAGGGCAAATGATAAAGGGCTTCGACAATGCTGTCGTGGGCATGGCCGAGGGCGAAGAGAAAACCGTAAAGCTTGAGCCTGCGGATGCTTACGGGGAAAAACGTGCTGATTTGATTGTCGAAATTCCTGCGTCGTCTTTTGGTGACAGGCCGCCTAGGCTGGGTGACAAGCTGCAGTCCGACACTGGAATGGTTGCAGTTGTGGTGAACGTTTCCAACCGCACGATAACCATAGACGCCAATCACGCTTTGGCAGGAAAAACGTTGACTTTCAAGATAATAATGCGCAAGATAACGAGAAAGTGAAAAAACCATTTTTTTGGGTTGGGACGAATGCCTTTGAAGACTCTCAAGCGCTTGATTCTTCCTCCCGACGTGATGTTTTTCGACCTGATGGCGAAACAGGCGGAAACCGCTCATTCCGCTTCCCGGGCACTGTCGGAATTGATGGGGAATTACCGGAACGTCGGGGATGCGGCGAAAAAATCCGGGCGCTTGAGCACGACGGCGACGACCTGGTCCGCGAGGTTTACGCCGCGTTGCATTCCACTTTCATCGTTCCCATCGACCACGGGGACATTTCAATGCTCGCTGGGGCGATTGACGACGTGATAGACGTGGTCGACCATACGGCAGCCACGCTTGTCGCGTACCATTTTGAAAAGCCCACGCTGGCAATGGCGAGGCTTGCTGAGTTGCTTGAACGCCAGAGCCTCGAACTTCAAAAAGCAATCTCTGCCATAAGCAACCCGCGCACGTACGGCCAGGCGGCTGCGTGCTGTGCGGAAATAAAGCGGCTTGAGGACGAGGCGGACGCGATTTACACTGCGGCGATAGGCGAGCTTTTCGCAAGCAGGGACGCGGTCGAGATAATAAAGCAGAAGGACGTTCTCGCCTGCCTTGAGACTGCAACGGACAAGGTGGACAAGGCGGCGCACATCGTTTCCGACATAACCGTAAAACACGCGTAGTGTTTAGCAATGCTGGAACTCATCGTTTTTACCATCGTGGTTGCTCTTGCTTTCGATTTCATCAACGGATTTCACGATTCTGCCAACGCAATTTCGACTGTAGTCGCAACGCGAGTCATGACGCCAATACAAGCGGTTTCCATGGCCGCGGTCGGCAACCTTATCGGGCCTTTGTTTTTCAGCACTGCCGTCGCTGCAACCATGGGCAAGGGGATAATCGACACGAAACTGATTCAAAACCTGCTTCCGCAAGAGACGTTCGTAGTCATGATTCTCGCAGCGGTCGTCGGCGCGATAGTTTGGGATTTGGTGACTTGGTACATAGGCATTCCAGTTTCAAGCAGCCACGCTCTCGTGGGGGGGCTTGTCGGCGCGGCTGGAGTTGCGCTCGGGGAGAAAGTGCTTTTGCTTGACGGGATAGGCAAAGTCTTGGTTTTCATGGTGGTTTCGCCCATTCTCGGGTTTATTGCCGCGTTCCTGCTTGCGCTAGTGGTAATGCGCCTTTCTAGCAAAACCCCGCCTTCGAAAGTCAACCACTGGTTCCAGAAGCTCCAGCTTTTCTCGGCGTTTTTTTATTCCGTGACGCACGGGACCAACGACGCGCAGAAAACGATGGGGATAATCACCATTTTATTGGTTGCAGGAGGCTTCCTCTCGACTTTCGACGTGCCGTTGTGGGTTATTCTCGCTGCGCACGCTTCGATTTCCCTCGGAACGTTTTTCGGGGGATGGCGCATCGTGAAGACGATGGCGCACAAAATCACGAGCCTAAAGCCGTACCAGGGGTTTTGCGCTGAAACTGCCGGCGGCATTGTTTTGGCGAACATGGCCGCCTTCGGGATTCCAGTAAGCACCACGCACGCGATAGCGAGTTCGATAATGGGCGTTGGGGCAACGCGCAGCGCAAGGAGCGTGCGTTGGGGTTTGAGCCGGAAGATTGTGATAGCGTGGATTGTGACCATTCCGTTGAGTGCGTTGTGCGCAGCCGCCGCGTTCCTGGCTTTAAGCTACGCCGTCTGAATTTCCCCGGCAAAAAAACAGAAGAAAAGAGCTTATAGCTGCCAGGGTTGTTGCGCGGGGAAAAAACAAAAATCCGCGCCCCCATTCAAAAAGGAAAGTTTTGCTTGCTTTTACTTTTTCTTTGCTGTGTAGTTCCTGTAGCCCGCGTAGCCCAAGAGCGCGGCAAGCAAAACCAGGATCCAGTTGCCGCTTACGGCCGTAAAGAGACCGGTCAAGCCTCCGGGCTGGGTTTGCTGGGGCGATTCTTCCTGCAAGGCGATTTGCTCGGCAGTGAAAATAACCGTAGTAGGGTCGTTGTACTGCTGCAATCCAGAAGGGACTTCGGCCTTGTAAGTCAACACCCCGACCGATTCGGCAGGAAAGTTCACCACGCCGTTTTCGTTAGCGGTCAAAAGCTGTAATACCGAGCCTTCGCGGTAAACGCGCACGGTCGCCCCCGGAATGGGCTTGGTGGAATCCATTTCAACGACTTTCGCCTGGATTTGCTCTCCCACGTACGCCATGGAATCGGCGAAAACCATCAGGAAGTTTTTCTTTTCTTGCGGCAAGAGAATCACTTCGGGCGTTTCTTCCGAAACGCCGCCGGTTTCCCCTCCGCCGAGGAAAATGTCGTGCCCGCGGGTTTCACCGCCTCCTTGAGGAGTCGGGGAAGGCGTGGGCGTCGGCTGGGTGGTGCAATACTTTTGGTATATCTCAGCTTCCCGCGCGCTTGTAACTATAGGCCCTCTCGCGCAAATGCAGTCTATCCATTGTTTTATTGAAGCGAACGGCTTTTTACAAACGCAAGCAATAGAATCCACTGCGCCGCTGGCGCACGGGTCTGGAGTGGGCGTGGGCTGGCAGCTTGCCAAGTCAGCCGCGTTGTTGGCGCACGGGTTTGGAACTACCGTGGGAGCGCAGTCGGCAGCACCGTTGGTGCAAGGGTTGTTGTCGTTTCCGTCGTCACTCTCCGACTGGCCGTCAAGTTTTTCCGAAAACTTTTCTCCCAATCCGCCTTGCTCTTCCCACAATTCCTTGAAACTGTCGTCAAAACGAGGGTATTGAATTGGAACCACGAGCCCGGTCGCAGGCTCCAGTCTGGGCGCCATGTCTGCGCCGGTTGAAAACAAGCTTTCCTTATCCGCTGAGGTTTCAGCTGGTATGGAATCGAAAGACGCGTCAGGCGTCAAAGAATCGACGGCGAATTCCGCTGAAGCGAAAACCACTGTAGCCAAAAGCAATACTCCTGCTATTCCCAACAATACTTCCTTCACGCTACCACCCTCACAAAAAGCGCCCTAGGGCGCTTTTAGACTTTTGAACCCCACTTGTTTAATAGTAAGCATGCCGAAAGCCGTTATTAAGCCTTCGCTGTCTTTTTAAACTCCGTACGCCAGCACGCACCTGTCTTTTTCCTTGCAGGTGGAACACTGCGTTTTGGCGGATTGCGAGTGCCTGATGCAGTCGCTCTTCAAGAACGAAACGAGTTCTCGCAAGATTTCGATTTCCTTCGTCAATTCGTACTCGACTTCGTTGTAGTCCAGCTTGTTTTTCGCCAGAAACCCTTCTTTTTCCAAGTCTTTCAGCCGTTGGGTCAAGAGTTTGGGCGTGATGGGGTGCAAAGCCCGCTGGAGGACTGAAAATCGGATGGGCTTTTTGAGCGTGAACAATTCCAAAAGAAGGGGAAGCATCCACTTTCTGCGCAATAGGTTGATGTGTTTTACCACTGGGCAGAACTGCATGGGGTAGGCCGCTTTGGTTTCCTTGTGGATTTTTACTGGCATTTTAGATTCCGCCCGCGCGCCGTTTCAGGTGCGCACTAAACTTTTGGTTTTTGCAGGATTAAAACAGTGTTGTCAGGCGTCAGCTTAAGCCCCGAATGCCGATTTTTTCCGAGCAACCTTCCAGCCGGCTTTTGATTTTCAGGAAAAACTCGCGCGGGTAAGGGGAGATTTTCCGGAATTCTGGGTCGAGAGTGTCCTTGTTTTCGAACTGCTGGAGGTAATACGCTTTCGCCCCTTTGACGAGCGCGCCTATTTCCATCAAATCTCCTTCATCCAAAAGCGTGGGGACCACTGTGGTCCTGAACTCGTAATCCACGGACTTTTGCTGCTTGAGGAATTCTATGCTTTCCCGGATTTTTTCCGTGTCAACGTTCGACCGCGTGATCTCGCGGTATTTGCGCAGGGGCGCTTTTACGTCCATCGCGACGTAATCCACCGTTTTTTCTTCCACCACTTTCTTTAGCATCGAGGGGTTGAACCCGTTGGAGTCGAGCTTGACGCAAAAACCTTTTTCCTTGATTTTGCGCGCGAACTCGGGCAAGTCTTTGTTCAAGCACGGTTCCCCCCCTGTTATGACCGCGCCCTCGAGCAGTCCCACGCGCGAGTCAAGAAACGCGAAAACTTCACTCTCGCTCACTGTTTTGTATTCGCACCTGGATTTTAAGACCAAACCCGGGTTTTGGCAATACCCGCAGCGCAGGTTGCAGCCGAAAAGAAAGATTATGGCGCTGGGCTTTCCCGGATAGTCCAAGAGCGTGAGGGGCTGCAGCCCTTTGATGAGCAAGAAACTCAACCCTTTTTGCAAGGCTGGTATTCAACCCTGTCCTTGAACTCGCTTTGCTTGCCGTCGTTCCACTGCGCCACTGGCCTGTAATACCCTACCACGCGAGAGTAGATTTCGCACTTCGTCCTTTGCAATTGTTTTCCTTCGTCCATTTTTTTTTCACCTCACCGCTTTTACGACCATCGCCGGAGTAAAACCTATTTCAACGTCGCAAACCGGGCAGTACTCGTGCTCTCCCGAAAGGTATCCGTGCTTGTTGCAGACGCTGAACGTGGGCGTGATGGTGTAGTACGGAAGCCGGTATTTTTCGGCAATGGTTCTCACGAGTTTTTTCGTCGCTTGCGCGTCAGGCATTCTCTCGCCGAGAAAACCGTGCAGCACCGTTCCCCCCGTGTATTTCGCCTGCAATTCGTCCTGCAAGTCGAGCGCCAGGAAAATGTCGTCGGTGTAGTTGACCGGCAGGTGCGTTGAGTTAGTGTAATAAGGCGCGGCTTTTTGTTCCCTCCACGCTTTTTCGTTGGCAACTTTTATGCCCGGGTAATTTTTTTTATCCGACTTTGCGAATCGGTACGTAGTGCCTTCGCCTGGAGTGGCTTCGAGGTTGTAAATGTGTCCCGTTTCCTCCTGGTATTCGCCTATCCTCGCGCGCAAGTGGTCGAGAGTCTTGAGCGCAAGACTCCTGCCGCTTTCGCTCGCGATGTTTTCGCCCATAATGTTTTCGAGAGCCTCGTTCATGCCGAGAATGCCGATGGTAGAAAAATGGTTTTCCCAGTAAGCGCCGTAGGCTTGCTTGATGTTGCGCAAGTAGTGTTTTGAATAGGGGTAAAGGTTTTCTTCGGTGAATTTTTCCAAAACCCTGCGTTTTATTTCCAGGCTTTCTTTCGCCAAGTCCGCCAGCCTGTCAAGCCGCTCGAAAAACTCAGTCTCGTTTTTTGAAAGAAAGCCGATGCGCGGCAGGTTTATCGTAACGACGCCTATGCTTCCCGTGAGAGGATTTGCGCCGAACAGCCCGCCGCCTTTCTTGCGCAGCTCCCGGTTGTCCAAGCGCAACCTGCAGCACATGCTCCGCGCGTCTTCCGGCTTCATGTCGCTGTTGACGAAGTTCGAGAAGTACGGAAGCCCGTACTTTGCCGTCATTTCGAAAATCTTGTCTGAAACCGGCGAGTCCCAGTCGAAATCGCGGGTAATATTGTACGTGGGAATGGGGAAAGTGAAAATCCTGCCTTTCGCGTCCCCTTTCATCATCACTTCCGCGAAGGCGATGTTGAACAAGTCCATTTCGTATTGAAAGTCTGCGTGGGTTTCCGCCATTTCCCTCCCGCCAATAACAACCTTTTCTTCCGATATATTGTGGGGAACGGTTAAGTCCAGGGTGATGTTGGTGAAAGGGGTTTGAAAACCCACGCGAGTAGGAACGTTGATGTTGAAAATGAATTCCTGCAAAGCCTGCTTGACTTCTCTGTACCCCAGAGAGTCGTAGCGTATGAACGGCGCGAGGTAAGTGTCGAAGTTCGAGAACGCCTGCGCCCCGGCGGCTTCGCCTTGCATGGTGTAAAAAAAGTTTACGACCTGCCCAAGCGCCACGCGAAAGTGGCTGGGCGCCTTGCTTTCTATCTTTCCCGCGACTCCACCGAACCCGTTGTTGATTAAATCGCTTAATTCCCACCCGCAGCAATACACCGACAACAGCCCCAAGTCGTGCAAGTGGAAGTCGGCGTTCGAGTGAGCCTCGCGAATTTCCGGAGGGTAAACCCTGTTCAACCAATAGCGCGAGATTATGCTTGAGGAAATGTGGTTGTTCAAACCTTGCAGCGAGTAGCCCATGTTGCTGTTTTCGCGCACTCGCCAGTCGCTTTGGTTCAGGTAATCGTCCACCAGCCTCTCCGCTTCGCCCACTGCATTCTTCAAATCGCGGATTCTCGCGTGCTGGTCGCGATACAAAATGTAGGCTTTTGCGGTTTTTGCGTGCCCGCGTTCGATGAGCGTTTTTTCCACGAGGTTTTGAACGTGTTCTACGGTTGGCGTTTCGCTTTCCTTAGCAAGCAGCTCGACAACAACGTCAGCGATTTTCCTTGCCTCGCGAAAGTCGCTTCCGCCCACTGCTTTCGCGGCCTTGAAAATTGCGTTGGCTATCTTTTCCTTGTTGAAAGGAACCTGCGTTCCATCGCGCTTGATTATCTTTTCTGGAACAGGCATTTTCACCATCCCCCCCCAACTTTTTTCTACGAGAGGTTTTTAGCCATCACGAGCTTCTTGCGGTTTTTGAAAAAGAAAAAGTCTTTCTGCTCGTAGCCGAGCTTTTTGTAAAGTCCGATCGCGGGAATATTGTCTTCCCTCACGAAAAGCCACGATTGTTTTTGCGTGAAATGCTTTTCGATAAACCCCTCGCCGAAAGAAACGAGCTTGGTGCCTATCCCCCTGCGCTGGTATTTTTCATCGACGATTATGTTCGCAACTTCGAACTTTGAAACCACGCCTGCCGCGACCAGTTGCTTTACTACAGGATCGACTACCGCGGGAAATACCCTGCCGACCAAGCCCAAAGCAAACCGCACGGTTCTCGGTTGCTGGAAGCACATGGAAATGAAGCCGATGGGCTCGCGCGTTTCCTTCAAGACCATGACGAAAAACCCGGTCGGAAGGCGGGAGTAAACCTTCAAGATTTCGTTGCGCAACGCCGAGGCGTTGGACTTGCAGGTTCTGGAGCCGAATTCAACGACTTTTTCCAAGTGCCTTTCGGGGTCGAACGGGATTATTTCCCACTCTTCCTCCTGCCCTTGCTTTAAATCAACGCTTTCCACGTAGCTCACCTTCTGCCCGTTATGCGCTTTCGCTGCAGGACCGACCTGTTGATCTTTGTTCCTTGAAATTTTAAGCGGGGCGTACATTCGGGGGTTTCACCTGTCTAGAATTACAAAATTGGTTTCTGTAAGTTTGTTAAAAAGCGGGGGCTTTCCAAAAGGAAAGCCTTGAAAGTTTCGGCGGGAAATGCATTGTCTTGCGGTTTTAGGCGCGCTAATAAACCCTCACCAACATTTTTTTTATCAAAGGGAGAGGGAAAACAGTGGGTTTCAGCCTCGATTTTTTCAAAAACGCCGGCCTGGCGGAAAAAACGCTTTGGACTTTCGTTTTTCTTTCAATTGCAGCGGGGCTGGCGATGACTTCGGCAATAGTATTCAAGCTAGGCAAGCCACACGGCACCGACTTCTACTACCACTTGCAGTACGCCGAGAAATACGCTAAGGGCGAAATGGCACTGTTCGACCCTGCGCTGATGGAGAACAACAAAGGCCCTTACCCGCCTTTGTTCCACTTGCTTCTCGCTTTGCCCGCTTTCTTTGGCCTCGGCGTTCAGTTCGGAGCGTTTCTCGCCGTTTTTCTTTTCCCAGTCGCGTTGGCCGCAACGGTTTTCGCGGTTTACAAGCTCAAAGGACTTAGGGAAGCGGCTTTGGCGGGCGTGATATTGCTTTCCGGCGTTGCTTTCTTCGACCGGGGAGGGCAGGTTACTCCCCAAGCGGTCGACATGATTTTCGCGCCTTTGGCTTTCTACGCTTTCTTCAAAAGCAAAGAGCGTTTGTTTGTGCTTTCAAGCGCAGTAATGGCTTACTCGCACGCTCCCTACAGCTTTCTAGTCTTCGCACCTTTTGCTTTCTACGCTTTCTGGAAGAATTTCAACAAGAGCATGGTGCTCAAGGCTTTCGTCGCGATGCTGCCGGTTGTTTTGCTGGCGGGCTTTTTCATGCCTTCGTACTTGGGTTCAGCGTCCAGCGTGAACAACGCGCAAGAGCAAAAGATTTTGAGCGAACCGCTTTGGTTTATCGCTTACTTGTCCCCGCCGTTGTTCCTAGCGTTCGTGTACGCGTTGTACAAAACGCGAGTCAAGAGAAGCGTGGCTGAAGACGAATTGCAGCAATTTTCTTTGTTGTGGTTGTTGTGCCTCGCGCCTTTGGCGTTTTTATTTCCCGACAGGCTCGCGTCTTACGCCTCGCAGCCGATTGCGATATTCGCTTCGCTTGCGCTTGCGAAAAGTTTTTCGAACGACAAAAAGTTGCTTGCAGTTGCTGCAGTGCTGTTTGCTCTCGCAATAGCGTACAGCATCTACCCGTTCTTTTCCCTGCTGCAACAAGGGCTGTTGGTTTAAGCGCTCAAATAGAGCTTTCGTTTTGCTTCAGGAAAACGCTCTACTGCATAGCGGAGCATTGCCCTTGGCATTTCGCTTGCGTGCTTGTCCAAAAAGTTTTCCAGCGTTTTTTCTCCGCACCGCTTTCCCGCTTCGCGAAGCATCCAACCCGTTGCCTTGCGAATCAAATCATGCTTATCCTGCAAAAGTGCTCTAGCGATTTCGAAAACTTCTTTGCAAGAGCCTTTCTTGATGAAGTGAAGCGTAGCAACAATCGCAATGCGTCTTTCCCAAACGCTCTCGCTTTCCGCCAAGCGCTTTAACAAACTTTTGTTTTTTCCGTCGAGATATGCACCCACAATCTTGCCCGCGCTCAAATCAACCAAATCCCAGTTGTTCACTCTCTTAGCATTACGCCAGTAAAAGTCGAAAATACGCTTTTTTTCCTTTGCACTAGCCCGTTCGAACTTGCCGACGAGAATGAGCAAAGCCGCAAGCCTCTCTTCGTGCACTCGCGAGCCAAGCAAAGCGCGCGCGTCTTCGAGCGAAGCTCGCCTGGAGTATTTTGTCGCAATTCGCCTCGTTTCCGGAACGCTAACCCCGTAAAAAAAGTCGCCCTCGCCGTATTGCCCTTTTCCTGTTTTGAAAAACCCTGCGAGGGTTTTCGCTTTGCGGGCGTTGGCTAGAGCTTTGAGTTCCCTTGAAACGAAACCGGCTGTTTTAACCAAAAGCACTACCTTCGGGCGTTCAGTACGACCGGCCTTGGATTTCCCCGCCTTTCAACAGCCGTTCGAGTTCGACAGTGATTTGCTTTACGGCGCTTTGCGCGTCTTTGAAGGCGTTGGTTGCCAAAGGAAAGCCCTGCATCGCTGGGTTTTTCCATTTCACTTGCGTTTGCGCGCGGTAAAGCCCGCCAGCTTCCTCGATGGAAACGACGAAAGTCTTGCCTGCGACGGAAACCGCTTGCCTGGAATAAAGCTTGAAGTTTAAACCCATCAAACACCACCACTTTTTGCAAACAAAATTCAAACTCCGAATATAAAACCCGCTGGTTTATTTTCAACCCCGGGGGGGGAGACAAGAATTTGCTGGTTTTTTTCGGCTGGAACAGCCAATCTCACTATCTTATAGGCAAGTTAGTCCTTAGAATATTATGAGTAAACCAGCCGCCGATTTTGCCAGAGAGTTTGACAACTACCACAAGATTTACCGCGAGGATTTCCTTTCAGTATTAAAGCATTTGGTTGCGACGAGAGAATTGCGTTTCGACGCTCACCTGGACGGCAGTTATTTCGTGAGAGGCTTGAGCGTGGAAACCGGGTTGGGCGTAGAACGCAGCTTCAAACTGCGCGAGGCCACGGTGTTCAGCCGCATGCTCGAAGACGGATTGTTGAAGCCTTTCCGATCCTCCAACAAAGGCAACACTTTCGATTTGAACGATTCGGTCAAAGTCAAGGCCAAAAAGTTTCTCGAATAACCGACGATTTTATTAAAAACGCGTGCGGCAGAAAGCTCCAGCGGACTTTCTTGCGTATGCCCTTCACGCCCTTTCAAACCACGCTCAAGCGCCTGTTTTTTTACCCATAACCGCGTCTTCGGCACAAGTCCTGCAAAGCATCGGGTTTTTTAAAAGTTGGTCGAGTAGGAAAAACGTACATGCTTGAAATAGTCGCGTTGCTTGCACTGATCATAGTCTTGGGTTATTTTTCCGAGATTTTGTTCGACAAGACGAACGTTCCCGACATTTTCATTCTGCTGCTGTTAGGCTTGGCCCTCGGCCCTCTTGGAGTGTCACAATCGCTTCCTGGCCTTGCTACTTTAACCCCCGGTTTTCTTGCCCCGCTGGCTTCTCTCGTGGCGGTTTTGACTCTCGTAGTGATTCTTTTCGACGCGGGCTTGGACGTGAACTTGCAAGAACTGCTGAAAAGCGCGCCTTTCGCCTTTAAGGGAACTGTAATCAACTTTTTCTTCACGACCGCAACTTGCTTTGCCGCATTGTTTCTGGCGGGTTGGGACTGGCTTCACGCGCTGATCGTCGCGGTGCTCATCGCCGACACTGCCGAGGAAGTCGTTTTTTCATTGCTGCAGAAAGTTAAAGTCCGCCCGTGGGTCAAGAGCCTGCTGATTTTTGAAGGCGCTTTCACCAGCACGCTCATAGGCATTTTCACGGTCTTGATCGTGAGCGTTTTCGTCCAAGCCGGAAGCAGCGGGCCGGTGACTCTAGACAACCTCGGATCTTCTTTCTTGGGAAGCATTTCGATAGCCTTGGTCTTGGGCGCAGGCGTTTCCTACCTTTGGGTTCAAATGCTTGTAACCAAGAGAATCTCTTCCCACCGATACTTGCTTTCGCTTGCAATGGCCATGATTTTGTACGTTGTGGTCGAAGCGTTTCACGCGCACGGTGTCATTGCAGTGTTGATTTTCGGCGTGGCGTTGGGATTGTCGAAGGAGAAGCTGGAGAAAAGCTTGTTTGAATTCCACCGGGAAATCACTTTCCTCGTCCGCTCGTTTTTCTTCGTTTACTTGGGCTTCATAATCTCGTTCGACAACCTGTCCATATCCGCCATCACCGTTTCGCTTCTCGCAGTGGGCGCTATGCTTGCAGGAAGGTTAGTCGGATTGCAGTATATTGCGAAAGCCCAGTCTCCAACCAAACCGGAGTTTGTTTTGCTTGCAGGCGCGCTTCCGGCGGGACTGGCGACTGCGGTGTTCGCCACGGTCTTGCAACGTTACGGGGTAGTCATTCCTGGGCTGTCGGAATTCATTTTCCTGGTGATTTTTGAAAGCGTTTTGTTGAGCATGATTTGCACGTTCTATTACGCGCGCAACCAACCGTCGTTTGACGTGAAAAAGCCGGTCATCGTGAGCAAAACCCCGGGCTAGAAGAAAAAGTTAAGCGCCCTGGGCAGGACTTGAACCTGCGGCCTACTGATTAACAGTCAGTCGCTCTACCGGCTGAGCTACCAGGGCATAGAAGAAAAATTTGCGTGGCGCGGTTTTTAAGAGTGTTTTTTTTGTCAAGGCAAGAAGTCTTTGTTCTTGATTTTCTCGGGCAAGTACGTGTTGGAAATGTACTGCAAGTTTTTGGACGATAAAGCTTGGATTTCCGCTTTAATGCGTTTTTCCAAGAACTTTTTTATTTCGCCCTGCCATTCTTTCGCCTTAAACCAGTCGTAATTCCTGATTTCTTCCGCGCGCTTTACGTCCACGTCCTTTGCCTTTATGGTCACGTTTTTCAAGTCGTAATGCTCGATGTCCGTAATCGTCATGCCGAGAAACTTCATTTCCGGGCAACCCAACCGGTCGCTTTCGTGCGCCAGCGCCATGCTTCCGTACTTCATCGTGCTGTAAATATACCAACCGTAAGGGTCCGCGTCCGTAAGGCAATACACCGGCAGTTTCAATTCAGTAGAAAGCCTTTGTAAAAGCCTGCGAGCTCCGCGTGCAGCTTGACCAGCAGTAGTCATCAACAGGCATTTCTGTTTTTTCCAATACCCGTCTTCGTTCAAACGGTCGAAAATCGCGTTTTTCTCCGCCACAAGCACGTATTCGATGTCGACTTTCTTGAATTCAATCTGCTCTACTATTGAAGGGACGGCCCAACCGCCAGAACCCATTCTGCTCAAATCGATAGTGTCCACCTTTCCCCTCACGCTATCCTCGATTACCAAATCCCCGGCCATTCTTCCCTTGGGTTCGGCCCTCAAGTGCAAACGCTCTCTGAAAGACTCCATTGCCACTTCCAAGTCGACTATAGCCAAATCGCTTTCTTTTTGCTCGTCGATAGTGTCTTCCTTCGTGCCTTTGATCGTGTGTTTTTTTGCGTAGTACAAGTCTCGAAGTGTCGCCGTCAAGTCGTTCTCAAGCAAGTCTTTCTTCACGTAGGAAGCGACGAGCATAGTCTGCATAAAACGGCGCGCGTGCGCGACGTTGAAGAAATAGCGTTTTGCTATTTTATCCCCGAGTATGATTTTCTTGGCTTTCTCGTCGAAAAACACGTTTGCAGACCCGCGAATGGGAATTTCGATGAACGGGTTTTCTTTCTTGTCGATTTCCTTGATGAGCTTTTCGCACAAGTCAATAATGCGCTTGTTCATTTCCGCGGTTTTCTTTGCCTTTGATTCTTTCGTTTCAGCTTGCCTTGCAGTAGCCATAGAGTATCACCCGTCAGCCTTCTTCCTGGATTTCTTTCTCCGCTGCTTCTTCCAAGTCTTCCAAATCGCCGTTTCCTTCTTCTGCAGCCTCGAGAATCGCTGTTTTTTCCTCGGCGATTTTCTTGAGCTTTTCCTCCAATTCGCTTTTGGGTTTGCCCGTGATTTCGTGGAGTGCTTGAGCCACTTCTGAAATGTATTTGAAGAAAATCTGTTTTCTCGCCTCGGCGTCTTCCGCCTTCTGCAGGCCGTGCAAATACACTGCAACTTGCCTTCCGCATTCCATCAAGGCAAAGCGGATTTCCGAGATTATTTCCTCTTCCGCGGAAATAGCGAGTTTTCCAGCGCCAGTGTAAGGGACGTAAACGCTTACGAAGTTGATGAAAATCGAAACGGGAAGTTCCTCCCAATTCTTGAGTTCATAACGGTTCCATTCTATGCTTTTTGCGGCTTCCATGGTGGCGCAGCTGCCTGCGTCGAACAATAACGGAACGCGATTCGCAAAGCGCATTACTTCGCCTTTCACCGTCCCGTTTGAAGCTTGCTGTCCAGATTTCCCGCCGTATGCTATAGCCGCTTCGACCAAAAACGGGATTCCGCCTCTGAAAACGCGGGGTTTTCGTTCGCATACGGCAAGCACTTCCGGCTGGAGCAGGTTTTTCAGGCTTTTTTCAATCTGCTTTTCGCCGATTGGGATGAGCGAGTCCATGTCTGGGTTGAAGAATTTCACTTTCCTGAAAGCGTTGACGATCATTTCGGCTTCTTGCCACTGGAGTTTGGAAGGGTGTTTTTCGAAATCCACTCCCGGACATAACGCCTTGATTTCGTCGACCTTGTCGCCCGAAATTTTTTCGAAATCGCCTTGCAGGAACGAAGAGACTTTTCGGGAGGTTGTGGCTTTAGCCATATCCACCACGTCGCTCGTGCTTAATCCCAGCGGGTGGGGTTTGCTTTCCTTGGGCTTGGGCGGAATCTGTGTGCTGGAGCGCGGGAATACTGTGATTTGCTTGTCCGGGTCTATGAGCGTGAGCTGCGCGTGGGGGTTTGCGATAGCAGTACGCCGCAGGTATTCGAAAACTCCGTATTCGCTCTTGTCGAAAGCGACTTCAGCAAACTCAGCTTCCACTCGCAACCCTTTGAACTTTCCGCTTTTTTCTTCGGGGTTGGAAATGTGCGGCTCGTTCTTCTGCACGTCAATGCGCATGTCGCACTCGAAAACCTTGCCGTCTCCCATTCCCGTCTTCACATGCACGGACTTTCCGGTTGTTATTTGGGAGAAGAGCGTTGCGTAAGCCGCGCCTATTCCCTGCTGCCCACGCTTTTGCGCGCGAGTCATGAATTTTGTTCCTGCTAAAAGTTTTCCCAGCGCAGCGCCAACCTTGCTTTTGGGAATGCCGGTTCCGTTGTCTTCGACTATGACGCGCAAGTGTCCTGCCGCCCACTTGGCCGAAATCTTGGCGCTTTGGGACGGGGTTTCTGTCTTGAATTGAAGTACGCGGACGCTGGACTTGCCTTTCTTTTCGTACTTTATCACGTAGTCGGCGCCTCTTTCTTTTGGAACGCCGTTGACCGTGATTTGAAGCGAAGCGGCGCGCGCGATTTCGTCGTCTATCTCGAAAGTTTGGGTCGAGCCGTCTCCCACGCCTATTTCGGTGTGCCTTTCCGCAGCGGCAAGAGAGTCGATTTGCACCATGATTTCGGGAAGAATTTTGGCTTCCTCGCAAGAGTCAAGGCTGTTGGTCACGTACTCATGCACGATGGTGGTTAACGAGCGGACTTCGCCCGCGTACCCGAGCATCTGCCGGTTTTTCTTGAAAAACTCGGCTACGCTGTACTCTTTGAATTGCGCTTCGATTTGCTTCGTGGTTTCGTCTGCCAATTGGATTATACCCCACTGCATTTTTTTTAGCGATTTTAGGCTAACCTTGAAAACTAAAAAAACGGCGGTTTCTTGCTCCCAAAAACTGGTTTTTACGAGGGAAAAATGCCCTTTAATAATTTACGAATCTGATGCTTAAATACCTTATTGCGGGTTTTTGCGGAAGGCCGGAAAAACTCATTTTTCGGCCTTCTTCTTTTCCAAAAACGCGTAGACCGTGCCGTGGCTCTTGCCTTCAAGCAATTGCAGCACGCCTTCCTTGGCGTCTTTCAAGTCTTCATACCTTCCTAGCAGGGCGACGTTGTCGCCGGCTATGCTGATCCAGCAGTCGGTCAATTCCTCAAGCGTGGCTTTTGCCTTTCCCTGCGTTCCTATTATTCTTCCTTTCATCTGCTCCACTCTGTTTTTCTTTCCCCACATTGCCGCCTTCAAGTCGATTACTTCCAGGAAAAACTCGTCGTTCAGCATTTTCAGCGCCTTTTTGTATTCGAAGCCTAACGCTAAAGCGGTCAAAACCTGTTCGGCAAACCACTCGCTCCCGCCTTCACCTTCGATTTCCAAATCGCCTTCCTCAATGCGCGAGATTTTTGCGCCGGTGCGCCTGGACAAGTCTTTGGTCAGCGTGTCTGCAAACGCCTTTTTTCTTTCCGTTGGAATCTTGAACAAACGCATTTTTTCCACTCAACTTTTTTCCTGAAAAAAACTTGGACTATTTAAACAACATTTGGTTGAATGGTTTTAAGAGAGTTGTGAAAAGCAGAAGGTGTTCAAGTTGGGTGATAATTTCGACGTTTTGGTGCTGAAGTATTTCGCAGCCACGTTTTTCGTCGTCCTGCTGTTTTTCTTGATAGAACAGACTGTTTTCAAAAGTTGAATGACCAGAGATGGATTTTTGAATGGAAAAAAACTGGTTTTGGCTTGTTTTGCCGTGGTGGCGGGAATTGCCTTGCTGGGCTGCATCCAGCAGGATTTCCCGCCTTCCGCTCCTACGGTTACCGTAGGAGCAGGTTTTCCCGAAAGGGAAAAAAACCCACTGGTTTTGACCAGGCTTGAAGACGGCCAAGAGAATGATTTTTCCGTAAGAGTGATTTCTCCGACAAAGTTCGAGTTGACCGCAACTGTTTCGGCAGGCAGCCCTTGCTCCGAAACTACCGCATACTGGAGTCCGGGCTTCGACAACCTCAAGGTTTACTTTGAGCACAAGCAACCGGAAGGAGCGAATTGCATTCAAGTGCTCGAGACGAGAACTTTCTCTACCGTGGTCGATTACTCGGCAGTGGTCGCGCTGAGACCTTTCAAGAAAGTCGAAGCGTATGATTTCAACGAGCTCGTAGGCGAGAAAAAGTTTGAAGGAATGTTCTGCGGAGGAATCGCGGCGTTCCAGTGCCCTTACGCGTTTTACTGCGTTTTGGACGGGAATTACCCCGACGCTGGAGGGGCGTGCGTTTTCAACGCCAACGTTTACGACGGCCCTCGCCCGGCTTAAAGGCGTGTTTTAAAAATCCGTGAGTGTTACTCTCCTTTGAGGGTGATGGTTGTGAAGAAAACCGTTAAGAAGAAAGCGTCCGGTTCGGAAATGAAGAAATCCGGAAAGGCGAAAGATTGCAACTGCAACTGCGGCTGCTGTTAGTTGCAGAATTTGCATGCGCGCTGGTTGTCACGGGGGGATAACTCTGTGTTCATTTGCAGAAAAAATACGGCGCGTACTATGCCCCCCTTGCTTGAATGCAAAATTCAGAGTTGCAAATGTTTAAATACGGATTTCGTTTAATGCGTTCAAGAAAAATAATTTTGGACAAACCTTAACGGGGTGAATGACTTGGCAAAGAGACGCAGACGCAGATAAATTTTTTTCATGGGGTTTTTTGAAACAGAAAAAACCCCACTCGACTTTTAATACCGACGAATCTGAATCCTTTTTTCTGCGCGTTTTTCTGCTTTGTCAGCCTCTTTTTTCGTACGGGAAAACAATCCAGCCGTCGTACTTCGCCGCAATGAAGTCGGGCTTGAATTTCGAAAAGCTTTTTTCCACTACAGCTGCAGTTTTCAATTCCTTAATCTGCTTGTTTTTCCGCAAGCGCGAGGAAACCACGCGGAGGGTTTCGCCGGAATCCGCGACATCGTCGACAAGCAAAACCTTTCCCTTTACGGGCGTAAGGGTGGAGAAATGCAAGTTGAGGCGCAAGCGCTTTCTCTTACGCCCCGAATAGCTTTTTGCAGTGACGACTGCCAACGGAGTATTAAGGTATCCGCTCAACAGCCTTCCCACGACCAAACCGCCTCGTGAAATGCACACGACGAAATCAGGCTTGAACTTTGACTTTCGCACTTGCCTTTCAAGCTTCAAACTGAGGTTTTCGTAATCCCTCCAGCTCAACACCCAGTCTTTCCTCACCATGGTCGTTCATCAGTGCGCGCGAAGAGATAAATATTATTGCAGCGCTATTTCGCCTTGCGGGAACACTGGAGGCTTGCATACGCGCACGAAAAAGCATCTTTTGCACTTTCGTTCTTCATTCACTCGCGGGTATTTTTCTTCTTGGGCCTCGTTCTTTTCCGCGTCTTTCAACATTGACTTCATTCCCGAGATGCTGTTGCGCATGTAGTTTTCTATCCAATCTATTTTCGCCGAAAGCCCGGCGTGCTTGCGCGAGTAGTTTTGCATCAGGTTGACTTCGAAAACATCGATTTTATTCGGCTGCGAGTTCCAAACGCGGTTTGCGTAAAGCAAGTAACAAGCCAATTGCGCCGTGTAATCCACGTCTTCCTTTCGGCTGGTTTTCCAGTCGAAAATCGCTATCCTGTCCCCCGTTCTAATGGCTGCATCGAGCTTCACGAAAACTTTCGTGCCTTCGAAATTGAATGAGGTGGGCGTCTGCTCGTCTATCGTGAGCCAATCGTTCTTTTTCACGGTCTTGAGCCAAGCGTAAGTTTCGCTTTCGAAAAAATTGCGCAGGCATTTTTTCGCGGTTGCAATCAAGTCCAGCGCTTCGCTGACCCCGAAATCCAGGGAATACTCGTGCTCGAAAAAGCGGGCGTGCGCTTTCGGATCCCTTCGGGCTAGGTTTTCCTTGGAATCGTTGTAGTCCCGCTTCATTTTCTGATCAAGCAGCTTTTCGGCTTCCATGAAAGAAAACGCTTTCCCGCGGCTGACGCTGTCAAGAACGTTTTTTACCGCCCAGTGCACGCTTGCGCCAGTCCAAATGTCCTTGTTGGAAAGTTTTTTTAGGAAATAAAGCTCTCTCGCTTTTTCGGGAGCGTCTTTCAGCCACCCGTTCCACATGCCATAGCGGTCGTAGTAATACTTGCGCTTGCATTCGGAGAAAGTCTTGTCTGCGGAAACAGACCACGAGAATTCGTTTGCGAAAGGTTTTGAGTCGAGCATTGCGAAAACTACGGTTGCACTTGCATTTCGTGCTTTTGTTTTAAGACTTCAACTGCAGGCAAGGCTTTGCCTTGAAGCATTTCCAACAGTGCTCCGCCTGCGATCGAAATGTGCGAAATCTTCTTTTTGCTGACTCCGAACTTGTCTAGCGCGGTGAGCGTGTGCCCGCCGCCCATAAGCGTGAATGCCTTGGTTTTCTCCAACGCTTGAAAAACGATTTTAGTTCCCAGTTCGAACGGCGGCTCTTCAAATTTTCCGACAGGCCCCTTGACGTAAACCGTTTTCGCCTGTTTTACGTAGTCGGAATAGCGTTTTGCCGTCGCACTTCCTACGTCGAAAACCTGCTTGGTGATTTTCGGAAGCTGCTGTAAAGGGATTTCAACGCGGATTCCGTCGTCGTCCACGAACGCGAAGTCCGTAGGCGTTTCTATTTTCGCATCATAATTCTTCACGAGTTTTTCCACTTCTGGAAGCAATGCATCGAAACCTTTTTCCTTCAGCCAATCGCGCTTGGAGCCCAAGTCGTGCCCCTTTGCAATCATGCATAATTCTCCTATTACCCCGCTTGTAAGGATATGGTCGACGGTGTTGTTTTCCAAAGCGTATTTCATCAGCTTGAAAACGTCGTCTGGCTTCGCGCCGCCTAGGATGTACACGTTAGGCCGCTGGATGTTCTTGATGACTTTCGCGATTGAAGTGTATTCTCGTTCCATCACGCGGCCGGCGTAGGAAGGCAAGTGCTTTGGAAAACCCATCAAGCTCGATTGGGCGCGGTGGGCTGCGCTGAAAGCGTCGTTGACGAAAGCGTCGCACAATGGCGCGAGAGTTTTCACGAAAAGCGTTTTCTCGTAATTCTTGTCCAAGGTTTCTTCGGCGAGAAAGCGCGTGTTTTCGAGCATTATGATTTTGCCCGGAGCGAGTTTTTTGATTTCGCGTTGCGCGTTTTGCCCGATAATGTCGCTGACGTACTTTACTTTCTTGCGGATGTGCGTAGAAAGGATTTCGGCGTGTTGTTCGAGGGTTGTGAAGTCTTCGTCTCCCGCTCGGCCTTGGTGGGCGAGGATTACTACTTTAGATTTTTTTTTCGCCAGCTCGCGTATTGTTTCGGCGTGCGCCGCAAACCGTTCGTTGTCCTCGATTTTTCCGGTTTGCGCGTTGATTGGGGAATTAATGTCGATGCGCACCAAAACTGTTTTTCCTTCGCACTCCAGGTCGTCTAGGGTTTTGAATTCCTTTTGCGCTTGTTCCATGTGCGGATCACTCCCCCGTAAATTCTAAAAACTTTCAATTCCCAACCGCTTTCTGCGTCTTTCAACAATCTGTTCAATTTCGTTCTTGAAGTTGATATTGAGCCACCATTTAACTTCTCTTCCAGTCGGTGCGCAAGCAAGTATTCTTTTTCTCCTTAAATTTTCTGCAGTTTTCTTAACTGTTTTATGCCCCAAATGCGACGGAAGGCAGCTTTTCATGAGCTTGGATTAAGACAAATGTCCTTTACCCCAACTGCCAGCAAGATAAAGAGTCCAGACTAATGTTTCTTCAACAATTTCCGCCTATTTGAGCATGAGCTCGGTGCATTCGACCATGCGCATGCTGAAGCCCCACTCGTTGTCGTACCACGCGAACGTAGAGGAAAGGTTGTCGATGCACTTGGTCAGTTGCGAGTCGAAAATGCTCGAGTAAGGATTGCCGACTATGTCGCTTGAAACTATCGGGTCTGTTGCATATTGCAGTATGCCTTTCATCTTCCCTTTCTTTCCGTCCGCGTAGTCCTTGACTACCGCGTTAAGCTCGTCTTTGCTTGCAGGGCGGGAAAGCGTAGCGACGACGTTGTTTATGCTCCCGTCTGGAATGGGAACGCGCAACGCGATGCCGTCCATTTTCCCTTTCAGCGAAGGGATGACTTCGCCTATCGCCTTGGCTGCGCCAGTTGAAGTGGGAATGATGTTTGTTGCGGCATTGCGGGCGCGGCGCAAGTCTTTGTGCGGCAAGTCGAGCAGCTTCTGGTCGTTGGTATACGCGTGACACGTGGTCATGAAGCCTTTTTCAATTCCAAACTCTTTTTCTAGGATAAATGCGATGGGTGCAAGGCAGTTGGTGGTGCAGGAAGCCATTGAGACTATGTTGTGCTTCGCCTTGTCGTAAGAATCGTGGTTTACGCCCAACACTATGGTAGCTTCGCAAGTGCCGGGTGCGCTTACTAAAACTTTTTTCGCGCCGGCTTGCAAGTGCCCTTCGGCGCCGCCTTTGGCATATTTTCCCGTGCTTTCTATCACCAAATCTACGCCCAAGTCTTTCCAAGGCAGTTTGTAAGGTTCTGCTTCGCTTAAAACCTGCAGTTCCATTCCGCCAGCGAAAATCATTTTTTCCGAGCCAGTGACGTTTTCGGTCATTATTCCATGCACGGAATCGTATTTCAGCAGGTGGGCGAGCGTTGCCGAGTCGCTCAAGTCGTTGATTGCTGTTACCTGGTGGTTTTTGAGGAAAGTAGGGTGCTTGAACGCGGCGCGCAGGAAAAGCCTTCCAATGCGCCCGAAACCGTTGATTGCTATGCGCTTCATGTTGTCCCACCTTGCAAAAGTCAAAACTGGTTCGTGAGTATAAGAGGGAAAAAAGCTTTTAAAAATAGGTTTTTCAGCCTATCACGCTTTTTCCTCCCAGCAGGAGGAAGTCGAACTGGATTACCAGGAAAATGAGGTAGAGAAAAAGCAGAGCGAGGCCTTCGGCTTTCGTGAGGCTTTTTTTCGTGAACGTGAAGAAAAAGACTAGTATGAACGAGATGAACATGAACGCGTATCCGACAAGCGCTTGGCCGAATTCCACCGTAACTCCGCTCGCGCCTGTGAACAGCGCAGCTATTCCCAAAACCAGCGTTAATTCAGTGATAAACCCGCCGATGATGTCGCCCCAAATCACTTCTTCTTCCCTGGCGCGCAAGGCAGTTATTTCGATCGCAAGTTGGGGGAGGGTTACGCCTAGCGCGATTAGGCTGAAGCCGAGGAGTATGGGTGGGATGCCGGCTTGTTCGGAAAAAATTTCGGCGTTCTGCACCACGAACTCGGCGGTCAGGATGAGAACGCCCAGGAAAACCATGAGCTTGAGGAATTCTATTCCCAGCGCGCCTTTCTGCCGGTAGAACGTCGGCTGCAAGGGTTGCTCGCTCAACTCAAGTTCGAGTTGTATTCCCGAGTCTTTTCCCTTCCACACCTCGCGTTCCTGCGTGTAGATAATGTACGCGTACATCAAATACACGATTATCAGCAGGAGCCCGTCAATGTAGGAAAGCCTGCTGTCCACGAGCAGAAACAGGGGGATCATCAGCACGAAGAAAATCCACCCGAAATTCTCGAGCACTGTCCTTTCCCTTACCCTGAAATCGCCTTTGATAAGCGCGACTATGCCCAGCATTATCGTTAGCACAATGATGTTCGAGCCTATCACCATTCCTAACACCATCTGCATCTGGCCTTCTGATGCTGAGACCGCTCCGACTATCATGTCGGGGAGCGAAGTGCCGAGCCCTAGAATGAGGAAGGCGAGGAAAAACTTGGGGACTTGGAAAAGCAGTGAAATGCTGTTGAGGATTCGCACTACCTTGTCCGAAGCGTAGGCTATGACCAACAACCCTGCAACGATGAAAAGAAATTCCTGGAGCATTTGCCAATCCTCGTTCCGAGTGTTAAAACAAGTGCGAGTGAATTAAAAAACCAATTGCGTTTTGTTTTACATGGCGGTGTTGAAGGATTTCCACGCTTTGAGCTCTAAAAGCGCTTTGAAAGAGTTGGATTCGGGAGAACGGGGCTTGACTGAAAGCGAGGCGGAGGAAAGGCTTTCGCAATACGGGCCGAACGAGCTCAAGGAGAAGAAGGGAAAGCACCCGATTTTCATTTTCCTCGAGCAGTTTTCCAACATCCTGGTTTTGCTTTTGATGGGCGCCGCAGGGGTTTCGTGGGCTTTGGGCGAGGTGCTCGACGCCGCGGCGATAATGGCTATAGTCGTTTTGAACGCAGTGTTCGGGTTCGTGCAGGAGTATCGTGCCGAGCAGGCCATTGCGGCGTTGAAAAAACTCGTTTCGCCGAAAGCGCGGGTGCTGCGCGGAGGGAGAGAAGTTTTGGTTGAATCCAAGCTGCTCGTTCCGGGTGACGTTGTGGTTTTGGAAGCGGGAGACAGGATTCCGGCAGACTGCAGGCTGCTTGAGTCGATAGAATTGGAGTGCGAGGAAAGCGCTTTGACTGGAGAAAGCCTTCCGGTGCGCAAGAACGCCGGAACCACGCTTTCGGAAAAAACGCCTGTCGCAGACCGGGAAAACATGGTTTTCATGGGAACGGCCGTGACAAAAGGAAGGGCTAAAGCGCTAGTGTGTTCGACTGGAATGAACACGCAAGTGGGGAAAATCGCAACGCTTGTCGAGCAGACCGAGACCGAGGAAACCCCGCTGCAAAAACGATTGGAAATACTGGGAAAGCAGTTGGGAATAGCTTCGCTCGCCGCAGTCGCCATAGTGTTTTTTTCGGGCGTTGCTTTAAGCGGCGAAAGCGTTTTTGGAATGTTTTTGATTGCGGTGACGCTTGCAGTAGCCGCGATTCCCGAAGGGCTGCCTGCGATTGTTACAGTCACTATGGCTGTTGGAGTGCAGCGAATGGCCAAGCGCAACGCGATAATACGCAAGCTTCCGGCTGTTGAAACGCTTGGCGCCGCGACCGTGATTTGCTCTGATAAGACTGGCACTCTGACGAAAAGCGAAATGACCGTGCGCGAGGTTTACGCGAACGGCAGGAATTACGGTGTTGCGGGAAGCGGTTACGCCTTGAAAGGCGAGTTTTTCGACGGGAAGGGTAGGAAAATAGACGCTTTGAAAGAGATGGAAAAGCTTTTGCTTGCGGGAGTGTACTGCAACAATTCGAGCCTCGCCGAAGAAGCGGGAGGGGCGAACGCTAAAGTTGCGGGCGACCCGACCGAAGCTTCGCTCTTGGTTTTGGCGCGCAAGGCCGGTTTGGACGAGGAGGAACTGAAGGAAAAATCGGAGTTCATCCACGAAATTCCTTTTTCTTCCGAAAGAAAAATGATGAGCGTGGCAAGAAAGCACGGCGGAAAAAGCTTGGTGTTCGTGAAAGGCGCGCCAGAAGTCGTGGTCCAAAAATGCACGCACGTCTTGAAGGGCGGCAAGGAATCCAAGCTTGCGCTCAAGGAAAAGCAAGAGGTTTTGGCGCAAAACAAGCGCATGGCGTTGAAGGCGCTGCGCGTGCTTGCGCTGGCGTTCAGGAAGTTCGAAGGGAAGGGCGAAAGGCAGATGGAGTCGGACTTGGTCTTCCTGGGTTTGGTGGGAATGATGGACCCGCCCAGGCCCGAAGCCAAGCGTGCGGTGGAAGCGTGCAAGGCTGCGGGCATTCGCGTGGTAATGATTACGGGCGACAACAAGGAAACTGCGCTGGCGGTAGGAAGGGAATTGGGGGTTGTAGAGAAAGATTCGCTCGTGCTGGTGGGAAGCGAACTGGACGAAACTACCGACGAAGAGCTTGCCGAGATAGCGAAGAAAGCGGCGGTTTACGCGCGTGTTTCGCCAGAGCACAAGCTGCGCATCGTAAAAGCCATCAAGGCGGACGGAAGGCAGGTTGTCGCCATGACCGGCGATGGCGTGAACGACGCGCCCGCGATAAAAAAGGCGGACATTGGTGTGGGAATGGGTTTGACTGGAACCGACGTCACGAAGGAAGCGAGTGCAATGGTGATTACGGACGACAACTTCGCGTCCATAGTGAACGCGATAGAAGAAGGGCGCATTGTTTTCGACAACATTTCCAAGAGCGTGCGTTATTTGATAAGCTGCAACATCGGGGAGTTGCTTGCCGTGTTTACGGCAGTCATAATGGGATTGAAAAGCCCGTTGGAGCCTCTGCAGATTCTTTGGATGAACTTGGCGACGGACGGGCTGCCTGCGCTGGCTTTGGGCGTCGACCCGGAAGAGCCGGGGGTCATGGAGCGCAAGCCAAGGGACCCGAGCGAGAACATAATAAACCGCAAGAGCATCGTTCAAATCCTTGAAATCGGCGTTTTCATGGCTGTGGCCACGGTGGGAATATTCTGGCTGTACCACGACGTGCACGGCATCGAATACGCGCGGAGCATGGCTTTCACGACGCTGGTTTTCATTCAAATAGCGTTTTCGTTCAGCGTCCGTTCGAAAGAGCACGCGCTTTGGGAGAACGGGCCGTTTTCCAACAAGACGCTCATCGCGGCGGCTTTGGTTGCGGTGGCGCTGCAAATCGCTATTTTGTACACGCCGTTTTTCGAAGGGATTTTCAGCACCAAGCCCCTGTTGTTGAACGACCTGGCGGTCGCATTGGGAATGGCTTCGCTAGGGTTTATTATTCCCGAAGTGTCAAAAATAATCCGAAGGAAAAAAGCGTGAGGGTGGAAGCCGGAAATGAAGACCGTGAAGGAAGTGATGCGCAGCAACGTGCCCAGCGTAAGCCCAGACGACACGCTCAAGAAAGCCAGCCAAGTGATGAAAGAAAACAACATTGCAGGGGTTCCGGTCGTAGAAGACAGACAGGTAGTAGGCATTCTCACCGACGGCGACATGCTCAACGCTTTTTACTTGAACGTTTCCGCCTTCAGTTACGAGGAGAAGATGGAAGGCGGGTCGGAAGGGTACAACTTCAAAAAGCGGGTTGAGGAATTCAGGCAAACGCGCGTGGGTGAAATCATGACGCCGCACCCTCGCACGATAAACGAAAACGCCGGAATCGACGAGGCTGCCGGCATCATCAAGCGGTTCAAGGTCAAGAGGCTCATAGTAGTGAACGACAAAGGCGAGCCCGTCGGGCTAGTCGAGCGCTTGAACGTGGTAAACAGCATTCTTTTGTCCTGAATTCATGCAAAATCTTTTTTAAGCACGGCTTCCTGCAATCGAATTGTTTTTCAAAGCTTAATGAAAGAGGGGGGTTGCATGGCAAATCCGTTAGTCAACGCTTTTACCGTCGCCGCCTTCGCGTTCACGCTTTTTGGGGTCATCAAGCCCGCGGATTTCATGCTCGTGGTGCTCATGAGCATGATCGTCACTCGCGCCGCGCCCACTTTCCACAAGAAGCACTGAAACGCCCTTCCCACGCCCGCGTCCAGCATGGTTTAAATTCCAGCTTTTGCAGGGTTTAGTTTTGTGAGCGGTTGAGTCTAACGGTGCTGGAAAATGGATTCTGTTTTGAACGGCTTCGTGTTCATAATAGTGGTAATGTTGTTCGCGGACTTGCTTCCGGTATGGGAAACTGCCTTGGTTCTCTTCGTTTCCTACTTTCTTTTCCAGCAGCTTGACGCGATTTCGGCTCCGTTCTGAATTCCCTTTTTTTCCCCGCTTTTTTCCTACAAGACGAA
This sequence comes from Candidatus Norongarragalinales archaeon, assembly GCA_038884755.1. GTDB lineage: Archaea > Micrarchaeota > Micrarchaeia > Norongarragalinales > Norongarragalinaceae > UBA10210. Next base: position 375,806 of record JAWABJ010000001.1, read on the forward strand.
TTCCACGCCGCCTGTTTTCACGAGACGCTTGGCGTCCTGGATGCCGTCGTTCAAGTTTTTCATGAAAACCGTCATTTTCCCGCACGCTATTTCCTTCAGCTCGCCGCTCGTCATCCTGCCGTTCTTGTAAGAATCGTAAATCTCTTGAAGCTCGCCGTCGTCCTCGATCAAGTGTTGTTTCAGCAATTCGAAAACCATGTCTTTCTCGACAACCGCGCCCAAACGCCTTTGCTCTTCGAGCGTGTCCCGCCCTCCGGTCAAAGCGCGCTTTATTTTCGCGCAAGCGCTTTTAGGGTCTTCAGGTAGTTCGATAGACCCTTCTGGAAAACTTTTGCTCATTTTTAGCCTGCCGTCGAGCGAAGGAGTGTACTTATGGTATAACGACGAAATTTGCGTGAATTTGTGCGTCGACTGCGTGCGGGAAACGAAGTCGCGCGTCAGGCGAATGTGCGGCTCTTGGTCAATGCCGACCGGAATTATTCCCGGCATTCGGTCTTTAAACTGCGGGTAGAGAATGTCGCCTATTTGCGTTACCGCGCTCATTATTCGCCCAGGTTCAGTGGAACCGTAAGTAGCGCGGAATTCGTTGTAAGTGATTTTCTGTGCTGCCTCGAAAGCGATGCGCATGACGTCGCGGTTGTCGCTCTGGAAGTACAAAAGCGTCTTGCGCGGGTCTAATCCGAGCGCTATGTAAGCCGGAATGTGGAATTCCAACGCCCTTTTCCTCGCTTCAGCCAGGGGAATGCCGCGCACTGCCGCGGCTTCCAAGTCCGCGACGCAAATCACTGTTTTCGCCCCGTGTTTTTGGAAGTACGCGAGGTTTTCAATCACCATCTTGTTTCCAAAGTGAATGCGCTCGCTCGTGGGCATTATCCCGCTCAAAGCGTAGAATTTCTTTCGCATTTTAATGCAATCGCTTATGCGCTTCAAGTCGCGGCCTGCGAACGCTATGCCTCGGCGCATGAGCCGGTTGGGGTTGGGAAAGTCTTTCACGCTGAAAGCTTCGAGACCGAAGTCCTGCACTATTTTCGAATAGTCTTCGGGCAAGGCGCTTCCCCAAGGGTCGATAATCTTCTCGGTCATTCGAAAAACCTTTTCTAGCAATTAAACGCAATTCAATAAAAATACCCTCGCCCCACTATTATTTTGTTGTGCCGGAGTGGCAGAGCGGTTATTGCGCTAGTCTCGAAGTCAGGCTTTTCTTTTGCGAAAAGAAAAGCCCGACGCGGCAAAAGAAAACCGTACGAAAACTAGTGTCCGCAAGGACTCGGGAGTTCGAATCTCTCCTCCGGCGCTCTTTATAGAGTGGTGAAATGAAAGTCGTGAAGGCGGTCAAGGCGCTTATTACAAACGGCGAGGGAAAAATCCTTTTCATGAAGGAAAAAACGCCTTCTGGAAGGGAGTATTACGGCTTTCCGGGCGGCAGGCTGGAAGGAAACGAGACCGAAGAGCAAGCGTTGAGGCGGGAAGTGAGGGAGGAAACAGGGCTGGGCGTAAGCAAAGCGAGCGCCGTCGGCGGTTATTCTTTCGTCATGGAAAACGGAACGCGCGTCGAATGCACTGTTTTCGAGTGCGAGGTTGAAAACCCCGAAAGCATGCGCTTGGACTTTCAAGACGCGGCGCAAGAAGAGATAACTTCGTTCCGCTGGCTTTCGCCGGAAGAGTTTTTTTCCGAGAAACTGCCGGGCGCAAGCGAAGGTTTCAGCCGTTTTCTGCAATCGCTGCAAACCAAAAGAATTTTATAGCATGCAAAAGTGCTGAATAAACGGTTTTGCGATTTTTTGAACCGCAAGAGGGGAACGTTGCCGAATGGGGTCTGACTCTGGAATTCTTTTTTGGGGCTTTCTGGCAGCGGTGCTGCTCGCCCAAACGGCTTCAGCCTTTGACGTGGTCGACGCGACGCCAGGATTCAATTTCACCATAGGGAGCATAACCCAGAATTACACTCTGACGCTTACGATAACCAACAACACTCCAGTCAACGCTTCCAACTTTACCGTAGTCCGCTTTTTCCTGCCTTACGGGATAGTCAATTCGACCGCATGCAACGCTACTGGCACTAACGGCCTGTTTTACGGAGTCAATGCGACGTACAGCGCTTGCGCCGTCAACGTCACCAACGCAGGAGGCACGCCGTTCAACGTTTCAATGCTCGTAAGGCTCAACATTTCCGCGTTTTCAGGGGCAGGGCAAGTGATTCCGCGCAGGCCTTCGCATGGAGATTTGGGTCCGGTCTTGACTTTCATGAACGCGACTTGTGCCGTAGGCTGCGGAAACGGAAACGTCACGCAAAACGCCGTGGCAAGGTACGGCAACCACTCGAACGTCAACCCCCGCCCGTACTTCGTAAACCAAACCGGAACTTACCTGAACAACGTTTCCGTCAGCGCTTGGAACCAAACCGACCCCATTTACTCCATCCAACTGCCCATAATGACTTTCAACGCAACAAGCATGAGGCCGGAGTACACGAACGACTCTTTCGGAGTGGCGATGTACTTCGACAAGGACGGGCAGATGATGATGCCCACATTCATGCGCTTGTATTCTTACACTCTCAACTTCACTTTCTTGGACGTTGCGAACGGAAGCAACTTCACCCTCTACAATCCTGTCAACACTTCCAGCGAAACGAACGGGGCGACTTGCAACATGCAGAACGGAGACTGTCCTGCCGAGTCGATGATGCCGCTTTTGACGAGGACCGAAGTGTTTTTCGACCCAATAACGCAAACCAACACTAGCTTCACCATGTCCACCCCCTCGCCCAGCGGGTACGACTTGTACGTCAACGGCACCATCCGCACCATAAACTTCAGCAGCGCCAACGAAACGGGCTACTGGGGCATAAACGCGTCGTTCCAGCCCGGCATGATGCAAAACGCCCAGGGAATTTTCAGGATAAACGTCACGGACGCGGCGATTGCGCAGAGCACCACTTACGGCTTGTACTTCACGATAACCAACCAGACCGACGTTGGAGGAGGGTCGCTGATTCCCACTTCGCCCGTTTACATCGTAAACCAAAGCATTTCCGGCTGGGACCCGACTTCGCCCCCGCCGTTCGGACAAAACCTCACCATCAGCTACATCGGCTGGCTGAGGAACGGGCTGAAAAACTGGACTTTTTACAACGCCAGCCTCCGCTACTTCATTCCCACGAACGCCACGCCGAGAAGCCCGACCAACGACACTGACTTCCAAACGTGCACTTACGACGGCGGCGGGACTAGCACGAATTGTACAATCAACATGACGCGCAACATGAACTTTTCCTGGACTACGCAAGGCAGGAGCGGATGGGATACTGCGGGCGTGTCGACAAACAACAGCTGCTTGACTTTCAACGACGACAGGCCGGGCGAGCAGGATGGCGGCAACGTCACCGTGTGCTTCCGTTCTTACGAGCTCAACATAATCAACACCACGTTCAACTCGTGGAACCCCAACAGCACGGCAACCAGCATAGTGGGCGTGAACTTCACTGCCGACATTTCGTTCCCGGTAATGGATGAGACCAACGTGCCCAGCGGCACTGCCGGCGCTGAAAACAGCTACAACATCACGTTCCAAACTTCGATGCAGACGAACTTGAATTTGACAGACAAAGTTCCGAACATTGCAAACGCCGGCTGTTCAGGCACCACAATAACCATAGACGGCTCGGCGCTCACTTGCGGAACCAACTACACTATCGGAAGCTTGACTTTGAACAGCGTTTCGCAAGGAAGCCACACTATCAGCGTTTCCTACACGCCTTCGGCGAGCAGCGGCTCCGGCAGCAGTTCGGGAGGAGGCAGCGGAGGGCCAGGTTGTGGAGAAGGAGGGTGCGGAAGGAGCACTGCAACGCCCACTCCAGTCCCGACGCCCACTGCAACCCCGCCTGCGACTGAAAAGAAAATAATAAACTCGCAAACCGGCGTGGTCGCCACGTTCGGTTCGAAAGGCGCTACGTTCGAATTGTCTTACGAAGCCGATGAAAACGGGTTTTACGGCGACTTGACCTGGCGCCTGCCTTTCGACTACTCGCAATACGCGTTGGGCTTGGTGCGCATTACTCCCCAGCCCAAGCGCGTGCTGAAGGGAAGCGTAATCGCAACTTGGGAGAACGTCGAGTTGAGCCCCGGCGAAGCGTTCAAAGCCAGCGTAAGCGTGTCGAAAGAACTGGAGAGAAGCATTCTTGAAGAGTTTTCCGCGCCTTCGCTGAACGCGAAAGCAAAGCCGACCGCGTCGGTTGAAACGCCGTCGTCCACTCCAGCGCCTTCGAGAAGCGCGCTGCAGCCGGACTACACGCTCATTCTAGTGCTCATAGCAATCGCGCTCGTCGTAGCGTATTACTTGGGCGTAGTGCGCAAGAGAAAAGGGCTTTAAAGCAACGCCGCAGCCAAGGCGAAGGCAATAGCGCCTCCGGCGAAAGTGCTGAAGAAATTCACCGAATCGTTGTCTATTTGCCTAAACCCTCGCACGAGCTTGGTTTTCGTCCCGCACTTGTGCACGGTTTTCTCCGTCTCAGCCCTGCACTTGGCGCAATAAAAGTTCGCTTGAACGGTAGCCCCGAGAAGGCTGTCTGCAAGAGAGCCGGCAAAGCCCGCAAAGGTTATCAAAAGCAAAAACCTTCCTCCGCCCACGAACTGGTCGAAAAACAGCGGCCCGAGCAAAGCAAGCTCAACCGAATTGTTCAACACGTTGAGCAAAACCGCGGCGAGGGCTATGAAAAACGCGCCGGCAAGGGAAACCAGCAACCCTCTCACTGAAACCGCCCCGCTCAACCCCGCCTTCACTTGCCTGAAAGTGGTTATCAGCCACGTTTTCTTGCTCAAAACCCCGAGTTCGGTGGCCCACGTGTCTGCGGTTGCAGTTGCAATCACGGCGGTGTAAGCTGCAAACAACTCAGGCTTGGGGTCGAGAAAATAGCCCACCGCGACCAGCGCGGGCAACGCGCCGTTGGCTACAACCTGCCAAAAGTCTCGCGTGCCGCCCTTCGCGAATTCCGAGTAGGCGTTTTGCTTCATTTTCTCCTTGTAGCGCGTCAACAACGCCGACGAAAGGAAGAACAGCACCAAGAGCGTGAGCCAAGTCCACCCTCCGAAGGCGAACACGCTCACGCCGATGAACCACGCGGCTACCGTGCCGCCGTCGGTCAACTCGCGCTTTTTGAACGCGTAAATAGCCAAAAGCAGGCTTACAATCAGCCCCACCAGCACGTTAATCTGCTCGAAAGCCATTTTACCCCTCAAACCCGCGTTTCTACAGAAAGCTTTTCGCAACCTCAAACTAATAAAAGCATTGCAAGACAAAAGATTTTCTTGCGCCTCAGTAGCTCAGAGGTAGAGCGTTCGCCTCGTAGCCCAGCTTTTCTTTTGTAAAAGAAAAGCTAGGCGCTGCAAAAGAAAACAGTTTGCAGACGCCGGAAAAGAAAAAGCTTGGTGCGGTAAAAGAAAACCGCGCGTAGTAAAAGAAACGAATAGTTTTTCTTTGGCGGCGAGCCAGCGAAAGGTCGGGAGTTCAAGTCTCCCCTGAGGCTCTAAAAAAAGGTTGTGCGCATGGACTACGCAGGGATTGAAAAAAAAATTTCGCTGTTGTGGCCTTTTGCTTTCGTGCCCGCAACGCTCTACGCCGCTAAAGCTTTCGGGCACCTGGCTGCGACAGTGCTTTTGAGCGCGTTGTTTTTCTTCCTTTTCGTGCGCCGCGCGGACGTTAAAACCAGGCGGCTGATGATAGTGCTCGCGGTTTTCTCGGCGGTTTTCGAAACCGCGAACGTTGGCGTGGGCGCTTACAAATACTCGGGAACGATAGCCACGCCGGTGTGGATTTCGATAGGCTGGGGGATTCTCGGCTGGTGGCTTGCAAGCCTGGAAAAGGAATTTGCCAAAATCGGCTTCAAAACCGCATTTGCGGCAATTTGCGTGATGCTGGTAGCCTTCCCGTTCTACAACAACACGCTTTCGGCAAGCTCGGCGATAGCCATCGCGGGGTTGTACATGCTCTCTTTGTGCGTGTCGCAGCCTTTCTCGATTTACGCTTTCACCGCGTTGTTCGGAATGATTGCAGAGTACGCGGGCACTGCGGTTGGAGTGTGGACTTACTACAGCGCCGCCGGAAGCGGAATTCCCGTCCAGCCGGACCTTGCTTTCCTTGCATTGGCTTATTCGCTCATACTCGCGTTTTGCTTCTGGACTTCCGGCTTTGAAGGCAAAATCGACAGGAAACGACGTTAGTTAACTTATTAATTCGACAGGGCTTTTGTTTCTTCAACAAGCAGGGGTGGGGTTTTTTGAAATTCGGCAAAGAACTTTCTTTAAGGGCGTTGTTCTTAGGCGCGTTGCTTTCGGTTTGCGTCGCAGCCTACTCCGCGTTCGCGGGGCTCAAGATAGGCGGGGTTTACTGGCCGATAGTCACCACTTCGCTCGTTTCCCTCGCCTTGCTCAAGGTTTTGGGCGGAACGAGTTCGAAAGAAATCGCGGTAATGCAGACTGCGGGAAGCTCGGGCGGGCTTTTGGCTGCAGGCGTTATTTTCACTATTCCCGCCGCTTGGATGCTTGGCTTGAGCGTTACGGTCTACGACATCATCCTGATTTCCCTCACCGGAGGCATTTTGGGCGTAATGTTCAGTTACCCTTTGAGGAAACAGCTGGTCGAACGCGAGGCGTTGCCTTGCGCGGACGGGACTGCAGCCGCGAGTTTGATTAAAGCTGGGGATTCGAAAGGCGAAAAAGCGAAGGCTCTTTTCTACGCTTTTTCAGCCGGCGCCGCGTTCAGCGTGCTGCGCGATTGGTTCAAGGCAATTCCCGGGTTCGTGAATTTGGACACGCTCAAGGTGAACGCGGGAAACTTTTCCCTCGGCTCCGCAATTTCGCTCATCCCGCTTGCAGGCGGGTTTTTGATAGGCCCGCGCTTTACGCTCGCGTGGTTTTTGGGCGCGGCAGCCACGTTCTTCGCCTTGATTCCCTACGCTCTTTCGACAGGGCTGTACTCGGCTAAAGGGCAGGTGTTGGCCGAAATCGCCAGGCCGCTGGGAGTGGGAATAGTCCTCGGCGCGGCAATCGCCTATTTTGCGTTGAAAGGCATTCCTGCGATGGGGCGCGTGGTTCAAGACTACAAAAACGCCAAGTGGGGCAAGCACGCCGGCTTGCTTTTGATCGTTTCCGTGGGCGTTTTGACGGTGGTTTCGCAAATGGACGCGCTCGTTTCGGCAATAGCGATTATCGGGGCTTTCGCAATGGCGTACGTTGCGGCGAGAATCACGGGCGAAATGAACGTAGACCCGATGGAAATCTTCGCCATGCTGATAATGCTTTTTGCAAAACTGTTCTTGGGCACCGCCGCATTTCCGTTGGTCGTCATCGCGGCAGTGGTCACCATTGCGGCGGGAATGGCGGGCGACATGATGCAAGACTTGAAGGCGGGGCATTTGCTTGGAGTAAAGCCCGAAAGCCAGATGGTCGCGCAAACGGTCGGGCTGGTTGCAGCTTCGCTGGTGATAGGCGCGATAGTAATTTCGATAAACGGCGCTTACGGAATCGGCGGGGTGGACTTTCCGGCGCCGCAGGCAGTTGCAGTCAAGGAAGTAGTCCAAAGTGCCGGACTCTCGCAAGTAATGATTGCGGGGATATTGCTGGGGGCGCTCGCAACGATAGCTTCAAGCAAAATCGGCTGGGGCATAGTTCCAGTCGCGTTCGGAATCGGGCTTTACGTGCCCATCGAATTGAGCTTTCCGCTTTTCATCGGAGGCTTGGTCCGCTACGCTTCCGACAAGGCGGGTAAAACCGAAAGCCGCCGCATTGCCGCGGCAGGGCTGATTGCGGGCGAAGGGCTGGTGGGCGTGGTGCTGTCGCTCGCCGGCTTCGCGGCGATACTGTAGAAGCTTTCTAAAAAGGCGCATTGCAAATGCTGGGCATTGACTTCGGCGGGTCGTACGCCGACTGCGTTGTTTCGAAAAAAGGAAGGATTTTGTTTTCCTATTCCACCCCCGCAAAAGACTTCGAAGAGAAAAAGCTTTTTTCCGAAATCGAAAGCCGCGGATTGCTGTTCGGAGGAATCCGCGTTACCGGAATGCGCAAGCGCCTGCAAAAAAAGTTCAAGCGGGTGGGCGAGATTGAAAGCATCGCGCTGGGGGCAAGGGTGCTGTCACGAGAAAAAGATTTTGTTGCGGCTAGCGTAGGAACCGGAACGGCAATAGCGGCGTTCAAAAACCAAAAGGCTTTCCACGCCGGCGGCACTGCAGTGGGCGGAGGGACCCTAGAAGGGCTTTCGAGGCTGTTGCTGGGCTGCAATGCCGTGCAAGCCCACGCCCTTGCCTTGAAAGGCAGAAGCGTTTTGGACATAAGCGTCGGCGACATTGCCGGAGGGCGGGTGGGAATGGTCCCCGGAAACGCCACTGCAAGCAATTTCGGGGCTGCGGCGAAAAACGCAAGAAAACAGGATGTTGCAAAATCGTTGTTCAACATGGTCGGGGAAACGGCGGGAGTCTGCGCCAGCCTGGCCGCCCAAAAAACGGGAGTGCGCAAAGCAGTTTTCGTCGGAAGGGCAAGCGCTTTCCCGCTAATCCGCACCAGCGCGGAACGCGCTTGCAAGCTTTACTCGGTAAAAGCCGTTTTTCCGGAAAACGGGGAGTTGGCGACGGCACTGGGAGCTTCGCTCCAGTGAACGAACGCGGCCCGCGCCCCCCCAAAAAAAACTTTTAAAAACAAGGGAAAATTAATCAAAACCGTGGGAAGAACGGATTTTGCAAAAGCCTCATTCTTGCTAGCAGCCGTTTCCCTGGTTTTCGCTTTCGGAGGCGGCGGGGGCGGAGGGGGAGGCGGCGAAAGCGGCGGCGGTGACGTTTTCATAACCCCCAGCCCGACAGTAACCGCAACTCCCTTGTGCGAACAAACCACGCTCAAGGAACGGGTGAAATGCAGGCTTTCAATCGAAGCAGAAGACGCGCTCCCCTATACGCCCGAAGCGTGCCGGGCTTTGGCCGGCGGGGAGAAAATTGCATGCGTGGCAAAATACAACCTAATCCAACCCTGCAGGAAGCTTGAGGGCGACGAAGAGCGCGTGGATTGCGTAAAGCAAAAACTGCAGTTGCGTGCGATAAGCGAAGAGAAAACCCCTTCGTGCTTGAAAAACCGCGCTTGCATGGACAGGCTTAAGCAAAAAGTTTTCGACGTCGTTGAATTCAGGATTTACAACCTGGAAGAGCGGGCCGAAGCCTACCGAGCGTCAAACGAAGGCTTGGTGATCGACTTCATAGCACAAATGGAAGACAAAAAACAGGAATTCAAAAACGCGCTTTCAATCGAAGCTAAGAAAGACGTCGTCCGAAGCATAGGCCGGATTTGGGCGGAGTTCAGGGACAGCGTTTCGGGGGAAGGACAGTGAAAATTCTTTTTGTGGCGTTCGTTTTGGCTTCAGTCCTTTTTTCAGGCTGCGCCCAGCAGCAGGCGCAACCGACGCCCACGGAAACTCCGGAAAATGCCGCGCCTTCGGTTCAAGCGGCTGAAGAGGCAGCCGAACAGCCTACGCCCGGCATGGACGAGATTGACCCGGAACTGCAGAAAGCTTTGGAAGAATTGGACGGAATTTCCGGCATAGGGTAAGTAAAGCTATTTCTACCCGCGTTTCCACAAGTTTTTCTTTATGGCACTCAAAGCGGCACTCCTGGATTTGGACGACACGCTCGTCGACTTCTTGAAAATGAAGCGCAACAGCGTAATGGCGGCAGCTAAAGCCATGCGCGCTGCGGGATTGAAAATGAGCGAGCAGGAAGCGTTCGAAAAAATCTTCGCGATTTACGAAAAGCACGGTTGGGAAGACCAAAAGGCGTTCCAAAGGCTTTTGCACAAGACGAGCGGAAAAATCGACTACAAAATCCTGGCGCACGGCATACTCGCGTACCGCAAGGAAAAGACGGCGCGCTTGGCCTTGCACGACAGCGTCAAGGAAACGCTCAACGCGCTGAAAGCAAAAGGCTTGAAGTTGGGCATAGTTACGGACGCGCCCAAGCTGCAGGCGTACACGCGGCTGGTCGCGTTGGGAATAGAAGATTACTTCGACGCAGTCGTTTGTTTCGAGGACACTAGGGCTTACAAGCCGAGCGAGCTTCCGTTCAAGAAAGCCCTTTCCCAACTCGGCCTCAAGCCGCAGGAAGTGTTGTTCGTCGGAGACTGGCTCGACAGGGACATCATCGGAGCGGGCAAAGTCGGGATGAAAACCGCCTGGGCGAAGTACGGCGACGAGGAGAAGAAGCTGAAGGACGGCGTCAAGCCCGACTTCGTCCTCGAAAGCTTCCGCGATTTGCTTAAAATAGTTTAAAAGAGAAACGTATAAATATTGGCTTATGCGGTATTAATCCGGAATTAATATGGTCCAAGCTCTCGTCAATATATCAGACCACACCAACCGCATTTTGAACGTAATTAAGGCTAAGCACGGCTTGAAAGATAAAAGCCAAGCGATTGATGCAATGGCTACTGAATATGAGGAAGAAATTCTTGAGCCTGAATTTCGGCCTGAGTTTGTAAAGAAGATACTTAAACAACAAGAACTCATCAAGAAAGGCAGAATAAAAACGAGAAAACTAAACAGCCTTGATGAATTGCTTGACTAACGCTTGACATACATCATAGAATACACGGATGATTGCAAACGTGAAATAAAAAAAGCAGCCCGAAGGAATAATGAACTCCAGAATGCTTTGGGCAGCCAGATTAGAAAATTAATGGCAAACCCAATGCAAGGAAAACCATTGAGGGCGCCATTAGCGGGCTTCTGGAGCGTTCACGTTTTAGGTTCTTTCGTCTTTATTTATGAGATTGTTGAAAAAGATAATAAAGTCATATTGCACAGTTTTGCTCATCATGACGAAGCATATGGCCGCTAGAAAAGGTTGGTTAAGTTGAAGGCTCACGCGTTTTTGTTCGACTCGAAGGACTTGCAGGCTTTGAAAAAAATCCTCGAGGCTGAACCTTACGCTGAGGATTCTTTCGCGCGCGCGGGCTACGTGCTCAAGGAAAGCTCGGCAGTGGGATTGCCTGCAGGCAAATACGCGGTTTTCTTCAAGGCTGAAGACGCGGCTGCGGCGAAGTTCGAGGAAAAACTCAAGCAAATCCCTTCCTTTGCCAAAGCTACGACCGAAGAGCTGGCGAAAATAAGCGATGTTATCGAAAGGGAAGAAAACTCGGCGGCCGAAGGCTTCGGAAGCATTTTCGGATAAGCGCATTAGCACATTGCTTTTTATTTCAAAAACGTAATCTCCTTATGATTCGCGCTTTCGCTTCGTTCGGGAAAAAGGTAAAAGAAATTGCCCCTTCCGAAGCCAAAAAGTACGTCCGCGACGCGACGCACAACGTTTGGATTAACTTCGAAAAACCCACTGCGAAGGAAAACGACTTCTTGAAGGAACTCGGCTTCCACCCGCTGAGCGTGGAAGACACGATTAAAGGAAGGCAAAGGCCGAAAATCGAGGATTACGAGGATTACGGGTACATAGTAATCCGCACCCTTGAAACAACGGAAAAAGGTTCGACCGCGCAACTTTCCATTTTTCTCGGAAAAACGTTCATAGTCACTTATGCTTCGGCAATGGTTCCCAGCTTGCAGCAGGTGATGGACGAAATCAAGGCAAAACCTAACATCCTGCTCAAGGGACACGATTTTCTCGCTTACGCGGTCATCGACGCGCTGGTCGACGAGTTTTTCCCGATTTTGGAGAGCATGGACGACGAGCTGGAAGAGCTGGAAGACAGGATTTTCGTAAAGGCCGACGCGCGCATGGTCTCGCGGCTTTTCAAGCTCAAGCGAAAGCTCGTGGAAGTGCGCAGGGTGCTCATTCCCATGCGCGACATTCTCAACGTCCTCTCGCGAAGGGACTACGCGTACATAGACGCGCGAACCGCAATCTACTTCCGCGACGTTTACGACCATTTAATACGCCTTGCCGACATGACCGACACCTTGAGGGAATTAGTGACAACGGCTATGGAAGGGTATTTGAGCGTAATAAGCAACAACCTCAACTTCATAATGAAACGCCTTACTGCCATAACCGTGGTGCTCATGGTTCCCACGCTTCTTGCGAGCATATACGGGATGAACGTGGTGAACCTTCCCCTGGCGCAGGAAGGCCAGGGCTTTTGGGAAATAATAGGCATAATGGTTTTGCTGAGCGCCGTTTCCATATACTACTTCAAGCAAAAGGAATGGATGTGAAGCGTTAAAGGGCAAAAGTAGTTTAAGCTTATCCGAGAAAATCAATTCGGTGGGTTTATTGCAAGTTTTCCTGGCTTCAGACCACGCCGGCTTCAAGCTGAAGGAATTCATCAAAACCGTGTTGAAGGAAAAAGGCTTTGAAGTCGTCGATTTCGGCACTAAAGACGAGCAGCCTTGCGACTACCCGGACTTCGTCATTCCGGCGAGCGAAGCCGTCGCTAAAAGCAACGGCGGTGCGATGGGCGTGGTGTTCGGCGGAACAGGTATAGGCGAAGCCATAGCATCAAACAAAGTCAGGGGAATACGCTGCGCGTTCGCGTACGACTCGTTCACCGCTAAAATGACTCGCGAGCACAACGACTCGAACGTGCTCGCGCTTGGCGGGAGGACGGTCACAAGCAACGCGGAACTGGCGAAAGAAATCGTTTTAACGTGGCTCTCCACGCCCTTTTCGAACGACGAGAGGCACGTGAGGCGTATAAAAAAAATTTCCGATTACGAAAGCAAAAGCTGAAACGGGTGCCCGCCGCATGGCTGAAATCTCGCCTTCAATACTCGCTGCCGACTACTCGAAGATTTTCGAGATCGTGCAAAAGTTGGAAGGCAGGGCGAAGAGCATACACGTCGACGTGATGGACAACAAATTCGTTCCTAATTACACTCTTGACCGGTTCAACCCGGAGTTCATGCGCAAGCTCGACGGGATTAGCGTAACCAAAAACGTCCACTTGATGGTCGAAGACAATTTGCATTGGACTAAAGAATTTTGCAAAGCGGGAAGCGACGAAATAGCGTTTCACGTTGAAGCCGGCAAGACGGTCGAGTGCATCGAGCTCGTTCGCGATTACGGCATCAAGGCTGGCTTGGCCATAAAACCCAAAACCCAGCCGAAGGAAATAGAGCATTTCCTGCCGCGACTTGATTTTGTGTTGGTAATGAGCGTAGAACCCGGGTTTGCAGGACAAAAGTTCATGCCTAATGCGTTGTCCAAGCTAAAGTGGCTCCGCGAGCATTATGTTGAAGCACACGGCGGAAAAGTGTGGGTGGACGGCGGCGTGACCGCCGAAAACGCGCGGCAGTGCGCCGAAGCTGGAGCAAGCGTTTTAGTCGCCGCGAAAGCGGTTTTCAGCGTGGGCGGCGATTTCCTCGAAAACCTTTCCGGACTGCAAAGGAAAATCGGAGAAAAGACTTGAAATCTCTTTACGGCAAGCTTTTTATACAGGTTGCAGTAATCGCTCTATCTTTCCAGTTTGGAGGGGGATGTTTGAGTGAAAAAAGGACAGGGAATGTTTGAGTATATTCTTCTTTTAGCGGGAGTTTTGCTCGTCGTAGTTCTGGCCATCGCTTTGCTGCGAGGGGGATTGTTTCAAAGCACTTCCTCGAATGTTGAAAGGTCGACTTGCACCAACGAATTGGTCACGGCGCCAAAGTGCTTTACTGGGGATGGCGCTTGGAATGCGACTGGCTACCACCAATTTTCTGCTAACAGCAACTGCCCTGTCGTCTTGGGTGCAGCTTCGCCTTACAATTGCGGCGCCGCGATAAACGACCCCGCACCTGACTCGCAAACTTGCAATTGCGGTAATGACCCGAGAACAGGTTGAGCTTTTCAGAACGCCCTGCAAGGGCGTTCTCTTTTAGTTTTTCTTTTTCTACAAGTTCCAGCGCTAGCTCTCGCGGCAAAAGCAATTAAAGCTTTTGCAGGCTAATGCTTTCACAAGCGCGTTTACTTTTTTCAAAAAAAAAACCGGTTGGGGCTTTTGCGTGGAGAAAATCACCGACATCAAGCGACTCAAGCTCAAGGCTAATGACATCCGACAGGACATCATCCACATGGTCACGCAAGCCCAAAGCGGGCACCCGGGCGGGCCGCTGGGACTTGCCGACGTTTTCGCGTGCCTCTACTTCAACGTGCTCAATCACGACCCTCAAAAACCGTTGTGGAAAGACCGCGACAGGCTAATCTTGAGCAACGGCCACGTTTGTCCCGTGCGTTATTCAACAATGGCCGAAGCGGGTTATTTTCCGAAAGAAGAACTTTTGACTTTCCGCAAGATAAACTCTCGTTTGCAAGGGCATCCTTCGCGAGTGGACATGCCTTCGCTCGAAAGCTCCAACGCCTCGCTGGGACAAGGGTTGGGCATAGCAATCGGCATGGCGCTTGCCGCGCGCTTGGACGGGCGCAAAAACTTTGTTTTTTGCAGCTTGAGCGACGGCGAGTGCGAAGAAGGCAGCACGTGGGAAGCAGCAATGTTCGCGGCGAAATACAAGCTTGACAACCTCATCGCTTTCGTGGACAGAAACAAAAAGCAAATCGACGGGGACACTGAAAAAATCATGCCCCTCGAGCCTTTCGCGGGCAAATGGAAGGCGCAAAATTGGAACGTAATCGAAGCGGATGGGCACGATTTCAGCCAAATCCTTTCGGCTTTCGCGAGCGCGAAGAAAAATTTCGGGAAAAGAAAGCCTACGGTAATAATCTTCAAAACGACCATGGGAAAGGGCGTGAGCTTCATGGAGGGAAATTTCGAGTGGCACGGCAAGCCGCCTTCCCCCGAGCAAGGGCAGCAAGCGCTCGCGGAGCTTTCCGAATGGCGGAAGAGAATAGAGGCCGAGTGAAAATGCAATTGAACGAAAAGCTTTTTCTTGCGGGAAATCTCGACAAACCAGAGAAAATTGCGACGCGCGACGGGCTTGGAAAAGCTTTGGTGGAAGCGGGGGAGAAAAACGAAAGTCTGGTGGTGTTGAGCGCAGATTTGGCCGAAAGCACGCGCGCCCAGTGGTTCGGCGACAAATTTCCCGAGCGGTTTTTCCAGTGCGGAGTTGCCGAACAAAACATGATGGCTGTCGCCGCGGGGCTGGGTTTGGACGGAAAGACTGCAGTTGCAACTTCTTTTTCCGTGTTTTCGCCGGGCCGAAATTGGGACCAAGTCAGGATAAGCGTTTGCTACAACGAGTCTAACGTAAAAATCTGCAGTACTCACTCGGGAATAACTGTGGGCGGGGACGGGGCTACGCACGAGGCGCTTGAAGACATCGCGTCCACGCGCGTACTGCCGAAAATGCGCGTACTCGTGCCTTGCGACTTTTGGGAAGCCAAGAAAGCGACGCTCGCGGCAATCGCGGCGCCCGGACCGTTTTACGTTCGTTACGGAAGGGAGAAAATGCCAGTAATCACAACGGAACAAACGCCTTTCGAAATCGGCAAAGCGTACGTTTTCAAGGAAGGCAGTGACGTTGCTATTATTGCGAACGGCTTCATGGTTTTCGAAGCGCTCGTGGCCGCGAAAGAATTGGAAGAAACGGGAGTGAGCGCCGCGGTGGTAAACCTTCCGACAGTAAAGCCCATAGACTCCAAAATGCTCGAGCAAATTGCTAGAAAGTGCGGTGCCGTGGTAAGTGCGGAAGACCACCAGATTCACGGGGGGGTTGGCTCTGCAATCGCGGAATCCTTAGCCAAAACCTATCCCGTTCCCCAAGAGTTCGTTGGAATGCAGGACTGTTTCGGCGAAAGCGGGACTGCGCAGGAATTAATGAAAAAGTACGGCATGACTCGCGTCGAAATCAAAGCAGCCGCGAAAAAAGTACTGAAGAGAAAATAAAGTTGCCTCAAACGCGCGCGCTCAGCATTTGCGCTTCTGCCCTTTTGCCTTTGGCTTTGCTTTTCTTTGCGCACTGTGGTTCGTTGCACTCCACTTCTACATACCCGTCCAGCACCAGCCGCCCCAAGCTCGTAAGCATCACGCCCACGCGCCCGTTCCTGCGCTTTACTTCCACCAAACCCAATTCTTCCAGCCCCGGCGCGCTTTTCGTGCCGCGTACGTGGTATGTTACCAGAGGCAGGCTCATTTTCACCAGCCCGCCCAACTCTTCCAGCGATTCAACACCGTCGTTCTCGCGGATTTTCCTCATGATTCCGAGCTTTTTCTCGGACAATGCCGAATAGTACGAGAATTTCATTATCGGATACGCCACCACGCGCCCTTTGTCGTTCACCCCGATTGCCTGGATGCCGTTGACGAAAGCGGCGGAAAGCGCGATGCAAGACGTCTTGTGGTCAGTATCGATGTTCAAAACCAGTTTTTTGCCCCGTTCGTTGCTGCGGATTTTGTAAATCGTCTGGAACACTGTTTCAAGCGAAGAATTGCGCATTTCCTCCATTTTAACGGGAATTTTTATTTTTGACAAGTCGTTTTTCAGCGCCAAGGCCCTTTTCCCGCTTTCTGGTGTGTGGATGAGTATCACTTCCCCTGCAGGAAACTCTCTCAAGCCGGTATACAAAATTTCTCCGGCGTCGTCATCCAACCCTATTACGCCCACCACTGTATTTCCCATCATTCGCTCACCCTTTCCACCCTCGCGGTTACAAAATAAAAGTTTAGTGGTTAAACTTATTTTTTAATCTTTTCTTTAACTTGGGAATAGAAAAAGGTAGAAAAAGGGTTTTTTTCTAATGTGAGGGACACAAAAAACGGGGTGAATTTTTGATGGCTTTGTTTGATGCGAAAGCTGCTGGAGTAATTGCAATAGTCCTTTTGGGAATGTTGCTGGTGGGCTGCGTTTCAGGCGGGCAGGGCGCCGCGCCGACGGCTTCGCCTTCCGGAAACGCGGAGGCCACTTCGCTGCCGACCATTTCGGACGATGAATTGAATTTGCCCGATTTGGGGGAAGACAGCGGGCTTGACGGCTCGCTGGGCTGAAAAATAGCTTTTCTCGCTTTTTTTTCACTTTTTCTTTATTTCAACCGTAGTCGCGGCCGGCGCGCTGATAGAGATTTTGGAAGCGTTTTGCTTTGGTGCGCTTTTCTTCGCGCTTGCCTTTCTCGCGCGTGGTTTCGCCTTCTTTTTCGGAGCACCAACGACTTTAACCGATTTCGACTGGATGACCAGTTGCTTGGGCGTGACGGTCGCTGTGGGCTTGCGCGCGCGTTTCTCCTTGCGTTTGGAAGGCTTCAATTTCGAGGCCTTCACGCGCTTCAGCGCGGTCTTGAAGGAAGTTTTCTCAACCACCCCTTCCGAAAGTGTGGTGATGCGCTTTCCTTGCTTCCTGATTTGCCTGCGCACTTTCTTGAAATCGTCGAGCCGCTTTTCCAGAGACTTGAACTTTCGTTCCAAGCGCCTTACGGAAGCACGCCGGTTGCTTTCAATCCGGTTGATCTTGCTTCCTTCGTCAGAAATAATTCCTCCCAGCCCGTCGACTTGGGCTTTCAAGCCCTCGATTTTTTCCTGCAATTCGGAAGAAGGCGACTGGGATTGAGAAAGCTTTTCTTCAATCGAAGACTGGAGGACCGCAACTTCGGAAAGGCGGTTTTTCAGGGTTTCCACCAAATCCCTGTTTTCGCTTATCACTTGCTTCAGCTCCTCGTCGTTAGAGGAAGTCAAAGCCGTTTGTTCGAGCGCCGAAATCCTGTCGGAAAATTCGGAGAGCTTCTGGTCAATGGACGAAAGTTTTGACTCGAAAAGGGAAAAATCTGGTAAAGCGTGTTGCGGCGCGGGCTGCTGTTGAACCACGAGTGCACTGGGAAGAGAAGTTTGCGTTTCGTGGCCCTGTACGCGCACTTGCTTAAGCGCTTCCTTAAAGCCTTCCTCGTAGTAGTGCTTTTTCAAATGGCCGATTTCGTGCAAAATTTCGTTTGACAGTTCGTCAATTTCCTTTTCAAACTGGGCGTCAGGCATCGAACTCAACCTCCCGGGATCAACGTCCCTGTTAACAGCTCTCCCAACCACGTACATAGAATTAGCAATCGCTTTCTTTTCGTCGTCTTCCAAACAAACCCACCTGCATCTAGAATCCTGCGTAAAATGCTATTTAAACCTTCTCAAGTGGTAACAAAAAAGGAGGGTTAGGGGCGAAGGCGCAAGCCTGCCTTGCGGGCGAAGTCTTCCGGTTCGGAAACGGAAAAAACGACTTTCTTGAACACTCCGGTTTTCTTTTCAAAACACAGGGACGGCTTGTGCTGGGAAACGAACGCCAGGGTAAAGCCATTCCACCACCACACGCGTACCCCCCAACCTGCCCAGAAAGGAATTTTCTGCATCACGGAAACTTTTGCAAAGTCTTTTTTTTGCATCCTGTATGCGAAAGGCCCGATTTTGGCGAAGACGCTCTTGCCGTCCGCCCCGAACTTCATCGCGAAGAACAGCAGCAAGGAAGCCGCTGCAGCAAAAATGGCAAAAAGCGCGACGGCCTTTGCTAGTGGCGGGGTTTGGGGGACAAGCGCCTGAAACGCGAGTGCAAGAAACGCCAGCAAAACCAAGAAACAGACCAAAACCACCTTTATGAAAACGCCGTAAGGGGCTTTTTCCTGGAATGCGTTTTTTTCGTAATTCATTTAAACCACGATTGATTAATGCTGCTGCTTTATTTTAACTTTTTGAGAAAAACGGGAGGGGAAAAACGCAATGGCTCTGGAATTCACGGTTGCAGCAGGAAAGCTCGAAGAACAAAGCACCGAGTGCATAGTGGCAAGCGCTTTCGAGGGAAAGCTTTCGCACGAAGCTGAAAAAATCGACAAGGCGCTGAACGGCGAGATTTCCAGCGCCTTGAAGCGAAAGGAATTCGAAGGCAAGAGCGGCTCGCTCATGGTTTTGCGAACGTTGGGAAAGCTCAAGGCCAGGAAAGTGGTGGTTATCGGGCTTGGGAAGGAAAAGGATTACTCAAAGCAAACCGCCCAAAGCGCGGCCGCGCTCGCTTTCCAAGCGGTAAAGAACGATTGCGAAAGCATCGCCTTCAAAGCCTCGCGTTCCGACGCCGTGGCGATAGTGGAGACGGCGATATTGTGCTCTTACGACTTTCAAGAATGGAAAACGGTCGACAAGAAGGAAATCAAGGCGAGGAAAATACTTTTCGTTTTCGAAAGCAAGGACGAAGCCAGGAAGGCCGAGCCTGCAATAGAACAAGCGCGCGTCATAGCCAACGCCCAGAATTACTGCAGGGAATTGAACAACGCCAACCCCGCCACCGCAACGCCGGCCTTCATCGCAAGCGAAGCCTCCAAGCTTTCCGGAGGGAAAATAAGCGTTGAAGTCTTGGGAATGGAAGAACTGAAGAAAAAAGGCTACAATGCGATAGTAAGCGTGGGCAAAGGCAGCGTGAACGAACCCAAGCTTATCGTAATTAAGTACAACGGCGGAAAGCAAGGAGACAAGCCTTACGCCATCGTAGGCAAGGGCGTCTGCTTCGACACAGGAGGGCTCGACTTGAAGCCCGGAAAATACATGAGCTTCATGCAGTACGATAAGAGCGGCGCTTGCGCCGCAATCGCGATAATCAAGGCAGTCAAAGAACTTTCTCTTCCCATCAACCTCGTTGCAATAACGCCGATGGTCGAAAACATGCCTTCCGGCGCGGCTTACAAGCCCGGCGACTTGGTAAAAACGGCAAGCGGGAAAACCATCGAGATTACGAATACCGACGCCGAGGGAAGGGTGATTTTGAGCGACGCGCTGCACCACGCTGCCTCGCTAAAGCCCAAAGCCATCATTGACTTGGCTACGCTTACGGGCGCGTGCGTCATTGCCTTAGGCAAGCACGCCGCAGGGCTGATGACCAACAACGCGCAGCTCGCAGAAAAAATCAAGAAAGCCGCCGATGAAAGCGGAGAGCGCGTTTGGGAGCTCCCCATGTGGAAGGAATACGAGGAATTAGTTAAAAGCGAGATTGCCGACGTGCACAACGCTGACGCGTCGCCCGACGCTGGGACTATCGAAGGAGGGTGGTTCTTGCGCAACTTCGTTCCCGACGAAATCCCGTGGGTGCACTTGGATATAGCTGGAACAGCGTGGGTTGAAAACCCCAACCCGATATTCCGAGCAGGCTCTACGGGCTGGGGCGTGAGGCTTCTCGTCGAATTTCTCAAGAAAGAGTGCGCGGGCGGTAAC
Organism: Candidatus Norongarragalinales archaeon; assembly: GCA_038884755.1. Taxonomy (GTDB): domain Archaea; phylum Micrarchaeota; class Micrarchaeia; order Norongarragalinales; family Norongarragalinaceae; genus UBA10210. Next base: position 395,881 of record JAWABJ010000001.1, read on the forward strand.
CGTTAGATAGTTTCAAGTGCCTTGCGCGTTTTCTCCACGCCTTCGCGGATGGCATCTTGCGAAGCGGCGTAGCTGAAACGCAAATACCCTTCGCCCAAAGAGCCGAAAGCCGAACCCGCGAGAACTGCAAGCCCGTGCTCGTGCAAAAGCCAGTGCTGCAACTCGTGCGAGTTTTTGCCGGTGCGTTTGCTTATTTCCTTGACGTTTGGAAACGCATAGAAAGCGCCTTTCGGCATCAAGCACGAAACGCCGTCGATTTCGTTCAGCAATTGCACTATGAGCTTGCGCCGCGCGTCGAATTCCCTCACCATCGCTTCGACTCGGTCTTGAGGCCCTTTGTACGCTTCAATGCAAGCGTACTGGTTGAAATTCACGACTCCAGAGTAAGTGTTTATTGCGATTGAAGCGACCTTCTTCGCCACCTCGACGGGCATCGCGCCGAAGCCCATGCGCCAGCCGGTCATTGAATAAGCCTTGCCCCAGCCGTCCGCGTAAATCACGCGGTCGGCGATTTCCGGAAACGAGTAGATGCTCTCGTGCTTGCCGTCGTAAACTATGCGTGCGTAAATCTCGTCGCTCAAAACCATCATTTGCTTATTCTCCAAAACCAAATCTCTAACAACTTTCAAATCGTCGCGCGCGAGCACGCCGCCCGTAGGGTTGGCGGGAGTGTTGAGCATCAAAAGCTTGGTTTTTTTCGTAACGGCATTTTTCAGCGCTTCGTGGTCGAAACTGAAGTTTTTTTCCTCCACGATGGGAAGAGACACGGGTTTTGCCCCGGCCAAGTAAACCGAAGACTGGTACGCGCCGTAACCAGGATTGGGAACGACCGCTTCGTCGCCTGGATTCAACAAAGCAAAAGCAGCCATGAACAGCATGGGCTTTGTTCCCGGCGTTATAACAACGCCTTCAGGGTCGACGTCAACGCCGTAACGCTTTTTCAACTCTTCGGCAACAGTCTGCCTCAACTCGAAAATCCCGTTTGAAGTAGTGTATCCGGTCTTGTCCTCGCGAATCGCTTTTACCGCCGCTTCCTTGACGTTTTCGGGAGTCGGAAAGTCTGGCTGGCCGATGTGCATTTTCGTAATCTTTCGTCCAGCCCTTTCCAAAGCCGCGACTTCAATGCCCACTGCAAAAGGGCTGTCGGTGCCGGCGTTGGAAAGCCTTTCGGCAAAAGAATAGTTGAAAGCCACACACACCCCCCCTCTTTTGGAAATGTTGAAGCGAGTATGCAGTAAAAGCATTAAAAGGCTTTCAAGAACGACAAAAAGCGAAAAACCAGCTGAAAGTCAACAGCCGAACTGTCCTTTTTCGCAAACTCCTCCAGGAATTTTTTGTTTTGGAACGCCCGGTTCGCTGCCGCTTGCAACGTAGTCTAAAACGTTAGTCGTATTCCACTCGTGCTCGTGATTCCACAAGTTCCAAAAATACCTCCACTCGTTCCACCCTATGCCCAAGTGTTTTACGAAAATACCCCGTTCGGCAAGTAACAACCCGATTTTTCGTCCAGTCATGCAGGGAGTGCTGTAGCAATACACTATTATGTCCTTGTCTTTAGGCAGTTTTTCGAAAGCGCCGACAATGCGATCTACCGCACCGTAGTCGGAAGTATCCTTGTCCTTATACGCGGGAATGCTTACAGCCCCTATAATGTGTTCTTTCTCGTATTCTTCTTGACTGCGCAAGTCCACTAGAACGAAACTTTCGTCTCTCTTGTCCATCCTAGTCCTCAAAGAATGGGGACTGACGTGAACCGCGTTTTCAGTCACGTAAAAATCACGAATCAGCACGCTACTGCTCGGAGTGTAGTAATTGTAGAACAAAAACGAGGCGAGACTGCCGAAAACCGCCGCCACGACGGCAACCAAAACCAAAACCCTAGCCGAAACCACAAAACTCACTTTTTCATTTTACGAACTTGTCGAGAAAAACGCCGAAAGCAAGCAGCACGAGAACGGCCAAGCCCAACGGCGCGGTTTCATGGTTTACTATTGCAAAGGCGGTCGTGCTCGTTACGTCGACGGAAGGCGGGGCTTGGAGCGGAAGTTCGGCGGGAGACGGCGAAGGCACTTCCTCCGAAAAAACAGACGAAGCCGCAAAAAGCAACAAGAACAACACCGCGAGCGCATTCGTTTTAGTCACAGACTGTTTTCAGCTCCCTTTGCGATTCAATTTGTTTCAAGCCGCGTTTGCTTCGCTTTGACGACCAACGGCATGGTTTCGTCAACTCGCACGAAAGACGGCACGCGAACGCGCGAGAACAAGGCGTTCAGCGCCACGAACGACGCGGCAATGCCCACTGCGAACAACAGCCTTTCGTAAACCACTATTGGAATGAGTCCAGTCCAAAACGCGGGGGTGGTGGGCAGGGCATAGAGCCAAAGCACTCCGCCCACAGCGTGAGCCGTAAGCGTAGCGCCAAGGCTTTTGGCAAGCAAATTGTCAGCGTAAAAGAACTTTGCGAGAATTGGAACGCTCCAGAACATTACCGCGAAATACCACGCTTGCGCTCCAACGGGGTGCAAAACGAACAGCACTATGGCAATGGCGGGAATTGCCGCGGCCCACTTTTGCTTCGAGTTAGTCCCGAAATACCAGGCTGCGGCTGAGAGAGTGAAAAGCCTAGCCACATTCAAAAGCGTAGCTTCCTTGCCAACGAAAACGAAATCGGCGAATTGCGTAATCAAAACTACTGCCGCGCCGAGCGCAGTTCCCAAAAAACCGCCCGCAATCGGGGCGAAAAACTGGAACAGCGTGAAGAATTGGTTGGGCGCGCCCAGCGCCTGCGAGAAGTTGATGCGCATTGCTATCAAGCCCGCAACCGCAAACACGCCGAGAAACAAGAGTTTGGAAGCGTTTTCCTTCAACTTAAGCACAACCACACTAACCAGCCCTCCGTGAAAAGAGAATAGTGAAAAGATAATCTCCGGTTCGCTTATTTAAAGTTTGTTTGAGTAAGGTTTTCAGGTGGGTTTTCATATATGGGTTTTCAAGGCAAAAGCGTTCTCGTTACGGGGGGAGGTAGAGGCATAGGCGCGGCCATAGCGAAAGCATTCGCCGACGAAGGGGCGGTTGTGTTCGTTAATTACAACGCTTCCAAAAAGCAAGCCGAAACCCTTGCCAAAGCAATCAACGGCTTTGCAATCCGCGCGAGCGTTTCCGACTCCAAGCAAGTAGAGCGAATGAAAAAATTCGTTTTGGGAAAGGCGAACGGTGCGTTGGACGTTCTCGTGAACAACGCGGGCGACATCGACTGGGTCTCGTCGTGGCAAGACGTTTCGGAAAAAATGTGGGACCGCGTGGTCGATACGAACCTGAAAGGAACGTTCTTGTGCACGCGCGCTTTCGCGTCCGCAATGCTCAAGCAAAAGCACGGCTGCATCGTGAACCTTTCTTCCACCGCTTTCTTCCAAGGCAAATTCCCTGCAATGCACTACAACGCCTCGAAAGCGGGAGTGGTCGCTCTTACCAAAACGTTTGCTAACCAACTGGCCCCGTTCGTGCGCGTGAACAGCGTCGCGCCGGGTTTCATCAGGACGAACTTTCAAGAGCATTATTCCGACAGCAGGCAAAAACAGCTTCTCGACGGAATTCCGCTAAAGCGCTTCGGAAAACCGGACGATATCGCAAAGGCCGTTCTTTTTCTTGCTTCCGACCAAGCGTCGTACGTCACCGGGCAGACTCTCGTAGTGGACGGCGGCAGGATAATGATTCCTTAAAAACTTTGTTGCATTAGTGTAGAAAGGCAGGGTTTTAGTTTGGACAGAGTGAAAAGCGATTTTCTCAAACTACTTTTGAAGAAGGGAGGCTTGAAGATAGCCCCTTCTGCAAGCGAATTGTTCAAGCTCAAGAGCGGGCGCTATTCGCCGTTCTTCATCAACATCGGCTCGCTTACCGACGGCGAAAGCATACATGCATTACGCAAGGCGTATTCCGGTTTTACTGCCGGCCTGCTTTCCGAAGGAAAAATTGAACGATTCGATTTTGTTTACGGGCCTGCGTATAAGGGAATTACGCTTGCAGCCATTCTTGCCGAAGGGCTTTTCGAAAAGGGCTATGACATCCGCACGCTTTACGACCGGAAGGAAGCTAAGGATTACGGCGACCAAAAGGCCGACAAAGTCATCGTTGGCAGCGGGTGGTTCAAGCAAGGGCAGAAGATTTTGATTATCGACGACGTCATCACCGCAGGGGGAACGACGCTCGAGTCGCTCGAGAAGCTCAAGCTTTTAGGAGAACACAAGGTCGTGGGCGTGGTTTTGGCGGTGGATCGGCAAGAAAGGATGGGCGACGCCGAGAGAGTGGGCGACTTGAGCTCGACTCAAATGATACAACAGTCTTACAATTTGAACGTCTACTCTATTTTGACGATGCAAGAGATTTTTGAGGAAATAAAGCCTCACATTCCTTCGGACATAAGGCAAGCTTGGGTGGAATACTATGACAAGTACGGGGCAGTAAAACTCCGGTGAAATCACTTTCCGAAAATCAGCCAGGCGGTTTCGGGAAACTCTTGCTTGAAGCGGTTCGACTGAAGATAAACACGCAAATACTTTTTCGCTCTTTCCACTTGCTCCACGTTCAAGTCGGTGAAAGCGCGATAGCGCAAGGCGTTTGGCGCGCCGCCGTAACGCTCGTCAAGCAATTCCGTCAACGCTTTCTTGGCGCAAGCGAGATTCACGCCTTCCAAGCTGGCCACTTTCTCAATCAAAACGGCATACTCGTCTTGAACGCTCATTTCAACACCAGTTTTTTTCCTTCAAAATCTACTGTAATCGCATTGCCTTTAACAACCTTTCCAATTACGCTTGCATTCACTCCGCACGTCCTCAAGCTCTTCAGTGCCTTGCCTTCGTCTTTATCGTCGACGATGACTGCAAAACCCCAGCCCATGTTGAAAGTCTTGAACATCTCATCCCAAGCCACGCCGCCAGCATTCTGGATTTCGCGGAAAACCTGCTGAGGGCGGAATGTGTCGAAATGAAACCCTACGCCTTTCGAAAAGCCTTGGAGTTTTTCGAACTTCAAGTACGCGTCGCCCGTAATGTTGACCGCAGCCTTGATTTTAACTTCCTTCGCCAACGCCAGGAAAGGTTTTACGTAAATGCGCGTGGGCTTGACACACTCCCGCAAGAGCGTCTGCCTTTTTCCGCCGAAAGAAGCGAAAGCGCCTCCGAACTGCGAAAACAACGCTTTTCTCGCGAGAGAAATGCCGTTGGCGTGCACCCCGCTGCTTTCCAACCCTATGATTGAGTCGCCGGGCTTGAGGTTGTTTGCGAGAATTATTTTCTTTGCCGGAACGGTGGCAAAGCAAGACGCGATTACAATGTAGGGGTTTGCCGAAGCGCCTTTCACCAAGTCTTTCACGTCCGCAGTTTCCCCTCCCGCGACAAAACAACCGCTTTCAACGCACGCTTTGTTAATTCCGTCGAGAACCTGCCTCAGCTCGGGACCCGAGGAATCCGCGATTTCAATGGTGTTCGTGATACTTTTGGGCACAGCTCCGCAGCGTATTGCGTCGTTGACTACGCACGCCACCGCTTCCCAGCCGGCAATCCAATGCTCGCCTGAAAGCTGGGTGAGCAAGACTTTCGTCCCGACGCTGTCTGTGGTTTCGATGTAGTAAACGCCTTTGCTTCCCTCCAGGGGAATCAAATCGTTGAAAGGCGTTTTTATCGTGCCGCGCGGCCTGCGGAATACCGAAATCGCCTGTTTTGCCTTGGCCCTCGCATTCCGGTCAACGCCGCTTTGAGAGTAATCCAAACCCATTGGCATCACAACACGCTAAATGTCCAACACTATCCTAGCAACCCAAACGCCCTTGTCGTTCTTGAACACGCGCGCACGGTGCATAGTCACCGCCTTGACATGAGTGCCTGCTGCCTTGCGCGCGTAAGGGCTGCCGTAAGCTATTCCTTCGATTGTCATGCGCTTTTCATCAATCTTCTTGACTTTAAACTCTTTCCAGTACGCCTGCCTCGCGTCGCTTTCCGAAACCATTTTGTCGAGAAGAAAGACGACTATCTCGTCGAGAGTGCTGCCCTTGTTTTTTACCGTCGTTTTGACGGTTTTTTTCAATAGCCTGGGCTTCGCCATTACCGAAAACATTGCCGACGCGGCGTTTTCCACGCATTCTTTTAGCGTTTTTCCGTACGCCTCGAACAAAACGTCGGCAGTATGCTCGAAAAAGGCGAATCGTTTCACGCTCCCACCGTAAAAACCAATTTAAATAAGGAAAGGCACTTTTTAATCATCGGTTTTTGCAAAAGGCGTTTGGAAAAATGTTCGGAAGAATGGATCCCAAGCAAATGGCTTCGCTCATGAAGCAAATGGGAATCAAGAACGAGGAAGTCGCCGCAGAACGCGTGGTCATCGAAAAGGCGGACGGCTCGAAAATCATTGTTGAATCGCCTAGCGTTCAGGCTATCGAAATGCAGGGGCAGAAGAGCTTTCAAATCGCCGGCAAAATCGTTGAGGCTGAGGCGAGCGAGTCGCAAGAGAAGAGTGACGTCGACATCATAATGGAAGAGTGCAATTGCACCCGCCAGGAGGCGGAAGCTGCACTGGAGAAAGCCAAGGGAGATTTGGCCGAGGCTATTTTAAGCTTGAAGGGAGCATAACCGCAAAAAAAAGGAGGGGATTGTTTTGGCTAGGGAAATTTCACCAGTCCAGTCTGCCATGAGGCGAACCGGAGCAAAAGGCCGCTTGCCGTGGGTTACAAATTCGGCAATGATGCGGCGCTTTAAAGACCGCTTCAACAAGACTTCAAGCGAAGCCAACCTCAAAAGCCTTCGGGAAATACACAACGAACTCAAAGGGCTTTCTGAAGAAATAGGAGATTTGCACCACAGCGACGACATTGAAGGAGCACAAGAACTTTTTGACGAATTCAAGGGAAAATGCCAAAAGTTTTTTGAAAAAGTCGAAGAGGCTTCGGAACTGCACTCCCAAGCGACCGCGATGATAGAACGGATAAATTCAAGGCTGCAAAGCTCTCAAGACAGGAATGCGGCCGAACTGATTCACGACCACGAAAGGCAGGCGATTTTAAACTGGTTCGGACGGGAAGGAATAGACCGGAGGGTAAACGCTTTGGGAAACGCCGTCGAAAGGTACTCGCAAATAGCCGAAAACCTGAGGCAAATAGTGGAAAGCGCTTATTTCAGGGAAATGGCCCAGCATCACGAGGTTATGGTCAGGTCACGGGCGGCGTTTTTGGAACACCACGAAACCCTGCACAACGCGGTCCACAATATTACCGAAAAAAAATAAAGAAAAAAAAATCAACGCCCCTGGTCTTCAATAGCAGCCGGCTCGGCGTAAGGGTAAGCTTGTTCTTTGGCTATTTCCACCGAGCCGAGCGAAGCGAGCGAATTCAAATCATTCGCTTTGACGAAGCGGTTTGAAATCGTGTAAAGCACGTTCTCGATGTACGCGCTTCTCTGCACGTCGGTGTTGCCCCAGTAGTAATAACCTGCCTTGTCGAACGCACTCTGGTCGGCGTGCGAGACTCTTCCTTTAAGCATGAAGCCCGTTGCAACGTCCAAGTTGAACACGTACGCACCTTGGAATATGTAGTCTCCGTAAGAAGAAGGCTCGACGCCCTGCGGGTATTTCGTCGGATTAATCCTAGCTTCGAGAACGGGAATTACGAGCAGCCCGTTCTTGCTTTTCGCAAACAAGAACGCCTTGTGGTCGTGCAACGCGTAAGATTCCGAACCCCTGTCGCCTATGTCGTATTTCGCCACTTCCTTGATCGCATTGACGTCGCTCACGTCAAACAGCGAAAGCTTCAAGCCTTGGTACCAGGCGAAATCGCCGTCACCAAACTCTCCTGCCTTTGCAGGAAGCGCGCTCTTGCCCAAACCAATAATGTGGTTTTCGTCGTAAGAGTGCAAGTAATTCGAGTAACCCGGAATCTTAAGCTGCCCGAGCACGCGCGGGTTGGCAGGGTCGCTCAAGTCTATTGCAAACAACGGGTCGGTTTGCTTGAACGTAACCAGATACAACCGGTCGCCCATGAACCTTGCAGAGTAAATCCTTTCGCCAGGCGCCAAGTCCGTAAGCTTGCCTACTACCTCCAGCTTGTCGTTCAGAACGAACACGTGGTTTTTCTGCTTTGTTTCCTCAGGCCTCTCGGCTTGAGGCGCAGCAACCGCGCCTTCAGGAACGCCCACAGTCATTATCACGTCTCCTCTGAACGAGGGTTCGGTGGTCGTCGCAATGCGGAAATACCCGTTGTGCTCGTCCATGGAAAACTGGTTTAAGACCGTTCCGACAACCTCGCCCTTGCCCAAATAAGCTATTTCCTTGCCCAGCGAAAACTTGTGTATCACGGTTTTCGCTTGGCCGTAGTGGTAGGGCATGCCGATTCTCGCGATTTCATCCTGCTTGTTTTGCGTTGCGGCGTTGATTTTCTCGTAGACTTCCTTCCTCGCGTTTTCGCTCAAGCTTTCGACGAACTTTTGCGCTTGGGCGACTTTCAAAGCTTCCTTGCGCCACTCGCTTGCGTCGGAAGCGTCGATTGCCGCGATTTTCTCGCTGAAATCGCGGGTAATGTAAGGCGAGAGAATGCCTTGGTAGTCAACCCACTTTAGGGTGGGGTAAGGCGAGTAGTCGTAAACGCTTTGGGTTACGAACATGTTTTCTTTCGAAACGAAGAGGGTTTGCGCGTAGCCCATCAAAACCACTTTCCTCGCCTCTTGTTCGTTCAAGTCGTTCAAGTTGAAGCCGAGTACGGTGACGAAGTTGTAGTTGCTGTCGGGATAGTCGAAGTAACCAATTTGAGAAGGCATTGTCTCGCGCGGCACGCCGTCTTCCACAAAAACAGGCATGGGCCCGCCGTAGTAGGCGTTCTCGTTCGAGACAACGAAAACCCTGCCGTCAATCAAGCGCGATTGCACGTAGCTTCCGCTCAAAACGAAGCTTTTCACCAAGTCAGGAAGAGTCTTGTCTGTAATGTCGTACACTTTGACGAAAGAAGCCTGCTGGTAGTAAGGATACGGATAGTAACCGGGAACAACCATTTTAGAGTCTATGCCCACGCCGTCAGCAACTTCTTTCACTTGTTCAGAACCAACGTCTGGAGTTGCAGTTGCGCTTGCTTCAGGCGTAGGTTTTACTTCAGGGCAAGGCGCGAATTCACACGACGGCGCCACTCTTCCCACGAAACTACCGTCGGGGCATTGCTTGGCGTCGGCAGTGCAAGCTACTGGAACAGCGCTAGCTTGAGGGGAAGGGCAGTATTTCAACGTGCAAATTGCAACAGCCTTTCCGTCAACTTCGCTGCAAGAGCACGAATTGCAGCCGTCACTCCAACTCTCGCCTACAGCGTATTCCTTGCCGTTGGAAACGCACTTTTGCGAAGGAGCTGGCGAGGGTTCGACGGGCAAAGGCTGCGGCAGCCAGAAAGCCTGCTCGCTTCCGAAAACCACGAGCTTGTTTCCGTAAACGAAAATTTGCGTGGGGTAAGCGTTTTCGCCGAAACGGATTTCAGAAACGATTTTCATTTCGCTCGCAGGATAAGCCCGCACAATCTTGACTTTGTTTTCCGCTATAACGTATAAAAACTCCCCGTCGTTCTTCACCACGTCTGCTTCGTCAATGCCTTCCACTTGCACGTTTGTTGAAGAATAGTCTTTGGCCGAGCCGCCGCTTTCACTGGCGTCCGCGCGGGCCATCATGGGCGCGCCAAAGCCTCTCGCTACGCCATAACCGCCATAGCCTTGCGACTGCGTAGCCTGCAAGAATTCGCTCACGTCGTTCCACGATTCGAACGAAAGCAACTGCGTTTGACTTTCTTGCGTTTGCAGTCCCGGGGAAGGCGAAGCTGCGAACCTGCCGTCTTGCACGCAGCCTGCTAGAAACAGGGAAAAAGCCAAAATCAAAACAAAAACTGCGGAAAAACTTTTCGAAGCCATGATGCAAACCACCCATTGATTTTCAAATGCGACAAAATTCCTAAGGAAAGGGCGTTTAAATAGCCTGCAAGATAATCAAGAAAAAAATTGATGATTTTTAAAGAACTGGTAAAATATTATACTGACAAAACTATTAGGTTAAATGAGTTTTAAGCCAGTTGATTTGTGGCTTTTTGAAAAAAAACTTCTGACAGAAGGGAAAGCGCGAGGTAAGTAAAAGAAAAGAGAGGGCGCGCGTTTCACTCTTTGTAGTTGTAGGTGAAATACCCCGCGAGCAGGAAAACTATTCCCAAAACGAAGTCGAGCAAAATCGACTGCATGAGAGAGTTGGTGGTTCCTGAAAGGAGTTGCTTTGTAGACTCGATTTGCGAAGCATCTACTCCCAACGCTTCGCCTCCTAACGCATCAAGCTGGTTCAGTTGTGCAATCGACGGGCCGAGCGCTGCCGAAACCTGCATGTACTGGTTGGCTTGGTATACGGCGAGCGTGAACATCAACGCCGCCATAATGACTAAAAACTGGCTGAAAATCTTTTTCATTCTTCACCACCATCCAAAACGAATTTGTTCCTCCTCTTCTTTCCATCTACTAACCTGCTCTTGTGCTTTCTCGCTTCGCTCAAAAGCTCGTCGAACAAGTCGTTCAAAACGAAATTCAGCTTTCTTCCCGCGGCTTTCGCGTGGAACGACGCGCTTTTGGAAGAAAGCAAGCCATGCAGCTCGAACTTCTCCGTTTTCCCTATTCCCGAGCTTTTCACGTGAATCGTCACTCCTTCGATCTCGTCCAAAAACTTTGACGCCTTGTCGGCGAAAGCGCGCGCTTCTTCTTCCACGCTGTCTTGAAAAACTTTCGCGTCTTTCTTCAAGCCTGAAACGATTACTTTCGGAGACTGGGCTTTCTTGAAAAACCCGAGGATTTTGTTCCACACCATTTTCGCTCTCACCACCATTCGTTAGAGAAAACGGCTTTTTATTGCCCTTGTTCAAGTGAACCAAGGCAGCGCGTTTATCAAAAGCAAGCCCACGCTAACCAGCCCTAAACCCAACGCGATTTTAGTGCCAGTCTCCTTGCCGAACGCGTCTTGCAATTCTACTAGAAAAATTCGTTGGCCGTCCGTCAAAAACAAGGGAAGCAAATTCACCGTCGCAAGGATGAAGTTAAGGGTGAAAGTGAAGACCACAACCAAAAGAACAAAGGAAAAAAGTCCGAACAAGAACGGGTCAAACGGGTTGTTCTCGAATTCCACGGTCGGGCGCAAGGCGAGCGTCACGCCCAGTTTTCCCTCCTCGTTCAACACCACGCTTTTCTCGCCCGCGCTTGTTTCAAGCAGCACGCTTTCTCCCGCTTTTCCGGAAGCAACCGCCAGCCTCAAATCATTCAAATTATAAGTGGGTTTTCCTTTTGCGGAATAAATCCTCTCGCCTTTCTCGAGCGAGGGGTTGGAGGAACTCAAGATTTCCAACTCGAAAGCGCGCACGAGCTTATCCCCTTGCGACGTCTTGAGTTGCAAAACGCCTTTGGAGGAATGTGCGCGCAAGTCTTCCGCGGTTTTCACCAACTTTCCGTCGGCTTCAAAAACCTTCTCCCCGACAGACAATTGCGAAAACACAGTGGAGTTTTCGAAAACGCTTTTCACCGAAACGCTTTCCACCATCAAAGGCGTTATTTGAGACAACGCCAGTCCGACGATGAGGAAAAGAACGAAAAACAACGCGTTGCTCGTGCTTCCTGCGCCGAGAATGCGCAGTTGCAAAAGCTTGTCCATTTTTGCCATTTTCTTTTCGTCTGGCTCGACGAAAGCGCCGACTGGAAGGATTCCGAACAAGAGCAAGCCCGAAGATTTAACTTTCAAGTTTTCCACAAGGCAAAGCACTCCGTGCGCCAGCTCGTGCACGACAACGACGATTATCAAGGCAAAAACCACTTCCCAAGGCACGGTAACGCCTGGCACTATTGGAATAACGCCGGGCGGCGTTGCGGGTACGGTGAGAATGTCGTAAGCATGCTGCGCCAGGAAGAAAAAGCCTATGCCGAAAAGCCCAGCGGCAAAGCCAATGATTACTATCAACTGGGATTCCACCATAGTCGGCTGCAGGAGGAACAAGGCGTAAAACAAAGCCATTCCAAACGCGTGAAGCAGGAGTTTTTTGCTTAAGCTGAACAGCCGCCACCCGTAGAAAACCCCGAAGCCCAGCGTGAGCCCAAAGTCCGAAAGCGCTTTGCTCAACTTAGCATGGTGTTTTGCTATATGCCGCATTTGCTTGAAGCCTGAAACGCCCCGCACTATTATGAACCCGAAGTGGTGCTCTTGGCCGCTGAGCTTGCCAAGAATCGTTCCTGAAACGCCGAGGAGGACTATCGAAACCGCGAGCTTGACCCAGTCGTTGAAAGTCGAGAAAGCTATCGCGAAAAACGCTGCGGCCGAAGCCAGCGCGACAACCGCAATCCAAAAGTCCTTGTTCCGTTCGAAATGGTTCAATTGCAATAACACCCCGTTAGACTACGAAAACCCGAGCGTACCGGTTATTGTTCAAGCAAGCTTATTCCTAAAGCAAACTCTAGTTTTTTAATTGTCGCTTCGCCGGGCTTGAACTTTTGGTGCTCGAAACCCTCGAGTTCCTTTTCCTGAATGAAAAGCTTGCGCGCCAAATCTTTTCTCGAAAGCGAAAGCTTCTCCCGCGCCTGCATTATGCGTTTTCCGTAGTCTTCGGCCAGTTCTTTCTCCCCTGATTTTGAAAGCGAAGGCTTGAGAACTTGGGAGAAGACTTTGGCGTGCTTGGGCGGAGAGTAGTTTTTGAAAACCTCGAATCCGCTGGAGTACGCCGAGCAAGTTTCGCACAACGGCACTCTAGCCCCTTCAACGAAACCCAGTCCAGCTGCGGGCTTTCCGCAAACCTGGCAGTCCACGCGCATTCCAACACCCTCGCGCCCGAAGCGCGAAAAACAATGTTTTAAGCCTTGCAACCGTTTTAATATTTCGTTTTTCCGCGGTGTTGCAATGGGAGTCGAACTCAAAGACATTTTGGCGAGGCACGAGAGGACTTTCGAAGAGCTTGAAGGGCGCATTGCCGTCGACGCTTACAACACGCTCTACCAGTTTTTGAGCATAATCCGCCAGCAGGACGGCACGCCTTTGATGGACTCAAAAGGAAGGGTTACTTCGCACGTAAGCGGACTGTTCTACCGCACGTGCAATTTGCTAGAGAAAAACATCATTCCGGTTTACGTTTTCGACGGCGTGCCAAGCAACCTCAAGAAAAAAACGATTGCGCAACGCGCTGCAGCAAAACTCGAGGCTGAAGAGCAAAGGAAAAAAGCGCTCGAACAAGGCGATGTCGCAAGAGCGGGAGTGCTCGCGCAACGCACGTCGAAACTCACCAAGGAAATGGTTGAGGAAAGCAAAACGCTGCTTTCGCTGATTGGACTGCCTTGGGTTCAAGCGCCGAGCGAGGGCGAAGCGCAGTGCGCGTTCATGGCGCAGCAAGGCACCGTGCGCGCGGCTTGCTCGCAAGACTACGATTCGCTGTTGTTCGGAACGCCCACGCTTTTGCGCAATTTAACCATTTCAGGCCGCAAAAAACTGCCGGGAAGACAGCAGTACGTGGAAGTAGTTCCCGAGGAAATTGTCCTGAAGGAAAACTTGAATGCTCTAGGAATAACCAGGGAAAAGCTCGTTTGGATTGGGATTTTGAGCGGAACGGATTTCAACGAAGGCATTTACGGCATAGGGCCTAAAAAAGCGTTGAAGCTGGTCAAAGAACACGATTCGATGGAAGCAATTTTGAAGAAAATTGGAAAGCAAATGGACTGGAAGCCGGTGGAAGAACTTTTTTTGAATCCGGAAGTAAAGCCTATCGCGAAGGAAGAGTTGAAGGTTGGAAGTCCAGACAGGAAGGCGGTCGCCGAATTCATGCAGGACAGGGATTTTTCTCTCGAGAGGGTGGAAAACTCGATTGCGCGCGCGTTCAAACAGCCAATTGATTCGAAGCAAGGGCAGCTGGAAAAATGGTTTTAAGGTGGAGTTCATGCGCGTTGGAAAATGGAAAATGCTTTCTTAAAAAACGCGGTTTGAAAACCCGTGGTGGAAGATAGTCGAACGCACGTTCAAAACGCCCAACAGCAAGCGCATCAAATGGTTCGTAGTAAAAAAACCTAATGCCGTATGTGTGTTCTGCCTCACGAAAAAATGCAAGGTTGTTGCAATCCGCTATTTCCGCCCTGCAATCCGCAAGGTGGTTTTCGACCTGCCCACTGGATTTTTGAACAAAGGAGAAACTCCCCTTGAAGCAGCGAAGCGAGAATTGCGCGAAGAAACTGGCTTCACTGCAAAAAAATTCATTCCATTGGGCTCGTACGCGGGCAACGCTGCTGGGGATACGGTCATGCTCCACTGTTTTCTCGCGTTGGGAGGGCAAAAAAAATCAAAACAGAATCTCGACCACGGCAAGGAAATTGAAGTAAAGCTTTTGAGCTTAAAGGAGTTGATGAAAAAAATTCTTTCGCGAAAGTTTCTGGACATTACCCGCGTGGGAGTGGCGTTCCTTGCACTGCAAAAGCTGGAAAAAATGAAATCAAGCCGTTAAAACCCAGCCCACCCGAGCAGCGCCTGGCCGAACCACAGCACTGCGATGGTTTTTATCGCGCGCGCCACGATTATGACTGCTAGAAACTTGCGCCAGTCCATGTTGAGCGTGCCCGCAACTACCGGCATCAAATCGCCTATGAACGGAATCCAAGGACTCGCCAAAAGCACGGGCCAACCGTATTTTTCGAACAGCTTTTCCGCCTTTTTCTCGCCCTTCGGGTCGCGTTTTGCGAGGAAAGTGTGAAATCCCTTCAACCCCACCAGGTAGTTTATGAAAGCGGCTATAGTCGAAGCGGCCAGGGTGACGAAAAAAATCTGTTCGGCACTCCACAATTTCAAAGCCAAAACGAGAATCGGCTCTGAAGGAAATGGCAGAAGTGAGGCGGAAAAGAAAAGCACTAAGAAAAGCCCGCCCAACCCGTAGTTCTGCATGAGGCTCGCTGCGATGGAAAACAAGTCAATCGGCATGGGGTTTCATCACTCCAACGATGTTATTTAGGCAACTGCAAAAGCAGTTTCAAGATTTTTTGGCTTTGGGCAGACGCGTTTTTCCCGATGTCTTGCGCTAAAGCGCCTTTCAACCCGGCGGCGTAGTTCGACACCACAGCTATTGCGGCGTACTGCAAGCCCAATTCCCTCGCCAAAATTGCTTCGGGCGAAGTCGTCATTCCCACCAAGTTTGCACCCAGCTTGGCGAACGCTTTTATTTCCGCTGGAGTCTCCAACCGCGGGCCCTGCGTGACAGCAACAACCCCGCCTTTCTTCAACTGCACTCCCGCTTTTTTTGCGCTGCGCTCAAGCCTCTCCCCCAAGGTTTTTGAGAACGGGGGAACCATCCAAGCGTGCTGTTCCAAGCTTTCCAGAGAGTCGAAAAACGTCGGCGGCGCGCGAAAGTCCATGAAATCTTGGAGCAAAACCAAATCGCCTATCGAGTAGTTGGAAATAGCGCCGCAAGCGCTTATCCCCACTATTTCCTTGACTCCGAGTTTCTTGAAAGCGGAAAAATTCGCCCGGTGGTTTATCTTGTGCGGGGGGATTGCGTGCGCAAAACCGTGGCGCGAGACGAACGCTATGCCGCGCTTTTGGTCCAACACTGCAAGCGCGCTGCCGTAAGGAGTGGGACAGTGCGTTTCGATTCCCTTGAAAAGCCTTTCAAAACCCGTTCCAGCTATTACCCCGAGCATGAATTGAGTATTCGCACGGCAATTAAAAGACTGTCGAAAAACGCCTATAAATATTCCCGGCGCATAATGCCTGGACAAAAAGGGGGGGGGGGGACTATGAGAAAAATAACGCCGTGCCTTTGGTTCGACGGAGAAGCGGAAGAAGCCGCGAAATTTTACGTGAGCGTTTTTCCAAATTCGCGCATAAAGCGAGTTGAAAAATATGAGGTAGACACGCCTTCGACCAAGCCCGTTGGAAGCGTGATGACCGTAACTTTCGAGTTGGACGGCAACGAGTTCATGGGCTTGAACGGCTGACCTTACTTCAAGTTGAACGACGCGGTTTCTTTGAAGAGAATGAACTTGAACGAATTAAAAAAAAAAAGGCCGTAAGCGAATGAAATTCAAAAAAAAGAGAAATAAGATTTATAGAAACGGTTATCGCACGGGTGGAAGCCCAGAAAGGAAAACAAGGCTAAAAAAGCTTCTCCAGTTCTTCAGCCCTGTCGGTCTTTTCCCAAGTGAAATCAGAATCTTCCCTGCCGAAATGCCCGTAAGCCGCTGTTTTCTTGTAAATGGGCCTGAGCAAGTCCAAGTGCTTGATTATTTCGGCGGGCTTGAGAGGAAAGATTTTTTCAATAGCTTCCGCAAGCCTCTCGTCGCTCACCTTTCCCGTGCCGAACGTTTCCACGAAAACTGAAACCGGCTTCGCAACTCCGATGCTGTAGGCGAGTTGAACCTCGCACTTATCCGCCAAGCCTGCGGCAACTACGTTCTTTGCAATATAACGCGCCGCATACGCCCCGCTTCTGTCCACCTTGCTCGGGTCTTTGCCGCTGAAGCAGCCTCCGCCATGGCGCGCGTAACCGCCGTAAGTGTCCACGATAATCTTTCGGCCCGTCACGCCCGTGTCCGCCTCTGGCCCGCCCACTTCGAAAACGCCCGTCGCGTTTATGTAAAAACGGGTTTTATTGTCGACGAGTTTTCCGCAAACGTGCTTTATCACGTGTTCTTTGACGTCGGAAGCGATTTTTTCTTTGGAAACGTCCTGATTGTGCTGGACGGCAATTACAACCGCATCCACTCGCTTGGGCTTTCCATCCTCGTATTCTACTGTCACTTGCGACTTTCCGTCTGGCCTGACCCAAGGTAAGATTTTCTTTTTCCTAACTTCCGACAGCCTGCGCGTGAGCTTGTGCGCGAGCATTATGGGCAAAGGCATCAGCTCTGGAGTTTCTTTGCACGCAAAACCGAACATCATGCCCTGGTCGCCCGCCCCCTGCTCTTTTTGCCGCGAGGAGTCAACGCCTATCGCGATATTCTTGCTCTGCTCGTGAATTGAGGTTAAAACAGCACAGTCTTTCGAATCCAACCCGAATTCTGGGTTGTTGTAGCCTATTTCTTCGAGCGTCTTGCGGATTATGCCGGGAATGTCGGCGTAAGCGCTGGTCGTAACCTCGCCCGCAACCAACACCAGCCCAGTCGTAGTGAGCGTTTCGACGGCCACGCGCGAGCGCGGGTCTTGATGAAGCAAATCGTCCAGAATCGCGTCGCTCACTTGGTCGCAAATCTTGTCAGGATGCCCTTCGGTAACGCTTTCTGAAGTGAAAAATTTCCGCAATCAAACCACCATTTTGGATTTCTGGAGCCTTACTAATTGACGCAATCGGTTATATAAAAAGATTCGAGTGGGAAACCGAATGAGGCGTTTCAGCAAAATTCGCACACTTTGTTTTCCGAGTGGGCGTGCTTTCTCGCTTTAGTTTTTTTTGCAGGCATTTCAAACACGCTATGCATCACGCAGCGAAGCCTTTTTAATTTCTCGGAAAGTGCTTATGTAAATGAAATTCTCGCTTACACTCTGCTTGTTGTCGCCTTCGCTGGCATTTGCGCATTCGACCGGAAACACTTTCGAACAGTTAAGCGCAACGCTCTTGAACACCGCGCTCTACGCGCTCGCATTCGTAGTCATAATCGCCATCACGGCTGCTGTTTTTAAGGAAGAGTTGGGCGATAAGGGAAAGAAAGCCGCTTTCGTTTTAATTGCTTTGATCGTGGTTGCTACTACGCTCTACCTGGGCGGTTCGATAGTCTGGGTTAATTTGAATTCCGCCAGTGGAGGGCCAGTGCATTGGCATGCGGATTACGAAGTTTGGGCTTGCGGCGAGAAAATCGAAATGCAGATGTCAGAAGGGCTTTCAAACAAAATCGGAACTCAGCTTTTCCACCACCACAACGACATGCGCATTCACGTTGAAGGAGTCGTTATGAATTTGGAGGACGTGGAGTTGGGAGAATTTTTCGAGGCGATCGGTGGAGAGTTTACGAAAGACGAACTTAAGGTGGTACTGCAAGATGGAACAGTCCAAACACTGCGCAACGGCGATTTGTGCCCCGACGGTCATGCGGGAACGCTCAAGCTTTACGTTAACGGCGAGTTGAACAAAAAAATGAACGAGTACGTCATCAAGCCCTACTCGCAAGTACCACCAGGCGACGTCTTAAAGATAGTTTTTGATTGAATGGTGTGAAAAAGAATGACTGTTGAAGCAACTTTGCCGGCGCTTTGGACTGTGGTGGTTACCGCGGCAATCGACTCCATAAATCCGTGTGCGATAGGCGTTTTGATTTTGCTGGTTTCGGTGCTTATTGCGAGAGAAAAAAAGAAAGACCTGCTGACTTACGGTTTTGCATATATTGCGGCAGTATACGTTACGTACTTGCTTGCTGGCTTGGGCTTGCTCTTTTTCCTACAGTCGGTTCCCATCGTCGTTACGCAATACATTTCGATTGCGGTCGCGGGAATAATAGCGCTGGTTGCGCTCGTGGAAATCAAAGACGTTTTTTGGTACGGGCAAGGATTTTCTCTCGCTATTCCGCCTGACATGACGAAAAAAATCCACGATTACATCGAACATCTTTCCCTCCCAATGGTTATATTTCTTGGCGCTTTCGTAGCTGCAGTTGAATTGCCTTGCACCGGCGCGCCGTATCTTGCGATAATCCTCTTGCTTTCCCACAACTTCGACTTGTACGCTTTCGGGCTGCTTATGCTTTACAATTTGATTTTTGTGCTTCCGCTCGTCACAATCCTCATCCTCGTAAAGCTCGGAACGAGGATAAGCGAAATCAAAGCTTGGAAACTCGCATCAAGAGGGTATATGCGCTTGGCGATTGGATTACTTTTGATTGCTTTGTCTTGGTTGTTGATTTTAATATCCGGCGGGGTTATTGCAATAGAATGAGAAGGAGTGGAATGTACATAGTAAAGCGACGGGGTCACAAGGAAGAGTTCGACGAGAAGAAGCTTTACGCTTCGGTTTACTACGCTTGTAAGTCGGTCGAAATCGAACGGAAAAAGTGCGTAGGCATTGCGGAAAAGCTCTTGAGGAAAATAAAAGCGAAACTCAAGAAAAAGAAAATCATCGATTCGCACGAGATTTTCCGAAGCGTGGGACGAGAGTTGGAAAAGCAAGACGAGCACGCCGCTTTGATGTACAAGACCCATAGGGATTTGTCTTGACGGCGTAGGAAAACGTTTTAACTATTCCCGCTTGCATAGTATTTTTCTTACTTTCAGCGGGCCCGTAGCTTAGCCTGGTGGAGCGTTCGACTGATAGGGCTTTTTACCCCTGGGGAAAAACCCCCGAAAAAAAAGGGAGAAAAAGGCTTTTTGAAATCGAAAGGTCCCCGGTCCAAATCCGGGCGGGCCCACTTCAGTCTGAATAGAGATTGAAAAGTGGTTAAAAAAAAATGGCAACTACCGAAAGTCCCCTGCAGCGGTTCTTGCGTTCAAGGTTGAATCTCTTGGAAGAAACTATAAGAAATTCTCCTGAGGCGAGGTTTTCTTTATTGCACCATCCCGAAGCGGGCAACATCCAGGCAGTCGTCATGGGAATAAAACCTGCGGCCATGATAATGATAAAAAACGCTTCAGAATTGGTGCGAATCTTGAACGAGCAAGCCGGAAAGGATTTGTTTGTTGAAGCGAAAGGGGTAATCGGCAATCCGGTGGGCATGCTTCACGTTATCGAAGAACATCCAGACGTGTTCAAAAAAAACGAGGAGGTTCGGAATGCCGCAAGGGAACGCAGGCCTATAGCCCCCAAAAAAGTGCTCGAAACCCTTTACGGACACGAGCAAGTCGGGCTTATGTTCGGGTTTTCCAGGCAATCGGTAAGAGCTTTTGCGAAAAGCAAGAGAATAGACCCGAACGGTTTTTTGTATTACATGCTTAGAAAACGTCTCAAAGAAAGCGGCGAATCGAAATCGCTAGAAAAGTTTTACGGCATCCGGCCCGAAGAGTACGCGCTTGAAGCGCCACCAAACCGAGTGAAACGGAGGGTAGCCGTTTCAATTGCAAGGAAACACGTCAAGCAAATCCTTCAAAACCTGGACGAAGAGCTTGCAAAACGCTTTCCTGGAAACGAAGAGAATATCAAGAAACTGATTTTAGGCGGGAAAGAAAAGGTAGACCCAGAGCGTTATTTCAAATCAAAATTCAAGCCCCAAATATTAAACAGCCTTTTCACTCAAGACCCTTTCTTCCCATACGTGCTTTACTTCACAGACAGGCAGGGCATGCGCGGAATCGCGAACGCGCACAGGGTTCTCGCGGGCGTCGGATTCAAGGAAAAAATCGAACAACTGAAAAGGGAATTCCCCGCGAGGTAGTGGAACTTGGTGGAACGCGTTTTTCTCGTGCGGCACGCGGAAACCGCCGCGAACATTCTCGAGTTGGTGCAAGGCGTTTTCGACTCGGAATTATCAGAAAAGGGAATCAGGCAGGCGAAAGCCCTAGGGGAAGCGCTGGGAAAAGAAAAAATCGGGTGCGTTTACGCGAGCGATTCCGGAAGGGCGAGAGAAACGATGCGGGAAAGCCTGCTCGAAGGTAAATTCAAGGTTGTTTACGCGAAAGAACTGCGTGAACGCAATTACGGGGTTTTGGAAAACAAGGCATGGCATGCGCTGAGCGAAGAGGAAAGCAAGATTTACAAAAGCCACGACTTGCGCCCGGACGGCGGGGAGAGCATCGGAGACTTGAGCGCGCGCGTCATTCCTTTTTTCAACAAAATGATTTTGGAAAGCCACGAGAGCATAATGGTGCTGACGCACCACAACGTCATTTCAGCGATGTCCTGTTTTTTGATGGGAATGCCCCTGGAAAAATGGAGGGCGTTCCGCACCGACAACTGTTCAATAAGCGAATTCTACTATCGTGACGGTGTTTGGAGGATAAAGCGCGTCAACGACACTTGCCACTTGAACGGCGTCGACTAGTCTGAATGCGTCCACGCCCAAGCCTGCAAGGCGACAACGGCTGCAAGGTTCGGAACGAGCTTGTTGTA
Organism: Candidatus Norongarragalinales archaeon; assembly: GCA_038884755.1. Lineage (GTDB taxonomy): Archaea > Micrarchaeota > Micrarchaeia > Norongarragalinales > Norongarragalinaceae > UBA10210. The sequence continues at coordinate 416,897 of JAWABJ010000001.1, forward strand.
AAGCTCGGCTCTCAATTTCCAGCTTTCGGAAGTTTCAACGAAATTGTGTTCAAACAAGTCCAGTTTGCGGCGTTTTATGCTTACTTCCTTTTGCAACCTAGACAAGCTTTGTGCCACAGTTTCGTTCAAACTCTCTCGCGACGAAATCTGGTTTTTGATAATGAAGCGTTTGGCATTGGATAGTATTTCTTGCGGTCGGAATCGGGAAGCATAACCAAACCAGGATGCACCCTCAAATCGCTTAAAACCTTTCTTGCAAATTCCACATGCGGTTCACTTGACGACGTTTTTCAGCCACCTCCAGTAGTCTTCGCTGCACTCGGCGTTGAAAAAGATTATGCAAGGCGTTTCGTAAGAATGCATTTTCCTTATCTCGCGTTCAAGTTTCTTCCTGTTTTTCGGCAGGGTTTTTAGAAACAATACGGATTCGCTCGTGCGCTGCGGATGGCCTTTCCACGCGAAGAACGAGCGCGCATCGTGCACTGCCACCGAACATGCGGCGGTTTTCTTTTCCACTAGCGCGTGCGCCAGCTCTTCCGCCTCCTTGGCGTTCTTGCACGTCACGTAGCAAAACAAAATTTTCATTCCAATCAGTCTTCCCAAGCGATCAACAGCTTCTGCTGCTCTTCCAGCGCGCTCGCGTTGACTCCTTTCTTCCGCAACTCGCGCGCCAACCGCTTTGCGCTGCCGTATTCAGTAAAAACCTTTTTCGCCCCCGTGCGTTCCACAAAATCCATCAGCTCCGGAAAGTCGGAGTGGTCGCTCAGGCAAAACGCTTTCGCGTTCGCAAAGCGTTCGGTCAAAGCCCAGCCCGTCGCAACCGCAGTCGCGACTTTCTTTCCGTACGCCCTGCTCAACTGAAAGGCGAAGTTGTTGTTGACTTTGTTCATTGGAACCACTGCAACAAAGTTTTTTTCCAACTCCTTTAGCCCCTCGTCCGACGAAGAGCCGATGAAGTCGAGCTTGACGCCGTGCTTCACGTAAACGCCGTTCACCCTCGCAATCGAGTCTTCCACTACGGGTGTTACGTCCGCGTAGTCGTTCAACACTCGCGTGAGCTCTTGCGCTTTCCCCAAAGAATACCCGCCCAAAACCACTATGCCCTGCTTTTGCTTTTCCAAAACCCAGTTCGCGATTTCCTTCGCGACGCTCTCTCGGTCTGGAAAAACGAATTCAGGAGACCCGAAAGTCGCCTCCATCAAAAGCGTGTCGCACTGCGGAACTTCCGCGCCTTTCACGCAATAAGAATCGGAAAGCCTGAAGTCGCCAGTATAAGCAAAAACTCCGCCGTCGCCTTCGGCAACCAACTGCCTCGCGCCCAAAACGTGCCCCGCGCTTATCAAGCGCGTGCCGTAATGCGAGTGCATTATGCTGTGCGCCGAAGCATAACCCCTTGCCTGCAGCAAATCCACCGTCTCTTCGCTGGCAAGCATTGCCGGAACGCGAGATTTCAAGGCGTGGTCGGAGTGGGCGTGGGAAATGAACGAAAGCTCGCCCGCGTGGTCGAGCGTTATTTCCTTCAAGCCTACCTGCACTCTCGGGGGGTTGAACGAAAGCATAAGCTTGCATTACGCAAGCCGAATAAAAAAAGGTTCTTTCGCTTTCCCACTTCAAGCGCATGCTTCAAGCAGGCCCGAAACCAGCTCGGAAGCCTTGTCCTGGAAGGGCAGCGAACCCGTGTTTTGCTCGGTCAAAACCACCGTTATCAAGTGCCTGAAACCGTTGCACTCCATTTCAAACTCCGTCCGTATTGAAGGCTGTTGGGAGCCGGACTGCACGAAAGCCATTTTTTCCTTGCTTCCGCCAGCCCGCTCGAATTCAACCAGCGTCTTGTCTGGCGGCCATTTGGTGAAAGTGGAAGGCTTTACGTCCACGCGTATGTTGAAGTAGTCGCTCTCTCCGCCCGTGAAGTACGAAATCCTGCCGCTGGCGGGGTCCTTGTCTTCAGTGAAAGCAAACGGCTTGCCGAAAACGCTTTCCAAAACTCCGCCCACGCCATCCCTCAATTCGGAAAGCTCTTGCACCGGCTCTTCGGTCGCCGAAGGCAATGGGGTGGGCGTGGCAGTCGCAGTGGCAGTCGCCGTTGCGGTTGGCACGGCTGTTGCAACCACAGTGGGGCTTGGCGAAGGCGATGAGGACTGCACGCAGCCGGAAAGCAAGACGGAAAAAACTATTAAAACCGTGTGAAAACTTTCGCAAACGAATTCAACCAGCTCATTTCACACACCCCGTTGTTTCATTTAAAACAAGGGCTTTCCGCCCGTCTCCCCGCTCCCGCCTTGGCTGAACATGTCCATGGAAGAAGACTGGGAAGGGAAAAAGTCCAGTTGGGAGTCTTGCGCCGGCTTTTCGGGCCTCACGCCCAAAAGCAAGTGCAAAGCTTCCTTGAGCCGCTCTTCCGCCAACTCGCCTATACTCCCCTCTTCGTCCATCACCGTGCAAACCAGGCAGTATTTGCCCGAATCCTTTTCCACGTCGACAATCTTCTCTTGGGCAAGCGCGAGCGAAACCCGCTCTTCCTCGCTCGACTGCACGAAAACGATGCAAGCGTCCACGCCCGCGTAAAAAAGTTTTTTCACCGCGGCAGGCGTGTTCAAGAGCGTAGGCGCCTGTTCGAACTCCAAATCCACTCCAATTTCCTGGCTCGCGATTTTCTGTATCAATTCCTTGGCATCAAAATCGTTGGTCAACGCCGTAACAAATCCTATTCTCATGGTTTAAACAACGCACGGGGCATTATTAAAAACTACAGTGGAAAGCCAATCCGGCCGAAAGCGCTTGGCGGGGATTCAAGACTGGTTTATAGCCTGCTCTGCAATGCCCTCGCTCGCGTCGAGAATGCTATTGGAATGCTCTACCAGAGGGCTGTAGCCCATTCCCTTCTGCCACAAGCGCTTGTTCAAATCGCCCATTTCCGAATGCAGGGAAGGCTTGCTTTTGATTGCCTTCATTGACAGTGAAAAGTCTTTTTCGATAAACGCTTTGACCGCGTCCTTGTACAAGGAGTAAACTTTTTCGAACGAAGGGCGGAAGGGCTTGAAAACGTCGCTCTTCTCGCGCGACAGGATTTTAGCCATGGCAGTGACATGGTCGGCAATGCGTTCCACGTAAAGCGTAGCCGTCGCATAGTCTATACAGCGGTTTGCCGTCAAACTCAAGCCCCGCAAGACTTGCGGGTTTTTCAAAGCCAGGTTCAACTGTCGCAGGAGGAGGAACCTAAGCCGGTCCACCTCGTCATCCCTCTCAACGACAGCTTCAAGCTCTTTCCCTTCAATCAAGTCTTCGAACAAACTGCAGGTAATCAAGTGCATGCGCTTCATGGTCTTCTCGATGCTCAGCCCCTCGCGCGAGAAAAAGTCTTTCACTACGATCACGCTGGGCGTCTCGTCTACGATTTCAAGACCGATGAGCCTCTTCGTTTCATGCAAAATCGTTTTCCGCAGTTCGGGAGTAATGCGAGAAGAAGAATGCACGCGGATGGAATCGAAACCGGCAAGATACGCTGAATAAAACTTTCGGGTCAACTCTTCCTTTGAAGACACGTCGCTCACACTCAAGTCGAAAGACTCGCGCTTTTCCTCCGCAACGCGCGTGGAAAGCATCATGCTCCCGTCCGGCTGTTCCAGCGCGAACAATTCCGAACCCTTCTTCACACCCGTCCGTTCTGTCCAGCTGCGCGGCAGCGAGACGATTAGAGTAGACGTGCCGGTCTTCTGCACTATCCTCTTCTGCCCCACAATATCACTCATTATCCGATTTTATCCGAATAACTATTTCTTGCTTGAGTATATACGATACTAATCGGAATATATACTTTTTTCCGTATTTGTTTAAATATATTGGTATTTTTCATAGTTGCAGAACCCATAACACTATTCCCCAGCGTAATCGGATGATGTTCATTCCGGTTCTCTTTCCGCAATTCGCTTCGGCGTTGGCAATGAGCGTGCTGCTTTTCGCCATGGTTTTCGAAGCAAACCCTAACACGCGGTTTTTGGAGGCGCTTGCGGTTTTCGCCCTGTTCTGGATTTCGATTGCGTTCTACGCGCTCGCGCAAAAGCGCGTTTCCCAGACTAAAAGCCTTTTCTGAACAAAAGCGAGGCGTCTTGTTTCAGGGCGGCGAGCAAATGCCCGTCTGCAGCCAGGTGGGAAGCGAAAGCAACTGCCGAAGCAAGAGCGACCGTTTTCGAGCCTGTGAGCATGAACGCGGCGGCGCACGCCAACGCGCCAAAAGCGAAAGTGTGCGGAAACTGCCTATGCATGCGCCCGCTTTTCGCGTAAAGGAAATGCCCAACCAGGAGGAGCAAGGCGAAAACGGCTTTTGCAAGGGGAACAACGCTTTTGACTGAAGAGAATTCAATCACGGACGCCGCTGCGAAGGCCAGCAACGCAAGCTGGAAGAGCTTGCTCGCGAAGGAATTCAACGAATCCACGTCGGGAAGGAGTGAAAACAAGGCTATTGCGAGCAAAAAAGTTAGCGCAAGCGGCGTGTTCTGGAAAAACTGGAGGGAAAAAAAGCCCGTTTTCGAGAGAATCCAGAATAACGCGGCGTTCGCGGCAAAGCCGACGGCTATGTGCTCGTAAAATCTCATTGGCGGGTCTGAAACAACTTAATGCGCGCGGGAATTAAACGCTTGCGCTGCGGTCAGCGCCACGAGCTTCGCGTAAAGCGCGTTGGAGCCGAAGGCCCTCTTCGAACCGGCTCGCGGCCTCCGCGGTCGCGGGAAAAACCGCCTCTTCCGCGCGAAAAGCCGCCCCTGCCTTGAGGCCGCCCTCCAAAGCGCGAGGGGCGCCTCGAATCGCCTTCTGAAAACGAAGGCATTTTAGAGGCTGGAAGGTTCGCAGGCAAAGTTTTTTCTTCAAGGGTTTTTCCCATGAGGCGTTCGATCTGTCCAAGGGTTCCCAACTCGTCTGAATAGCATAAGGAAACAGCTTCTCCCACGGCGTGCATCCTGCCAGTACGCCCTATCCTGTGGATGTAGTTGTTGATGTCATAAGGAAGCTCGAAATTGAAAATGTGGGATATCGCTTCAACGTGGATTCCTCGCGCGGCGACGTCTGTCGCCACAAGAATATTCACTTGCCCTTCCTTGAACGCCTGCATGGTGCGCGTGCGTTGCGCTTGAGTGAGGTTTCCTTGTATCCCTTGGGCGTTTATGCCGTTGGCGTTCAGCTGGCGCGTGAGCTCGCTCACCCTTCTTTTAGTCCTGCAGAAGATTATTGCCCTTTGCGGCTGCAGCTCGTGAAGCAGGTAAATCAAAGCGCTGAGCTTGCGCCCGGCGGGCACGGTGTAAAAACATTGTTTTACTCCCTGCGCGCTCTTGTCCGAAGAAACGAGCTTGACGTGCTGGGGATACCGCATGTGCCTGCGCGCCAGGCCCATTATTTCTTCCGGCAAATCGACGCAAAACAGCAAAACCTGCTTTTTCGCGGGGGTGAACGAAAGTATTTTCTCCACGTCGCGGACGAAGCCCATGGCGAGCATGACGTCGGCTTCGTCCAACACGAAGGTATGCACGCGCGACAGGTCCAAAGCACGGTGTTCTATCAAATCAATGATTCTTCCCGGCGTGCCCACGACTATTTGCACTCCGCTTCGCAAAAGCTCTATCTGCCTGCCTATGTCCGTTCCGCCGTAGGCCACGAGATAGCGGAGTTGCGTGTGCTTTCCTATCCTCCGGAAGTCGTTGCCCACTTGTATTGCTAACTCGCGCGTAGGCACGAGGACTATTGCTTGGACGTGCTGCGAGTGGGGCTTGGCAATCAGACTTTCGAGAATCGGGATTGCGAAAGCGGCCGTTTTTCCGGTTCCCGTCCTGCTTTGCGCTATCAAATCTTCGCCTTGAAGGATTACTGGAATCGCCTGCTTCTGCACTTCCGTCAGTTCCTTGAAGCCTAATTCGGAAAGCGCTTTGGAAACAGGTTGGCTGAAACTTGACGACATTAAAAATCACTCCAGAAAAAGCCGGTTAATATGACTTGGGCGGTGGTATAAAAAAGGCTATTGGATTTCAGCCAAAGCGCGGGAGAAAATGCAAAGTGCTCCAAACGGGATTCGAACCCGTGTTGCCGGCTTGAGAAGCCGGCGTCCTGGACCGGGCTAGACGATTGGAGCAAGCAAGAAAAATTTGCGCGAACGAATTAAAAAACCGAACGCCGTAAGCAATCAATGGCGTCGGGGGAAAAGAAAAAGCTCGTTGTCTTCGATTTCGACGGCGTGATTCTCGATTCGCTCGCCGAGCACAAGAGACGCTACGACCACGTTTATTCCCTCTTCGGAAAGAGAAACCCGGCGAAAACGCTTTCGGAATGGAAGAAATGGCACGATTCCAAGTGGGAGAGGAACTTCACCCGCTTGGGCATTAAAGAAAGCCAGCTGGACTTGGCCATAGCAAGATACTGGCGGGGGTTCGAGTACAAAACGTCCAAACCCTTCAGCGGCGTGAAACGAGTTTTGCAAACCCTTTCGGAAAAATACGGGCTCGCAATAGTTTCCAACACTAGGGCAAGCATAGTCGCCAAGGCGCTTTCGAAATTCGGGTTGCGGAAGTTTTTCGCGGTAATCGAAGGCGGAAACCACAAGAGCGGGAAGGCCAAGCGCTTGAGGGAAGCGTTGCGCAAGAGCAAAACTGCGAAGGAAAACGCGGTCATAATCGGCGACACGCCCGCCGACGTGCGCGCGGGAAAAGAGTTGGGAGTGAAGACAATCGGAGTGCTTTACGGGTGGAGCGAGAGGAAAAGGATTTCAGGGGAAAAGCCCGACGGGCTCGTGCGAAAAAGTAGGGAAATCCCCCTGCTTGTGAAAAGAATTTTTGGGGATTGAATTCCCTTGCCGCCTAGAATGCCGTTGCCCCCCAAATTCCGAGGAACGCCAGCAAAAAGCCAACTATAAAGTAAATGATAACGAGCACGACGTTGTAGAGGATGAATTTTCCTACTCCGAAGCCGTGGACGCTTTTCATCATGTAGTAGTAAGTCCTAAGGGCGAGAATCAAAAGCAGGAGGAACAAAAGGCCGCCTATTATCAAAAGCACCATGCCGCCGCCAAAAACCAGCGCGAGTATCTTCGCGGGGTCCAAAGCCTGTAGCCCGCCACTCAACAGCGTCGAGCCTACCATCAACGCGCCCAGGATTAGTATCACGAGGAGCAAGACTACGGCCAGCACGAAGTACGCGGCCCAGTCTACTGCAAACGCGAACACGTGCTGGACGGTGGTTCCCTTTCCGCCGAGAAAACGCGCTATGGCGAGAGTCAAGAACAGTCCTACCGCCAGGCTTATTGCAAGCACGGCCAAACCGATTACGAACGAAACGAGGGTTGCTACGCTGAAAGAAAGTATCAAGGAAAGGAACAGGCCCAAAAGCTGCGGCAACAGCCCCACTACAAAGTGGGGGATGGATTCTTCGTAAGAAGCTCGGTTTTTGAGGTCTTCAAAAGTTTCGAAGGGTTTTAGAACGACTCCCTTCCAGTCTGAAAAAATTCCCATTCGGTTATTACAAAAAACGCCTTTTTAAGCGTTTTCAGCTTACGCTCTTGACGTCGTCCAAAAGCAGGGGGAATTCGGTAAAGCCTGCGGTCAAGCCGAAGTGCCCGGCGCCGGGCACCAGGGTCAACTCAATGCCCAAGTTTTTTGCAACCTTTTCGCCCATTTCCAAAGGCAGGTACGGGTCGTTGTCAGAGTGGTAGACGAAAAAACTCTTTGCGTTCGCCCGGATTTTCTTCCAGTCGAACGGCTTGTCGATGAAACTCTGCACGACAGGCTGGAATTGCGGGAGGATGGGGCCCGAGCAAAAGCCTGCGACGATGAAAGCGGCGTTGATTTTCACGGGCGAGGCTTCCAGCAAGCGCAGCACGAAAGGCCCGCCAATGCTTCGCCCCACCAAAATCGTTTCTTCGTTAAAGCCTTTCAAATAAGGCTTTGCCACGCGCATCCAATTTCCCAGCGTCTGCCCTTCGGGAGTGGGGAATTGCGGGCATTGCACTGCGTAGCCGAGTTTTTTCAGCTCGCGCGAAAGCCACGGGTAGAACGTCTCGAAAGGCGAGCCGCCCGTGCTGTGCACGAGAAAAGCGTTTTTCATTGCAATCACGAAGTGGGCCCGCGGCGACCTTCGCGAGCTCTTCAACGAGCGAAGAGTTGCAGAACCGAAAGGTCCTGCCTCGAATCGAACGCCGGATTTTCACCGTGTGAAGGTGACGTCTTACCACTCGACTACGGGCCCAATGCACTAAAAACAGGAAAAAGAAAAATAAAAATAGACCTTTTTACGACTGCTGTTCTTCCGTCTCCTTGGCGGGGGTTTCGGTCGTTTCCTGCGCTGCAGGCGTTTCAGCCGCAGGCTGTTCTTGGGCGGGTTTTTGTTGCGGCGCAGAGCCGTAAACCGGAGGGCGCTCGCGCCTCTGTTGGAAAGGCCTGTCGCCGAACCGCCCGAACCTCTCGCGTTCCCGCTGGCGTTCCTGCATTTTCTTTTTCTTTTCGAAAATCCTTCCGTGCTTGCCGCAAGAAATGCAGTACGACACTTCGCGCGTCAAAACGCGAGTGTAAGTTTCAGAGTAAACGTCCTTGCGCTCGAGCGGGTTGGTCAAAATCGGCTTTTCGATGAAAACCGCCTTGTCCCTGCGCACTTCCCTACCGCACTTTTCGCACCTTACAAGCCTTTCGCGACCACGATGACCCATGATAACACCCCTAAATTCACGAACTAAAAAACAGGACGAAATTACTTTGCAGGCGGGGGTTAAAAAACCCTTTTTTAACGCAGGTTTTCCAGAGTGCCGAGCTTCCGCCCGTCAATGGTGAAAACCTGGGCGTTTTGCAGTTCGGCGTTTTCCTTCTTCAAGAACGGCCCCAAATCCCGCGTTTTGTTCACCGCAACGCCCCCCACGAGAGAGCCGAAGGCGGGAAACAGCACCCACTTGCGCCCGGCTTTCAAGCCGTGCTTGGCGTTCGCCTTGGTTTTTCCCACCACCCACACGGGCGCGGTGTAGGAAAACCGCTCGCCCTCGCTTATCTCGACCAGCGGGTGCAGGTTTCCGAACAAGAAAACGTCGGCGTTTTCCGTAATCTCGCGCGAGGGGAACGCGTGGCCGTGGAACAAGCCGTATTTCTTACCCTCAGCTTCCAAAAGCAGGCCTTTCGCGTCGACTACCTTCACGTCCCCGAAGTTTTCCAGCTCGGAATCGTGGTTGCCTTTCACCACAAGAATGTCCTTGCAGTGCAGCAAGCGCAAAAATTTTTTCAAAACCCAGAACTCGCGGTTTTTGAACCCGTAAAAATCGTGTTTGAAGTCGCCCAAAACGACGATGCGAGTGCATTTCGTCTGCTTCAAAAGCTTGTTGAGCCTTTGCGCCTCGCGTTCGTAATTCGAAACTTCTATGCCCTTAGCTTGCAATTCGAGCTCGATGCCCACGTGCGCGTCGGAAACCACCAGGTTTTTTCCCACTACCGCCGCGGCTTCGCCCACTACGAACTTCATTTCCCTTTCCACCCGTAAAGCCCGTGCTTTTTGATGTAATTGAAAACATTGCGGGGAACGAGCATTTTCAGCTTCGGGCTCGCGACAGAAGCGAAAGCCCTTGCTTGGGTGGAGGAAACCTTGGATTTTCGCACGGAGTGAGGAAGGAAAACGAGCTTCGCGCCGAGTGAAGATGAAAACTTGCGAGAGGGTTTTTTGAAGCCCGGGCGCGGGTATATCACCAGAGGCAAGAGCTTGCGCAGTTTTTCCCACTTTCCCCATTTTGGAAAGTCTTTTACTAGTTCGGAGCCGAAAATCCAGTAGAACTGCGTGGAAGGAAAGCGCTTTTGCAGTTTTTCCACGGTGTCGGCGGTATAGTTTTTCCTGCGGAGTTTCATTTCAAAACCGCTCGTCTTAATCCGTTTGCTTAAACCAGCGTTTTTCAAAGCCAAGCGCACCATTGCAAGCCTGTGCTTCGCTTTTTCTATTTTCTTTCCTTCAGCTTGCTTGAAGCACGGCATGAGCCAAACTTCGTCGCAATCAAAGTTTTCCAAAACGCCTTTCGCGACTGTCAAATGCCCGTAGTGAGGGGGGTTGAAACTCCCTCCTAGTATTGCAATCCTCTTCATCAAAACACCACGTCGAAAGCTATTGCAAAAGCCAAAAATAAAATGAACAGCCCCAAAAGAGCAAAGCCTTTCGTGCGGCTTATCGACTGCGAGTGCAGTAAAGACGAGGTTATTGCTGCGACTGCGAGAAACAAGACTGCGAGCGTTGAAAAACTCAGGTTGAGGGAAAACAAGGGGGAGAGCGAGGCTATCCCGAGAACGAGAGTGGAATTGACGAGCGTGGAGCCTATCGCGTTGCCTAGGGCAAGCGAACTGTTGTTTTTATTCGCCGACTGCAAGCTTACGCTTAATTCAGGAAGAGTGGTGCCTATTGAAATTATCGTTGCGCCGATTATGGTTGAAGAAAACCCGAGGATTGAAGCGAGCGAAACCGCGGATTTCACAACAAAATCGGCGGAAACCAAGAGAAAAGCCACGCCTATCGAGAAAAAGAAAAGGGCGAACGTTGCGTTTTGCCTTGAAACTTTCGCTTCCGGATGGTGCGAGCGTTGTTTTATGCTTATGAACGTGTAAGCGGTAAAAGCCGCAAACAGTACGAAAGTGGAAAGCAAACCCGGAAAGAAAATCAAGAGGAAAGGCGCGAGTGCAGCCAAAGCAAGAATGTTGGTGGACTTCCAAGCGTCGTTCCTGCTAAGCTTTATTGCCGAAACGAAAGCGGCGGCTCCCAAAACAAGCGTAATGTCAGTAACGTTGGCGCCTAGAACGTTTCCAGCTGAAACGCCAGGCGCTTTCTCAAGCACAGAAGTTATCGCAATGGACAATTCAGGAAGTGAAGTAGCTACGCTCACAAGCAGAAAGCCTATCGCCAATTCGCTGACGTTCAAAAAACGAGCCAAAACAACGGAATTTTCCACTATCACGTCCGAGGCTTTAGCGAGCACTATGGCAGAAACAAGCAAAACGCCCAATTCAGCTAACATTAGAATAGAACTGAAGGTGAAAATAAAACAGTTCCACTAGCCCGTGCGGTTGGTTGCGTTCAGCGGAAGCGAGGCTGCGGCCGCCTGGCCGTCCGAACTGCTAGAAGCTTCGGCAGTTTTTTGGGATTCAATGAACTGTTGGGTTTCGAAACCCGCCCCTTCTACCGTTTGGATTATGGGAAGCTGAAGGGAAGGGCTTGCAGCATGCTGGGGCTGGTTGTAAATCATGAAACCAGCGCCAGCCAGCATCAATGCGAATAGCGAAAGCAAAATCCAAAGTCGCTTTCCCTTGTCAGGATGCAATACGGCTTTCCCCTTTTCAGTCAAAGTAAAGTAAATCCACTTGCGCCCTTCGTCCACGCGCTCCACAAGCCCCGCTACCCTCAGGTTTTCCAAATGCTCGCTAGCCGCTTGCACGCTAATGCCCATGATTTTGCCTATTTCGCTTGCAGTACAGCGTTTTTTGTCCAACTCCTTGAGAATCAAAACGCGCGTTTCGCTCGCCAGCGCTTTGAAAGAGCTCGAGTCGAGCATGATTTTTTCTTCTTCCGACTGGGGTCGCATGAAAAAAAAAGCTTTTCTTGGCTTAAATGCCTTTTCGGTTTGTTCAAGTGGGAGGTTGAACGTCTACTACCTTTTTCCGCGTTTTTCGCCTTTCAAGTAAACCGTGCGTATTGGGAAGGGAATTTCAATTCCATCCTTGCGGAATTGCTTTACCATTTCAAAACGCATTTCAGTAGCCAAAGGGAAACTATCGTCAAACGACTTAGCTTGGAATATGTATCGAAACTGCAGTGACGAATCGCCGAAATTCACAAAACGCAAGACAGGAAAAAAAGACTCGTCTACCACTCCACTGCGTTTTTTCACGTTTTCAAAACAAGTTTCCAAGGATTTTTTAAGCTTATCCAAGTTTGTAGAATAAGAAACGCCGAAGTCAATCAAAACCCTTCTTTTTTCCCTGCCTATTCCCGAAAGGTTGTGCACCATTCTTTTAGCAAGCTCGGCGTTTGGAATGACGATGATGCTGTTGCGTGGAGTTTGTATTTTTGTCGTCCGCCAGCCGATTTCCTTAACTACTCCAGTGGTTTCGGAATTCTCGCTGTCTAACGCAATGAAATCCCCCACTTTAAACGGCTTGTCGGAAAGCAGGTTTACTCCCGAGAAAAAGTTTGAAAGCGTGTCTTGCAAAGCCAAAGCGACAGCCAAGCCCGCGATTCCCAAACCAGCCAGCAGAGGGCCTATCTCAACTCCAAACTCGCTCAAAACAATTATGAACGCTACGAGCAAAATAGATAGTTTAGACATTTTCCTCGCAAGCGGAAAAACATCCTTGCTTATTCTTAGTTTTTGCTGACTTTCAGTCTGGCTGGCATGCCAGTAAAACAACGAGTCAACCACCCGGCTTAGAGCATGTCCTGCCGCAAGCACCAACGCTAGAAAAAACAACTGGTTCAAGTTCTTGTCGAAAAAAACTACGTTCGGAATGGAAACTTGAAAAGCAAGGTATAAACCAAAAAGAAAAGCCACGAACTTGAACGGACCGCGAATGCCTTCGAAAAGGAAATCATCAAAAGTGGTTTTAGTCCTCAAAACAATCGGGCGAATAAACTTGTCGAACAAAAATATCAAAACGTCTGCAATAACGAGAGAACCGAGCGTTATTCCAAGAAAATAAACTATTTTGAAAAAAGTGGATTCAACCATGCGAAAACCAACCAGTTAAAAACTATTTCTTGAACGAAGTGTAGTTTACCGCCACGCTGGGCTTTTTTTTCTTAAGCAACGAAACCACTATAGACCGAATTGTGGAACTGGCTAACAACTTTCTGCCAGAAGACTTGATTTTGTCTGCAACCACGTCGGCTATTTCGCCAGCCAATTCTACAGTACCGCCGGCTTTAACTATGCTGCGCGCTATCTTCGACGGCGCAAACCGTTCTTTCTCTCCAGACTTTTTCTTCACTAAAACCATGCACAACGCCTTAAGCATGAGACAAAGATTGTTTTTATTTCTTATCCAAAAATCGACGCGATCATTTCGCTCAACCCGTCTTGAGGCTTGACTTTAGCCTTCCACCCTAAAAGCCGTTCCGCCTTTTTAGTCGAGAAAACTCTGTCGGTAGTCAAACGCCTCACGCTCTCTCGCGAAATCGCGGTCTTCCCGCCGAAAAGCTTTGCTTTGAGCTCGTAAAACAACGCCATTGCTTCCGCCAGCCAAACAGGAATGCTTGTTTTCGGCGGTTGCACGCCAAGCTCGTTTGCAACCGCGGCAGTCCATTGTTTTTGCGTGAGCGCCTCTCCGCTGATGTTGAACGTTTCACCTTTAGCTGCGTCTTTCTCTAGCGAAAGCAAAACCGCGTTTACGAAATCATCTACATGTACCACCGGAAAATGCGTGTTGCCTTCGCCTATCACAGGCATTTTTCCTTTTTGAATCGCTTTTACGGCGGGCGCGAACGACGGTTCGAAGCCCAAGCCGTAAATGACTACGGGGCGTAGTATGACGAACGGCACTCCGCTCTCGCGAACTGCCTTTTCAGCCGTAAGCTTGCTTTCGCCGTACGCGTTGCCGGGCGAAGGCGCGTCGTTTTCTTCTATAGGCAACCTCGAAGGCTTGTGGAACAACGCGGAAGAGGAAATGAAAACGAAACGGTTGAACCTCGCGTTTCTCTTGCAGGCGTTCAAAAGCTTTTTCGTAGCTTCGACGTTGACCGCGAAAATCTTTTTCTTATTCTCGTCAGGGTTAATTACGCCCACTGCAGCCAAGTGCACGACTGCGTCAACGCCTTTCGCAATAGTATCGAAAGCGGATTGTTCCGCAATAGCGAAATCCAACTCCATTATTTCCAAAGGCGCGTCTTTGAACGCCTCGCGCGCTTCTTCAGCGTCGAGCACGGCAACCCGCACCGAATGGCCTTTTGCAAGCAACGCCGGCACCAAATGCTTTCCGACGTGCCCTGTCGCACCCGTAACCAAAACTTTCACTCAAACCACACTTTATAAAACAAAGAGCGTCCTGTTAAATAAAAGCTTTAGAAAAAAAAAACAATTTTTCAAGGTGGGGGGGTAAGGGTGGACAAAGTAGTGCATTTTGAAGTTCCTGCGGATGATTTGCCGAGGGCGAAAGCTTTTTACGAGAGAGTGTTCGGCTGGAAGATAGAGAAATACCCAATGCCCGACCCGGACGTTCCGTACTACGGCGTGCATACGGTTGAAGTGGACGAAAAGCACATGCCGAAAGAATCGGGCGCGATTAACGGCGGGATGATGAAGAAAGACGCTACCGCCCCTTACCCGGTCATCGTAATGAGCGTCGAATCGGTAGAAAAAACTTTGAAGAAAGCGGAAGCTAACGGCGCGAAAGTCGTAATGCCTACCGTGAACGTCATGGGAATGGGGCTTTACGCGCGAATCAAGGATTCGGAAGGAAACATCGTCGGCGTGTGGCAAGACTTGAAATGAAGATAACGAAAAAAATTTACGTTACAACCGCAAGGCAATGGCGGGCTTGGCTCAAGAAAAACCACGGGAAAGCCAAGGAAGTTTGGCTTGTTTACTACAAGAAACACAGCGGGAAAAAACGCATTCCTTACAACGATGCTGTCGACGAAGCGCTGTGCTTCGGTTGGATTGACAGCACCGTGAAAACCATCGATAAAGACTCGTTCGCCCAGCGTTTTACTCCGAGAAGACCGTTAAGCAAGCCTTCGCAAATGAACAAAGAGCGCATGAGAAAACTCGCAAGGCAAGGGAGGATGACGAAAACCGGGCTCGACGCCGTCGCCCACGCGTTCCACCCGAAAAAACGGGAAAAATTTGCAATCGCGAAAGACGTTCTTGCGGCGTTAAAGGCAGACGAGGCGGTTTGGAAGAATTTCCGGAGCTTTCCTGCGCACTACCGGCGCATTCGCATCGCGTACGTGGAAAACTATCGAGACAACCCCGGACAGTTCAAGAAAAGCCTCGAGAACCTCGTGAGAATGACTCGCCAAAACAAAAAGTTCGGAATGGTTCAATAGCAAGCCCATCGAGCGCATTTTCAGAAGGGTTTAATAAATTCTTTCGGGCAAATGTCTTTTCGATACTCTGCAGGGGTAGCGAAGCCTGGTCAAACGCGACAGCCTCAAGTGACTTCTTTCTTTTGCGAAAAGAAAGAACTCAACTAGAAAGAAAACGCGTTGGAGCAAGCTGTTCTCTTAGGAGTTCGAGGGTTCAAATCCCTCCCCCTGCACTAGTTTTTTAGGGAGCAGTTTTTTGGTCGAATCCTTTTAAAACCGCCCGAAAAAACAAAGGTGGTGTAGAAAATGACCAAAGGACAAGGGATATACGACCAAAACAAGCAACTAGGCTGGGCGTTAAAAAGAACAGAACGAAAACTCAGCGTTCAAAACCAAAAGGTTGTGAAAGAATTTCACGACCATTGCTTCTCAGAAGGGTTAAGCACAGTAAGAATAGTCGGGTATGTAAATCGACTGAACAAGTTAGGGGAGTTTCTAGGTAAAGACTTTCAAGACTCTTCCAAGCAAGACATTGAAAATTTAATGGGTAGAATCAATCAAGCCAACTACTCAGAATGTTCAAAACAAGCATTCAAGGTAGCCTTAAAAAAATTCTTTAAGTGGCTCAGAAAAACCGAAGAATATCCTGAGGAAGTAAAGTGGCTGAAAACAGGAATAAAGAACTCCAAGAAAAAACTCCCTGAAGACTTGCTAACCCCCGCCGAAATACGCAAACTAATCGACACCGCTCAAAATCCACGCGATAAGGCATTCATTTCCGTATTGTACGAGTCGGGCTGTCGAATTTCAGAAATCGGCACGCTAGAAATACGCAACGTTACCTTCGACAAACAAGGAGTCGTTCTCATGGTCTCAGGGAAAACGGGAGACCGCAGAGTAAGGTTAATTCAATCTACCGATTTGTTGAGAATTTGGTTGTCTTGCCATCCAGGCAAAACAAGTGCTCACAATCCTTTGTGGTGTAGTTTAAGCAACAGCTGTAAAGGAAAACCAGTAAAATACGTTGCTTTCCGTAGGATTTTAGACCAAACCGCTCAAAAATCAGGTTTAAACACAAAGAAAGTCAACCCACACTCCTTCCGACACGCCAGAGCCTCTGAATTAGCCAATCACTTGACCGAAGCGCAGATGAAAGAATATTTTGGCTGGATGCAGGGGAGCGACATGGCTGCAACCTATGTTCACCAAGTGCTTTGTCTTCGTGACGAAAAAGAAGTTCAAGTACAGGTACTCGAAAATGCCGGGAGAAATAGTCACGAGAGCAACACTCAAGCACACAATCGCGGAACTAGGCAAGACCTGGCTTTCTCCTAGGCTAGACGCATATATGATTTGGAGTTAAGTAGGCGGAAAATTTTCTGAATGCTCTTAGAATGCAGGAAGCGCTTTTTCACAAGAAAAATTAAGAGGAAAAAACAAGCCTTATATTAATTGGTTCGAGTAATTCTTTCAGAAAGTGATTTGATTGATTGTAGCGGAATTGGCGGAAAGGCTGAAGCACGGCGACACTCACTTTGGTAGCCACCCTATTTACTCACACGACCAAGTTATCGCGAGATTAAAACCAGAGTTCGAGAAAACGATTGCTTCAGTGAATGACTCTTCAAAAAAACTTGGCTTCGATTTCAAACTGGAGGAAAAGAATCCGTTACACCCTGCAAAATTCGCGCGTTTTTTCCCGAAGAAAACCGGCGCAGCCTTTTTTCCGAAACGCTCGTCCCAATCGAAATCCTTCACGTCATCCACGATTTTCACTCCGTTCAAAACAAGCCAAACAGCAATTGCAAACAAAATCATGCTAAACGGAGTCGCCCTTGCTTGAACGTAGTACCCGCCCAGCATCGCCAAAGCTAATCCCGTCGGGTAGCCGGCTGTCGCTCCAACCGGGTTCAAATCCATAGGCGCGTGGAAATACGCGAGCAAAAACCCGCATAGGATTATGGGGATGGCAAGCCAAAAGCCGAGAAAAGCGAAGTAAAGCAAGCACGCGATTACGCCCAGCGCAGACAAAGCCATTGCTTTTTCCGACTGTTTTTTTGTCAAAAAAGAAAACGAGTCTTCCCTCCTCTCGAAAAAATCGACGTAAGAGTCTTTCACGTGCGCGAAGTAAAGCGCGGCGAAAACTCCCGCGCAAAAAACAAGCAGGTTGGGCGGGTTGGAAACGGGTGAGTAAAGCCCTCCCACTACCGTGGCTCCTACGGCTGCAACCATGAAAACCGGGTGCACTTGGGACCAGTAAACCGAAAAAGGGCTTGCCATCGCAGTCAGCGTACGAATTACTCCGTCAAGAATTAAAGGCAAAGGTTAAATACCGCTCGAAGGTTATTATTTGTCGGGCATCCGATATGTAATCGCCCGAAGGTTGAAAGAAATGGGAGAGTGGGACGAGTTGGCTGATGATTTTGAAATTGAAAAAACGGTTTCTTCGCTGAAGGCGAACGGCATCAACGCTTTTGTTGCCGGCAATGCCGAAGAGGCGAGAAAGAAAGTCCTTGAGCTTATTCCTGAAGGCGCGGAAGTAATGAACATGACTTCCGCCACGCTGGAATCTGCAGGGATAGCAAAGGAAATAATCGAGTCTGGAAAGTTTGACTCGGTAAGAAAAAAATTCGCGGCCATGGACAAAAGCAGGGAAAGTGAAAAGCGCAAGCTCGGCGCTGCTCCCGATTGGGCAGTGGGAAGCGTGCATGCGGTCACGCAAGACGGGAAAGTGCTCGTAGCGTCTGCAACCGGAAGCCAGTTGCCTGCGTACGCTTACGGCGCCGGAAAAGTAATCTGGGTCGTTGGAACGCAGAAGATAGTGAAAAACCTGGGCGAAGCATTCAAGCGCCTTGAAGAATACGTTTTTCCTTTGGAAGACGCGAGGGCGAAAAAAGCTTACGGGGTTGGAAGCGGAATAAACAAAATTTTGATAGTAAACAAGGAATTCATGCCTGAGAGAATAACCCTTGTTTTCGTGAAGGAAAAGCTAGGCTTTTGACGGCTTGAAATCCAAAGAGCAAGAGTTTATGCAATAGCGCTTGCCTTTGCGAGTAGGCCCGTCGTCGAAAACGTGCCCCAAGTGCCCGCCGCACTTTTTGCACAACACTTCAGTACGCGTCATTCCGTGCGAAGAATCCTGCTTCAAAACCACGTTTTTCTTGTTCACGGGCTCGTCGAAGCTAGGCCAGCCGGTGAAAGAATCGAACTTCGTGTCGGAAGAAAACAATTCTGCCCCGCAGCCGGCGCAGGCGTAAACGCCTTTCTCCTTGTTGTGCAAGTATTTTCCCGTGAAAGGCGGCTCCGTTCCCTTCATTCGCAAAACGCGGTATTGTTCGGGCGAGAGTTTTTCAGACCATTCTTTTTCCGAAGCGGACATTCGACTTTCTCGCGCGAGTTTTTTCATTGCTTCCGCCTCGAGCGCATCAAAAGCAGGGAAAGGAAGAGAAAGAATACTACAACAAGCAAATCCGTCTCGGGAACAGTGCTTTTTTTCTTTAGGATTATGAACGCGTGGGGCTCGAAGGCGGAAAACACTTGTGGCCTGCCTTCCACTTCCTCTTCAACCTCGGCAGTTGCATTATAAGAGCCGTCCGGAAGCTCGCTTCCGAGCAAGCCCAGCAACGCGGGAGTGACGCGCACGAAAAACACGCCTTCTTTCGAAAACTGAACTTGATTTTGGGGGACTACCGTGCCGTTTACCGTCACGCTAATCCTGTCTTTCGCTTCTTGCTGTGCCGGCAAGCCGTTTTGCGGGTAGTTGTAGAAAATCACGACGTCCGCGCTCGTTACGCTGTCGGCTGAAATCACTCCCCCTCCATCGATTCGGATTACGCTCCACGTTGGCGAGGGCGAAGGGGCTGCGAAAACAGCGGTGGAAAAAACCAGCATGAAGAGTGCGGCGAAAAGCAAGCGCATGAAAATACAATCGCAAGCCGCTTAAAAAACCCTAGACTGCGTTCAGAATTCCCCTAAGACTTTTTGTTTCTTCTGCAACCCCCTGATTTTAGCGGAAGGGTTTTGAATCTCGTAATCCAATTTGAAGAACTCAAAACCCTCGCTTGAAAGCATTTTCAAAGCGTTTTCCGTTATTTCTGGAGCGCACAGGATTCCGCGCACTCGCTTTCCCCTGCGCTTTTGCAGTTGTTCCACGTACCGCTTCAATTGCGTTACGGCATCCAACCCCGCGC
Source organism: Candidatus Norongarragalinales archaeon (assembly GCA_038884755.1). Classification (GTDB taxonomy): domain Archaea; phylum Micrarchaeota; class Micrarchaeia; order Norongarragalinales; family Norongarragalinaceae; genus UBA10210. The sequence goes on from JAWABJ010000001.1 coordinate 436,090, forward strand.
TCCTTCTTTTAAGTTCGATTGCGACAAGGTTTTTCGCCGCGTCTTCGGCGAGAATGTCTATGCTTCCTCGCTTGACGTCGCTCTCGCCCTTGAGCGGCACAAGCCCTTTTTCTATCAACTGCAAGTCTTGCATGAGGATTTGCGCGAGTTCCTTCTCGCTCCCGAACAATTGCAGCTTCGTGTCATCGCGCATTGTGAAAGAATCGCAAAAGTCTATTCGCTTGAAACGCACTTCGATAACTTCATGCAACGGCTTGGTGCGTTCTGCTCTCACTACGAGCGCACCGCCTTCCTCTCCCACGCTCACTCTCGCGCCAGGGCCTTGGTAGTTTATCGCTTTCATTCCCGTGCTTTGGTGCACCAAAAACGTTCCGTCGTGCTTTATCACGAGAAGCCTGTCGCCTTCGCTTAGCTTGGAAGCTGCGCGGCCTTTATAGCGTATCGAGCAATTTCCTAGGCAAACGACCAGTTTTTTCTTGGACAAGGCGTCTTCAACGGCTTTTTTCGCTTGCTTGAATTCCACGCAACCACCACGCCTTCCCGCTAGATCAACTCTTCGCTCCCGTCGTTGAACCGCAGCAAGACTTCCTTGAAAGTTTTTTTCGCCGCGTAAGCGAGTTCATACATTTTTTCTTTTGAAGGTGCTTCAAGCATTTCAAAGTTTTTGTCTACGAAAGTTCCTTTTGCCCTTGGCTGGAACTGCTGCAAAGCGTAAAGGTCGGCGAATTTGCAGTGCTCGCAAATTTGTCGTATCGCCTCGGGCGTGTCGTTCAAGCCCGGGATTACGGTGGTGCGAAGTTCTTTGAAAACGTTTTTGCCGTCTTTGCTGGCTTCGAGGAATGCGAGCGAGGAAAGAATTTTGCTCACGAGGATTTTCGGGTCTCCGTTGAAAGAAGTGGCTTTCGCGTAGAGTTCTTCGGAAACCGGCACTTTCACGTCCATCTGTACGTAGTCCACGAACGGCAGCAAGTCACGCAGCGAATCCGGGTAGTAGCCTGAAGTTTCTATGCGCAAGGCGAAACCCATGTGCTTGAGTATTTTGGCGAGCTCAAGCAAGGCGTTGCCTTGAAGCAGAGGCTCTCCGCCCATGAAAACCACGCCTTCGGTATTCGCTTGGAGTTTGGAAAAATGCTCGACGAAGAAAGAACTGGGCTTGGAGTCGAAGGAATTCGAATCTGGATTGACTAAAAACGGCACGTTGCACCAATAGCACTGCAGCGGGCAGCCTGCCAGGTAAACCACGCTCGCCGTTTTTCCGGGCCAAGCGGTTTCGGAAAAGTCGATTATAGAAGAGAATTTCAGGTTCATGGCGTCCCGCCTTACTAACTGCGTCTTGCAATAAATTCCTTTTTGCAGTGGGAAAAAAAGGCGTCAAAGCTGGAGGAAGAACGCGAGGAGCGCAAGCAGGCCGAAGAGCGAGTACAAGAGCAAAACCGTTTTCACCAACGCGGGTTCGGTCATGGGCTTGAAATGCAAAATCCGGTAGAAGAACGTGTATTTCTCCGCGCCTTTGGGCGGTTCGAGAATGCCGTCAGCGTGGATTACGGGATTGTGGCACGCTTTTCTTCGTTCGACGCCCTTCGCCCAGTAGTAAACCGTGGCGCCAAGCTCGTAGAAAGCGGGAATGAAGAGGATTACGCCGTACTTTTCCATGTTTCCTATTATCACCGCGGAAGCTATTGCCGCGCCCAAAACCAGTGTTCCCACGTCTCCGGGGAATATTTTCGCGGGAAACCAGTTGTACTTCAAAAACGCCAGGCACGCGGCGAGCGTAGAGGAGAGGATTACCGCAGCGGGAAAAGAGCCGACTTGCAGGGAAATGAAAAGCAAAAACGCCGATACCACGGCAATGCTTCCGGCCTCGACTCCGTTGTACCCCGCGGCCATGTTCACGGCGTTGGCAGCGCCGGTCACGCCCAGGGGAATGAGGATGAAAGTGTAAATCAAGCCGAAGTCCACGTAGCCCAGAAAAGGCAGGCTCATGGTCGTGTCTCCGGCGGTAATGGCGACAAGCGGAAAAGCCCCGACGACTGGAATCAACGCTTTGGTCTTCCACGACAGCTTGAAAACGTCGTCGAAAATGCCAGTCAAAGCCAGGAGGGTGATGGAAGCCAGGGAGGCGAGAAGCAAATTGGTTTCAAGAATTTCGTTCTGCATGAAAACCAAATACAGGATTGCAAGCATTATTCCCGATGCGATTCCTGCGAATATCGTGAAACCTCCGAGGTACGGGACTCTGGGCTTGTTTTTCTTGTTGTCGTCCGTGCCGAATATTTTCTTCCTGCGGGCGCTGGAAATTAGTATGGGCGTGGAAAAGAAGGTGATTGCGAAGGAAATTGCGGCGAACGCCGTCAGCAGACCCAAGTCCAGCGAAGCCATTTTTCAAACCGCCTTCAAGACGAGTTGCCTTCTTTCCCTGGGGAAGGCGAAGCCGACGGGAAAACGCTGGGCGACGGGGAAACTTCAGGAGAAGGAGAGGGCGTAGGGGTAGGCTCTACCACGCCCGGCCCCAGGTACTCAAAAATTTTCACGGCGCCGTTGGGAGAGCGGAATGCAAGCTTGAAGCCCGGGAGTTTTTCGAAGAAAAACAGGCGCGTGAACGCCGAACGGAAAACGGTGTTGTTGATGTTTCCGAAGCTCAAGTCCGGGTTCAAGTTCAAGAAAGTGCCTTGGGAAATCGGGAGTAGGTAGCTGACGCTTTCATCAAGCTGTTCCACGGTATTGGGAGCGTTGGTGATGATGAATTTTCGCTTGTAGGAAGGGAGCAGCCCGTCTTGAGTCAAGACGTAGAGGAATTCGTTGTCGGCGCAGTACACCGCTCCGAAACTGCTTTTCAGCATGGGCAGGGGCACTGCGGAAGCAAAGTTGGGGCAAGTTTCGCTTTGGACCGTCAAATACTCGTAGTGGTGTTCGGCTTCGTACTGGCTTTGGCCCGAGCCAGACTGCCAGTTTATTTCGGGCGTTTCAGGGCAGGTGGGAGATTGTTCTTTGGAGCAAGTTCCGCTCAAAAACACTAGCGCGCCCCACTTTCCTATCAAGTCTGAATCGACGAGAACGTGCGTGCCGCGGTGGAACCGCATTGTGTAATCCATGTCCTCGGGGTTTCCGTTGACGAAAGCGCGCGCTACTTCCTGGTCGTACCACGGGTAGAGGTTGTTCGGGTCCAAAACAGAATTCGAGTCTCCGAAGAAAGTAATCCAATGCCCGTAGTCCCACCAGCTCAGCACTCGGCAGTCCCAACCGTGCTTCTCGCGGCAGGCTTGTTGGATTGCCGGGTCGAGCCTGTTGGTGTTGTGGTAGAGCCAACCCATTGCGCTGACGGGAGTGCCTGAAAACGCTGGACTGAGTTCGGAAAACAAAACCCAGTCTGCGGGAATGCGCGTGAACTTCAGTTCGTCCATCGACTCGGGAACCATCTGAGCTTCCGTGAAAACCACGCCTATTCCGACTAGCAAAACCAGAGCCAAAGCGTACTTGGAAATTTTTTCGAAGTTCGCAAGGTTGAATATTTTCCCGAGCATTTCGAAAGCGCGGAGAGACTCGCCCAGCACGAATCCGAACGACAGCGCGACTGCAAGCCCCAAGTGCAGCAGGAATTTCACTTTGTTCAGCCCGATGTATGCGACAGGAAAGAATATGAGCATGAACAAGAGTGAAGTGCGGCTCTTGTGGGCGGAGTAGAGGTAGTATATCGCCGTTGCAATGATGCCCGCGAGGAGGTATATGAAAACGTCGTTGCTCGCGAAAAAGTCTATGAAATCAACCAACGGCTTGAAACCGAGGGTTTTCGCCACGAATTTCAAAACAAAGTCCACTTGGTTGTTCAAAAACAACAGGAGCCCCGCGACAACGGCGAACACTATGGCGTAGTTCCTGTGTCCTTTGGAGAAGAGCGAGAGTATTGCGACTACCGAGGCAAGCAAAGCGGTCAAAAGCAGCAATAGAGGAGGGTTCAAAACGCCGAACGAAGGCTGGAAGAAGGCGGGGGACGTCGAGCCTTCCTCTTGAATGGTTTTTCCCAACGCTCCGCGCGCGAAAGCCGAGCCCAACTGTCCTTGCACCACGTTCGCAATCGTAACCCAGAACGAAGACGCGATTACCACGACTGCAAGCACGAAAACTATTCCCGCGAAATACTGCAGCCTTTGCATCGAGGAGTTGGAGGGCAGGAACTTGCCCGCAGCCCACAATGCGATGGAAAACAACAGCGACGCGAGAAGGAGGATTTGGTTGGTGTTCAGAAAGCTGAACCGCTCTCCTCCGGTGTAAATCGAAAACAGCAGGCTCGCTATCAAGGCACCTGCGACGAGAATCGCGTTGGTTTTCACGAAGTGGTCGTCGAGCGTTCCAGAAACGTAGTCCAAAACCGACTGGAAGGCGATGTATACCGTGATTACCATGAACGGCCAGATGTACTGCTGGCTTGACAAGACGACTGCCGCCATGGCAAAACCCGCAAGCAAGGAAAGCCTGTTGCTTTTCTTGCCGACTGCAAGAATGTAAAGCGCGAAGACAAGCAAAACCGTGAAAAGCCCGAAAGGCTGCTGTTCGCTCACGCCTGCCCCGAATTTCTTTATCAACTGCGGAAGGAAGGCGAAAACTCCGGCTATCACCAGCCCCACGTGCTGGTTGTACTCTTCACGCAAAAGCAGGAACGCCAGGAACGCAAGCAAGGCGCCAGCGAGTGGCGGAACCATTTGTGAGAAGAAAATGAGCATTTCCTTTGAGTAAGCCAAGCCGGCTATCGAAGCGTAAGTGGAATACCACGACGCTTGCAAGTAATGCATCAGCGGGGGAACGCGGATGAACAGCTCGTTGGGGTAGTATACTTCTGGTGAAAACGCGGGCATTGAGCCGTCGAGGACTATTTTTTCGGTTATTTTATCGTAAAAATAAGGGTCGAATTCGAAGAACGTGGGCGAGGTTGCTGTTGCAAAGCGGATGAAGAAAGACGCGGAAAGCAAAAGCAGGAGTATTATTCCCACGTAGTTTTTGGAGACAAGCTCTTTCAGCCCTTTGCCCAAATCAGGCTTGAAATCGCCGAGCCCGAGCTTTTGATTCTGCACGTGCAAGACTGCGACTGAAAGCAACAGCACCAAAAGCGCGTTGGCGAGCACAAGCATGAACGAAAAACCCAAACCCAGGAATAGAAATTCGAGAAAAAACAGCGTAGGAGGCACGAGGACGGCGAGCACCAATCCCATGAAAAGCTTGTCCCACTTGTCCAAGAAAGTGTTCTTGAACGCAGCGTAGGAAAGCAAGATTGAAGGAATGAAGTTGATTGCAACCAACGCGATAGCCGCTAGAACGTCTGCCAAAAACCCACCACCTTAGTTAAATTCGTTAAAAAAATTCCTAGCCAGATTACGAATACGATTTAGGTAATGCGGAGTTTAATAATTGTTTCTTACGCGCCCAGCTGCGCGAACGAAGCCGGCTTCGCCGCTTCGGCTGGATCGATGAAAATCCTGTGCCAGCACTCTAGGGAAAACAGCGTCCAAAACCGTTTTCCCCAAAGCGTTTCCGTTTTTTTGGAATTCTCCAAAACTTTTTTCACGAAGCTTTTTTCCAGCAACCCGCGCTTTTCCACGCTGGCGTCGTCGAGCATCTGCCCGGCGATTTCGCCCAGCCCGGACGCCAGCCACTTGCGCGTTGGAACGTTGAAACCCTGCTTTTTCCTTTTCACCACTTCCTCGGGCAAAACGCTCGAAATTAGCTTGCGCATGATGACCTTGGTTTTGAACCCGTCGACTTTCAACCCCGCAGGCAGGGTTTGCGTGAGTGAAACGAAATCGCGGTCCAAAAACGGCACTCGCGGCTCCAGCCCGAAAGCCATGGACGTCTTGTTGACTTTCATCAGGTAATCGTCCGGCAAGAGAGTCTGCAAATCGAAATCCATCAATTGCGCAAGAAAATCGCCTTTGCCGAAAAACCCTTGCGTTTTGGAAAGGGTCTTGTTTTTCGAATGCAGTATTTGCGAGGAAAACAGTTTTTTCTCGCTTTCGGACAAGGCGGAAGAGTATGACAACGCCAGCCTGGCTTTGTCGCCAGAGTGTTCGAGCATTTCCTTCACCCTTTCGGAATCCCCGAAACTACCCATTGCGAAAGCAAAGTGCTTCAAGCGTCTGGCCACTAAATTCCAATTATGCAGCAAGTTCAAGCGCGCGTACCGCTCGTAGCCCCCGAAAACTTCGTCCCCGCCGTCGCCCGTGAGAATGACGGTGACGTGTTTTTTCGCTTTTTGCGCCATCAAAAACGTGGGCAGCGCGGCCACATCCGCAGCCGGTTCGTCCATGTGCCAAGCGACTTGCGGGAAAACCCCGTAATTCGAGGAATCCACACTCAACTCTGTATGCTCTGTGCCCAACGCTTCCGCCACCACGCGCGAGTACTTTTCGTCTTCGAAACCGGCGCCGAAATTGACTGAAAAAGTTTTCACTTTCTCGCTCAGCGAACTCATTACCGCGGCGGTAAAGCTCGAGTCCAAACCCCCGCTCAAATAAACTCCGAGCGGCACGTCGCTAAGCAAGCGCCGTTCGACGCTCTTCGCAAAGCTTCGGTTGAGCTCGAGAATCCACTCGCGCTCGGTTTTCTGCGCTGGCGAGGCGGGGGGGAGGGAAAAGAAGGTTTTCTTGCGCAAAACGCCTTTCTGGAAAACCACGGTTTCCCCAGGCTGGACTTTGAATATGCCTTCGAAAAGCGTTTGAGGGCCTAGCGTGTATTGGAAGGAAAGGAAGTCGTTGAGAGCTTCCAAATTCACTTTGCGTTTTACTCCAGCCGCAAGAATTCCCTTGATTTCCGAAGCGAAGTAAAACAACCCGTTTTCGCGGTCGAAATGGTAGTAAAGCGGGCACACTCCCGGAAAATCTCGGGACAACATCAGGCTTTTTTTCTTTGAATCCCACAAGGCGAAAGCGAAATCCCCGCGCAAGCGAGAAACGAAGTCTTCGCCCCACTGTTCGTAAGAATGCAAAAGCACTTCAGTGTCGCTATCGCTTTTGAACCGGTGTTTTCCGTACGCTTGCAAAAACCTGCGGAGTTCCTTAAAGTTGTAAATCTCGCCGTTGAACACCACCCAAATCGTGCCGTCTTCGTTGCACATCGGCTGCTTCCCCCGCGCGCTCAAGTCTATTACCGCAAGACGGTTGTGAGCAAGGGATATTCCCTTGTCGGTGAAAACTCCGTTCGCGTCCGGCCCGCGATGGCGAATAGCGTAAGCCATTTTCAAGACGAGCGCCTTGTCCCACGCGCCTGCAATGCCGCAAATTCCGCACATGCTAACGCCTTTCCAAGCTTTCGGCAAGCGAAATTATTTCCTTCGCCGCTTTTTTCCACGTGAATTTCGTCGAAACCATTCTAAACGCGTTGTCCGCCAGTCTTTTCGACAAGCGCGGGTTCGCAAGCAAGTGGTTTAACGCCAACGCCAGCGCCTTCGCATCCCCCGGCTTTACTACAAGCGCGGTTTTTCCGTTCTCAACCGGCAGCCCTATGTCCGTAACCACGCACGGCTTTTTCGAGGCGAAAGCCTCGAGCATGGCAATCGGCAGTCCTTCGCTTAACGACGGAAGGACGAAAATGTCGCATTCGGCCAAAAGTTTTTCCGGATTCTTCACTTGACCCAGAAACTTCACGTTGTTCAAGTTTTTTTCCGCAACCGTTTTTTGCAACAGCGGCTTTTCCGGCCCTTCGCCGGCAATGAGTATTTCGGCAGGCACGCCCGAGGCTGCTTCGACCAAAAACTTCGCGCCTTTCACTGGCAACAACCTTCCCAAAAACAGCACTTTCTTTTGCCCCGACTTTCTCGCCGTCTTTCGCGTTACTATCTTGAATCCTTCCAGGTTTACGCCCGTGTTTATTACGCGATAGCGTTTGGGAAGGAAACCCATTTTTTTTTCGAACGACTTCACTTCCTCGTCGCTCAAGAACACTACGGCGTCCGCGTGCGAGTAAGCGGTTTTTTCCATCGCGTTCAACAGGGTTTTAACGAAAAAATTGTATTGAGGCTGCACCCAAGCCACGCCTGCAGGCCTCGCTATTACTGGCGTGCGCTTGAAAAAGCGCAGCGCGAGCCCGGCGAGCGTGGCCATCACGCCGTTCGCAAAAACCACGTCGAAATCCAAGCGCATGCTTTCGCGCAGGGAATTGAAGTTGAACGAAGGGTTGCGCAGCAAAAACCCGTTCAACCATCCAACCCTTCGCACTGAGACACCATTTTTTTCCTCAAAGCTTTTTTGTCCCGGGAATTTTCTCGTCACGACTAATGGTTTTTCCCCCTTTGCGGCCAAGGCGGCCGCCAAATCCTGCGTGTACCGCTCCATTCCGCCCGAAGGCAAGAGGTCAAAGCCCCGGCTGGCGCCCACGGGGTATTCCTTCGAGCCGAGAATCAAAAACCGCATGCCAACCACTAGAATTATGTAAAGCTTTACATACATTATGTTAATAAAGCTTTACAATTTGTAAAGTTTACCTTCCTTTTTTATGCGGGGGTTTCGCAAGCTTTGCTGCAAGCTGGTGCTTTAAGCGCGTGAAAAGCTCTTCGACAATTTGCTTGTTCACAAGGTAGGTGGTCATTGCGAAGGCGAAGAGAGCAATTGTCTTGGGAATGAACCCGCCTTGCTCAAAGAAAACAAGGTATGCGATTACAAAAATGCTGAACGAGGCGTATTGCGGTAATAATTGTTTTATTTCAACACCATACCTGGTTTTGAGGTAGTAAAAACTTATTGCGGCGACGAACAAGTAAGTCAAAAAGTTTGCCCAAGACGCGCCGACTGCGCCATAAAGCGGCACGAGCCAAAAATTGAATGCTATGCTCAATACAGTGAGGAGAGAAATCAAAAAACCTGCAATCTTAGTTTTACCCATTGCAGTTGCTGAATACCAGTTCAAGCTGTACAGGGTCATTAGCGGCAAGGCGAGAGAAAGAATTTTGAAAGGCAAGATCGCATTTTGAAAATCAGACCCTAGAAGGATTGTTACAAAAATGTCTGAATAGTAAAAGAAAATCAAGCCCACAGCACTTAGAAGGATTGCGTTGGCGTGGCTTATTTTATTATAATAAAACGACAGTTTTGATTCTTGTCGTATGATTCGAGGCATCATTATGGTCAGTAACGCCGTGGAGAAAGGCAGGACTGCCGCAATCATGGAATAAGCGATGTCGTAAAACCCGACTTCGGCAACGCTCTTGAAAGCGGCAAGAAGATAGCGGTCCGCCACCAAGAGAAACGCGCCGAAAAAGCCGGCGACGGCAAGCGGGGCTGAATATCGGAAGACTTTCTTGAATTCCGCCAAGTCCGGCTTTCCAAGAGCGTTCAGCGCGGCCAAGCCCGCAATCGAAACAGCCAGTATTGCTAAGTTGCGCCCCCACGAAGCAAAAACGCCGTCGCCGGTGTAAAAGGCTATTGCAGCCGCGGCAAGCCCCGCCAAAAGAGCCGACGCGAAAGAGTAGACGCTGAAGTGCGAGAATTTCTCCAGCCCTTGCTGCGCCGCCTGCAGAATGAAGAAAAGAGAGAGGGCTATGGAAAGCACGAACGAGGCTGTGAAACCGTCGAAACCGAGGGAGGGAGCGAAAAACAAAATCACGAATTGCAGGGGGGAGAACAGAACGAGAGAGAAAACCAGGAGGAATCCGGACGCGCCGGACACTATCTGCTTGGTTTTCCCTGGGTTTTTCGCCGTGAAATACAAAACCCCGGAATTCAAGGAAAACAGCGTGAAAGAAAGTATTACGTTGGCAGTGCTCAAAACCAGGGCGAACAAGCCGTACTCGGCTGGACCGAGAAACCTTGCGGTGAGCGGGCGCAGGAAAAAGCTTGCGGCCAAAACCAGCGCCTGCGCCGCAAGCACGTAAAGCGTGCTTTTCAAGAATCCCATTTAACCATGCACAACCAAGTTTCTTATCAAAGCTCGGCTAAAGTTTTTTTCGCCGTAATAGCGACTTGTTTCATTTGCTCTTCCGAAAGCCCAGGGTGGTTAGGCAAGGCTATCGAACGCCACCAGACGTCTTCGGTAACAGGAAGCGTCTCACCACGTTTTTCGGCTGAAGAAAAGCGCAGTCGCAGGGGAACGTAACACCACTCGCATTCCACTCCGCGTTGAGCCATGAGCCTCACGAACTTGCGAAGTTCTGGCCAAGGTTTGGTCCGTCTGCTTTCTCCTTTTTTCGGAAGGCGGACAGCGAATTTGTAGAAAACGTGCTGCTTTTCGAAATCGGGAAGCTCGAACTCGCTCGAGGCAAGCACGTCCAGCAAGATTTTCGCGTTCCTACGGCGCAAAGCGTTTATTTTCCCTACTTTGCGCAGTTGCGCAGAAGCTATTTCGGCGTCGAGGTTGGAAAGGCGGGAGTAGGTTTTCACCGCCTTCCTGCCGAGCTTTTGCTGCGCGAGGTATTTCAGCGTGAGGAAAGGCAAAAACGTCTTGCGGTGGGAGTAGCGCATGGCGCAGTCGACAAGTCGAAAAATTAGAGTGGAAGTTTTTTCGGAAGGAAGGCTTTCGGCGATGGAAAGCGCTTTACGCACTGCCGGGTGGGAAGGGTTCGAGGAAACTATCATCCCGCCTGCGGTTGCTGTTATCGCCTTCGCGCCGAAACTGTGCACTCCTGCAATGCCGAAGTTGCCGACGGGCTTTCCGTTCTTGCTTGCGCCAAGACATTGGGCCGCATCGTCGACCAAAAAAACGTTTCCGTTGTCCTGCATTTTGGGAAGTTTTTTTTCGAAAACATCGAGGGCGGCCGGCTTTCCATAGAGGCTCGGAACCAAAACTGCGAGGGTTTTCCCGGAAATTTTTTCGAAAGCGCTTTCGGGGGAAAGGTTGTAATCAAAACCGATGTCGGCGAAAACAGGCTTGAGCCCCGCGTTTTGCACGGCATACAACACCGAACCGCAGCAATACGAGGGAATGACAACTTCGTCCCTCTGCCTTTTGCCTTCGCTTTCTTTCAACGCTCGCAGTATGCAGTACAATCCTGCTTCGCCACTGTTTACTCCCTTCGCGATGCGCGCGTCCAGAGTGTTTTCGAACTGACGTTCCAAAAGCCCTACCGCATTTCCGCTTGCAACCGCGCCGGACGAGAGGCAGCTCCAAACCGTAGCGTATTCTCGCGAGTCCCAGCTTGAGCTGGAAAAGGGCACGGAGTAGAACTTCCTGAACAGCGCACGCGCTTTTTCCGGAAAACTTTCGTAGAAAACGTCGTCTTGCATGAAAAACAACTCTTTACTTATCAATATCTTTAACAGCGTTGAACCTTTTTTTGTTGAACGGGTTGGTTTCAATCTCGAACCCGCGCATTTCGAAAAACCTGCGGGAGTAGCACGTGTAGTGCGGCTTTCCGGCCAAGTTCAAAAGCCGCGTGCGCAACCCATAAACGATTCTTCCGCCGGGGTAAGCGCTCGCGTCGGCAACATCGCCAACAAGTATTCTCCCTCCTTTCTTGCAAACGCGCTCTAATTCCGCCAGCGCCTTCAACGCGTAATCGCGAGGGTAGTAGATGAACGTAGAGTAGGACAGCACGCGGTCGAAAGAGTTGCTTGCGAAAGGCAAGTCCGCCGCCTCGCCCAAAACGAACCGCGCGCGCGGGTTGTTCGCCTTCGCTTTGTCCAGGCTTGGCTTCGAAAAATCCAATCCGGTCTTGCTTTTTGCAGGAAGCTTCGCGAGCAGCGAACCGGCACCACAGCCCACGTCCAAAAGCGTTTCCCTTCCGCTTAGCGTCAGGAGCCGTGAAACGTGCTCTGCTTCCTTCGCGTCATCGTGCTCGCCGCCCCCGCGCTTTTCGTACCCTTTCCTCCAAAAATCAACGATGTCAACGCCCATTCAAACACCAAGATTGTAATCTAAAACCTCTTGTCGCCCAAAACTTTCTTGAGCTCGCGCGGGGTCGGAAAGTTGATGAGCACAGCGCGGTTGTTGCTCATGTAGACCGCCATGCTTCCGGCGGCGACAGCCGAAGCTCCAGCGTCCACCGCTTCCTTGAAATGCTCGATTTTTCCCGCGCCCCCACAGGCGATGAGGGGAATGCTGACCGCGCGGGAAACTTTCCTTATCAATTCAAGGTCGTATCCTTCCATGGTGCCTTCCTTGTCGATGGAAGTCAAAAGCACTTCTCCAGCCCCCAGTTTTTCCATCTTCTTAGCCCACGCGACCGGGTCCAAACCCGTCGATTTACTCCCACTGTGGGTGAACACTTCGTACTTTCCTGAAGGCGTTTTTTTCGCGTCTATCGAAGCTATGACCGCTTGACTGCCGAAAACTTCGGAAGCTTGAGTTACGAAAGAAGGATTTTCGAAAGCATAGGAGTTTATTGCGACTTTCTCCACGCCCATGCCCATAAGCTTGCGAATGTCTTCTATGCTGTTTACTCCCCCGCCGTAAGTCAATGGCATGAAACATTCGCTCGTTATCTCGGCGATTTCGGAGAAAGGCGGCTTGCGGTTTTCCAAAGTCGCGGTTATGTCCAGCACTATGAGCTCGTCCACTTCCTTTTCATTATAAATTTTTATTGCGTTTACCGGGTCGCCGACGTAATTCGGGTTTTTGAAGTTGATGGTCTTGACTAGCCGCGAATTTTGCAGCAGTAGGCAGGGCATGACGCGAACGTTAAGCATTTCGACTAGCTCTTCACGAAATTTTCATACAATTTCATTCCGAACTTGTGGCTTTTCTCCGGGTGGAACTGCGCTCCGTAAATGTTGCCTTTCGAGATTACGGACGGAAAGTCGTAGCCGTAGTGCGTGGTCGCGGCTACGTCTCCCGGGTTTTTGCATTCAACGTGGTACGAGTGGACGAAGTAAAACCGAGGGTCTTCAGGCATGTTTTGCAATAGCGGGTATTCCTTGACTATTTTCACGGTGTTCCAACCCATGTGCGGGATTTTCAGCCCCGAGTTTTTCGGGAATTTGAATTTCACGGTCTTTCCTTCCACCCAGCCCAGCCCCGGCAGCTTGCCTTCCTCGCTGCTCGCGGTGAGCAATTGCATTCCCAGGCAGACGCCGAGCACGGGCGTATTGTCCTTCAAAACTTTTTCGTTCAACAACGGAATCAACCCGGTGGAATTCAACGCGCTCATTGCCGCGTCGAAAGCACCCACACCAGGGAGTATGAGCTTGTCGGCTTTTTCTATTACCCGCGCGTCGGACGAAATCTTCGCGTCAGCCTTTATCCGCTTGAGCATGTTGAGTATCGAGCCCAAGTTTCCAACGCCGTAATCGATTACCACAAGCATACAAAATCCCCGTTCATCAAGGTCGCGTGTATTTCAAGTAAAAACTCTTTGGCACCAAGCCCTGCTCGTACATTTTCTTGAACTCGGGCTCCATTTTGATGAATGTCTGCCGGTAAGTTTCGTAGTCCTTGTAGGATTTTTTCGGCAGACGCAGTATGCGCTCCAAATCGCCGTCAGTCAATCCAAGCCGCTTTTTCACTTCCTCAGTAATTTCCTCGTCGTAGGGCAGCGGTTTTTTCAATTCCTCCAGCGCCTGTTCTCTAAGCATTTGGCCCGAGCGCACCAACGCTGCCAGCTCGACGTACCTCAAGTCTATCCCGAATTTTTTGAGTAAAATAAAGTTGTCGCAAAACATCGTGTAGCGGTTTTCCATGTGCTGCCCTCCGTACCACTGCCAGTCGAACTCTTCCTCTAGGAACTTTTTCGCCTCTTCCTTGCGGTAGTCGACGTAATACAGCGGCCTGGCCCGCTTTATGCCCTTCCTAAGCCAAGCCAGCCATTTTTCCAGCTCGAGGTTCGGAAATTTTTCCATCTTCATTTTTCCGAATTTATTGTGGATGCTTTCGATGTACTTGCCGTCGAAGTAAAACCAGCCGAGTGGGACTATCCCCTGCGTCCTGAACGAATGCCCGTCGAGAATGTATTTCACGTCGTGCTTGTCCGCCGCGTCGTAAAGCGTGGTTATGAGCGCGATGTCAGTCAAAGCATCTATCTCCGGAACGGAAGCTTCCAAAAAAGACCGTGCCAGGTCGCAAAACTCGTCGTTGTCCATGACGTACGTGTACAAATCCACGTCGAGCTTTTTCAAAACGCGGTGGATGTTTTCAACCGCAATCCTTGAATTCCAAGTGTTGTCGAAGTGCACTGCCAGCGGGCGAAGCCCGAGCTTCACTTTTGCTACGTACAGCAGGTAGGAAGAGTCGCAGCCGCCGCTCACGCCCACGATGCAGTCGTACTTCTTGCCTTTGCCGGCAGCCTTGATTTCTTCAGCCAAGGAGGCGAGCTTTTTCCATCCTTCTTCTCCCGTAGGGTATTCCAACTCAAGCTCGTCGTGCACTTTACAGTAGTTGCACACGCAGTCCTCTCCGAACGAAATGCCGGGCGTCTTGTCGTTGTACACGCACCTGGAACACCAGATTTCGCTTTCAGCCATGTTTTGCATTACCCTCTTATTTTGCCAGCACTAGCTTATATTCCTCGACCAATTTTTCGGTTGCCTTTTTCCAGTCGTGGTATTCGAGTATGAACTGCCTCGCTTTCTTTCCGAGCTTTTCCCGGTATTTTTTGTCGGCAAGCTTGAGGAGCCCGGCCAGGATTTCTTCTTCCGAGCGCGCGTTTTCGACGGGCGGCTTTTCTTTCGTAGAGTAGAATTTCGCGTGAAGTTTTTCGTCGATAAACCTCAGCACCGGCTTTCCGCACGACATTGCTTCTTGGGAAATAGGTCCGAAAGAGCCGATGCCAAATTCGTCAACTACTATGTCCGCGTCCCGATACTCACGTATAATCTCTTTTTCTTTTAGAAGCGGAAGGGGCGTTACGCTCTTTTCAATTTTCAGTTCCTTAACGAGAAGCCGGCTTTTCTCCTTATGAAGGTCCCAATAAACGAGTTTCAATTTAGCGTCAGGACGCATCTTCAAAAATTTGGCGAAAGCGTTCAAAAACCGGTCGTTGCCTTTCGTTTTCCAAGAGTGACGTGTGGGATAGAACAAAGCAAGGTATTTGCGTTTGTGTTTTTGCTTCAGGGGCGAAAATTTTTCCGTGTCGATTATTTGAAAAACGAAACCCACGTTTTTTATTCCCATTTTTTCTATCAGCGGAATTTGGTCGGGCTGGAAACAAAAGAACCGGTCGCAGTTTTTGTAGGATTTCCTAAGCAAGAATCCGATTAGTATATTCCTGAAATTTTCAAAGGCACTCCATTCGGTTTGAAGGTAGACATTCCCGCTCAAAAGGTCTTTAAGGGTGTTCTTTGCTGCGACGAGCCTCAAGTCGCTTCCCATGCTGTGCGCGATAAGCTTTTGGTTTCCACCAAAAATACGGCGTAGTTTTACAATCAAATAAGCGTAAACTGCTATCCCCCCGTTTGCGTGGAGTATGTCATAATCTCGGGTGAGTTTCCACAACACAAAAAACTTGTTTATGGGGTTGGTTTGGGTCCAGTATTTCACCCACTGGTGTCTTTCTTCCATGAAAGTCGCGGGGTCGGATGAAGAGCCTTTTTCCACCAGCAAATCGCACTCCATTCCCGCCTTGCGCAGGTACTTTGCGTAATGGAAGGCGGTGTTCGCTATGTTGTCAAGCTGTACCACCTTCCATGCGAATTTCTTTTTCTTCAATGCCAACACCTTGAAATCATTTTTTTGTTTTCAACGCGTAGAAACGGTCGTTGAGCGGGCTGGAAAACGTCGAGTAGCCTCTGCGTTCGAAAAAACTCCGGTCGTAGCAAACGTAATGCCCTTTCTTCAGCATGAGGAAAACGACGGTCCGCAGGTGGTATCCCGCAGTTCCTAAAGGGTGTTTTCTTATTTCTGGAATGTCTCCCACGAGCACCCGCCCTCCTTTCTTGCAAACGCGCTCTAATTCCGCCAGCGCCTTCAACGCGTAATCACGGTCGTAGTGCAGGAATGTTGAGTGGGTGAGGACCGCGTCGAAAGAGTTGCTTGCGAAAGGCAAGTCCGCCGCCTCGCCCAAAAAGAATTGTCCTTCGGGGACGTTCTTTCTCGCCTCGCGTATTTTCACGCGTGAGTAGTCCAGACCCACTTTTTCGCCGGCGGGCAGTTTTTTCAGCAGCGAACCGGCACCACAGCCCACGTCCAAAAGCTTTTTCTTTCGCGACAAGTCCAAAAGCCCGGCTATGAACGACGCGAGCTTCGGCTGCGAGTATTCCCCGCCGTACGCGTCGTTCTCCCATTTTTCCTTCCAAAAAGAAACCACTGTTTTTTTCATTTTCAATCACGATTAGTGAATTCAAATGTCCTGCTTTCCGTCTAGAGCGTTGAGTTTTTTCACGTCCTGCCTCGCGCCCAGCAGGTTGTCGGCCGCAACCAACCCCGATTCCACCGCGTGCCCCATGTTGTTGTACCGATATATGGACGAGCGGCTTATGCACTGCAGGTTTTCAAACTTCGAAAGGTAATCGGCTACAGCGGAAACGAACTTTTCGTAGCCCAAAAAGTAAATGGGGTAAACGTAATCCACTTTCAAGACCGAAGCATCCACCACCCGTTTTTTTTCCACCAGCCCCGCCTTTTCCATTTCCCTCTTTGCAAAGTCTATTATTTCTTCGTCGCTCATTTTCCAAATCGCGTCGTTTTCAAAGCAATTGTATTCTATTCCCACGGGGCAGAGGCTGCCGCTTCCCATGTGATTGGACAGGTTGGAGAAGTTGGTAATCCTGTAAGCGGTTATATCGTCAGACATCACCTGCATCCACTGCGCGTCGAACGGGTTTCCTTCCACTACCAGATGTACCATGACGAGGTTGCGGAAGTAGAGCTTGTTTGCAGCTTCGAGAATTTCCTTGGGAGGGGCAGGTCGAAGGCTTTCCAGGAAAACATTCAATGGGATCGTGGAAATGAACTGCGAGCCTTCGTGCTTGCGAGTTTTTCCGTGCGTGTCCTCCGTTTCAATAGAGGTGATTTTCTTTCCGTCGTGGTTTACGCGCACCACGCGCGAGTTCATGTGAAACTCCGCGTTGCGTGTTTTCTGAGTCATTTCGGCAAGGTTTGCGTACATTTGGCCGGAGCCGAGCGCGTGGTGGAAAAACCGGTGGCCTTGAGGGGCTTCATGCGGTTTTTTTATTAACCCTTTTTCCTGCAGCCACTTGAGCGAAGTTTTTTTCGCAAGCGCGTCGAAAGAAATTTTTTTTATCATGTTGTTGTACATGTTGCGGTCGATTTGCGAAAGGTCAAGCCCCCAAAATTTTTGCGTGTAGGCCTTTTGGAATATCGAGTACATTTTTTCCCCGTAGTCGTTTATCATCTGCTGTTCGCAGGAAACGGCGTTGCTTATCGGGAACAGCCTGCGCTTGAGGAAATCTGCAACTACAGCAAGCCTTTCGGAAAGCGGGAGTTTCAGGAAAATGTCGCCGAAAGAGCCGTACACTTTTCCTTGGTAGTATTGCTTGGAGTTTTCTTGTATTTCGGAAAGCCTGCCCTTGCCTATGAGCTTCCAGAAATCCACTATGCGCTCGTTCCTTTTGATGAAAACGTGTGGCCCGAGGTCGAACCTGCAGCCTTTCACTTGCGAAGTTCTCGACAGCCCGCCTACTTCGCCGTTCTTGTCTATCAGTGCGACGCTCTCGCCGTTTTTCGAAAGTTCGAATCCTGCAGCAAGGCCTGCGGGTCCTGCTCCCAAAATCACAACGTCTTCCATATGCGCATCGCCTTATTTCACGAGTTTCCAGTAGATTTTCGCCAGGATACTGCTTATTTTCCCGCCTATCAAGCTTCGTGGTTCTTTGAGGCTGTTTTCCGCCTCTTTAGGGTTCCACTTTCTCTTCCACCCGCCTTCGCCCACCAAATCGAGGCCCTTGAACTTGCCGCTCACACTGAGCTCGAGGCACTTGTAAATCAAGTAGGAAAACGCGTAGTACGGACAGTCGTTGCTTATGGAAACGCCTTGGATGTGCAGAAAACCATCAAGAGGGTATAATGCGAGGGAACAGCAGTACTTCCCTTCCTTCGAGTAAAGCCCGTAAAACGTTCTTTTCGCGGTTATGGAGAACGGTGGCATTAACAGGCCCTTCCTTTTCCGGTATTCGCGCAAACGCTTTTCGTGTTCTTCAGCCGCAATTTCCTTGAAAAACATGCCCTCGCGCTTGGCGCGGTTGATTTCGTTGCGCACGTCTTTCGAAACATTGGTCAAGTCGAGGTGTTCCGAACCGAGTACTAGAGTTTTCATAAAAAACACCAACGTGCACGGCCTACCACGCCGGCTCCAGCCTAGTCTTCAAGCTCTTGAAGAAAACCGCGGCGTTTTCCTTCCTGCCGTCGATTTCCACTTCATCCAGTATTATTATCCCTTTTCCGGAGAGAATCCAGACTTCACCCTTGCCGTTTTTCAAAACCTTGTTTATTATTTGGCCTGGAGTTCCGCTGTAGTCGAGCCTGGGCCCGACGCGGCATTTTTTGATAACGATTTTCCTGCCTTCCGCGAAGCAGAACGCGCCAGGGTAGGGGTCGGAAACGCCTCGCACGAGGTTGTAAATCTCTTGCGCGGGTTTTCCCCAGCGTATCAAGCCGTCTTCGGGAGTACGCATGGCGTTGTAAGTCGCTTTTCGTTCGTCCTGCTTTTTGGGCTTTATTTTTCCGCTTAAGATGAGCGGCAGCTTTTGCTTGAACAGGCGCATTCCCGCCCGCTCGGCTTTTTCCTTCACGTCCGAAATGTAGTCGGACGGGAGTATGGCGAACGAAACTTGGCCGGGAAGCAATCCGGCGTCGATTTTCTCGGTTATGTAAAACAGGCTAGCGCCGGTTTTCTTCTCGCCTTTTATCACCGCCCAGTTCAGGGGGGCGAAACCGCGGTTTCGCGGAAGCAGGGAAAAGTGCATTCCTATCGCACCTCCTTTCGGCGCCTGGAAAACGCGTTTGGGAATGTAATTGCGCCAGCCGAAAACGAAAATGAAGTCCGGCTTTGCCTTCAAAACCATGTCCACGTGCTCGTTCGAGAGGGTTTTGGTTTTTACTACGGTAATTCCCTTTTTTCGCGCGAAGTCTTCAACGCTAGCCTCCCACTTTTCGTGCTGGTCCGGGTCGAAAGTGAATACTAGCCTGACGTCCGATTTTTTGCACAGCTCTTTCAACGCTTCTACCCCGAGCTTTTGCGAACCGAAGAAAACCACGCGCTTCATTTCAAACTCACCAGTTCAAATTGTGCTTTTTCGAATACCAGGAAATGGTTTCGGCGATTCCTGTCTCGAAATCGTATTCCGGCTTGAAGCCAAGCAGCCTGCGGGCTTTCGAAATGTCGGCACAATGACGCATCACGTCGCCTGGCCGCACGCTTTCGTAAACGGGGGTTATCCTTTCTTTGCCAAGCGCAGTGCCAATGGCGCGCGCAATGTGGTTTACGCTCAACTCTTTGCCCGTCCCGATGTTTATCACGTCGTTCAGTGTTTTTTTCGACTCGCCTGCAAGCGCTATGCCGCGGGCGGTGTCTTTCACGAAACTAAAGTCTCGCGATTGCCTTCCGTTCCCGTAGATTACTGGAGGCATGTTTTTGGAATACCTTTCCAAAAACCGGAATATCACGGCGCAGTAGCTGTCGGTCCTGTGTCTCGGACCGTAAGAGTTGAACGGCCGTATTATCGTGTAGTTCAAGCCGTAGCAGTTGTGGAACGCTATCGTGTACTCTTCCCCGTTGAGCTTGGAAGCACTGTAAGTGGTATACGGATGCGTGGGGTGCTTTTCGCTCATTCGCAGGGTCTGGGCGTTTCCGTACACTTCCGAGGAAGAAACGTAATTGAAGCGTTTTATATTGTGCTTGTGCGCTGAGTAGAGGACGTTGAGGGTCCCTCGGCTGTTGACGTCGTCCATCAGGAAAGGGTCTTCCAACCCTACGGTCAAAGCTTCTACCGCCAAGTGATATACGCAGTCCACGCCAGGCATCACCTTGTCGAGGACTGCCATGTCCCTTATATCCCCTTCGACGAGCTTCACTTTTCCGTAGGCAAAAGCGTCTTTCAAGTTCTCGCGCTTGCCGGAGCGAAGGTTGTCCAAAACTATTACGTCATTTCCTAGGGAAGCTAATTGTTCTACCACCCAGCTGCCTATGAAGCCCGCGCCGCCCGTGACCAAAACTTTTCCGCTCACGAAACCACTTCCTTCAAACTTTTCACTACTTTGAAAACCTGTTCTTCATTCAAATCGTAAAACATCGGCAACGCGATTGAGTGCTCGAAAACGAAAAGCGAGTTGGGACAAGCGCCTTTAAGCGTCCGCACGCCGTAATCGGCGTAAACCGGCTGGATGTGACTCGCGTAAGTGCCAATCTGCGC
Organism: Candidatus Norongarragalinales archaeon; assembly: GCA_038884755.1. Classification (GTDB taxonomy): domain Archaea; phylum Micrarchaeota; class Micrarchaeia; order Norongarragalinales; family Norongarragalinaceae; genus UBA10210. The sequence continues at coordinate 456,306 of JAWABJ010000001.1, forward strand.
TTGCACGCCCTTTGCGCGCAGTTTGGAAATGATTCTGTTGCGGTTGATATTTTCGTCGAGAAGGCAAACGTAGCTTTGGTAGACGTGGCGCACGCTTTTCGAAACCGCGGGCGGGGTTACGCCGTCCACGCCGGAAAGCTGTTCGCCGTAAAGCTTTGCAAGCGCGTTCTTGCGTTCTATCGCGCCTTCAATGCGCTTTAGCTGTTCTATCCCAATGGCAGAAGCTATGTCGCTCAGCTTGTAATTGAAGCCGAGCGCAGTGAAAACCGGAGGCTGGAATTCGCTTTCGAACTGCCTAGCGAAAGCCGAAGTCATGCCGAAGCACGACAGCGAGCGCACTTTACTCGCGAGCGTCTTGTCGTCGGTGGAAACCATTCCGCCTTCGCCGGTGGTTACGTTCTTCCTGCCGTGAAAGGAATAGCAACCTAGTTCTGCAAAAGTCCCCGCGAACTTGCCGCGGTATTTCGCTCCTGCGGCGCACGCCGCGTCTTCAACAACTTTCAACCCGTTTTTTTTCGCTATGTACATTATTTTATCCATTTCTGCGGGATAGCCGAACGCGTGGACCGGAAGGATTGCCTTGGTTTTTGGCGTAATCAACCGTTCTATTTCAGCAGGGTCTATGTTGTAGGAATCCTTCTGCACGTCCGCAAAAACGGGCTTTGCGCCGCAGTAAAGGACGGCGTGGCCGGTTGCTGGAAAAGTATAGTCGGATACTATCACTTCGTCGCCTTTTCCTATTCCCAGCGCCAAGAGCGAAAGGTGCAGTGCGGCAGTGCAGTTGTTGACGGCAACGCAGTTTTTAACCCCCAAGTAGGCGGAAAAGCTTTTTTCGAACTCTGCGCTGGCAGGACCTTGTCCCGCAACCCAGCCGGAATCCAGGGTTTTTTTCACGGCGTTGATTTCTTCCTTTCCGAAGAAAGGTTTCGTGAGAGGAATCAAAGAACCACCTTAATTCAACCAAAAATATTCAACGCAAATACCCGCTATAAATGCGAGCTTCGCGGGCTTCCATTTTCGAACCTTCGATTTCCTTGAATTTCTTGAGCCCTTTGGCTTTCAAGCGCGAGTACAACTTTCCGTCTTCAAGCAGGCGCTGGATGGCCGAGGCAAACGCCTGCGGAGTGTTGTCCACTATCAACCCTACTTCGCCGGAAATCTCGCGTTCGGGGTCGTAAGGGGCTTTAGAAACCACGACAGGCAAGCCGGCGGCCATCGCCTCGATTATGGGTATGGAAATCCCGCCGTATTCGAGCGACTGGGCGAAAATCTTGCACGACTTGTAATAACCGGGCAGCTTGCTGTTCGCAACCGAAGGAAGGAAAGTGACTTTATCGGAAACGCCGAGGCTTTCCGTAAGGGAAACCAAGCGCTTTTTCAGGGGACCGTCCCCCACGAGCACCAGCCTCGCGTCCACCCTTTTTTGAGAAAGGATTTTCAAAGCTCTTATCAAAGGTTCTGGGTTTTTTTCGGCAATTAGTCTTCCTACGGAAATTATTCCGGGCTCTTTGAGCTTTAGTGCCGGTTTTGCTTTTGAAAAGTTTTTTGCGTAAACTTTGTTGTAAATCACAGTAATGTTTTTCCCGCCGTGCTTGCGCGCGTAAGGGACGGAAAAATCGTAGACGCAGATTATTTCGTCGGCAGAGGAAACGGCGCGCCTTTCGGCAAGCAAGCCAAGGAAAGCCGACTTGAGCCAATTCTTGTAATCCCCCCGGTCCCACGCTAACCTGCGCAAATCCATTTCAGGGTTTATGTGCAGCGACAGGACGAAGGGGACGGAAAGCTTTCTCGCGCAGTACGAAGCGAGAAAGCCGTGCACCGACGGCGTGTAAGCGCGGATGACGTCCGGGGAAATGCTTTTCACTTTTTCCAAAACGAGTTTGCGCTTGGTCCACAAAGACCACGGCTTGAGCTTGCCCAGCGGATGAATGAATATTCTCGCGTTTCCCACAATCGCCTTGACTTTTTCCGGCTCAACGTCCTTTTCGCAGAAGGTTATGAAATGCACTTCGCCGAAAACGTTCTTCGGGTTGTAATAACGCGCTTTCACCTCACCCTTTTCGTAAAGCGCCTTGAGCGAATCTCCCGGAAAAACGCACAACTTGAATTTTTTCAAACCTCATCACACCCAGAGTTTTTTTTCAAATGCGTTCGGTCTTGCCGCTGCGCATTGCCTCGAAAGCTTTCTCTATCACGCGCACTGCGTCTGCGCCTACCGCGCCGCTTGCGAGCGGCTCGGCCCGCGTTTTTATGCATTGCAAAAAGTTTTTCAGCTCTTCTTTCAGCGGCTCTTTCTTTTCGAAGGAAACGGCAGAAACACTTCCCGTTTCAGCGTTTAAAACGCCGTTTTCCTCGTAAAACCGCGAGTTGAAAACCTGCACGGAAGAAAGCTCGAGGAAATCTATCCTCACGGTTTTTTCCGTTCCAACCGCGATAAACTCGCGGGTTTTTCCGTACGCAGGCTGCAGCCAGCTTTCTTGCGCAAAGCACTTTATCCCGCTAGGGAATTCCAAAGCAAGAGTGCAATGGTCTTCAATGCCTTTCCTGAAGAATTCCGTTGCTTTTACTGTTATTTTCGAAGGCTTTTCGCCGGAAAGGAAGGAAAACAAGTCCACGTCGTGTATTGCCAACGCAAGCAGCACGCCCATGTCCTGCCTCGGTGCGCGGAAATCAAAGCGATTGGCTTGCATCATTACTACCTTTCCCAATTCCTTGTTCTCGAGCATTTTTTTCAAGTGCAGTATGCCTGGGTGAAACCGAAATTCGTGTCCCACCATCAAAACGCGCTTTTGTTCCTTCGCTTGCTTCACTAACGCAGAGCTTTCTTCGAACGTCATTGCAAGGGGCTTTTCGACAAGCACGTCTTTCCCGGCGTCCATCAGCTCGCGCGCAAGGGCGTAATGCGTGGAGGAAGGCGTTGCTATGACCGCCCCATCGAAATCGCCGCTTTTGACTTCCTCCAAGCTTGCAGTGGCGCATCCGAATTCCGCCGCAACTGCTTCCGCGCGTTCCCTGGAAGAGTCGCAGACCGCAACCGCGTCCACCAGCCCTTCTTTTTTCAGCACGCCCAGCGTTTTCGCGTGGTTTTTTCCCCAAGCGCCCACGCCAACTACCGCAATTTTCATTTCAAAACACCCTTTTTTTCTTTTTCAAGCGAGCGCGTTTATTTTTTCGCTCACGAAACGGACTTCGTCTTCAGTGAGAAGCGGGGACATGGGGATGGAAAGGATTTCCTTCGCAATTTTTTCAGTCACCGGCAGGCTTTCCGAGTAAAATTCCTTCATCGCGGGCTGCAGGTGGATGGGAATCGGATAATGCACGCCTGTGTCTATCCCTTGAGACTTCAAGTCTCTCGCAAGCTTCTCGCGGTTTTTAACTCGAATTACGAACATGTGGAAAACGTGCTTCGAGTCTTGCGATTCGAAGGGAAGTGTCGCCTTGCCCGGGTTGATGAGCTGCTTGTAGAGGGCGGCGTGCTTCCGCCTCTTTTGCGTCCATTCCGGCAAGTGTTTCAATTGCACGCGCCCCAAAGCAGCGTGCAATTCGCTGAGCCTGAAGTTCATTCCCACCATTTCGTGCGTGTACTTGTCTTTCCTGCCTTGGTCGCGGAACATCGCCATTTTTTCCGCAAGCTCTGCGTCGTTGGTCGTAATCATTCCCCCGTCTCCGCATACAGTCATGTTTTTGCTGGGAAAAAAGCTGAAGCAAGCTATTCGCCCCAAGCTTCCCACGCGCTTTCCTTTGTATTCCGAATCGTGCGCCTGGCACGCGTCTTCTATCACGGCAATCCCGCGCTTTTCAGCTATTTCCGTTATCTCGTCCATGTCTGCAGGCTGGCCGTACAAGTGCACGGGGACTATCGCCTTGGTTTTTTTCGTGATTTTCTTTTCAATCGCTTTCGCGTCGATGTTGAAAGTTTTTTCGTCGATTTCTACGAAAACGGGCTTTGCACCCAGCAAAACCGCGGGGTTTACAGTCGCGATGAAAGAGTGTGAAGGCGCGATTATTTCGTCTCCCTGCCCAACCCCCAGCGCCCAGAAAGCGGTGTAGAGGGCGGTCGTTCCCGAACTCACGCCAACGCCGTGCTTCGCGCCGCAAAACGCGGCAAAATCCTTTTCCAGCGCGTCCAAATTCCCGCCTTTGATGAACTTGTGGCTGTTCAACACGTCTATCGCAATCTTCCGCATTTCTTCGTCGACGAACATCCTACTCAACGGAATACCCATTTTCAAATCCACCTCAAAGTTTTTTGATAAAGCCGTACAAAGGCTTGTTGTATCTTCTTCCTGAATAACCCAATTCGCCCAAGTTCAGATATCCAGTTTTCAAGAGTATCCTCTGCGCGTCGCCTTCCTCGTCGGGCGCGCGCGCCGCCTCGAACTTGAAGGAATACCCGAGTTTTTTCGCGTCACGCTCGTGGGCCGCGTAAAGCTCTCGCCCTATGCCCTTTCCCCTGTATTCTTCCAAAACGAACGAATTGCCGCTGTCCGCAATCTCGCGCGCAAGCTCTTTGTCGCTCTTTCCCTTCAATTCTTCAACCCAGCGCCTGGCCGCGTCCATCCTTTTCTTGAACCGTTCGTCAATCTTTTCTTTAGGCATCTTGTCCACGCGCCTTGAAACGTAGAACGCGACGGGCTTTTCCTCTCCGGCATCTGTTTCCTTGCAGTAAGCGAGGGTGGCGAAAGCTTCGTGCGAAGCAATTTCGCCTTCAAACTCGCTTATCCTCTCGTCGTCGAACCCCGCGGCTTTAGCCAGCGTTTCGAAATCACTCTTGGCTTTTTCGTCGGAAGCTTCAAGCAAAACGGTCCTAATCACACAAAACACCACGCGCGCGGATTTTACCGTATTTTCTTCAAAAACTCTCTCAACTGCGGCGCGAGCTCTGGCCTCTCGAGCGCCAGGAGTATGTTGGACTCCAGCCAGCCGAGCTTGTCTCCGCCGTCGTAACGCACGCCTTCGAAAAGCGTGCCGTAAACGCTTTGCTTTTGCAAAAGCGCTTGAATGCCGTCCGCAAGCTGTATTTCCCCGTTTTTTCCGGGCGGGCATTCTTCGAGAATGCTCATGAGTTCGGGAGTGAAAACATACCGCCCGAAGGTCGCGAAGCGCGAAGGTGCTTGCGAAACCGAAGGCTTTTCCACTATCCTCCGGATTTTGTACACGTCTTCGAAAGGAACGGCGTCGATTATCCCGTAGCGCGAAACGCTTTCTTTTTCTATCTCTTGTACGGAAAGCATGCTCGCGCCGTGGCGCTCGAATTTTTCCATTATTTGCCGCATAACGGGTTTTTTGTGGGAAGAGAAAACGTCGTCGGCGAGCATTACCGCGAAAGGCTCTCCGTCAACGTGGTCGGCCGCGCACGCAATCGCGTGCCCCAAACCCAGCGGTTCTTTCTGCCGCACGTAGTAAATGTTGGCGTTCGACGTAAGCTCGTCAAGCTCGTCCAAAAGCTTTTTCTCGCCCTCGCGGATGGACTTGCTTTTCACGTAGTGCTCGAGCTCGAAAGACTTGTCGAAATGGTCTTCAATCGCCCTCTTCGCCCTTCCCGTCACTATAATGATGTCCTTCAGGCCGGATGCGACGGCTTCTTCGACGACGTACTGGATTACGGGCTTGTCCAAAAACGGGAGCATTTCCTTGGGCTGGGCTTTGGTGAGGGGCAAGAACCTAGTGCCGAGTCCTGCAGCAGGCAAAACTGCTTTCTTCACTTTATCCATCGCAAACACCTTTTTTACCAGCAAATTCCTTCGTAATTTTTCGAGGATTTTTCTTCGAAAATCCTGCGTCCGGCGTACACGCGCTTGTTGCCGTACAACGCTTTTTTCTTGAACTCGTCCCAGGCGGTAAGCACGAAAACGAAATCGCTTTTTTCCACGGCTTCCCTCGCGTTTTCGGCGTACTCTATACTGCTCCCGAAAATTTTTTTCGCGTTTTCCATTGCCTTGGGGTCGAAAGCGATGACGCGGGCGCCTTCATTCAGCAACGCGTTGACGGCGGGAACCGCCCTGCTTTCGCGCATGTCGTCCGTATTCTGCTTGAAAGCCAAGCCCAGCACGCCGACTTTCTTTCCTTTCAGCCCACCTTCCTTTTCCTTCGCCATTTCCACCAGCAGCAGCGGCTGCCTTTCGTTCACTTCGAGCGTTTTTTCCAAGAGCGCGGGGCTTACGTTTTCCTCCTTGAACTTCGCCACGAGCGCCTTCACGTCTTTCGGGAAGCAGCTTCCGCCGAAGCCCACGCCCGACTCGAGAAATTTCCCGCCGATTCTCGAGTCAAGCCCCATTCCCGCGGCAACTTCGTAAGAGTCTATGCCCAGTTTTTTGCACAAGTTGCCAAGCTCGTTCACGAACGAGATTTTCGTGGCGAGAAACGCGTTGGAAGCGTATTTTATCATTTCGGCAGTCTTCAAGTCGGTCTTGATCTTGGGGCATTCGGCAAAAGCGAAGGCGTTCGACAAGGTTGAATAATCCTCGTCGCTTTCCACGCCGAAAACCAGTCGGTCGGGGTGGAAAAAGTCTTCAACCCCAAGCCCTTCCCTCAAAAACTCGGGGCTCATGGCAATCCCGAAATCCTCACCTGCCTTAAGCCCGGTTTCCTTTTCCAGGAAATCCTTTACTTTTTCAGTGCTTCCGGGCACAACCGTGCTTTTCACTGTTATCAAAACGCGTTTTTCTTTTCTTTCCTTCAGCCCTTGGGCCAGCAGTTTCGAAGCGGAAAAAACTTGAGTCAAATCCACGGACCCGTCCAGAGCGCTGGGCGTGCCTACGCACACGAAAACAACGTCGAAATCGCGCAGCTTGGCAGGCGTTAGAGAAACGCTTTCGGCGAAAAAAGTTTTCCCGACTGTTTTCGAAAGCAAAGGCTCCAGACCCTTCTCGAAAATTGGAGTTTTGCCTTGGTTTATGAGCGAGATTTTCCTTTCGTCGTTGTCCCAACACGTTACTTTAAACCCTTTTGAAGCGAGACATACGCCAGTAATCAAACCAACGTACCCTGCGCCTATCACTCCGATGTTTAGTCCAGTTTTCATTTCAAACCGCCCGTAAATTCTGCAACCGCAGAGTTGGTCGCAATCCACGCGTCTTTCCCCTTGAGAAATTCCAAACTCCGCGCAAAATCCTTGTTTCCTACGACGTCTCTCGGGTCGAAGTAGTAGTTAGCGTGAATGCCTTTCCTGAAAGCAATGTTGAAGCTTTGTTCGAACAAGTTGAAAAACTCGCCTTTTTCCACGTGGGCTGGAGGAACGGTGCGGAAGCAGTGGAACGAATCGAAAACAGAGTAAAAGTGCTTTGGGCAAGTCATCACAGGTAGTTCGATTATTTTGAAAGCGCTTTCGCCGTAAGCGGGCTTCAGGAAATTCTTTCTCGAAGGGCTGAAGGGCAGGCCTTTGTTCTTGGTTTTCGTGAGCACAGTCGAGGAAGAGTAGAGGTAGCCGCGCTTTTCCAGGATTTCGTAAGCCCCTCGCACGTTCAAATCGCCGAAGTGCGGAGCGCGGAAGCCCACCGGCGCAACGCCCAAAAACTTTCTGCTGGTTTTTTCGAACTCCGCGATTTCAAACTCCTGCTTTTGCGCGGGAAGGGCGTTGAAAAACTCGCGGGGATTCAAAACGTCATGGTTGGGGTGCGAGTAAGTGTGGTTGACTATCTCGTGCTCTTCGTCCGCCAGCAGCGCGTGCTCTCGCGGGAACTGCTCGACGAGCTTGCCTATGCAAGCGAAAGAGCCTTTGATTGAAAACGAGTCAAGCAGCTCTGCAGTTTCGCGCAACGCCTTCGCGTCTTTCGCATACTCGACGTCGAAGGTTATGGAAACCGCGCATTTGCGGCCGGCCCAAGAAACGCCGCGGCTGCCCAAGAAAAATTTTTCGTACAACAGCGGGCTCGCCATTTCAACAGCCTTGCGAAAAAACCTTTTCATCTTGCGACACTCTCCAGGGTTTTTAGGAAACGTGTTGAAAGCTTGTTCCAATCGTAATTTTTTGCTTTCGCGAACCCGCAAGCGCCTAGCTTGGACGAAAGGCGTCCGTCGCACAACAGCTTTTCAACAGCATTAGCGTATTCACTTGCGCTGGAAGCGTAAAGCACGCAGTTGCCTGCAATCGTTTCCACTTCGGCAATGCGAGAAGACACTACGGGCTTGCGCAAAGCCCAATATTCGAATAGCTTTATCGGGCATACAGCGTCGGTAAGCTCGTTCTTGTAGAAGGGAATGATGCATGCGTTCATGGAAGCCATCCACTGGAAAGACTGCGGTTGGGGAACGAACTGGTGGGAAACGAAAACATTCTTCATTTTTTTAGAAGCATCCTCCAGTTTTTTCCTCTGCAGTCCGTCTCCGATGAAATAGAAATGCACGCCCTTCATTTCTTTCGCCGCGCCCAACACCGAGTCGAAGTCCACCCATTTTCCGAACCCGCCCACGAAACCCACCGCGGGAGTTTTCACTTTCCCGCGCTTGAGGGGGACGGGTTTTTCACCCGAGATTTTTTTCACGTCAGCACCGTTCGGGATTAGCACAACGTTCTTGTTGTGCCTTCCCGCGTCTTCAAACAATTCGAATGCAGTAGAGACGATCAAATCGCTGGTTTTCATCGCGTCGAGCACCGACAGTCTCGAAGCAATCCGCTCGAGAGGGTTGGAGCGGAAGGCGTGAATCAAATCGATGTAGTCGAAAACCAGCGGCACTCCATGTTTTTTCAGTTCGCGACGCGCTAGCTTGCAGCCCCACGGAGAATAGAAAACCGCAACGTCTGCCCAGTCCGCGTAGCGCGACGCGTGCTTCAAAAAGTGCTTTTCCCTGTTCACCAGTTCGGAGGCGGGGTTTTTCGCTGCTGCTATTCCGCCCACGACCGAAACGTTTTTCGGAATTCGCCTGTCGAGGTTTTCGGTCTTGTAAACCTTTTGCTCCGGTCCGTCTATCCAAACCACGTTTGCTTTACCGCGAGTCAGGCTTTTGAACCTGACAGCCGAACCGTCGAGGCTAGAGTATTTCCCTGCGGCGAAAACCAAAACGTTCATTTTTCCCACTTTCCCGATTACTCCAGGTTTTTGTCCATTCCAACTCGCTTGTACGCTTTTCCTTTGAAGTCGTTGCGGTCGAACAAGAACGCCGCGTCGACTATCGCGCTCGAGCTTATTTGCGAGGGCTTGATTTTTTTGAACTCTTCGTGCGCGACAAGGAAAAGGACGCAGTCAGCGTTCAACGCTTCCCGAATCGAAACCGCCGAGTCGTGAACTTTAGCTAGGTTAACCTCGTTCACGTACGGGTCGCATATGCTTACCCGAGCTCCGCGCTTCAAAAGCTCGGGTATTATTGCCCTCGAGGGAGCTTGCCTCACGTCGTCCACGTTTTCCTTGTAAGCGACGCCCATTACAGCAACCGAGCTTCCGCGCAAGGTTTTCCCTGCGTCGCCCAGCGCGGTTTCAACTAAATCGACGGTGTGCAAAGGCATGGAGTCGTTGAGCCTGCGCGCGGTCATTATGAGCGTGGGGTAGAATCCGTTTTCCTGCGAGGCTTTTAGGATGTAGTAAGGGTTGTTTGGAAGGCAGTGTCCGCCTACGCCTGCCGAAGGTTTTGCCTTGTAAAAATTCCATTTGGAAGAACACGCTTCGAGGATTTCCTTGACGTCTATTCCGGTCTTCTCGCAAATCAACGCTATTTCGTTTATGTAAGCTATGTTCACGTCGCGCTGCGTGTTTTCAACTAGCTTTGAAAGCTCGGCGGTATCAGCGTTGGAAACCAAGACTATTCGAGCGTCGACAACGCTTTCGTACAACGCTTTTGCCACGCGTCCGCTTTGCGCGTCCACTCCGCCCACCACGCGCGGCGTCACCATTACGTTGTGCTCGTTGTCGCCGGGATTCAAGCGTTCGGGACAGTGCGCGAGGAAAAAGTCTTTACCGCACGCGAGCCCGCTTTCCTTCTCGAGCAAAGGCTTGACTACGGTTCGGCACGCGCCAGGATAGACCGTACTTTCTATCACTACCAGCGAGTCCTTGCGCAGTCCTTTCGCCACGCTCGCGCACGCGTTTTTCACGAAAGTCAAGTCCGGCTCGCCCCCTTCCGCAGGAGTGGGAACCGAAATGATTATCACGTCGCTTTCCTTCGCCGCTTGCGCCGCGTCCAGAGTCGCCTTGAGCCTGCCGGTTGCGAAAACGCGCGGCACGCTCTCGTTCAAAATCGGGTCGTTAATGTGGCTTTTTCCAGCGTTCGTCAAATCGACGATGCGCGGGCTTACGTCTGCGGCTATGACGCCGAAACCTTTTTCAGCAAAGAGGACTGCGTTAGGCAAGCCCACGTACCCTACTCCAACAATGCAGACGACCGCTTTTTTCGACTTTATTTTTTCTTCAAGCAAAACCATGTTTACACCTTTTTCCGCAATGTTCATTTCCTGAAAGAATTCACTGTTTCCTTCAACCCTTCTTCCAGCGAGCGGGATGCGGAAAAGCCGAGAATTTTTTTTGCCTTGGAAACGTCTATCGCGTTTCTCAGAGGGTCGCCGGGAATGGGTTCGGAATGCACTACAACCGCCGTTTTCCCCGTTATTTTTTCCAACGCACGCGCGATTTCAAGCACGCTCGATTCTTTAGCGTAAGCGATGTTGAAAATCTCGCCCGCAGCTTTTTTGCTCTTCCAGGCGGCAATCGTTCCCTCGACAGTGTCCTTCACGAAAGTGAACTGTCTTTTTTGCTTTCCGCTTCCGAAAACTTGCAAGGGCTTTCCTGAAAGCACTGCGCCCACGAATTTAGGAATTACTGCGGCGTAAGGAATGTCGGAACGCTGCCTAGGCCCGTAAACGCTCACGTAGCGCAGTGAAACCGTTTCCACCCCGTAAAGCGAATTGTAAACTCGGCAATACTCTTCGCCCGCAAGTTTTCCAACGCCATAAGGGTGCAAAGGATGCAGCGCCTGCTCTTCCCTGTTTTTCTCGCTTCCTCCTCCGTAAACGCTGGATGAAGAAGCGAATATCATGCGCTTCACGCCGTTCTTGCGGCACGCTTCAAGCACGTTCAGAGTGCCGGTGACGTTCACCTCATTCGCTTCAAGCGGGTCTTTGATGCTTCGCATTGCCCGGTTCATGGCAGCCAAATGAAACACCGCATCTGCGCCCTCAAAAACTTTTTCAACGAGCGAAAGGTTTCGAACGTCGCCTTTCACGAATTCCGCTCCCGAGGCTCGCAGCACGTCGAGATTCTGCCCGCCCACGCTCAAGTCGTCCAAAACCCAAACGTCGTTGCCCTGCTTCGCCAAAGCTTCGCTCAAGTGGCTTCCTATGAACCCTGCGCCACCAGTCACTACAACTTTCACCAAACCACCCTGCACAACAAAAACAACGCTACGAGGCAAAAAGTGCCAGTAAGCATAACTATACAAAATGTAAAGCTTTATATACTTAATGTAAATACTACTTTACATGAAGAATCGCTTGAGAGAGTATCGGGCAAGGCAGAATCTCACGCAGGATGATTTGGCGAAAAAAGTTCACGTAACCCGCCAAACCATCATTGCAATAGAGAACGAGAAATACAACCCTTCGCTCGAACTCGCCTTCAAGCTTTCTAAAATCTTCGGATGCAAGATAGAAGATTTGTTCAACTGACGGGGGGGTGGTGGAATGAGAATGAAAAACGTGGTTTTGAGCTTGGCTTTCACGCTCTTGCTTTACTTTTCCTACGTCAACCGCTATTCCATAGGCAATTTGGAGTTTCTAGTGGTTTTCTTCGGGCTGTTGACTGCAGGCGGGTTTTTCGCCTACCGCGAGTGGATTTCCAGGGACGAAATAAAGAGCGACGAGCGGACGCAACTCATGGCAGGCAAGGCAGCGCGCTTCACACTCCTCGCGAGCCTCGTGCTGATAATAATAATACTAGCTTTCCTCGCTTACACCGGCCGGCCGACCAGCGCAAACGGAGTGCTTGCAGTACTGCTCGGAATCATGAGCTTGGTTTACAGCGTGGCTTATGCGTATCTAGAGTATAAAACGTAACCCCTCTGTGGTGGGAAGACAGGAGAGCGCCTTGTGAAAGTGAGACCCCCTCCTTTGCACGGCGCCTCCTCGAATCCCTCTCTTGCATTCCAGGTTTTTTCTCATGGCCTTCAAAGTTTTGAATGTCGTCGGCGCAAGGCCGAACTTTATGAAAATCGCGCCAATAATGCGCGAAATGCAAAAACGCCAGTCTTTCTTCAACCCGGTGCTCGTGCACACGGGACAGCATTACGATTTTGAAATGAACAAGGTTTTTTTCGAGCAGCTCGGAATTCCCGAGCCCGACCATTTTCTCGGCGTAGGCTCGGCTTCGCACGCGGCGCAGACGGCCAACATAATGCTGGGTTTCGAAAAAGTTTTGCTGGAAGAAAAGCCGGATTTGGTGCTGGTGGTGGGCGACGTGAATTCCACCCTCGCATGCGCGCTCGTCGCCGTGAAAGAACGCCATGCAGTCGCTCACGTGGAAGCGGGGTTGCGCAGCAACGACTGGCGCATGCCTGAAGAAATAAACAGGATTTTGACAGACAAAATGTCAAAGTTTTTGTTCACTACTTCGAAAGACGCTGACGAAAACTTGAAGAACGAAGGCATTACTGAAGGAATCCACTTCGTCGGCAATACCATGATAGATTCGCTGAGGATTTTCGAAAGACAAGCTGAAAAAAACGAGAGCGAAAAGAAGTTCGGATTGGAGAAAGGAGAATTCGCTCTCGTAACCCTCCATAGGCCGGAAAACGTGGACGACGCGAAATCGCTCGGGAAGGTTGTCAAAATGGTTTCGACTGCATCTTCCTTCACTAAAATCGTTTTCCCGGTGCACCCGCGTACTAAAAGCAAGCTCGAACAAACGGGTTTGAACGAAAAGCTTTCGGAAAAAGGAGTCGTTCTTGCCGAACCGCTCGGCTATCTCGAGTTTTTGAACTTGGAGGCGAAAGCGAAGTTCGTCTTGACGGACTCCGGCGGAATACAGGAGGAGACGACCGTGCTAGGCGTTCCTTGCTTTACCGCAAGGCGTAGCACCGAAAGGCCGGTAACGGTTTCGGAAGGGACGAACACCATAGTGGGTTTGGACGCGAAGCTTCTGAAAAGCGAGTTGGAAAAGCTTTACGCCGGAAGAGGAAAGAAGGGGAGGATTCCCGAAAAGTGGGACGGCAAAGCCGCCGAAAGAATCTGCGGGGTTTTACAAAAGGGTTTATAGTTTTTGCAATTCAAATCGTGATTGGGTTGGTTTCCGGACAAAGGATTTTGGTGACTGGCGGGGCGGGATTCATAGGCTCCAACCTAGCGAAAGCGTTGTCAGAAAAAAACACGGTTTACATAGTGGACGATTTGAGCGAGGGGTTCAAGGAAAACATTCGCTCGCTTCCCGTCGCATTTTTCAAGAACGACATTCGCAACGAAAAATTCATGCGCACTTTGTTCGAAAAACACAAGTTCAATTACGTCTTTCACCTTGCGGCGAGCTTCGCCAACCAAAAAAGCGTGGACGACCCCGTTTTGGATTTGGAAGTCAACGGCGTAGCCACCCTGAAACTCCTGCAGTTGGCGAAAGAATTCGGAACAAAGAAATTCGTTTACTCCTCTTCGTCGTGCGTTTACGGCTCCACCGACGAAGCAATGAAAGAGGACTTCAAACCCAAGCCGGAAACTCCTTACGCAATCACCAAGCTTTTGGGCGAAGAGTACGCAAAGTTTTTCGCAGACTACCACAAGCTCGATGCTGTCAGCGTGCGTTACTTCAACGTTTTCGGGCCTAACGAATACCCCGGGCCCTACCGCAACGTAATCCCGAAATTTTTCGCGCTGGCGAGGCAGAAAAAACCGCTGGTGATTACCGGCACCGGAGACGAAACGCGCGATTTCACGTTCGTTGAAGACGCGGTAGAAGCGACAATCCTGGTGGCTGAAAAGGGAGAGACTGGCGAGGTTTACAACGTTGGAAGCGGCAGGGAAACCAAAATCATCGAACTCGCCAGAGAAATAAACGAAATCGCCGGCAACGCGGGCAACGTTCAAAAAACAGAACGCAGGGCTTGGGACCGCATTTCACGCCGCCTTGCGGACAATTCGAAAATCAAGGCGCTGGGGTGGAAGCCGAAAACGAGTTTGCGCGAGGGACTGGAAAAAACGTTCGCTTGGTTCAACGAAAGCGTGAGAGAGTGATTTGTAATGGCTGAATTTTTCGTGCATTCTACAGCCGAAGTGTCTCCCAAGGCGAAAATCGGAAAGGGCGCGAAAATATGGAATTACGCGCAAGTGCGCGAAGACGCGGAAATAGGCGAAAACTGCATAGTGGGAAAGAACGCGTACATAGACTTCGGAGTTAAAATCGGAAAAAATTGCAAGATTCAAAATAATTGCAGCGTTTATCACGGTGCGGAAATTGAAGACGGAGTTTTTCTCGGTCCACACTGCATCATTACTAACGACAAGCATCCGCGCGCTGTGAATCCAGACTTGAGTTTGAAAAGCGCGAGCGACTGGAAAGTTGAAAAAGTTTTGATTAAAAAAGGCGCCGCGCTCGGCGCCGGAACCATAGTCCTTCCGGGCGTTACGGTCGGCGAGTGGGCGATGATAGGCTCGGGAAGCGTAGTGACGAAAGACATTCCTGACTTCACCCTGGCTTACGGAAACCCCGCGCGCGCGACAGGGAAAGTGAACAAGCAAGGGCTGAAAGTTTGAGGCAATGAAAATGATTTCAATCGCAAAACCTCTCGTCTCAAGCGAAGAAATCGAAGCGGCGAAACGCGCGTTGGAAAGCGGAATGCTCACTGGGGGGCCGCTCGTCGAAGAATTCGAAAAGAAACTCGCCGAGTATTGCAATTACAAGCACGCGATTGCAGTCAACAGCGGAACCGCCGCGTTGCACGTGGCGGCAGCCGCTTTGGGAATAAAGCAAGGCGACTGCATCATCACCCCCGACTTTACGTTCATTGCCACCGCCAACACGGCGCGTTATCTCAACGCAACGCCGTTGTTTGCGGACGTTGATTCCAAAACGTTCAACATCGACGCGCGAAGCTTGAACGAGGTTGCCAAGAAAAACAAGAACGTTAAAGCAATCATTCCCGTTTCACTGTACGGACAAGCGTATGCAGTAGACGAAGTAAAGGAGGTTGCAGAAAAATTCTCTTTGAAGATAATTAGCGACAACGCCCAGGCGATCGGAACCGAGTGGAATGGTAACAGGAATTTCGGGGACCATTGTGCGGTTCTTTCTTTTTATCCTACGAAAAACATTACGACTTGCGAAGGGGGGGCGGTGCTCACGGACGACCCGGCAATCGCGGAAGAATGCAGGCTTTGGCGAAACATCGGACAGCGCAAGCCCTACGATTATGTGCATTTGGGCTACAACTTTCGCTTGAACGCGGTGAGCGCGGCGATCGGAATAGAACAGCTGAAAAAACTCGACGCGATTACTGAAAAGCGCAGGGCAAACGCGAGAGTGATGAACGAGCTTTTGCAAGGAGTTGAAGGCGTGGAAACGCCTTTCGAGCACGCGAACGCAAAGCACGTTTACAACCAGTACACCATACGCGTGAAAGGCGGAAAGCGCGACGCGCTGAAAGAGTTTCTCGCCAAAAGCCAAGTGGGCAGCGCGGTATACTACCCCACGCCTTTGAGCGGGCTGGAAACGTTCAAGCAATACTCGCAAGGCGTTGACAATAAAGTTGCGGCTGAATTAAGCGGGCAAGTGCTATCCCTGCCAATCCATCCGGGCGTTTCCGAAGAAAACTTGAAGTTTATCGCTGCTAAAATCAAGGAGTTTTTAAGATGAGAGGACGAAAGGGGAAATGAAGGTTTTGGTGATTGGCAACGGCGCCATGGGGCGCAACCACGTTCGCGTGTACAGCGAAAACCACAGGGTAGACCAAGTTATAGTGTACGACACTTTGCCAGAGTCGTTGGAAAGCGTGAGGAAAGTCCAGAAAACAAGGGCGTTTTCCGACTTGGGGAAAGCGCTGGCGGAAAAACCCGACTGCGCGGTTGTGGCGGTTCCAACCAAATACCATTACGAGATAGCCTTGAAGGTTTTGGACGCGAAAATTCCTTTGCTCGTCGAAAAACCCATTACTGAAAGCTTGGATGAAGGCAAGAAGCTGGTTGAAAAGGCAGAAAGGCAGAACGCGCTTTTGCTGGCGGGGCACATAGAACGCTTCAACCCCGCGGTTCAGGCGTTGAAACGCAACTTGCATTTGATAGGCGAATTGTTTTACGCGTCCGCCCACCGCTTCGGCGTGCCTACGCAGCGCGACGTCGGAGACTCGTTCCTCGACCAGGCGGTGCACGACATCGACGTTATTTCCTTCCTGTACGGCAAGCCGCCGAAGGAAGTTTCCGCAATCGAAAGGAAAATCGTCGACGCTAAAAGCAACGACTTGTGCAGCGCGTTGTTCGAGTTCGACGGGTTCACTGCGACGGTCGAAGCGAATCGCGTCACGCCAATCAAAAACCGCGACTTGATTTTACTCGGAACGAAAGGCGCGGCGAAGCTCGACTACATCACGCAGGACCTGACGATTTTCATGTCGGACAACCTCGACACTAAATTCAGTTCTTTCGACGAAATAGTCTTGCGCGTGGGAAGGGGGACGGAAGTAAAGCCGTATTTCGTGAAAGACGAGCCTCTGCGCGTCGAGGCGAACCACTTTTTGGACTGTGTGGAAGGCAAGGCAAAGCCTATGATTTCCGGGCGCGAAGCGCTTTATGCCGTCGCAGCTGCGCAAGCGGGGCAAAAGTCTGCGAAAGAAGGGAAGAAAGAAAAAATCAGCGTTTGACTTTCACGCTTTTCTTCGCCGCGTTTTTCCGAACGAAAAACCACCCGCCTACTGCCGAGTCTGCAAGCAAATCAACAAAACGAATCAACAGCATTGCGCCCGCCGCTTGCGGAACGGTGAAAGCCAGAAATGCAGTGAAAAGCAGTATTCCACCTCCTTCCTGCAGCCCGAATCCGGAAATCGACAGTGGAACGAACGACAGTGCGGTTAGCAAAGCGCTTGTCACTACCAGTTCTGCTATCCCCGCGTTCAGGCCTACCGCGTTCAGCACGAAAAGCCACTCCAAGCCCCTCAAAACCGCGCCTATTGCACTCAAGCCTATGGAAGAAAGCAATTGCGCCAAGGAAGTTTTCTGCTTGAAAACCGCGTCATAAGCGCCTTCAAGCTTTTTCCCGTAGAAAGGCAGTTTGGAAATGGCTTCGGCGAAAAAGTCGATGCGGTAGAAAAGCAAAGCCATCGCGATTGCTGAAGCTCCCAACACTAGCAAGCCCACCTGCCCGAAGTCTTGCGAAAAGAGGAAAACAGCTGCCAGCGCGAGCAGCCCGCGCACTACGAAGTCGGAGGCGAGCGAAACGCCCAAAACTTTCGCGGCCCTCCCGCCTTTCAAGCCTTTCTTGCGCATGTCGAAAATGAAGAAAGAATATCCGATTCTGCCAGGAGTCGCGTCGCTAGCCAGCATTGCTTTCATGTGGGAAGAAAACACCGAAAGGAAGGCGAAGGAAGGCAAAAGCATCTTGTACCTCATGCCTTGCAAAACGTGCGCCGCAAGGTACGAGACTATTGCCGCAAGCAGGTAGTACGGGTTTGAAGAGGACAACTGCGAAAGCAGGGAGTTGAAGTCGAAAGAGTAAAGGAGCAAAGCCAGGAAAACCGCGGCAATCACGAAGTTTGCGATTACGAAAACGTTCTTCATCCCCCCACGACCAAACCCCGCTCTTTCATCCGCGTTTCGTTACTTGATTTTTCTTTTCTTTCTTTAACTTAATTTTTCTTTCTTTCGTTAACGTTTCTTTCTTTTTCGCAAAAAAGAAAGAAAGGTTAGTGGACTCGGCGGGATTTGAACCCGCGGCCTCATCGTTGCGAACGATGCGATCTACCGCTGATCTACGAGCCCAACTTGAGAAAGCTCGTGCTGAACACTCGCAGCCAAGCTAAAGTTCCGAAAAAGAATTTGCAGGCTACACGTTCTTAAACAATGCTCAAACCTTGATTTTCTGGTAGTCGTCTATCTCCTTTTGCGATATGGAACAACCGGCGTAGCGTAACGCGTATATGGAAGAGTGGAAAACCTCGTTTTCGTCCGGCGCGTAGGACTCGAAAAACCCGTTTTGCGCTGCGAAAGCAACGAGTTCAGTCGAGCGCATGGCTGGAAACGCGAAGCGTTTTTGAAAATAGCTTAAGGTTTTTTCGTTCGTCTTCGTTTCCCCGTGCTCCGCTTGCATGAGGAAAAAAAGTTTTTTCGCGTCTTCTATGAGCAGGCGCGTAGTTTTTTCGTCGATGAGCAACGCCTTCGCCTGCAACGGCGAAAGCAGAGCAAGGCATTGCGCCTCGCCTTGCTGGATTATTTTCAACGGCTTTTCGGCGTAGAAAAGCGAATTCGCTGCATCCATTATTTTTTCGGCGTCGGAATAAACCGAGGCGTTTGAGGCTACGCGCACCGTGCCTTGGTTGAGCAAGTGGTTTATTCGCGCTGCGGAATAGGAATACCTTCCGACTTTCCTGGGCCTTTCAACTATTTCCGCCTGCACCGCCGGGGGGATTACGAAATCAACGCCGAACTTGTCTTGCAGAAATGAAAGAACTCCGAGAGTGCAGGTTTCCGCTAGGGAAATCAGGCTGCTGCTGTCGCAGACAAGGGTTTTGCGCATTGGAAATCACGAGAATATTTTTTTCGCGTCTTGCATTCTTTGCGCGACGCTCTTGGTAACGTACTTTTCGGGCATTTTGGTCGCCGAAATGTACGAGGAAAGCTCTTTCTTGTCAGCGCCGCTGAGTTCCGCCGCGGTTCCGAGCGAAGCACCGCGCGCGTAAATCTCCGCGCCCGCCTTGAGCTTCGCCTTTTCGATTATCCCGAAAACGAAACGGCCCAAGTCAGCTCCCAGTCCTTCGATGAGAGAAAGGCTTTTTCCCAGGCGGTCGAAAGCCTGTTCCTGTTTTCCCGAGCTCCAGTCTTGCAGGGATTTGTCCAAAACCGCGATCAAGCTTTTCCTGAACGAAGCCCAAGAGGGGTCGGCTAGAATGTAAGGCTTTTCCAAAAACTTGGCGCAGCAATATGCCACTATGCTCAACCGAACGTTTTCCTTCTCATAGTGGATGAAAGCGTCGCCTGCAAACTCTTCGCTCAACCTTTTAAGCTCGGGAATGTTGCCCTTTTCGAAAGCGTTGCGCAACGAAAGCAAATGCTGCTTGAAATCCATGGGTTCTTAAGTGGTTGCGGGAATAAAAAAGAATCGAGAACAGGACTAAAAAAAACGATTATCGGAATATGCTTTGAACATAAATTGACTTTTGCACTTAAAATGGGCTTACTGCACACAAATACGACAAACGACGAAAGAATCCAGTGGAAGGCCTGAAAATCTCTCAAAAGTCTTATTTTTGGCCTCTTCCGAATAGGTAGCCAATAAGTGAGGCAATAACCCATCCGTTTGTTTCCATTGTCAACTTTTCTTGCCAGTTGAGTATAAGCACGGTTGCCAACACTGCAAACACGATTATAGTGGTCATTTTGGCATTCTGCTTAGATAGGTCGTACCAGCGGTCAGCCACCATTCGAGCAAACTTATTCTTGTCAAGCTCACGTAAAACGTCAGTAAGACGTTCATCATCAGTTTTTGCCATAAACTTACCTACCCTATTTCTTTTCTCAGCTTTTCAACCTGATTTTCAAAGAGATATGTGGTTTTATCAGTTCTATCGTAGCTACTTGCAGTTGTAACGGTTCCTTCATCATCTAAGTCAAAAAAGAGCGTGTAATGTTTATCCCCCTTGTTCTCATGGAGAAAATCCAAAAGATTTTCCCTTTTTATTAGGAAGAACACGTCTTTCCAGACGCTTTTCCGTTTTGGATGCAAGATTTCTTTTGGAATCGGGATGGTTGCATGAATCATAACCCAATCGGTATTTAGGTCTTCAACTTCCTTTCTCAAAATCAGAATCAAGCGTAGTTTGTTCTTTTCCTTTCTTGATTTTTTCCAATACGTTTTCAGAGCGTTTTTCCCTAACAAAATCGATTAACTTGGGTTTTACTATCCCAATAGAAACATCTGTGTCTTTTACTTTCTTAGCTAATTCTGAATAGGTCGTCATATGCGGTTGTAAGAGTTGTTTGATTTTAGTCCAACTTTCTTCTTGAAGGCACGCGATAGTGTCTTCTTTTATTTTCATGCTTTCAATTCGCTTGTCTTCAGGCTTTTTTCCTATTATTTCATATTCAATCCAGCTTTTTTTCTTAAAGCCGTTATTCCAAAAATGTTCCCAGCTTACCGGGTAAATGCGCCGTAACTCTCCAGCGTCAGTAATTCCCGCTATGCAAACGAGATGTTTGTATTTGCTGCTGGTTACGGGATAGGCTTTAGCGAGAACCAATAGCTTTTCGTTCATAAATCGACAACCTTGAAACCGTTTTCAACAAGCTTTTCTTTGATAATGCTTCGGTGGCATTTTTCCACGTCTTTTTCGAAGCACATTATCGCAGTTTTTCTTATGTTGGATACCGCACCTAAATCTTGGATTTCCGCTATGACGTCTTCATCATTAATGTGTTTCCGATATTCTCCAAAAAAATGTGTGTAATCCCAATCCTCGTGCAGTTTATCCCGAAGGGCTTTTGGAGAACCGAGAGAGGGAAAGTGTTTATAGCGTATTCCCGCTTGTTTCAAGCGAGCTTCTAAAATTCCTTTTGAAAAACCGTTTTTCCTGCTGAAAGCAAGTTGCCTAACGTCCGTTAATTGCTTTATGCCGTTTTCTTTTAGTTTTTCGATAAACTGGTCGATGTTTAGCCCTTCATAGCCTATCGTGAAAATCGTCTTGTTTTCTAAAGTCCAGATTATCGAGTTGTCCACTTTAAACCGCTTCAAACCAATTTCGTGTTCTAACTGCCTTACCCACTTGTTGTTAGGCAGTTTTTCAGGAAAGTTTAACTTTTCCTTGATTTCAGACCAAGTTAGGCCGTCAGGATGTCTTTCTAATAGTTGCTGGATTGACGTTTTGAACTCAGAAAACAAGGGCTTAACGCCCCTTGTTCTTGGCTTATCCCAGTAAGGCGAATGACACTTTGGGCATACTCTTGGTGTTGCTTCTTTTCGGTTTATCCATTCATGACCGCAACGCTCGCACTTATAGCCTTCGAGCGTAATTTTACCCATAATAATTGATTAATAGTAACACTTAAATACCTTTACGGGCATATGTTACTAATAATAACATATTAGTAGTAAAGAGTTGAGACAGACGAAAGATGATGAAATTCTCAGGATATTACAAGGTGGGCCAGGTTCAACTGATGCCCTGGTTAGTCTCGCAACTCGCCAGCTTCAAGCCAAGAAATGGCAGGCGTATAACGAATCCCAAACAGAGGAAAAGCTCTGGTTTCTGGACTTACTGGCTGATTTGACGCAGCAAATCGAGTGGCAACCGCGAGGTGGAAAAGGCCGTCCGCAGGCGAATTTACCGGAAATGGTTTTTTCCTGTGTTTCTAAAGTCTACGAAGGCCTATCTTCTCGCAGAGCTACCTCCGACTTAGAATTAGCTCACCGCCGAGGGTATTTGTCGAAAGTCCCGCATTTTAACACGGTTCTGAAGTTCTTGAACGAGCCGGAACTTACTCCAGTTTTCACTAAGCTCATTGAGATTTCAGCTTTACCGCTAAAGCCTTTTGAAAGCACGTTTGCTATTGATGCTTCAGGGCTTTCGAGCGCCTTTTACTCTCGCTGGCTCGATTACCGCTTTAACGATGATAGGCGTTTTCATGATTGGATTAAAGTGCACTTGATGTGTGGAGTCAAAACCCACATCGTCACGGCAGTTACAGTTACTGACGGCCATACTCACGACTCACCACAATTTCCAACGTTGTTGGGGATTACGAAAAAGCGGTTTAATGTGGATGCGGTTTGCGCAGACTTGGGTTATTCGTCTCGAAAGAATGTTCAAGCTGCTTGGGACAGCGGAATCGCCCCGTTAATTCCTTTCAAATCGAGTGCTACGGGAAAGAGTTTGGGTTCGAAAGCGTGGACTAAAATGTACCACTGGTTCAAAATGAATCAAGAAGACTTTTACAAACGCTACCACGCCAGGAGCAACGTTGAAAGCACGTTTAGTGCATTGAAGCGAAAGTTTGGAACTAAGCTAATGACTAAGAAAGAAGTAGCCCAGACTAATGAGGCCTTGTGCAAAGTCTTGTGTCATAACCTAACGGTTTTGACTTTTGAATCCCATTGGAATAACTTCAAAATCGACTTTGAAAAGGCACAGGACGAATCGTTGCACACAAAATCGGATGATTGCACATAATTTCAATTAAATCTATTCTTAGAGGGGAATTTGTGTGCAAAGTTAATCGGAATAGAAAGCTTTTTATATAGTCATGATGTCATCATGACATAATCGCGTTGGAATCGTGATGCGCTCACGTCCCACGAGTAAATAGACAACGCGAAGGTTGCTTAAAAAGGTTTTGAAAAAGGGCTGGAAAATGTCGTCTGAGGAAGACTTTCGAGTGGTTTCGGAAGAATTCAACGAAATGAAGAGAAAGTATTCAGATCCGATTTTCCTGGGAAGCATGCTTTCGAAAGTAGCGGAAGAAAAGACTTCGTTCAACCTCGTGCTCAAGGAGATTAACGCCAAGCTCGACAAAATCATCGAACTGGAAGAAAGGATATCCATAATAGAACAGAAAATGCAGTCAGCGCAACCCTCTATGCAGGAAGGAAAGAGCTTCATCTCGGAAGTGGACGGGGAAATATTGAAGTTCGTAGGAAAGAAGGGCGTTTGCACTGCCGAGGAAGTGCAGAGGAAGTTCAACTACAAGGGCGCGAACGGGGCAAGCGCCAGGTTGAACAACTTGTTCAAAGCAGGGCTTTTGGACAAGAAACAGGCAGGAAAGAAAGTGGTTTTCTTTCCCAAGGCATAGGAAATCGCGATGATTGAACCGCCGAGGCGCAGATGAACAAAAAATCTTTTTGATGCGCTGGGGCGCAGTTCAACCCACCTTCACAGTTCGGGATGGGGGGATTCCCACCACCCCCATCCCACCCACACCTTTTTTTTCGGACGTTAAAGCTGGCGCTGTCTAGATTCAAAAAAAAATCGGGAAATCTTTTAGATGAATTCTATGTCTTCGCTTTCTATGCTCTTCCTCGAGCCGGCCATTCCCCTGCCCGAGCCGTGAACGCTTTTGCCCAGCACGTACGGAGACTGGATTCCGGTGAATATTGCAATAGCTTCAATCTTTCCTTCCATGCTCGGGTCTATCCTCGCACCCCATATGACCGTGGCGTTGGGGTCGACTTTTTCGGTAAGCATTTCCCCGATTTGGTTGCACTCGCCGAGAGTCATGTCGGGCCCTCCGGTAACGTGCAAAAGCACTCCGGTCGCGCCAGTATAATCGACGTCAAGCAAAGCGTGGTGCAGAGTGTTTTCCACCACGTCTTCCACGCGGTTGGGTCCTTTAGCCTCGCCTACGGCAATCATGCTCACGCCGCCGTTCGTCATTACGGCGCGCACGTCCGCGAAATCCAGGTTGATGAGAGACGGGGTGGTGATCGTTTCAGTAATTCCGCGCACCGCCCTTGCTATAACCTCGTCAGCGACGTTGAACGCCTGGTCGATGGGCAGATTGGGCACTATCTCAACGAGCCGGTTGTTGTCTATTACGATGAGCGTATCCACTTGCTCTTTGAGCGTCTCGATTCCCTTGTCCGCCTTTTCCAAACGCGCGCGTTCCAAAGCAAACGGGTAGGTTACTATCGAAATGACGATCGCGCCTTGCTTGCGCGCCAATTCCGCGATTACAGGCGCGGCGCCGGTCCCGGTTCCTCCGCCCATTCCGCAAGTCAAGAAAACCAAGTCGGCGCGGTCCATCACTTTCTCCAGCGCGTCGCGGGAAACGTCGGCGGCTTTCGCGCCGATTTCCGGATACCCGCCTGCGCCCAAGCCGCGAGTGATTGAAGCGCCTATCAAAAGCTTGCGCGCGTTTTCGGTAATCATGGTCAGGTGGTTCTTGTCAGTGTTGATTGCAACTAACTCTGCGCCCTTGACTCCAGAGCGCCCCAACCGGTTGATTGAATTGCATCCCGCGCCTCCGGCGCCTATAACCATTATTTTCGGCGTTTCGAAGTAATCGCCGACTTCCTTGTCCGCTTTCGCAGAGCGAGCGCTAGAACCGGTTCTCAAAGCGTCCTTGACCAAGTCTTCCATCCATCCCACCTCGACTGAAAACGCAAAAAACGAGCGCGCCAAGCGCGTGTTTGTATTACTAGGGCGCGGATATTAAAACGTTATCTTGAGAGGTAGTTGAGAGGCGAAATGGTCAGGAAAGAGTCGCTCAAAGGCAAAACGTTGTTTTACTGCGAAGAATGCGGTTTGGCTTACGAGGAAGAGGCAATTGCGGAAAAATGCCAAGCGTGGTGTTCCGAGCACAAGAGCTGCAATCTCGAGATAATCAAGCACGCGGTAACACGGTAGGTTTAAAGCCCAAAAAGCCACAATTTCTATTTGCAGTGGGATAGCCAGGGGGTTAAGCATCCCTTCCTTGCGCAAGCAAGTGCGCCAATTGCTTTGAGGCGGGCGAACGCTCGAGGCGGGTTGAAGGCGGGAGTGCAAAGGCTTTGCACAGCGTCGATGCTTTGCCTCGCGTTACTTTATGCCTTGCAAATCGAGCCAGGTCGGAAGAAGCAACTCTAAGCAAAGCAGAGAGTGCTCGCGAGATCCAAGGCGGAGCCAAGGCTCAGATTCTGGCGCTTTCGCTTTCCTCTCAAACCGGGCACTCCCACTGCGCCTGACTACGGAAAGGAGGTTGGAAACGCATATGGTCGTGCCGAAAATAATCTTGCAGCAAAAGGAGTTCCAGAGGGAGTTTTCAAAACAACTCGTGGTTTTGATTACAGGCGCGTTCGCATTCACGGCCGCGCTTTTTTGGAACACGGCGATAAAAAACACGATAACCCGATTTATTCCAACTGCTGAAAGTTGGTACTGGGAAATTTTCATCGCAGCGGTAGTTACGGCCATTGCTGTGATTGCAACTTACTTTATCTCGAAATTCGCTTCAAGGATGGAGGAAAAGAAGTGACAGTAAAAATAGCTGTTCTCGCGTCTGGTAGAGGAAGCAACCTGCAGGCGGTAATCGACAGCATAGAAGGCGGAAAGCTCGACGCGGAAATAGCGTGCGTGGTAAGCGACAGTGAAAACGCCAAAGCTTTAGAGCGGGCGAAAGCGCACGCAATCGAAGCGTTGTTCTTGAACCCGAAAGGAAAAGAAAAAGACGAGTATTTCGAAGGGATTTCGCGAGAGTTGGAAAAACGCGGCGTTGCACTGGTCGTCTTGGCGGGATTCATGCGAGTTCTGCCGCCGTCATTCACTCGCAAGTTCGAAAACAAGATTATCAACATCCACC
The DNA here is from genome assembly GCA_038884755.1 of Candidatus Norongarragalinales archaeon. Classification (GTDB taxonomy): domain Archaea; phylum Micrarchaeota; class Micrarchaeia; order Norongarragalinales; family Norongarragalinaceae; genus UBA10210. The sequence continues at coordinate 481,684 of JAWABJ010000001.1, forward strand.
CGTCTTTGCTTCCGAGTTTTCCTGGCTTGCACGCGCAAAAACAAGCTTTGGACGCTGGAGTTAAAGTGAGCGGTTGCACCGTGCATTTCGTTACTCCCGAAGTGGACGCCGGACCGATAATAGTTCAAAAGGCGGTTGAAGTGCGCGAGGGCGACAGCGAGGAAACTCTGAGCGCGCGCATTCTAGAGCAAGAACACAAGCTCTTGCCCAAGGCAATCCAGTTGATTGCCGAAGGGAGGGTGAAGATTTCGGACAACAAAACGAGCGTCGATTGGAAGGGCTTTCAAGACAAGTGGAAGTGATGACAATCAAAAAACTGAAAACAGGCGCTTATTCCTGCGTAATTTTGGCGATAATAATCTTGAGTGCGATAGTTTTCTTCGCCGTGAATTTTATGCAGCCAGGCTTGAAGCTGCATGATAATGACAGGCAAAAATGGGGTTTGGGGGCGTCGAATCTTTATCCGGGGCTTATAACACACGCTTTCATTCACGAGAATGCCGAACACCTCGGCACCAATGCGGTATTTGGCGCATTTCTGATAATTTTGTTTTTATCCTACGAAAAAAAAATATCCTCAACTAGCTACGAAAAGAACTCTCGTACTTCTCATAGGTTTAACTTTAATCATAGAAACAATCGGAAGCCTACTAATGCCTTGGCCCAGGTGGGTTGGAAGTTCGATAATACTCTCCGCCTTTTCCGCCTTTCCTTTATTCTCGCTTATTCTTCTCGGAGACTACAAGAAAGACCGGGAAGCCATGCTGCTTCTAGTCTTGTTTGCACTCACCATATTATTGTTTTTGCTCTTACCATGATTTTAATTTATTTCGGTATCGATATAAGTGAACAGATGCGGATAAGTAATTTTGCACACGCACTCGGAATTTTTGCGGGGATTGTTACGGCAGTGATAGGTAAAGCGGGAGTAAAGAGAAAATAACCATGACAGCAAAAATTCTCGACGGAAAGAAAATCGCCGATGAAATAAAGCGGAAAATCGCTAGTGAAATTTCGGGCTGGAAGAAAAAACCCGGGCTTGCGACAGTATTAGTAGGCGACAACCCCGCTTCGAAAGTTTACGTTTCGCGAAAGAACGTGGCGTGCAAGCAATACGGCTTTTACTCGCGTGAAGAGCATTTGCCCGAAAACGCTTTGCAAGCAGAGCTGCTCAAGCTGGTCGGGGAACTAAACCGAGATGATAAAATCCACGGGATTCTCGTGCAATTGCCTTTACCCCGCCGCATGGACGAAAACGCAGTGTTGAGCGCGATTTCGCCTGAAAAAGACGTTGACGGCTTTCACCCATTGAATCTCGGGCGGTTGTTGCAAGGCAACCCGAATTTCGTTCCTTGCACTCCACGGGGAATAATGCATTTGATTAAATCGACTGGAGAAAAGCTGGAGGGAAAGCACGCGGTCGTCATAGGACGAAGCAACATCGTAGGCAAGCCTACCGCCATGCTATTGCTGCAGGAAAACTGCACGGTCGCCATATGCCACTCGCGCACGAAAAACTTGGCCGAAGAGGTAAAGCGCGCGGACATCGTCGTCGCCGCGGCGGGCAAGCCCAAGCTCGTTACGAGAGAAATGGTCAAGCAAGGCGCAATAGTCATAGACGTGGGCATCAACCGCATGCCTGAGGGAAAGATAATTGGCGACGTGGATTTCGAGGGAGTGAAGGAAAAAGCGGGTTGGATTACTCCCGTGCCTGGAGGCGTGGGTCCCATGACCATCGCAATGCTTTTGCAAAACACTTTCGAAGCCGCGAAGAAAATCGAGGGGGGTCCTGTAGAGTGAAAAAAACACTCGTCGCTTTTACTATCGACGTGGACAGGGACGCGGCTGATTTCATTAAGGGAATAGAACAAGGTGGCACGCGGACTGCGAAAGGCGTGTCGGAGAAAGCTTCTTTTGACGCAAGCGCGGCCGGGTTCGCTGAAATCCTGCTTGTTTTGGACGGACTTGGGATTCCGGCAACTTTCTTCCTTGAAGGGAACGCCGCTTTGGAGCTTGAAAATAAGATTGGAAGGAAGCTGCTGCACGCCATGGCTAAAAAGCACGAGGTCGGCTCGCACGGCAACGCCCACGAAGACTATACGGGCGAGGGCACTGGCGTGAAAATGAGCCGCGAGGATATAGAAAAGTCGATTGAACAGAGCTCGAAATCCATCCGAAGGGTTTTCTCGATACGCCCTCAGGGGTTCCGGGCACCGTACTTGCACTACGACGAAGCGCTCGACACGATAATACGCAGGAGTTTCGATTACGACTCTTCGCTTTACGGAAAAAAAGTTTCTTGCGAAAGGGGCTTCTGCAGGGTGCCGGTTTTCGAGGACGTAGACGCGAAGGGAAAGCGGATTACCGGGTATTTGTGGCCGTTGATGGAAGGAAAGCGCACTGTGCAAGACTACCTTGCGCTAGTGGACAAGGCTTTGAAGCAGGAGGTTGAATTGATAGTCTTGGCGACCCATTCGTGGCACCACCGTTATTCTTTCGGCAAAGGAAGGGCAAAAACAAAATCGCGGGCAGAGGCGGATTTGAGGAAAATCGCGCTTGTCCTGAAAAAAATAAAGTCCAACCCCAAAGTTGAATTCTCCACGTTGAGTGCCGCTTTAAAGCAATTGAACGAAAAGAAAGGGCTTTAAATTCCGCCGTCCATTTTGTATTTCAACTGCTTTTGGTGGGGTTGGGTGGAGCAGGGCCGCAATTTCGAGTCTCCTTTTTCTTGGCGGTACGGCTCCATACAAATGCGGACTGTTTTTTCGGAAAAACAAGCTCGATTGAACTGGCGTAAAATCTGGGTTGCCCTAGCGTACGCCCAGAACAAGCTCGGGCTGGTTTCCTCGCAGGAACTCAAAGACATTATTGCCCACTCACAAAACGTCGACATAGCCAAAAGCTTGGAAATAGAAAAGCAAACCAAGCACGACGTGGTTGCCGAAATCAAGCTCTATTCTTCGCAATGCAAGACAGGCGGGGGGAAAATCCATTTGGGAGCTACGAGCATGGACATAGTAGACAACGCCGAAGCGCTTGCCATGAAGCAGGGACTGCAATTGCTTTGCGAAAAAACCGCGTTGCTGCTGAAGGAACTAAAGCAGAAAATCGAGGAGAACAGTAACACGGCGTGCATGGCTTACACGCACTTGCAGCTTGCAGAGCCCACCACGCTCGGATACCGCTTTGCCTCCTACGCCCAGGATTTTCTGGAAGACTTGGGTTCGCTTGAATGGGTCCGCGACAGCGTTCGCGGGAAGGGGTTCAAGGGGGCGGTTGGAAACAGCGCTTCTTACGTCCAACTTCTTGGGAAAGAAAAGGCAATGCAAATGGAAGGCATTGCAATGAAACGCTTGGGGTTGGAAGCTTACGAAATAACAACTCAAACTTACCCCAGAAAGCAGGATTATTTCGTGTTAAGCAAACTTGCTTCGCTCGCGCAGTCGCTGCACAAGATGGCTTTTGACTTGCGCTTGATGCAAAACAAGGAGGTAAACGAGCCTTTCGGCGAAAAGCAGGTCGGGTCGAGCGCAATGCCGTTCAAGCGCAATCCGATGAAGACTGAAAGGATTTGCTCGCTCGCGCGGCTCGTGCCGGCGTACGCGCAAGTCGCTTGGGAGAACGCTTCGCTTTCCGCTTTGGAAAGGACTCTCGACGATTCTGCCAACCGCAGGGCCTTCGTTCCCGAAGCTTTCCTGGCGCTGGACGAATGCCTGATTCAAAGCATCAAGGTAATCGAAGGGTTGCGAATTAATCGCGCTTACATCAACAAGACGATAGAACAATTCGGGCCTTTCGCTGCGACAGAAAAGGTTATGGCTGAAATGGCCAAACGGGGTTTCGACAGGCAAGAAGCGCATGAAATCCTGCGCGAACACTCTTTGAAAGCCTGGGATGCAGTGCAGGAAGGCAAGCCCAACCCCTTGTTCAGCCTGGTCGCAAGCGATTCTCGCATAACGAAGCTTATCGCAAGAAAGGAATTGGAAAAGCAATTCGACATTACAGCGCATGTAGGCCTAGCGGCTGAAAAAAGCGCGAAAATTGCAAAGGAAATTTCCGAAGCGACTTCCGGATACAAATCTTCAGGCGTAAGCGAACAAGGCTTTTGATCGGGGTATCGAGATGATAAGAGTAATTCTCGGCGGGCAGTGGGGGGATGAGGGGAAAGGAAAAGTTATTGATTATCTCGCATCCCAAGCGCACCTCGTCGCGCGCTTTCAAGGCGGAAGCAACGCCGGGCATACGGTAGTGCACGACGGGAAGACTTACAAGTTCCACTTGCTTCCTTCGGGAGTGGTGCAGAAAAAACGGAGTTTGATAGGCGCGGGCGTGGTTCTCGACCCGCGCGTGCTAATACAAGAAATAAACGAGTTTGGCGGACTGAGCGAAAAGGAATTGGGCATCGACTTCCGAACTCCAATAATAATGCCGTGGCACGGGCTTTTGGATATTGCCCGCGAAGGCTTGAAGAAAGAAAAAATCGGGACTACCGGCAGGGGTATTGGACCTGCTTACGAAGAACGCGCTAAGCGCGACGGAATACGCTTTTGCGACTTGGTCGACGAAAGAAAGTTAAAGGAAAAGCTTTCCGAAATCTATCCGTTGCGAAAGAAAAACTTGCAAAAGGTTTACGAAGTCGAAGTTCCGGAAGAGCAAAGCATTTTCCTGCAGTACGCGAACATTGGAAAGGAATTGAAGAAATACGCGACAGACGTTTCGCTTGAGGTTAACAAAGCGTGCGACGAAGGGAAAAGCGTTTTGCTCGAAGGAGCTCAAGGCGTTTTGCTTGACTTGAGCTTTGGGACTTACCCGTTCGTAACATCTTCACAGCCGATTGCCGGAGGGGCGTGCACTGGCATAGGATTGAGTCCAAAGAAAATCGGCGAAATCGAGGGAGTTATCAAGGCATATACTACGCGCGTGGGCGGAGGACCGTTTCCCACCGAACTTCTCGGCGAAGAAGAGGAACTCGGAAGCAAAATTCGCGACAAGGGAAACGAGTACGGAACCACGACCGGGCGCAAGCGAAGGATAGGGTGGCTGGACTTGCCTTTGCTTCGCTATGCGCATAGGTTGAACGGCTTTACCGGCTTTCACTATACGAAGCTCGACGTTTTGGGGGGGGTGGAAAAGCTCAAGGTTGCGATAGCACACGAGTTTCGAGGCGAGAAGTTCGAAACGCCTTCGACAGAATCCGAGTTTTTGGAAGAGTGGAAGCCCGCTTACAAGACGCTGGACGGTTTTGAAGAGCTTTCGCGCGAAGAATGGCGGGAGGTCGTTAAGGAAAGCAAGGAAAAAGGGTTGAAAGCGTTGCCGAAAAACGCGTTCGAATACATCAAGTTCATCGAGGGGGAACTCAAGATTCCTACGAAAACCGTTTCCCTCGGGCCATCAAGGGAAGAAACGATTTTCATCACTCACTAGAGGTGCAAAAAAAATGGATTTCATTCACGCAGGAAAAGTCAAAAACGTTTTCGCAGTAAGCGACAGCGAATTGGAATTCGAGTTTTCCAACCGCGTTTCGGTTTTCGACAAAATCATTCCTTCCGACATTCCGTTCAAGGGCGAAACGCTGTGCCGCACTAGCGCTTATTGGTTTAAAATATGCAACGCGAAGGGAATCAAGACGCATTTCCTTTCCATGCCTTCTCCCGACAAAATGCGCGTAAAGCGAGTGCAAGTCATTCACGATTACTCTAAGATAAGCCAAAACACGAGAAATTACCTGATTCCTTTGGAGGTTATCGTGCGTTATTTTGCTTACGGCTCTCTTTACGACAGGATTTTGGACGGGAAAGTAAAGTCAGAACAGCTTGGATTTCCTTCGGGCCACCAGGTCAAGAAGGGAGAAGCGTTGCCTTCGCCGTTTTTCGAGGTTACGACGAAGCTTGAAAAGACCGACAGGCCTTTGGACAAGGAAGAAGCAGTGCGCATAGCAGGGCTTTCTCCGCAAGAGTTCAAGGAGCTCGAGGAAACGACCTTGAAAATTGACGAGGAAATCAACTCGCGCGTGAAACAGCGGGGGTTGATTCACGTTGACGGGAAGAAGGAGTTCGCTTTCGACCAGGACAGGGCGTTGATGGTTGTCGACACGTTCGGAACTGCTGATGAAGACAGGTTTTGGGACTTGGCGGAATTCGAGAAAGGCAATTACGTGGAGAAAAGCAAGGAGTTCGTCCGAAAGCATTACCGCGACACTGGCTACCACGAAGCGTTGTATTCGGCAAGAAAGGAGGGCAAGCCAGAGCCGGACATTCCGCCCCTGCCTCAAGACATTATAGACAAGACGAGCAAGACGTACGTGGAATTGTTCGAGCAATTGACTGGAGAAAAGTTCAGGTGAGGTGCGAAAAAAATGAAAAACCGCGTTTACATTTTGATGGGCTCTAAGAGCGATTTGCCGAACGCTGAAAAGGTAGGCGAAACTCTCAAGGAATTCGGGGTTGAATACGACATTCGAGTGGCTTCTGCCCACCGCACTCCAGCTAAAGTTATGGGCATAGTGGAAGAAGTGGATAACGAGGCGGTAGTGCTCGTGGGAGTGGTGGGGTTGAGCAACGCGTTAAGCGGAATGCTAGCTGGCATATCGACGCTTCCGGTTATCACTTTGCCCACAACGCCGGAAGACGTTATGGCTTCGCTGCGAATGCCGCCGGGAGTGGCGCACGCGACAGTCCTCGACCCCAAGAATGCTGCGTTAATGGCTGTAAAGATTCTCGCGCTTCAAGACGCTTCGCTGAAAAAGAAAGTGCGAGAGTTTTTGAGCGCGCAACAAGAACGAATAGAAAAATCCGACGCCGAAGTGAGGAGATAAACAAATGTATCCAATTCGCGAACCAAGAATTCGCTCTATCTCAGAATTATTGGGGTATGACGACAATAAAGATTCAAAGCGCACGCTAACAATCAATGAGAAAAAAATAGTGTACAGCCGCGATAAGGGCAGGTGCAGAGTATGTGATCAAAAAATACCCCTTTGAACAAGCGCAATTCGGGCACGACAAAGCCCACTCTAGAGGTGGAAGAACTACAGTAAAAAATGCACTAACGCTTCATCCTCATTGCAATACTCTGATGCGAACAAAAAGTTTAGCAAGAATAAGATCTGAACTTGGAAAAACGGTTAAAAAAGAACGTAAAAAGAAAAGAAAATCTAGAAGTCCATCTCTGTATTCATATCAAGATTTTGGCATCCCAAGAATAAAAATTCCTAAACTTTACTGAGTGAATCGAATATGCCGGCCGCAGTCATTTCCGTTTTCGACAAGATTGGAATAGTGCATTTCGCCAAAGGGATGCATGAACTGGGATTCGAAATAATCTCGAGTGGCGGCACCGCGAAAACGCTCAAGGAAAACAAAATCCCGGTTGTCGAAGTTTCGGAATACACTGGTTTTCCGGAAATGCTCGACGGGCGCGTTAAGACGCTGCACCCGAAAATCCACGGGGGAATCCTCTACAAGCGGGGAGTGAAAGAACACGAAGACAAGGTTCGCGAGCACGGCATAAAAACAATCGACTTGGTGGTCGCCAACCTCTATCCTTTCGAACAGACGGTTGCAAAGAAAGGCGTTTCTTTCGAAGAGATTATTGAAAACATCGACATCGGCGGTCCTGCGCTTATACGCGCGGCTGCGAAAAACTTCGAGAGCGTGGGCGTGATAGTCGACCCGAACGATTACGAGGGAATTTTGAAAGAATTGAAGGAAAAGCAAAAGCTTTCGCACCACACGCGCTCGCAATTGATGAAAAAAGCGTTCGAGCACACGGCATCATACGACGCTTCAATCGCCTCTTTCTTCGCAAGGCACGAGGGAGGCGCAGGCGCGTTTCCGCAAAAGCTTGTCTTGAGTTTCGAGAAAGCGGCGGAATTGCGTTACGGCGAAAACCCCCACCAGAAAGGGGCTTTGTACCGCAAGCCGGGAGAACAAACTTATTCCGACTTGCTTGTCCACGGCGAAAAAGAATTGAGCTTCAACAACATTCTCGATGCAGATTCTGCTTTCGCTTTAGTCCAAGAGTTTGCGAGCGAAAAAATGCACGCTTGCGTCATCGTAAAGCACAACAACCCTTGCGGCGTAGCGTTGGCGAATACGCAAAGGGAAGCGTGGGAAAAAGCTTTCGCTTCGGACACTATATCGGCGTTCGGCGGCATAGTGGCGTTCAACAAGCCTTTGGAGCATGAAACGGCAAAGAAAATGAACGAAGTTTTTCTAGAAGTCGTTATAGCTCCGGGTTTCAAGGAAAAGTCTCTAGAAACGTTGAGAGAAAAGAAAAACCTGCGTGTCATCAACTGCGAAGCGCTGGCTGGAAAGCAGAAGGATTTCGACGGAAAAACGGTTTTGAACGGGTTGTTGTGGCAAAACAACGACAATGTTCTACTCGAAGGGTTTGAAGCGGTTACGAAAAGAAGGCCCGACGAGAAGGAAAAGCGCGACTTGAACTTCGCGTGGATCGTCTGCAAGCACGTCAAAAGCAATTCCATCGTTCTTGCAAAAGGACTTCAAACGATCGGGTTGTGCGGGGGGCAGACGAACCGCGTTGATTGCGTGAAAATATCGGGCGAACGGGCTAAAAAATTCGGTTTTGAAACCAAGGGAAGCGTAATGGCGAGCGACGCGTTCTTTCCGTTCAAGGACTCGGTCGAGAAAGCGGTTGAGTTGGGCGTCGTCGCGATAATCCAGCCTGGCGGGAGCTTGCGTGACGCTGAAAGCATAGGCGCTTGCGACGACACGGGCATAGCCATGGTTTTCACAAAGACGAGGCACTTCAGGCATTGAAAATAAGCGGGTTAAAAAGCGAGGGTTGAGAAAAATACTTATTTCTCTCTTTTTTGCGGGGTTGCGTTGAAGTGTGCGGCATCATCGGGATTTTGAATTCGGAAGGGAACGACGTAGCAGGCAAAGTGTATACTGGATTGCTTGCTTTGCAGCACAGGGGGCAGGATTCGGCGGGCATCGCGTCGTTCGACGGCTCGCGCATTAATTTAAAGAAAGGGCTTGGTCTCGTTTCGCAAGTGTTTACCGAAGACAACTTGGAAGTGCTGAAGGGAAGCGCGGCGATAGGGCACGTGCGGTATTCAACTTCCGGTTCGACCACTAAAGAAAACGCCCACCCGTTCATCCTCTCCGTTCCCATCACTCTCGCAACGGCGTTCAACGGGAACGTGGTGAATTACGAGGAACTGCGGAAGGATTACGACGGGAAAGTGGAAACGAATTGCGACATCGAGGTTTTGATGAAAGTTTTCGTGCAAGAGTACGAGAAAACCAACGACGGCAACGTCGAAAGCGTTTTCAACGCGGTTGAAAAGGTTTTCAAAGAAGTTAACGGCGCGTACAGCGTGGTGAACGTTTTGGAAGGCGGGCTGCTGGCGTTTCGCGACACGCGGGCCATACGCCCGCTCGTAATGGGAAAAAGCAAGGACGGGAAAACCGTTGCTTTCGCTTCCGAAACAACGGCTTTCGACGCGCTCGGAATGGAGTTCGTAAAAAACGTGGGTCCAGGCGAAGCGGTTTTCGTCGATTTGAAAGGAAAAATCCACGAGAAAAAAATAAACGCCAAGCAACCCGCGCATTGCATGTTCGAATACGTTTACTTTTCTCGCCCTGATTCAGAATTGGACGGCAAGAGCGTTTACGAAACCAGGATTTCCCTTGGAAAAATACTTGGGGAAAGGCTCAAGGGAAAAGGCGACGTGGTGGTCCCGGTTCCGGACACTTCGAGGCCGGCTGCTGGAGCGTTGGGTGAAGTCGCAGGCATTCCCACTCAAGAAGGCTTGATCAAAAACCGTTACGTCTGGCGGACGTTCATAATGCCCACGCAAAAACAGCGCGACAAGGCAATGCAAGTGAAATTGAACGTGAACAAGCCCGTGGTGGAAGGGAAGAACGTGATTCTCGTGGACGACAGCATAGTTCGCGGAACCACTTCGAGAAAAATCGTAAAGCTCGTGAAGGAAAAGGCGAAAACGGTGCATTTGGTTTCCACTTGCCCTCCGATAAAAAACCCGTGTTATTACGGCGTCGACTTTCCCGACGAAGCAGAGCTTATTGCAAATTCCAAAGACATTCCGGAAATACGAAAGGAAGTTGGCGCTGACGAGTTGACTTACGCGACCGTGGAAGACTTGAAAAAAGCCACGGGGCTGCCTTTGTGCACCGCATGCATAACGGGAGAGTATCCGACTCACGTTACTGAAAAGTACAAGCAGCAGTTGCGCGAAGCCAGAAGGCAGGAAAGGGAAAACGCGCGCGGCTGAACACGGCGATTGCCGGAGGGTTTTTGAAGTTGAAGGCTTTACTCGTAGGCGGCGGGGCGAGAGAACACGCGATAGCAAAACGCTTGAGCGAGTCGAGCGAATTGAGCGTTGCAATGAAACACAAAAACCCGGGCATCGCGAGAATCGCTAAATCCATTTTATTGGAAAGCGAAACGAACGTCGACAGCGTCGTTGCGTTTGCGTTGAAGGAAAAAGCAGATTTCGCGGTCGTCGGGCTGGAAGCGCCTTTGGAAAAAGGGCTTGCCAACGTTTTGGAAGCGAAAGGCATTCCTTGCGTGGGAGCTTCGCAAAAAGCCGCTTTGCTTGAAACGAACAAATTGTTCTGCCGCCAGTTCATGCGAGACAACGGCATAGACTGCATTCCCGACTTTTTCGTTTTCGATGAAGCGGGCGAAGCTCAAGAGTTTTTGAGGGGAATGGAAAAGGCGGTTGTAAAGCCAGTAGGGCTTACGGGAGGAAAGGGAGTTAAAGTAATGGGCGAACAGGTTTCCAAACAAGAGGCGCTGGATTACGCAAAAGCGCTTGTGGAGAAAGACGGAACAGTGCTGATAGAAGATTTTCTCGAGGGTGAAGAGTTTTCGCTGCAAGCTTTCGTCTCAGGCGATGCGGTGGTGGAAATGCCTTTGGCGCAAGACCACAAGCGCGCTTTTGAAGGAGACCAAGGCCCTAACACCGGCGGAATGGGTTCTTACAGCGACGCAAACCATTTGCTTCCGTTCGTCACTCTAGAAGAAAAAAACCAGGCTTTGAACGCAATGAGGCAGACGGTCAAAGCGCTGAAGAAAAGCGGGGTTGAGTACAAGGGCGTGCTTTACGGGCAATTCATGCTCACTAAGCACGGCCCCAAGCTGGTGGAATACAACGCGCGCTTCGGAGACCCCGAGGCGATGAACGTCTTGCCTTTGCTCGAAGGGGATTTCACGAGATTGTGCTGGAAAATGATTGACGGAAAGCTGTCTCCAGGCGACGCCGTTTTCGAAAACAAGGCGACGGTAGTGAAATACGCTGTTCCCGAAGGCTATCCCGACCATCCCGCGAAAGGCGCAGAAATAACCGTTGACGAAAGTAAAATCAATTCTTTAGGCGGTCAAGTGTTTTATGCAATCGTCAGCGAGGAAAACGGGCGGCTTTTGATGGGAGGCTCGCGCGCAGTTGCAATTCTGGGAAAAGGCGATTCTATTGCAGAGGCGGAAGGAGTAGCTCAAAAGGCAATCGAAACGGTTAAAGGAAAAATATTCTACAGGAAAGACATAGGCACTAACGCGCTCGTGCAAAAGCGAATCGAGCACATGCGCGGGATAAGAGGTTGAACTGGAAATGAGGGTTGAAGCGGCGGTTGCGGCAATAGCAATAATCGCCGTAGCGTTTTTCGCGGGTTTCCAAGCCAATTCACTTTCGCAGCCGGCAGGACGGACGGTGTTTTTAGAAGCGTCCGCAGTTCCGCAGGCTTCCGAAACGGTTGAAATCACCGAGGGCGAAACGCGCGTAATGTCCATAGACGTTCCGGCCGTAGACCGAAACGACAACGGCGTTCTCGCCAGGTTGAACGTGGAAGCGCGGAGGGGGGCTGGAAGGGTTTACATAGACTACAGCCAGAAAGCGCCTTTGCTCGGCAGTGAAACGCAAAACTCGATTTTGACTGCGGTTGAAGTGGCGAAAAAAACCACTGGAAAACAGTTGAAGGCAACCAACCTTTACTTTTCCCTTTCCACAGACGCGCAGGAAGTCGGAGGCTCTAGCGCGGGCGGGTCGGTGGCAGTTGCGACGGCAGCCTTGCTTTCAGGCAGGAAAATCAAGAAAGGGTTCATAATGACGGGAACGGTGGACGAAAACGGGCGTATAGGCAAAGTCGGGAGGATTTTGGAGAAAGCGCAGGCGGCCAAGAAAGCAGGCTACACCACGTTCCTCGTGCCGCCAGGAGAGTCCAAAATAGACGTTGCTGTCGAAAAATGCATCGAAAAAAGAGTGGGCAACGCGCTAATCAAAAACTGCAGCACCGAATTCTACGAGAAAAACGTCGAGGATGAGGCTGGCATCAGAATCATAGAAGTGGGGGAGTTCAAGCAGGCGTTCGCCCTGATGACAGAGTGAATTTAAACACTCCCGCGCCTAAATTCTTTTCCAGTGCGGAGGTCGCATAGTGGCTATTGCGGCAGCCTGCTATCTTTGCTTTTTTGCTGAAGAAGTAAGGCGGCCAGCTGTTACTCCGATTTTGGGGTGCGCGGGTTCGAATCCCGCCCTCCGCGCTCTAGAAGGAGAAACCAAGGTTTCTCCGCTCTATTCCTCTTCCTTTACTGCATTCTTAGCCTACAACCTTTTTCCTTTTCCAAACCCTTTCCCCTACTGCAGTCTCAACCTGGCGCTCTTTCTTTTATTTAGAAAGAAGGAAGCTCAACGCAACCGTGGCGTAGCAACCGCTTTCGAGCGAAAAACGCAGTTTGACGTCCCCACCGTTCGATTCGATAATTTTGAAGTCTGTCATTTCCGCAAAGAAATTCCTTTCGCCGCCCTTGGAACTCAAGAAAGGCATTTGTTTTATTTTGAAAGAGTCCTGCGAAAGCCCCTCGCGCTCGAGCAAAGCCTTTTCCCTTTCGCCCAAAACCGAATCTCCGCCGACAAGCAAGCCTTTTTCCTGCAAATTCCAACCGCCTTCCCTCACGCGCTCTTCCAGCATTTCGTTGAAGAGTCTCGATTGAAATGCGTGAATAAACATCAAAACGAAATGCCTAGGCATGCGTCCAAGCGCGCCCACGAAATCATTAGGGCTTTTTGCTAAATGTTCTAGCATCATGTGTTCGTACTTCAAGTGCTTCGGGAAATGCGCCAGCGCGTCGGCAAAGTTTTTTTCTTCAGCAAGCGTCTTGCGCGCCGCAACGCTCTCCGCGTCCTTCTCGCCCTCGCTGAAAGACAGGTAATTCAAAACCGCGCCTTGAAAATCGCCTTTCAGCAAAAACCCGCCGACTTCCGCCGTGTTCTTGCGCAGCGAACCGAAGCGCTGCAGCCCGAAAAAGTTGGGGAAAACAAAGCCGTGCGATTGCGCTTTAGCCAGGATTATTGCAGCATCGGGCTTCACCCCGCAATTCTCTTCGTTGAGAGTTATGGTAAAACGGTTGCCCTGCAAATCTCCCAAACGCACTTTCTTGCTTGAAACCCAAGCGCCGTTTATGCGTAAATCCTTTATCCTGCCGTTGGCTTGCATTATGCGGTCTGGGGGGATTGCGAAAGCGCTGCACAATTGCGTTGTTATGGCATTCCGGTCTTTGGTGCCCGCGTAGTTGAAGCGTGACGGTTTGGCGTGCAGGAACGACGCTAGTGAATGCAGTGCCTGTTCGGTATTCCACGCCTTCTTTTGCAAAACAAAGCGCGTGAAAAAGTTTTTTTGCAAAAGCTCGCTTTGCTTTTGAACTGGCTTGTCTACTTCAAAGATACTGCCGTCTGCCGCTATCTCCTCTACGACAAATTCTTCAGGCTTGAAGCTGAACTCGATGAATCTGAAAGAACCGTTCATACGCTCTGAAATAATTGTCCCCGGCGGATATTTAAGACTGGGATGCTGTGAACGTGGTGGTGGAGGTTTTCGCGCCTGCCGGCTCGTCTGAGGGAATGCGCCAGTTTATCGCTATTTTGGCGGAATCCGCCGAATCGGAATAGCCTAGCTTGCACAAGGCGTAGGGAACGCCGCTCTGGCCTGTTTCGTTTACGTTATACCATGAATTGTAGTTGTTGAAGGGCGCCGGGCAGGCTGACGCGAGGCTTCCCGGTTCGTAGTCAGACGCGTTAAACCGATACCAAGTGTCGGGCATGGGAGTGGTGTTGCGGGAAAACGGTGCGGAGCCCGTAATGGTGATGTTCATTTGCACGTTCCCGTCGTTCTGCAGGATGAAATACCGGTACCCCAAGCCGCTGGCGTTGTCAGAGTAGTAATCGTTACCCACACTCACGTCGGAAAAGTTGACGGTGTGGTTCAAAAGAGAAAGGTCCAACACTGCGACTACGTTTAGGCACAAGGCTTGCGTGGTGTTGGTGCTCAAATAAACGGTTTGCGTGTCGTTCACGTACCCGCTGGCGTTGGCGTAAAACTTGTGGGGAGTGTAGTTTACAGTCACTTCCAAATCGCCTCCAGCATCATAGTATTCTGCGAACGAAGAGACGTTCCTGAAGCCCGTAAGCCCATCTGAACCGCTGAGCGTGCTGTCGAGGTAGTTCGCCTGCGTGCTGTAGAAGGAAACGTTGGCTCCGTTGAATGCCGTGCTGTTCTCGCAATAGGTCACGTTGCCTCGGGCGTAATAGGCGACAGTGTAGTTTGCCGTAACGAGTGAGGTGCGCGAGGGACTCACGTTCGCGCTAAGGAAATAATTGTCGAGCGAGTTTGTCAACAACAAGTGGGGATTCGTTCCAGTCAAAGCCAACAGCAATTCTACGAAAGTGAGGTTGTTCGAGTCGGTTGCTTTGATTGCGGTCGAGGCGTTGGTTATGGTGGTGTTGAAGAACGTGTTGTTGTGCGCATTCGAAGAAAACGTTATGGCGTTGGATACCGAACTTAAGGTATTGACTATAAACCGGCTGGTGTTCAAGCCACTCAAGGTGATGCCGTAGCTCATGTTTTCCAAAGTGGTGGTCGTGCCGTTGAAAGAACCTTGTGCAGGCTGGTTGTAAGTGAAGTTCAACCCGCTTATTCCGCCCCTGGCGAAAGTTGAGGACATGGTTCCCGTGGAATTCACTAGGTAAGCTGCAGTGGTGAAGTTCATCATGCTGCACTCGACGATGGAAAGCGAATTTCTGCCTATTGCTCGCAGTCCTATTCCGCTGTTGCCCGAACCGTCTATCACGTAGTAAAAGTTGCTTTTGGAGGGCGCGCAGTCGAGAGTGGCACTCCCGCCTATGAAGTCGTAGCATGCAGTTCTTCCCGACGAAGAATCGAAAGTCACGTTCTGGCTCATGGTAAAGCTTTCACCCGCGTGAATGTCTCTGCACGAGCGGGAAACGTTGTTTATGCCCGTGAAGTTGAAGGCGAAGTCGAAGTTAGTGGCGTTTGGGTAAACGCTGTTAGTGTTTTCAAACAACGTTACCGGGCTCCACGTGTCTCTGGAAGAGTTGTAGTGCTGGCCGCAAATCGGCTCGTTCGAGTGGTTTGTGTTGTAGATGAGCATCGTGTCGTTGGAAAACGCGTCGGGAACAAGTCGCACGAGCATAGAATCGGTTTGCTCGCTGCCGCTGTTTCCAGTTCCGCAAATGTCGGAAGTAGTGTTTCTTGCGGAAGTCCAAGTGCCGGCAAAGCAGTTGCTTGCGGTCGTACAACGCCGTTCCAACGGCGAGTTTTGATACCTTCCCGCGTAAACAACCATTGCCCCGCCGCTTCCTCCCAAGTAAGCGACGTCGGCAGTCTTCCGGTCTTGAAAAGTCACGGCAGGAGCGCCGTTGGAAACCAACGTCGTTTGCGTGCCCCACGCCGAACCGTTCCATTCTATAGCGTCTAACTGATGCGAAGAAGTTCTGTAGCTTATCGCAGCCATCACCCTGTTCGAAGCAGGTCTGCTCGTGCAATCCAGCCAGTTGATTCCCACAAGCGAACCCGATCCCACGCTAGTTGCCGAAGACCAAGTGTCGTTGTTGACGTAGTGAATCCGAAAAGTGAGCACCCCGGCGAGAGTTTCGAACAAAACCAGCGCATTGCCTGTTTGCTGTTCGTAAGCGGTGCACATGGTCTTGCGCGTCACGGCGTTTGTTATAGCAGTATGCGTCACGGGAGTTCCGAATTGCGAGCCGTTCCAAAAGTAAGTGCAAACGTCGTTGGCGCTGTCTTGGTATGTCACTACAATCTCGTCTGACAGCGGCTTTGCCCGCGCTTCAACCCAAAGGGGAATGCCGGCGCAAGAGTCGTTCACCTGGAATTTTTCAGTCCCGCTCCAAGTGTTGTTTTCGGGATACCAAATTCGGTAGTAAGGCGTGTCGGTGTTGTTTGCCGTTATTACGAGCCCCCAGCCGCGTATTTTTTCAAACGCAATGTCGAAACCGCGGTAGTTGTCGTTCGTGGTTCCGATATTCGCTACCACCCTCTGGTCCGAACCCCACGTGTAATTGCGCCAAAGTTGAGCGTGAACCACGCCCGTATCGTCTAAAAATCCGCCAATGCAAGCATTTTCCAAAGGATTGCACTCCACGCGCGTCCATTCTATATCCTCGCCTAATCCAAAGAAAGAAGTTCCCGAACCTTCAGCAGACCAACCCGCAGTCCAATTACGGTATTTCGGACCATTGTTAAAAAATTGATAGTATGCTACAATCCCGATGGAACTGTTGGAATAAAGAAGCATTTCAAAATCGCTACTGCTGTTCGCGGTATTGCCGTCGTGCGCGGTGTAATTCAAGCGGAAAGTGCCGGCGAGGAGGTTCGAGGAAATGTTGTAGTTCCAAACTCCGTTTTTGTTCGAGCCGTTGTACAAGCTCATGGTGTAGTTCGTAATGCTCCCATTCACGTGATCAAAAGTAAGGTTGACTTCGCTTGTGCCATTGTCGTCGGAAAAATTCGCAAAGAAAACTATGGTATCCTGGCTGTACGCACTTGCGTTCGTGATGTTGAAAGACTGCCATTTGAATGCAGGCTCTTGGCTTGAGACCGTGAAAGAGTAAAGCCCGGTGTTGTTGACGTTCCCGGAATCGTCTATCGCCCAGGCTTTAGCGGTATAAGTTCCTGCGCTCAAGCCCGTAAAGTTGTTGTAGTACTGGTACGACTCGGCGTTGTAGGAAGCGTTTATTTCCTGCGCCGTAAGCGTACGGTTGTAGATTTGAATGCTGTCGAGAGTGCCGTTGAAGTAGCCCGTGCTTCCCGCAAGCTTGCCTATTTCGAAAGCGTCCGAACCTGACGGGAGTGAGCCGAAATTCAAGGTAGTGGTATAACTTCTGTTGACGCCGTTTATGTAAAGGTTGTAAGTGCCGTTGTCGAAGAACAAGAGGGCGAAGTGGAACCAAGTGTCGCCTTTCACGGGAATGTTTGAGGCGGAAAAGTTGAATTCCGTCCCGTCTTTCATCATGTACATTTGCAGGAATCCTGGCGCGGTGTTGCTCAGCAAAAGCATGTACTTGTTCGTGGAGTTTTGAAAACGAGACAGGACTCTGTTTCCGCCTCCTTTAATCCAACCAACCCAAGTCATGTTGCTGGTAAGGTTGAACCTTCCAGGGTTGTTCACGGAAAGATAGTCGTTCACTCCGTCGAACGCTAGTCCCAACCCGCGGGTGCTTGCAGTGAGGTTGGAAGTTCCAAAGTCGGCGCCAGTAAACGTGGCGTTGTTGCCGTAAGACGAGTTGTCGAAAACTACGGTGGAATTGTAAAAGTCCATTTCCCACCACCCGACGAGGGCGTTGTTCCAGTCAAGGAAAGCAGAGTGGTTGTTGGAATCTCGGCTTGAAACGTTGGTGTAAATGTAAGTGTCCGTGGAAGAAGAGCCGTTGGAAGGCGTGGGGGAGACGAACGACACGAGCGGGGGTTTCGAGTCGTTGTAGAAAGTCGCTTCGAAAGGTCTCGCGTTGGAAAGAAAACGGTTGGAGTCTTCAAGCGTCGTAACGGCATGCCAATACCCCATAGTTGCGTTGTACAGTTGGTAGCATATCGGCTCGTTAGCATGCTGCGTGCTGTAAATAAGCATCGTGTCGTTATTCGCGGTGTTGGAAATAAGCCGTACTAGGTCAACGTTTCCGGCTGTCCCGCAAGCCGTTGCAGTCGTGGCTGAAGCGCTTCCCCAAGTTCCTGCCTGGCAGTTGGAAAGCGAAGTGCACGTGCGGTAGTTGGGAAAGTTCGTTCCATCCGGAGAATAGACTACCATCGCGTGCCCGCTTCCGCCTAAGTACGCGACGTCTGCCAATTGCCTGTCTGCAAAATCGCCTTCGACGGCGCCGGTGAAAGTTGCCGGAGTTCCAAACCCTTGGTTCCACTCGCGAACAGCCAAGTCTGCCGCAACATATCGCAAGCGCGGGGTTTTTATTTTAGAGGTTATTTTGCTCACGAAATCCGACCATCGTCTTACGGCTTCGGAAATGGAAGCGAAAGACAAAACCTCATTGCCGGCCGTATCACCGCCGCCCATTCCCGAAGTTTGCACGGGTGAAGCCCACATTATGCGGTTGGTTCCAGGCATTGAAGCGCAGGAAAACCAAACGTAATTGGAGCCTGCCACACATGAGGGGTTGCAAAGCAAGGAACCCACTTCCCAAGCGCTTCCCGTCCAATTTGCGTGGTTCAGCTGGGCGCTCTTGGCTTCCTCCCAAAACACTACGCCCCTTCCGCTGGATTGTTCGTAAGCAACACAAAAAGTCTTTTGGGTGCTGTTGAATGTCGTGTTGTAAATGCTTTTGCTGTTTCCCCACGCGCTTCCATTCCAAACGTAGGCGCAAAACCTCCCGCCGCTGTCCATGTACGCCATGAGAATTTCTTTCGAATTTGGCTTGCTTGCGGCTTCAACCCAAGCGGGAGTGTTGCTCGTCCCGCAAGCGCTGTTTGGAAACTGTTCCACCCCGCTCCAGGTGTTGTTTTCGGGATACCAAATTCGGTAGTACGGGCGAGCGGTGTTATTTCCAGCAATGACCAAGCCCCAACCTCGAGAGTATTCGAACGCAACGTCAAAGCCGCGCGATTCGTCGTTCGTAGTCCCGATGTTTGGGGCAACGTCTACAACCGAACCCCAAACTCCGTCAACCCTCGCTTGCGCTTGCACTTCCCCCTCGTCGTCAAGCGTAGCCATGATGCAGTTAGTCTGGTTGCGGTCGCACTTCAACGCCATCCATTCTATGTCGCTTCCGGTGTCGAGCGTCGTCGCGCTTAATTCAGATTGGGCAGTGTAATTGAAGTACGACGGGGCGATTCTGTAGCGGGGTATCACCTGCGCGTTTTCGTAGTAACCGAACATCGTGTGCGGGAGCACGGGAGAGGCGGAAAAGGCGAACGGAGCGAGCGAAACAAAAGCCAGCATAGCGAATAAAACTACAAACCGGCTTTTCCACCTCTGCAAGCAACTGCACCCTTGTCAAGAATAAAAGATTCAAGGGTTTTATTGCTTTTCTAGGCGGCGGTGAATTCCTTCAGCGCTTTTTTTATCTCTTCTTGCGACAGTTTCGTGACGAGCATGGGAATTCCCTCGCTCTCCGCGATTTTGATTGCAAGCTTGTCCACCCTGTCCGCCGGAAGCTCGTGCAAAACCACCAGCGCGGGTTTTATGGGTGCGACTCGAACAGCAACCATGGGGCTCCTGCCTGTGGTCGTTCCCGTGAACAGCAACGCCCTCTGCGAGGTGGTTGAGTAAATTTTTACGAAACTCTCGTAAGGCAATTCCAGGATTACTTTAATCGAGTCGATTATTGTGCAGCCGAACAACTGCGTCTTGTCAAGGCTTTCCTCGCACGCGACGCAAGCCGCTTTTATCGCTTTGGCGAAGTCCTCGCCGGTAATCGCGGTCTTGAAGTCTATGGAGTCGAAAAACTTCTGTTCGGGCTCTGCTTCCTTCAAGCGTTTTACGAACTCGCCTCCCTTTTGCACGTCGATTTCGAACAACGCGTCCACGAAACGCTTTATCACGCTTATGCCCGGGCTTTTGCGCCTGTTGCTTTCGTAATCGCTTATGGTTGAAGGGGAAATTTTCAGGAACGCGCTGAGCTCGCTTTGGCTCACGCCGAAAACCTCGCGCCATTTTTTCATGGCTCCGCCTGGGTCTTGAGACAAGGCGATTTCCCCGGCTATTTTCACTTTCAACTGTTCAGTAGCCATTCAAACACAATCCACCAAAATAATCGACGATAACCAAACTAGCCTACGCCAATTAAAAACCCTTTCGATAACGCCGAAACGAGTTTCGGCGATTGGCTAAGCCAATCGCAGGGATTTTAGTTTTCGCGGGCAAAGAAACAGTTATGCAGCCTGCGGTTTACGAGCCTAGGGAAGACTCTTGGCTTTTGGAAAAAGCTATTGCAGCGTATGCGTTCGGCAGGGTTTTGGACTTGGGCACGGGAAGCGGCATTCAGGCAATAGCGGCTGCGAGGAAGAAAGAAGTCGGAAGTGTTGTTGCAACCGACATCAACCCAAATGCACTCAAGCAAGCGAAAGCCAACGCTGCTACCTCGGGCGTGGCGGAAAAAATAGTTTTCATCAAAAGCGACTTGTTTGAAAACATTCAAGGAAAGTTCGACACGATTGCGTTCAACCCGCCGTACTTGCCTGAAGATGAAGAGAAGGTGGGTGACGTTGCGCTGGAGTCGGGCGAAAGCGGCAGGAAGCTTACGGAAAAATTTCTCAACGAGTTCGAAAGGCACTTGAATCCTAAAGGCGTAGTGCTTTTGCTTCAAAGCAGCGCAAGCGGATGGAAAGAAACCAAGCAAGCGTTGGAAGAGAAAAGTTTTGCCGTTGAAACCGTTGGAAGGGATAAATTCTTCTTCGAGGAAATCGTCGTTTTGAAAGCACAACGCAAGTGAAAAAAAAATGGTTGAAATAATTCTGGTTGCAGCGATGCTTTCCGCCGCTTTGCTCTACTCAGCGAAAGACGTGCTGTCGAAAAAGCCCATCGACTCTTTCGGCGCGACGGTCGCGTCGTTCTACACAATGGTTTTCTGCTGCCTTCCGCTTGCGGCCTACCTCCTGGCAACAGGCTTCCCGTCTTTTTCAGCAAACGACTTTTACCTCGCAGCCATAGTCGGAGCTGGGCTTTCGATAGGCAATTTGCTTTTCTACAAGGGAATTGATGCGGGGTTAGTTTCGCTCACGGGGTTCATAGGCTCGCTGTGGGTCGTTTTCACGGTGATAGCCGCATTTTTTTTCTTCGGGGAAACGCTTTCGGCAATGCAAATGGCAGGCGTGGCGCTGGGATTCGCCGGCATTTTCGTAATGTCGTGGAAAGGCAAGGTGGGAAAGGAAGGCGTGCTCTACGCGTTTCTCGCCGCCGCAGTCTGGGGCTTGACCTGGTTCAACGTAAAACCGCTGGTTCAATCGGTGGGATTCGTAAGCGCGTTGTTCTTGTACACTCTCTTCGCGGCAATAGTGGGGTTGGCTACGGTGGCAGTGAAAAAACAAAAGGTTTTGCCTGAAAAAAGCCTCGTGCTCCCAGGCGTTTTATTGTGCGCGGCTTACCTCGCCGACTTGTGGGTCGTTTCCGTATCCACGCTGTCTTTCGCCTCCGCGCTGTTCGCGCCCAGCTACTTTCTCATGCTCTTCGTTTTCACTTACACGGTCTTGGGCGAAAGGCTAGAGAAAATCCATTTCTTCGGCACGGCGCTCGTGCTGGTGTCGATAACGCTGATTTCAATAGGCTGAGCCTGGCAATCCCCAGGGTCTCCGAATATTGAGGATCTTATTTTTTGTGTATCAACACCACGTCCCCATCCTGCAGCTTGTGCGTAAGCCCGACTTTCTGGCCCGGGTGTTTTGCCGATTTCCCCCAAACTTCCGCGAATTTGAACAGCGAGCGCAAGTCCCTGTGCACCAAATCGCACAAATCGGAGACTGTCGAACCTGAACGCATCATGAGGGGCGCTTCCAAATCCGCTTTCTCGAACTTGCTGCGAGTGTAGATTCGGATTAGATTGAGTTTTCGGTAAATCTTTTCCTTCAATTCTTCAATCCCGAGCTTTTTTTCCGCCGAAACTTTCACGAAAGAATCATCGATTTTTTTTGCCTCTCCCTTTCCAAGCAAATCCACCTTGTTTACTACCGCAAGCGAGGGAACGAACTTCCTGTTTCCGAGAATCGCGTCGATCAGGCGGTCGACTGTCGCGTCTTCCTTGATTATTACTGTTGCACTGAAAATGCCGTATTCGCCGAGCACTGCTGCAACAGTCTTGTCGTTCAAGTGGGTGGGCTTTACCAAATAGTGCACCTCAATTCCGCCTTTCTCCGTTTTTTCTATTGAAATGTTTGGTGGCTCTTGGTCCAAGCGGATGCCGATATCATGCAACTCTTGCTTGAGCTTCGAGGCGTAGTTAACGTCCTTCACGTCCAGGATTAAAAGGACCAAATCTGCATTGCGCGCGACTGCAAGCACTTCTTTCCCCCGCCCCTTGCCTTTGCTTGCGCCAGAAATGATTCCCGGCAAGTCTAAAAGCTGTATCCTGGCGCCTTTGTAGTGCATTATTCCCGGAATGACTGTAAGAGTAGTGAAAGCATACGCGGCGGTCTTGGACTCCGCGCCCGTAAGCGCGTTGAGCAGAGTTGATTTTCCCACGGACGGCAGTCCGATGAAAACTACGGTGGCGTTTCCCGATTTCTTTACGTCGAAGCCCTTTCCCGCGCCAGTTCCTCCCCTGCTTCCGGACTCCGCTTGCTCACGCAATTTCGCAAGCTTCGCCTTGAGCATTCCCAAGTGGTGTTCCGTCCCCTTGTGCTTCTGGGTTTTTTCCATCTGCTGCTCGATTTCAGCGATTTTCTCGGTAATGCCCATTTCGCGTTTAAACCCCGTTTTGAAACAGCGCGGCTAACAGCGCAATTCGCAATAATATTGCAGAAGGAGATTTTTCAAGGCTTGGTTGCCTGAAAAGAAAAAAATAAAAAAAAAGAGAAGAAGGGAGAGAATTACTTCTTCATCAAGCCCTTGCGCTTTACGTACGCCCAGAGCTTCTTGGTCATTTCGCTGGGAGCGATGCTTCCAGAGCCGAAAACGTCTTCGAGAGAGTCGTCGCAGCCCCTGAATGACACGGTCATTCCACCAAATGCCTTTCTTGCCATAGTCACTTCACCTCGTTTTCAAAAAAATACCCTCTCCCACCCTTGTTTTCTAGAGGTAGAATCGAGTTAAACTATTAAGACATTCGATTTAAAAACCTATTTTTACGAGGGAGAAAATCGTTTTTTCCTCTAGGAATAGGTTTCCTCCTGGCTTTGCTTGTAACGCCAGAAGAGGTACCCGCCGGCTATCACCACGAAGAAAACTATCCAAGGCAGGTAGTTCGACTGGCCGCCGGCAGGTTCGGAAAGGATTTCCTGCTGCGGGCGCGTGCAAGATTCGTATTTGCGCTTGAGCTCGTCGTACTGTATTTTGAGGGCGTCGAGCATTGCGGGCAGCTTTTCGAACGCCTTGGCGCTGCCCCCCGCCATGAGCGTCTGCACGTCGCTCCACCTGCTTTTTATCGAATCCGCCTCTTCCGACAGGCCGCACAAATCCAAGTTCGATTCGGAAAGGAAAACGGTTTCGATTTCCGGCTCGAGCAAATCGTACTTCGCCCGGACGTCGACCGTGATTTTCTTGTAGTTGAACGACGCTATGGAATCGTTCACCCACTTGTCGCGCGAGGCTTCCAGTTTTTCAATGCTCTCGTTCGGCTTCAGGAAGCGCAGTTGCTCGAACAAGTCCACCTTCAACCGCATGTTCTCCAAATTCTTAACTATGTTCTCGTTGTCCGGCGCGGGAATGTTCGACTTGAATATTTCCGCCTGTTTCTTGGAAATCTCTTCGTTGTAAGCGTCGTACGCCGCGATGAATTCCGCGGATTTCGAAAACGCGCTTTTGTAGTAGTCCAGCAGTCCGGAAAGCGCGAAGTCGCTCAAGTCGCTGTCCACCTGCTGTTCCAGGCTCGTGCCGTCGCTCACCATGCCGTCCAGCTCCAGGGCAAAACGCTGGAGTTCGGAAGACTTAGCGTCTATTGCGTCGAAGTTAGTGTTCGGATAGGACTGCTGGGTTTTGGAAGCCAAAGCCGCAAGGGAATTCGCGTTGCGGTCTATCGCCAAAAGCGTCTGCCTCACGGTGGTTTCCATGTCGGAAAAGGAAATCTTGTTGCGGCCCACGTACTCGTCGATTATGCCGTAGTTGTAAACGCTCTTTCCGACCGCGTCAAGCCTCGACAAGTCAGTTTCCACTTCCCCCGCCTCTTCGGAAACCGCAATGAAGATTTTTTTTGCGGAGTAGATTGAAGGCGCGAAAACGTAGTAGTATTCGGAAAGGACGAAGAACGGGCGGGGCAAGAGTCCCACTCCAGAGTCCAAGTACGGCTTCGCCTTCACCGCCGCCTCTTCCGAAGAAATGCCGGAAACAGGCGTGAAAAGGGAAAGCAAAACGAGAAGCAAAGCGATTGCTTTTCCGAACTCGCGCATGCTTTGCATTAACCCTTCACATGATTTAAAACCATCGCGCGGCTATAATCATGGTTATGCAATTGCGGGTGGTTTTGGTCGAACCCAAGTGGGACGTGAACGTGGGAAGCATATGCCGGGCGATGAAAAACTTCGGCGCCAGCGAGCTTTACCTTGTCAAGCCAAAGGCAGAGCTCGGAGTGGAGGCAATAAAATTCGCGAAACACGCGAGGGAAATACTGGAAAAAGCCACGAAAGTCAAAACGATGCGCCAAGCGTTTGAAGGTTGCACGCTTGTAGTCGGAACGACTGGAATACTCAGGCGTTTCAGAAAGAAAATGCTGAAAAAATGCGTTTCGGCTCGAGAGGTGAAAAAGTTTTTCGGAAAAAACGATAAGGTAGCACTGGTTTTCGGGAACGAAGAGCACGGACTTAGCGACAAGTTTTTGGGCGAATGCGACGTCGTAGCGTTCATCCCTTCCAACCCGCGCTATCCCGTGCTCAACCTTTCGCACGCGGTCGCAGTAATGCTTTACGAGCTTTACGCTGCGAAGGGGGAAAAGCAGTTGAAGGAAATTCCGGCTGCGCCGCGCCACAAGCTCGAAAGGCTCGAAAAGCTTTTTTTCGAATTCGCTTTGCGCAACAAAACCATTCGCGACCCGAAGAAAGTGGCGACGGCGTTCAAGCGAGTTCTCCGCAGGGCGAGGCCTTCCGAAAAAGAAATCCAAGCGCTTTTCCCGGCGTTTTGACTCACTTGCAGTTTTCAATCCTGCAATAGTCGAACAAGTATCTCTTGCTTCGCGACCCTTCCCAGATTATTTCGAAAGTCTTTTGCGTCTGGCTGCTGCCGGTGGGCGCAAGCAAGCCCACGAAAGAACTGTTTTGCGCTACAGTCGAGCCAGCCGCGTCGTTGATTTTCACCAAAGCGATTATCGAAGGAATGTCTTCCTTGCCTGGGTTGGAGAAAAAGCACTGGCCTTCCACGCGCAGTTTTCCCTTCTCGTTTACCGAAGGGCGGATAGTCTTCGCGCCGAAAAGCCCGAACCACTCGGGCGGGTTGTAATAACGGTCGAAGAGCGAGCACGAAACGCTCCCTTGCGTCGAAGTACGGAAGAAAACGAAGTACGCCAGCGCCAGCACGACGAGCGCCAAAAGCAGGTAGCGCACCCAAGGAGTTTGCAGGGCTTGCGGGCCTGAACCGCCTTTTCCAGCCGCGGCTCCAGAAACCGCGCCCACTGTTTTTCCTAAAAGTTCCGCCCAGCCAGAAGGCGTCTTCATCTTTTGCACCGTCTCGCCCGCAGCTTCGCCCAATCCCTTGGCCCGCTGCGGAATGGCTTCGGCTCCCTGCGGATTGCCCAGCACGGCGTCGATGTCTATCTTGAAGGAATCGTTGGCAACGTCGACCCAAACTTGGTATGAAGGAATGTAGTATTTCGTAGCAGCGGATATTGAAACCATTTCCCGCTTCAGTCCCGCGTGGGCGGCGACTTTGGTCGCGGCGACTTCGTTCAACTCGCTTTTAGAAATTGCGGTTGGCAGGACTTCAACCTCGGCGCCCGGCTCGGTCTGAGTCGCTTTTTTTGTCGGGCGTTCGAGCAAATAAGGAATGTAGTCGTTCAATTCCCCCGTGTAGGCGTTCAACGCAGTTTTGCCTGTCGGCGACGCTTCGCCGGCTAGCACGTCGAAGCTGAAAACCCAGTAAGGGGTGTAGACGAGTTTTACGTCGGAAATGTCGAATTGCTTCCAGCCGCGCTGGGCGACCGCTTTCTGCACCATTCCCAACGCCGCTTCGGGCGTGAGCACGGTTTTGAAAGACTGCGCGTCGAGAATCATTTTTGCAATCGAGATTATTTCCGCAAGGCGGTTTTTAACGGTTTTCAGAATAGTGGGAAAACGAGAAAAAGTAAAAAGGGCAACAAAAAAGTTTTAGTGCCTTCTCTTGACGATTTTCACGTTGTGCGGCGTGAGCAGAATCTTGTCTTCGTCAATGCGCGCGATGTCGCCGTTTATCTCGACGGCAAAGCCCTTGAGCCTCGAAACGACGTCCTTAAGCTTCTGCGGGTTACGCGCTATGGGCGTAATGTTGAGCAAAACGAGATTCCTGCTTTTCAATTCTTCCTCGACGATAGACACGTCTGTCTCGCGTTGCAACGCAATGGGCTTCACGTAAAAGTCGGCTTCCTTGTGGAGAATGTCCACTTCTTCCGCCTCGGCGGCGGTCATGAACTCGTCCAAGTTCATTTCCCTCTTTATTCCCAACGCTTTAGTAAGTCCGTCGAAAACGCCCATGTTGTTTCACCTTCGATAAGCAAATGCATTATTCGGCTTTTATAGCTTTAAGAGAATACTCGCACACTTTTTAAAAGCCTTTGCTTCCCGCGAGCGAGAGTAAAAACGTTTTGGACAGCAAAACAAATAAATGCCGTTCAAGGCAATATTCTACCTGGTTGAAGCGGATAGCGGTGGGCTTGTGGTGGATTTCGCCGAAATACTGGAAGAAGGCAACTCTGTTTTCAAAGACAAGGGCGCGTTGAGTCCCCACTACGTTCCAGAAACGCTGTTGTACCGGGATGAGGAAATAAAAAAGATAATGATCTGCCTTGCGCCCGCGCTGAAAGGCCAGAAGGCGAAAAACCTGTTCATTTACGGCAAGACTGGAACGGGAAAAACCGTTTCCACGAAACACGTGTTGGACAAGCTCTTGCAGCAGGGCAACCCGCACGTTTTCGGGCTTTACATGAACTGCCGCGTTTACGACTCCCGCTACAAGATTTTGCAGAAGACCATCACCGAATTTCACCCCGACATCGCCAAAACGGGCTATTCATTCGCAGTCCTGTACGAAAAGTTTCTCGACTGGCTGGAAGAAAACGGAAAGCACGTGGTTTTACTTTTGGACGAAATCGATTTGGTAAAGGATTTGGACCAGATGATTTATACGCTGACGAGAGTCAACGATGACTTGCGCGCGGGCAGCTTGACGCTAGTCGGGGTAAGCAACAAAGTAGGCTTCACGAAAAAGCTCGATGCGCGCTCGCGCTCTTCCCTCTGCGAAGAGGAACTGGTTTTCCAGTCTTACAACGCAAACCAGCTTTCTGGAATATTGAAGCAAAGGTGCGAGAAAGCGTTCCAAGACGGGCTGGTGGAAGATTCTGCCATAAACGTCGCAGCGGCAATCGCGGCCGCAGACAACGGGGACGCGCGTTATGCCCTGATGCTTTTGCTCCGCGCCGGCGAGCTCGCGGAAAAAAGCAATTTGCAGAAAATCACCGACAAGCAAGTCGAAGAAAGCCGCAAGGCGGCCGAGGAAGACAAGGCTTTCGAACTCATTTCCTCGCTGCCGGAACACCAGCAGCTCGTGCTTTACGGCCTCGCAAAACTGGGGAGCGACACGAAATACAAGAGGCTTGTGGAAGAATCGGGGGACAAGCTTTACTTCAGCGGGGAAGTGTATGAAGCGTACGTTGAGAGTGCGAAGAAGTTCAACCGCGAACCGCGCACCTCGCGCTGGTACAGGGAGTATTTGCACGAGCTGGACATGCTCGGGTTGATTTCGACGGTCCAAAGCGGGAAAGGCATAAGGGGGCAGACTACGCTCATCCGCTCGTCTTACGAAGCGCCGAAAATGAAGAAAACCATTGAAAAAACCCTCTCGGGCGAATAGCAATCAGGGCGTCGGGTGCACGCGCTCTACTTTTTGGAAAGTAATTAAACCCGCGAGAGCGTTGTGTATTATTGCATCACAAGAAACAAAAAGTGGAAAAAAATGACTTCAGACAGCAAAGCGTTGTACGAATTCAGAAAGCAGCTGGAAGCGCTGAAGAAATTCCAGGGCCGCGGCACGGAATTGATAAGCGTTTACATCACCCCAGGGTACAACATTTCCGAAATCGTCAACAAGCTCAAAGAGGAATACGGGCAGGCGTCCAATATCAAAAGCGCGACCACGAAAAAAAACGTGCAAGCCGCTTTGGAGAAGATAATGCATTTCTTGAAGGGGGCCAATAAGCCGCCGGAAAACGGCATGGCCGTTTTTTGCGGAAACGTTTCCGAGAGCGAAGGCAAGGTGGACATAGAAATTTACTCCATAGTCCCGCCCATGCCCGTTCCCGTGCAATTCTACCGCTGCGAATCGAAATTCGTCCTCGAACCTCTGGAAGAATTGCTGGACGTGGCGGGAACTTATGGGCTGGTGGTTATGGACGGCAAGGAATGCACGGTCGCAGTGCTGCGCGGCAAGACTATCAAGGTATTGAAGAAACTCGAATCCACTGCACACCAAAAGGTGCACAAGGGAGGGCAGAGCGCCCAGCGGTTCCAGCGCTTGGCAGAAGAAGGCATCGAATTTTACTACAAGCGCATCGGCGAGGCGATGGACGCGTTCTTGTCGCAGAAAAACTTCAAGGGCGCGATTGTCGGAGGGCCGGGGCCTGCGAAAGAAAACTTCATGAAAATGAAGCCGTTCAACTACCAAATCAAAGTCCTAGGCGTCGTCGATACGGGGTATACGGACGAATACGGGCTGCGCGAGTTGCTGGAAAAAGCGAGCGACTTGATTGCGGAGCAGGAAGCCATCGTTGAAAAAAAGCTGTTGAACGAATTCCTTATTGAAGCGGCGAAAGGCGGGCTTGTGGCGTGGGGGTTGGAGGGCGTCAGGAAGGCGCTGGACAAGAGACAGGCGAACAAGTTTATAGTAACCGAAGGCCTGGAAATAATCGAGGACGGAGTTAACGTTGTTTCTCACTTGATAAGCCAAGCTGAAGAGCAGGGCATTGAAGTGATTTTCGTTTCGGAGGAAACGCCCGAAGGCCAGCAGTTCAAAGGAACGTTCGGCGGCTTGGGCGCTTTCTTGCGGTACCGCTGAGCAAGGAGGGCGGGAGAAGGGGAAAGTCAAAACTCTATTTTCTTGACTTTCATCTTGTCCATCAGCTCGTCAGACTTTTTCTTGATCGTATGGAATTCTTTCTCCAGCTCGAAAGCCTTGCTCAACCCCCTGCGAAGCCCAGATTGGATTTCGTACATCGCGCTTTGGGCAGGGTAAACGGTTATGGTTTTGAACAAAAACGCCTTGCTTTCGAAACTCTTGCTTTCCGAATCTTCAATCCGCTTCGCGAGCAGGAAGACGGCGGTGAAGCGCAGCAAAGCTGACGCTACGAACAACGAGGGCAACACGCCCAGACCGAAAAACAGCAGCGAAGGGTTGTTTTGCAACAGCCCTGCAAGCAAGGCGCCCGCCATTCCGCCCGCGAAAATAGCCGCGCCTTGGAAAACGTTGTAATACGCGACGAATTTCGACTTGTTTTTTTCCGGCGTGGTCTTGAGGATTAGGTTGAACGAGGCGATGCGCTGTCCCGCCCACCCCAGTCCCGAAAACAATTCGCTGAAAAACAACAGCCAAGAGTCGCGGAACAAAACCCACTGGAGCGGAATCAGTGCCACGAGCAGCCCGCTGGCGTAAAGCACGCTCTTGTTACCCAGCGAAGCCGAAGTCTCGCCCCAGTACACCATGGTCAGGAAAATCGAGATTTGCGACACGCTGAAAATCAACGCGTAAGTGTAGTAGTCGAACTCCAGCACGTTGAGGGCGTAGACGGAAAAGTAAGGCGCTGCAATGAAAACCGCAAACATCAAAAGCGTGTTGTATAACACCAGAGCGCCGAAAGGCGTTTGCCTCAGCGTTTTCACGAAAGACCGGAAAGTGGCTTCGTCGGTCTGCTCTTCCAACCGCGGCTCGAACTTTCTGCTGAGATAGTAGAGCGATATTATCCTTCCGGCGAACGCAATCGCGAAAATCACGGTGAAGCCCAAAGCGGCCTTGTCCCAAGACTGGAACAGCCCCAGCACCCAGCCCGCAGCAAGGCTTGAAACGAACGCGGCAAAACCCGTAATTTCGTTGCGCTTTCCGAAATACTGCGCCCGGTCCTTTTCTTTCACTATGTCGCCCATCCAGCTGGTCCAAGCCGGATTTGCAAAGGACTCGGCGAGAATTGAAACGCTGTAAAAAAGTATTATCCACGAGATTATGCCGTCGCCGCTCAAGAGCGTTAGGGAAAGCAAGCCAAGCCAGGCCAAGACTTGCAGGGAAACCAGCTTGAGCACCAGTTCTTTCCTGCTTTTCACTATGCGCGAGGTGCGCGAGTAGAACAATTGCGCCAGGCTACCCAACAGTTGGGGGAAAGTCTGGAGAAACCCTATGTCGGCGACAGTAGCGCCCGCGCGCAGGGCGAAAGGCGTCAGGTAGTTCACGCCGAAGCCCACCATGAGCGAGTAGAAAGACCCGTCCTTGACGGAATACTCTTTCGATTTTTCAAGTTTTTCCTCGAGTTCCTTTTCGTCCATGGGTGCAAAACCTTTTTTCAAACGAGAATCAGGCGTCTATCAGTATTGTGACCAAAAAAACCTTTTTGCCGTTGCGCACGCCAGTAAGCTTGTGCGACAGCGAAAAGGGTTTTTTCAACGAACGCACGGCATCCAGCACCGCGTTCTTGCTTCCCGCCACCAAGTCCGCGCCGCCGGTTTTCTTTAACTCCGTCTTCCAAAACGTTTTTCCTTCGATCGCTTTTTCCAGCTTTTGCAAAACCCGTTCTACCCTTCGTTCATCCCCCCGTATTTGCACTATAGCTTCCTTGTACCCGCCCGCCTGGCGCGAGCAGTCGAGGCAAAGCGTTTTCGAAAAAGGGATTTCGAAATGCTTTTCCTGCTTTACGTCGTGCCCGTCGACTTTCAAATGGAATTTAGCGTGAACGCCAACAAAACGCTTTCCTTGCGTGAAGGACACTTGGGTGGAAAGAGGAAAGCGCGACTTGCTCTTGTGCGCCACCATTTCTTCGACGACTTTCGGGGTGAATTCCACCCACGCGCTTCCGCTTTTCACGCGGAGGCAGCGGGGGCACAGCGTGAGCGAAAGGTTTTTCCCGGCAACTTCGACAAGCTGTTGCTTGGAAAAACAGTCTATGCAGAAAGAGCCTACGAACTGCTTTTCGCTCTTTCCGCACGAAGGGCATATTTTCAAGTTCAACACCATTATTGCTCTTGCGGAAACCGCAAAAGTATTATTTTTAACCGCAATCGCGTTTTAAAGTTTGTTTAATTCATTTTGAGAGCGTGGTTTAAAGTGGCTGTCGACCAGAGGGAAAAAGCGCTGAGCGCCAGCAAGCTGTTTTTCCGAGTGCCTCCTTCGAAGAGGACGCTGGTCGCGCTGCTTTTGGCGACCAGCTTGTTGGGCTTTGCCTTCAGGATTTACGCAGGCAACGGAGTCTCAAACGCGCTAGTGTACGGAGTGGCGGAAGGCGTTTTGCTGCTGGGCCTGCCGGCTTTGCTCGCCGCAGCCCTTTCCTCGCTTTACTACAAAGAGCCGTTCAAGTACAATATTTTCATAGGAGCGACTGCCGCAGTAATCGCAGGCACGGTTTACTTAGTGGGATTCGCAGGGGGACAGCTGGTCAATTCAATAATACTCGCGAACGCATTATGCATCCTCCTGTGGTTCAGCGCGTCTTTCGTCGGGCTCAACCAGGGCGTGAAATCCATTCCCGCAAGCTTTCTGCAGGCGTTTTTCAACGCGTCTTTCTTGTGGTTCTGGCAGCGCTTCGGGTTCATAGAATCCTCGTTCGCAATAGGCTCGCTTCCCTTAGCCGCAATCAAGATACTCGTTTCATCCGGAATCCTTCTCTTGGGATTGTGGGCTGTTTTCTACGTGGTCAACGCGCCTGCCAAGCGCAATTTCGGCATTTCCACAATCCAGGCAGTCGCGCTGTTCTTCTCGCAGTGGACCACAGGAAAGAAAGAATTCGAGGAAATACTGGCTGAAATGGGCGAGCCCGTCGAAACCACGGTCGAAGGCGTGGTTTTCAAGAACGTGCGGGGAAAAACCAAAGCGGTGTTCTTTTCCCCGCAAGTGCACTTCGGGCCGTTCGGAAACGTTGGCGGAAGCGAATTCCCGTTCTTGCTTTCACAAAAAATTTCTTTTGAAACAAAAGCGCCTTGCTTCGTTTTCCACTCCACGGTCAACCACGACTTCAACCCAGTCTACTCCTCCACTCACGCGCTTATCTCAAAAAAAGCGTTGCAAGCCATTGCCGCCTCGTCCAAAAACTTTTCTTCCCAAGCGTGCTTCGTGCACTCGCGCGAAGGTAGTGCGAGCGTGGCGGGCTTCGCCTTCGGCAAAAACGCGTTTCTAACGCTCTCCCGCGCTCCCGAAAGCACTGAAGACATCGAGCTTTCGCTCGGGCTTGCCTTGAAAAATTCTGCAAGAAGAAAATTCGGCGAAGCTATAATAGTGGACAGGCACAATTCTTTGACGGACGGCAGCATTTTCCGCGTGGGAAGCAGGGAGTTTCTCGAGTTCGAAAAAGCGGTTTCGGGCGTTGAAAACGGAAAGCAAAACTCGTTCAGGCTGGGCGTGAGCGAGCGAAGCCTCGATTCGTTCACCCTCGACAACGGAGTCGGAAAAGCGGGGTTGAAAACCGCTGTGTTCGAAATCCGGGGAAAGAAATACTGCATCGCGCTTATCGACGGCAACAATATCCTGCCGTCGTTCCGCGCCAACGCGCTGCTGTCGCTGAGAAACTACGGGTTCGAGTGGGCCGACATTTTTTCCACCGACACGCACTCTGCGAACAAGATTGGCGGGGTGCACAACCCCGTGGGAAGAAACTTGAACCACGAAAAGCTCATTGAGGAAATAAGGAAAGGCGTTGACGAGGCGCTGGAAAACCGGGAAGAGTGCAAGGCGGCGTTCTTTTCCGACAGCGTGGGGGTCAGCGTCCTGGGAGGGAGGAAGCAAAGCGAACTCACGTCGACCATCAACTCGGTAGTTGCAATAACTCGCGTGCTTGCGCCAGCGATTTTCGCAGTCTGCGTTTTAGCCGTCCTCTTCCTCCTCTTGGCGTCGTAAGCGTATTTGAAGAGTGTGAGCATTCAAAAATGAAAATAGCTTTTTTCACCGACACGTTCTA
Source organism: Candidatus Norongarragalinales archaeon (assembly GCA_038884755.1). GTDB lineage: Archaea > Micrarchaeota > Micrarchaeia > Norongarragalinales > Norongarragalinaceae > UBA10210. The sequence goes on from JAWABJ010000001.1 coordinate 514,961, forward strand.
CCCCAACGTCGACGGGGTGGTCACGACGCTAGTCAACTACAGGAATGAAATGCAGCGCAAGGGCGAGAAAGTTTTCGTGTTCACTTCGGGAGACAGGAAAACGCGCGAGGAAAACAAGGACAACCGCGTTTTCGTTTTCCACTCGGTCCGCTTTCCCCCCTACCCGCAGTACAAAATCGCATTGTACCCTTTCAACTCCAGCGAAATAGCGCGCGAAAAGAAGATAGAAATCGTGCATTGCCACGCGCTCGCGTCCATGGGACTCGCGGCAATAAAAACCTCGCGCGACTTGCAAGTCCCGCTTTTGGGAACGTTCCACACGATGGTTCCGCTGGCTGCGAAAAAAATGGTGGGGAAAACTGCCGAGAAAATCTTGTGGAAGGCGGTCAAGGTTTTCTACGACCGCTTCGACCTCGTCACGTGCCCCACTGAAACCATACGGGGGATACTGCGGGAAAAAGGCGTCGAGAGCGTCGTAGTCCCCAACGGCGTCGATACCGAAAAGTACAACCCGCGCGTGAAGGCTAACGTTGTCAGGAACTTGATTGCAGCAGACAAGATCGTGCTCGTAGCTGGCAGGATAAGCCAGGAAAAAAACGTGGACGTCATCGTGCGCGCGGCTTCGGAAGTCTTGAAGCAAACGAACGGGTTGAACGTCAAGTTCGTAATAACCGGAGACGGGCCGGACCGCAAGCGAATCGAAGAAATGGCGAAAAGCGAGGGGCTGTGGAAAAACTTCGTTTTCACAGGTTTCGTCAAGCAAGAGCACTTGCCTTCGTACTACGCAGCAAGCGATTGTTTCGCGACGGCGTCGACGTTCGAAACGCAAGGTCTCGCCTTGCTTGAAGCAATGGCCTGCGGAAAGCCGGTTGTCGGGGCGAAAGCTATGGCAATTCCAGAAGCAGTGCGCAACGGCAAGAACGGGTTTCTCTTTCCACCAGGCGATGAAGGCGCGTGCGCGGAGAAAATATTGAAAATTTTGGGCATGAACAAGGCAGGCTACGCCCGGATGTCGAAAAACGCCCGTGCGACCGCGGAAAAGTTTTCCGTGCCGAAAAGCACGTCGAAAATGCTGGACATTTACGCCGAGCTTTTACACCGATGATTTAAATAGGGAAAAAACGGTAGTAAAAAGAAAAGCAAAAAAAAACGAGGGGTTTCGAATGGCTGTGCCTTTGGTAAGCGTTGATTTCGTCGCAGTCGTCCTGGCGGCGATAGCGAGTTTCGTAATCGGGATGGTTTGGTATTCGCCTATGCTATTCGGTAAAATGTGGATGAAGGAAATGAAAACGAGCGAAAAGGAAATGAAGAAGGGCAAGAAGAACATGACTCAAAGCTTCGCCTTCGCTTTCGTAGGTGCGCTGGTGATGGCTTACGTTCTCGCCCACTTTATCGCTTACGCAACTGGCGGCTATCCGACGCTCATGGACGGAATTACTACCGCATTCTGGGCGTGGCTCGGGTTCGTAGCGACTGTAAGCGCGGGAATGGTTTTGTGGGGCGGAAAATCCTGGAACCTGTACGCCTTGACTGCTGGCAACGATTTGGTGTCCATGCTCGCCATGGGCGCGATTATAGCGCTTTGGTAATCCGCTAGGCAGAGCATTCCACTTGCGCCAGAATCGATTCCTTTGGAATTATCCCGGCGTAAGCCTTTTCTTTAATCACTATCGAAGGCGTTTGCGTTATAGCGTAACGGCTTTTTATCGCGTTCACAACGCCTATGTCCAAGTCAGTGGGAAAAGCAAAAACGCGCACGTTCTTGCACTCGTCCCTCACGCTGTTGAGAATCTGCGCTTGAGCGCGGCATTCCACGCAATCCTGCGTGTCCGGATAGAAATACATTATAGGAATCGTGCCGGAAGAGCCGCACACGTTTTGCAGCTGTTGCAGGTAAAGCCACAATTCTGAATTCGCCAGGATAAACCTCCGCTTGGTGCGCGAAGTGTCCGCGAGGACGGCCGAAGACTCCGTCGCCTGCAATTGGTTGAACAAATCGTAAAGTTTGTTTATTTGCGAGCGGGCGGTTTCCTCGAGCGCGGGACACGCTTCGAGCGAGTTGTTGTAAGTTTGGGTGTAAAGCAAGAGCGTGCGCGCGGACTGCATTTCCTCCTCCAAGTCGGCGACACGCGCTTGCAAGTCTTGCGCCCGCGAGTCGTCCAAATACTTCACGAAAAAGTAGTTGCCCGTGAACAGCACGAGCGTGATCACCAAAGCCTTCACGTAAACGCTTACCATGCTAAGCTTTCACCTGCAATTTATTCTCCCATCTTCTTTCCGTGCCGACTATCTCGTGCACCATTCCAGAGAAATACACGAAGGAAATGAACATCGAGTACAAAGTCATGAAAACCACCATCGGCGGGATATGCAAAAGCTTGATTTTTTGCTTCGCAATTCCGAAGCTTATCCACACTATGTAAAGCCACACCATTATCGTAAAGAGGAAGAAGAACACGGAGGAGTTGATTATGGCGCCGGAGTATATGCCGAGGTTGGTGACGAGCGAAGCATCAACGCGCGCTACGCCTATTGCCCCCAAAAAGTCGTTGACGAAATTCCCGCCGTGAAGGAAAAGAATGCGCGATACCACTATCACGCCCAAAAGCTCGACTGCAAACGAAATCGGGTATACAAACCTCCCGAAATCGCCGTACTTCGAGTTGAAGAGCATATGGCGGTATTTCCGTCCGTTGAATATCTTTCCCCTCAACCAACGCAATCTTTGTTTGAAAAGCTTCCCCCAAGAATCTGGAACGTCCGTATGAACGACTGCGTCGGTGGTCAAGCGGATTTTGTAGCCTGCGGACTGCAAGTGCAAAGCTACCTCCATGTCTTCCGTGATGTTGCCCTCGTCGAAACCCCCTATTTTCTTTAGCGCATTAACGGAGTATACCGACATCGGGCCGGGGGTTACGATGAGCCCGTCGAGTTCTGCGAGGGCGGTGTGCCAAAAGCCGAAAGCAACGTAATATTCGATTTCCTGAATTTTCTGCACGAAATTCTTGGGTTTTTCGACGCACACCAACGCGGTTACGGCGCCAACGCCCTTGCCGTCGAACAAACGCACCATTTTCTTCAACGCATCGCGCGCGGGGTAAGTGTCTGAATCGATGCACGCGACTATTTCGCCCTTCGCCTTTCCTAACGCGAGGTTGAGCGAACGCGCTTTTCCCTGGTTGCTCGCGTGACGTATTATTTCGAGCGAAGGAAAGCGTTTTTTGAGGTCGTAAAGGATTTTCGCAGTCCCGTCCGTACTGGCGTCGTCCACTACCACGACCTGCAGTTTTTTCGGGTATTCCAGCGAGAACACGCTTTCAACGCAGCGCTCTATTGTTTTCGCGCTGTTGTAGCACGGGATTATCACGCTCGCCGCGGGGAATTTGTTCGAAAGCTTTTGCTCGCTTTTCTCCCAGAATTTTAATAGGTATACTACGGCAACGTATACGAAGAGGAAGTTGGCAGTAAGGAAAATCACAAGGTACGGCACTACGGCGAAGAGCGCGTAGAAAAACGCGGCGAACAAGCTTACGACTAGCAGCGCGGAAAACCAAAAGCTGTTGCGCAACCCTTCGAGCATTTCACACCACACAAGCTGAAAACTAAGGCTTTGATTAAAACATATTATGGAAAAGCGGGGTTTTAAATTTCCCTTATTATCGCGTAGCGCTTGGTTTTGATGCCCAAAAGAAAGTTGAGAGTAGTTTTCCCCCAGTCCCACAACAAACCCGCCAGCCCGAATTTCTTGAGACGGCGGTTGGAAGTATACGTGACGACGTTCTTGTCGTAAACCACTTTTCCCCTCTTAGCTATGCGCATGCACAAGTCTTGGTCTTCGCTCGCTTCCATTTCCTCGTCGAAACCGCCGACCGCGTCGAAGTCTTTCTTCTTGTAGGCGGCGGCGTTGCCTGCAATCACGGGCCGCCCTAAAAGCGTCGCTACTTCCACAATCAAATTGAATATTTCGAAAACCCAGTTTTGCAGGAAAGTAGCGTCTTTCGGCATTACTTTCCCGCCGAACCCGACTACTGAGGGTTTGGAAAACTCCTGCTTCATGCGGTCGAAAAACGCCTTTGGTGGGATGTTGTCGGCGTCGCAAAATACAATCCACGGGTGTTTAGCGTGGCGCGCGCCGGCGTTGCGCCCGGCGCCTATCGAAGGACGGATTTTCTTGCGCCCGTTCTCGAGGCAAACCTTGTCCGCGAGTTTTTTCGCTATCGCGACGGTCTTGTCCGAACTCCCTCCATCCGCGACTATCACTTGAGAGTAAGGAAGGGTTTTGCGCAACGCGCGAAGGGTGTTCCCGATGTTTTTTTCTTCATTCAGGGTGGGAATCACTACGGAAATTCCAGCGGGACGGTGGTTTTTCATTGGAAATGCAAAGTTTAGAAAGCGGAGCGGAAAGAAAAGCTTTTTGCATCGGAAAAAGGTCGTTCAAAGGAAAAAAATAAATTCCCCTTTTCTCTGCGTTATTCGCGGGATTGGCATGCTTGATTGGCGGGTGGTACTGGTTTTCGGGGCCGTGATAATAATGTGCGGAGCCATTTCCATGGCGTATTACTTTGTGATGACGAGCACCACGCCTTTCTCCGCGACCCCGCTTTCGGGTTCACTCGCGCCCCAGCCGCAGGCCGAACGCGGACCTTCAAAGGCGATAGGCTACGTTACCCTGACGGTCACCTGAGTTTCCACCGCTTTCTTTTCAACAGCTTTTTAAAAGCAGAGTGAGTTGTCTTACTATCAAGAGTGAGAGGCTAGAGTAAAGTGGAAACCGCCAGAAAGGCACTGCTTTTACTGTTATTGCTGGTCGTGCTTTCAAACAGTGTTTTTTCAGTGGGCATAAGGCCCGCGCGCCTCGTTTACCCCTTCCAGGAAGGAAGAGAATTGGGCATGGACTATACGATAATAAACCGCGGTCCCGTCGGCGCGCGTTTTGCGGTTTACACTTGCGGCACGTTTTTCGACAAAATCGAAATTTCAAGCGTTTCTTCAACGGTTTTTTCCGACAGGGATTGCACTGCAGCGCAGAGGAAGGTCATAGCCCAGCTTGAGAACGGCGACATTACGCTGGACGAGGCGGGCGTGTTCTTGAATCCGCGCGAGGAGAAAATGATCCAGGCGAAAATAAAACTTCCTTCGGTCGGGGGCTTCGAGCCGGGAATAGTCGAAACGAGGATAGGCGCGGTTGACTTGCCGTTGACGTTCAAGCCGGGCGAAACGGTCGTGGGCGGCATCGCAGCCGTTGAAGCGCAGTTGTGGCTGAAAGTGCCTTATCCCGGAAAGCGTTTCGTGATTTCGCCCGCCACTGAAGACGTGGAGTGGGGCAAGAAAGCGAAAGTGAGGGTTTCCGTTACGAGCGAAGGAAGCGAAGATGTGAAAAACGCTGTTTTAACCGTGGACATTCTCGACTCGCAGGGAGTGCGCAAGGACAGGATTGTTTTCGACGCCAAGGACATCGCTTCCGGAGAAAGCGTGGAGTACTCCACGTTGTGGGACACCAAGCAAGTGGAGCCGGGCACTTACACGCTGTTGTTCAGGCTTTCTTTCGAGGGGCAGGCGGTCACCCAGGAAGCCCAGTTCAGGATAGGCGGGCTTGACGTGCGGGTTTCAAGCGTGGAAGCGCAGGCTGTGGCGAAAGGCGGGATTGCGAAGATAATAGTTTCGGCGGAAAGCAAGTGGGGAGACGCTATTCCCGGCATTTACGCCGACATTCTCGTGAACGACGCGGCCGGGAAAAGCCTGGTTTCGCTGAAAACCAGGTCGGAGGAAATAGGGCCGTTCGGAAGGTCGGTTTTGGAAGCGTTTTGGGAAACCGGAGACGCGCCTTCGGGAAAATACGACTTGCTCGTCACGCTGCATTATTCCAACAAGACTTCGGAAGGCAAGGGCGCGGTTGAAATCATGGAAAGCGTTTCGCAGCAAACGCCGGTAGAATACGTCGCTCTCGCGGTAGTAGTCATCCTGTTGATTGTAGGCGCGTGGTTTTTGAGGGGCAGGGTAAAAATCGAGCCCGAGCAGAAGAAACAGCGTTAGGCGAGCTGGCAAAGCAAAACCGTATTTAAGGCGCGGAAGCTATTTTTCAAATCATGGACAAGGCGCAAACTCAGTTTTACTCCGCGGCGCTGATTGCAATTTCCTTCGCTATCCTGGCGCTCGGCATGGGCTTGCTGTCGCAAAAAAACTTTTTCAAAACCACGCTGCCCATGCACTTGAGCGTGAGCGAACCGGGAGTGCTGGGCTTCAACGTTTCCGAATCCCTCGAGTTCGGCGCAATTCCGCCCGGAGCTGGAGGAAGGAAAGTGGTTTTCATCACTAACAACTTTAACTCCGAAAAGACAATGTTCCTGCGCGCTTACGGCGGGATTGCAAGTTGGATTTCGGTTTCCCAAAACGGCGTTTCCGTACGCCCAGGCCAGACTTTGAACGTTAGCGTGGTAGCGCTCGTCCCGCCTTACGCTGCAAAAGGCGATTACTACGGCATTCTGGAAATAACGCTAGGCTGAAAAAAACAAACGAAGCAAAGGGGATTCAGAATTTCCTGTAAAACTTTTCGTAGCTTTTCGCGGTCTCGTCCCAAGTGAATTTCTTGACGGCTATTTTCCGCCCTTCCGCGCCCATTTTCCTCGCGGTCTTCTTGTTTTGCAGGAGGAAGGTTATGCGCTGGGCCAGCGCCCTCGCGTCGCGCGGCTGCACGAGAAAACCGTTTTTCCCGTGCTCGATTATTTCGGGAATCCCGCCGATGTCCGTTCCAACCACGGGCTTTCCGGTCGCCATTGCTTCGACCACGACTATTCCGAACGGCTCCCACAGTGAAGGCAGCACAAAGCAGTCGCAAGCGGCGTACAGCGCGGCCAAGTCTTTCTCGGAAAACCGTTCGGCTAGGAAAGAAATTTTTTCTTCCACGCCGAGCTTTTTCGCCTTCGCCTGCAAGTGTTCCAGCAAAGGCCCCCTCCCCAAAAGAACGAAGTGGGCTTTCCCGCCGAGCTCCTTATCCACTAGCGGAATCGCGTCAAGCAAATAATCCAGCCCCTTTTGCTCAACCAGGCGGCACACGGTCAAAACTATTTCCTTTCCTTCTGCACCCACCAAGTCCTTCAAAATCCTCTGCCCGGAATTGCGGGGGTTGAACGCGCCCGTGTCCACGCCGTTGTAAACCACTTGCATGGGCACGCGGGTTCCTTCCGGCACGGTGATGTCGAGCGTGTTCTTGCTCACGCCCGCAATGGCGTCGCAATTCTGCATTATCTTCCGCCCGTAAACGTCGTCGTACAACCCGCCCACCAAGTCCGTCGGCAGGTCTATGCCCTGCGGGCGGGCGTTGTGCAAGGTGAGCGCCAGTTTTTTCTTCAGGATTTTTTTGACCGTGAAGATTTCGAACATGCTGTAGACGAAGCGGTTGTGAATGTGCACTACGTCCGCTTGCTTCGCTTCTTCCACCAAGTCTGGCCATGGAAGCAGGTATAGGGGGACTGGCGGGGGAAGCGGATGGGGAAGCCACGTCAGGACCGCTGCAGGCATCCTCACTATTCGCACGCCTTGGAATTCTTCCTCGCGCTTGGTGTGCGGCAGCATCGACGTGAGCACGGTGACCTCGTGCTTTCGCGCGAGCCGCCTGCACGCTTCGAACAAGTGCTTTTCAGTTCCGCCTGAGTAAGGGTAGTAGAAAGGGTTGAGCATCAGCAAGCGCACTGCAATTCACCGCGTCCGCAAGCGGACAGAATTAGTAAAGTGGAAGGCTCGTTTTAAACTTCGTGCTTTTCGCCTAACGCCGGGGCGAAAGCCTCGAAACCGTCCTTTTCGCGCAAGTCTTTCGCAAAAGCCTCGCAAGAATCTCCGTGCACGCAATACACTTTCTCCGGATTCATTTTTTTAATCGCCTCGCGCAGTTGCTTTGCGCTCGCGTGGGCGGAAAAATCGAAGTGCTCGAAAGGCATTTGCACGTTGATTTCTCCGCCGTCTACCAAAAGCTTTTGCCCGTCCAAAAGCCTGCGTCCGTTGGTTCCTTCCACTTGGAATCCAGTGAGGAAAATCTTTCCCTTCCCGCTCTTGTTCAAAAAACTCAAGTAATTCAGTATAGGCCCTCCCTCGAGCATTCCGCTCGTGGTAAGAATTACGCACGGTTTTTCTGCTATGCGCTTTCTCATCGAACGGCCGCTGACGAATGAAGTACCTTGAAGCGCTTGGGAAAAAGCCTTGTAGTTTTTCACGTAGGAAGGATAGTCGGCGAGAAGGGTGCACACTTTCTGCGACATGCCATCCAAATACACTTTCACTCCCGAGCGCAACAGCGCTTTTAGAACGAGCAGAATTTCCTGGCTTCGACCTACTGCGAATGATGAAATGAGTGCGACGTGCCCGTCTGCAACACAATCTTCAACCTTGCCGATAAACCTTTTTTCCAGCGCCTTGCGTTCGGTGTGCTCTTTGAACGCGTAAGTGCTTTCCAAAACCAACGCATCTACGTTCTCGTCGGGAAACCGGGCTTTGGAAAGCAGGCGCGTTTCGGAAGAATTGAAATCGCCCGTGTAAAAAACGCGTTTTTTCTTTCCGCTTTTCTTGGATTCGAAGAATATTCCCGCGCTGCCGGGAATGTGTCCCGCATCGTAAAACTCGAATTTCGAAGAATCGAAAAACTCGTACGGCGTGTTGTAGGAAATGGGAGTGAACTTTCGGTAGAGCTTGATGGTGTCGGCGCGCTTGTAAGGCAATTGGTGGCCGTTGATTTGCGCCAGTTTTTCCGAATCCTCGAGCAAGAGCGTGGTCATGGGGATTGTAGGGAAAGTGCAGAAAGTCGGGAGGCTCGCGTGCTTGTACAAAACCGGCAGCCCGCCGGAATGGTCCAAGTGCGCGTGGGAAAGGATGCAAGCGTCGAAACGCTCACGCCCGAGTGCAGGCGGTTCGTTGTGGTCGTGCACTTTCATGCCGCAGTCGAGCGCAACCCGCAATTCGCCTGTTTCCACCGCAATACAGCTTTTGCCCACTTCGCGCGCGGCGCCCAAAAAACGCAGTTCCAAAAAAATCAATTCCTCGAGCGGGTTGAATATGCGAGCATTACTGGCGTGAAAGGTATAAAACTTTTGCCGGGGCGGAAAAACCCGTTAAATCTCGAATCTCTTGGGCTTTTTTTCTTTTTCCTCTTCCTGCGAAGTCTGTTTTGGAGCGTGACGGGCAACCAACTCTGCAATAACTGCGTTATAGCCTCCCGCTCGGGGGAAAAGGGCGGGATGCTCTTGCTCGAACTTCCGGATTGCCTGGCGTATGGAGGCGACCATGGGCATCGGAGGTTCGCTGGCGTTCAACTGCTGCATTGCGCTAGCCGCCTGGCGGGCAGAATGTCGTATGTCGGCATTTTCGCTCAGATGGTCGGCAAGCTCAGATGGAGTGAAGCGCGGTCCCGTCGCCTCACGCATTCTCAAACGATTTTCTTCCAAAACAACGCACCTAAAAAAAAACAAAGTTGAAACGCGTATAAAACCTTCGCTTACGCACATAACACCGAACGCTTTTATTTGCGGGAAAGTTATTGTAGTCATGCGGCTGTTGGACTATTCGCAAACGCGCGCGCTGTTGCAAAAGCACGGCATCGCTTGCGCAAAAGGAGTTTACTGCGCCGGCGCGGACGAGGTTTTGAAGGAAAGCAAAACCGTGCCCAAACCGTGGGTTTTGAAAGTCATGGGAAAAAACGTCCTCCACAAGACGGAAAAAAGCCTTATTGCACTTGATCTGCACGATTTCGAGCACTTGTACCACGCGGCGCAAAGGCTTGAGGCAAACGCTCGTTCCGCGGGGTTAGGCAAAGGCGAGTGGGGGTTCCTGCTTCAAAGCAAAATCAACGGCGTGGAACTCATAATAGGAGGCAAGCGCGATGCGGCTTTCGGAAAGACGGTTTTGTTCGGAAGCGGGGGTGTTGCCGTGGAGTTGTTCAAAGATTTTTCCACGCGCGTGTGCCCCATTGCGGAGAGCGACGCGCTGGAAATGATTGAGGAAACCAAAGCCTCAGCGTATTTCACGAGAGAAGGGTTCAGGGGAAGGAAGGCGAGCAGGCAAAAGATAGTGGAATTGCTTTTGAAAACGAGCGGATTGCTCGAAAGCGAAAAGCAAATAGAAAGCCTGGACTTCAACCCAGTGATTGCCGACGCGCAAAACGCGTGGGTTGTCGACGCCAAGATAACGGTGGGAGAATGAAAACGAGCATAGGGTTTTTTGACACTACGCCCGAAGACGAGGCTTACTTCAAGAAAACGCTGAAGCAATTCAAGCTGGTATTCTGCGGCGAGTTGAACGAGCGGAACATAGCCAAAGCCGCGTCGTGCAAGGTAATCTCGTGCTTTGCGCTTGCGAAAACGCGGCTCGACGGGAAAGTGCTTCCGAAAATGCCTTTTCTCAAGCTCATAGCCACGCGCTCGACCGGATTCGACCACATCGACTTGCAAGAATGCAGGAAGCGCGGGATAACGGTTGAAACCGTTCCTTCGTACGGCGACAACACTGTCGCCGAACACGCGTTCGCGCTTACGCTGGCGTTGTCGCGGAAGATAATCGAGGCGAACGAGCGCGTGAGGAAAGGCGATTTCAGCGTGGAAGGGCTTACTGGATTCGACTTGGAAGGAAAGACCATCGGCATAATAGGAACGGGAAGGATAGGAGCGAACGTCGCGCGCATAGCGCACGGCTTCGGAATGAAAATCCTCGCTTTCGACATGCGAAAAAACTCGGAACTGGAAAGGAAATACGGGGTCAAGTACGTCCCGCTCGCGGCAGTGCTTAAAAACGCAGACGTGATAACCCTGCACGTTCCCTTGAACGACAAGACGCACCACTTGGTGAACAAGCGCAACATCCGCCTTGTGAAAAAAGGCGCGATTCTCGTCAACACTTCGAGGGGCGCGGTGGTGGAAACCAAAGCGCTGCTGGAAGGGCTGAGCAAAGGCATTCTTTCAGGCGCGGCGTTGGACGTTTTGGAAGAGGAAGGCACGCTACGCGACGAAGACGAGGTTTTGAAGGCGATTCAAGGCAACCACCAAGAGGTTTTGAAAACCATGCTGGAAAACCACATTTTACTCAAGTGGAACAACGTCTTGATTACGCCGCACATCGCATTCAATTCGAGGGAAGCTTTGCACAGGATAAGGCAGACTACCGCCGAAAACATCAAGGCGTTCGTGAAAGGAAAGAAACAGAATGCGGTGTGCTGAAGTGAATTTGGATTGTTTGCTCGAGCCGAAGAGCATCGCGGTGGTTGGCGCTTCCGACGAGAAGGACAGCGTGGGCTACGGAATCATGGCTTCGCTCTTGAAAGGGAGCGTTTTCCCGTCTAAATACGCCAAGCCCTTTAAAGGAAAAGTGTTTGCGGTCAACCCGCACCACACGAAAATAATGGGACTGAAGGCGTATGCCAGCGTTTTGGGCGTAAAGGAAAAAATCGGCTTGGCGGTAATCGCCGTTCCCGCGCAAATCGTGCCGCAGGTTTTGCGCGAGTGCGGGGAAAAAAAAATCCCGGCCGCCATCGTGATTTCTTCAGGATTCGGCGAAACCGGAAACAAAAGCCTTGAAACGCAAGTTGAAAGAACGGCGAGGGAAAACGACATCGCACTGCTCGGCCCGAACACGGTTGGCTTGATGGTTCCAGGCGTTTTCAACGCTTCTTTCGCGCTGAGCGTGCCTAAAGCCGGGAACGTGGCTTTCGTTTCGCAAAGCGGGGCGCTGGCCGACAGCGTGATAGATTGGGCGCTCGAAGACTTGTTCCCTTTCAGGGCGATAGTCGGGTTGGGCAACAAGACCGTTTTGGACGAAAGCGATTTCACCAGGCATTTTGCCGACGACGATAAAACCAAGGTAATTGCATTGTACTTGGAGGGAGTGAAAGACGGGAGGAAGTTTTTGCAGTCGCTGCGCTACGCGCGTGCCAAGGGAAAGACAGTCGTGGTTTTGAAAGGCGGGGTGGGAAGGAAAGGCGTCGAGGCGGCGCAAACGCACACCGCCAGCCTGGCGGGCGACGATTCGGTTTTCGAAGGCGCGTTGAAGCAGGCGAAAGCCAAAAGGGCGTACTCCCTGGAAGAGCTTTTCGAACTTTCGAAGGCGTTGAGCATGCAACCTCGCGCAAAGAAAAACGCCATCGCAATAATAACCAACGGAGGAGGGGCGGGCGTGTTGTGCGCCGACGCGTGCGAAAAGCACGGTGTGAAGCTCGCCGAGCTCGACCCGCTAACAATCTCCAAGCTCAACCCGTTCATGCACAAAGCCTGGTCGCGCGCGAACCCCGTTGATTTAATCGGGGACGCTTTGCCCCAGCGTTACGAAAAAGCTTTGGAAGTCTTGCTTTCCGACCGGAATGTCGGCGGGGCGATAGTGATACAAACGCTGCAAACCATGACCAAGCCAGAGGAAGACGCGCGGGTTGTCGTGCGCATGGCAAGAAAATTCGAAAAGCCAGTCGTAAGCGTGTTCATGGGCGGGCTTTACACGAAAAAAAGCATCCGCATCCTGCACGAAAACTCTATTCCCAACTACAACGACCCGGTAAAAGCCGCGAAAGCCATGTCCCGCCTAGTGGAATAGCCGCGCGAATAAAAAGCGAAATCAATTTAAAGCCTTGGTGAGAGTTCTTAATGCGTTCAAAAAGCGCTTTGCAAAGGAGGGGGGGAATTAATGAAAATCGAAGAAAAAATAATGCTGCTTTTAGTTCCGATTGCTTTTGTTGCTATAATGTCCGCCGCGGTTTCGGCAGACTACGCGCAAACCACGGTGTTCTTCAACGTTCCTACTTCAACCGCATTTACCGTTACGCTTCCGGGCCAAGGTGCGGTAAGCTCCAACAGCACTCAAAACCCCAACTCTCCGCCGACCGCAAACATTGAGTTTAACGCAAGCAGTTCCACTGTCAACAACGTAGTCCCTTGCGTTACGGGCGGCTCGTGCCAGTCCGGCGAAGGGCCGTCAGGAACGCCCATATTCCAGTATGACAACACGGGCAACGTCAACATTTCAATCCAATTGATTTTCAACTCCACGCTTCCATCGGGAGTAACCGTTCGCGCTAACAGCAGCTGGGACAACGGCGGGGTAAGCAACGGAACTGCATTCGCCGGCGACAGGCCGGTCAACGCGACTGAAAACACTACGTTGGGAACCAACATCGACTGGAACGCGGCGAGTTTTCTCAACGTTTACATGTACGCCAACTTCAGCGCGGTCGTGGGTGGAACCAGGACGACCAGGCTGCTCAACCACACGAGCGTCTCAAGCTGAGGCGCGAACACAGGGCGGGAACTTTGCTTTTTCGAAAAGCAGCCGCCCTTTCCTTGGTTTATTGTTTTTTTTGAAAAGCTAGGAATTTTCGAATTTACGGTTTTCGGTGGGTTTTAGCATTGGAAGGCTTCAAGAAAATAACGGCATTCGCGGGAATCTTTTTCTTGGGAGTGCTTCTTTTGGGCTGCGTGCAAGGCGGAGAAGCCAACTCGGCAAACGAAACGCAAAGCATACCTACACCAGAGCTTACAAGCGCAGAGCAAGAGCTCGTCAAATACCCTGAACTTGCGGGTTTCATCAAATCATACCAGCAGGTGGGCGCACCCGCGCAACGCCCCGACTACTTGCCCAGCATAGTCTTCTCCAAACTCCCCCCGTTTCCCAGAGACTTTTACTCTGTTGATTTGCTGGTTGAAAACGGCATTTTCAGCGACATGAAGCTCATCGAGGAAGCGTATTGGAAGCAACCCGAATTCTATCCTGAATTCGAAAGGCAGGCCGTGCTGGCGTACCAAAAGCCGCCCACCGACCGCTGGGCTGCGTTCGGAATAGGCTCGTACCCTTCGGAAGTTGGAATCTTGAGCCCGCGAAACAACGTTTTCGAAGTCAACTTTTTCATCCACACTAGCTGGCTGGTGCAAACCTACCAGGGAACTCGATTCAACTACGGCTTTCCAGCCAAAGGCGAGTTACTCAAGTCAGACTTTCCCGACGGGACGAGAAACGTGACGCAAGACCCTGAAGTGGTGGCAAAGTATTTCGACGTTGAAATAACGCCTAGGGAAATCCTTTTGGAACCGGCGTTCCCGGTTTTCGAGCCCAACTGGGTGCAGAAAATAACGGTTAGGGTGAAAGTGAAAGACGCGCCGCCCGGAAGGTATTACATAGCAATCGGCAGCCAAAGCCCGTCCAAGGAAAAGGCGGACGAGTGGCTTTGGAAGTATAAAACGCGTTATACTGACGCTGCAAACTCTTTCGGCGGCGTGATACAGCCGTGGCTCGGCATTTTCATCGACATAACGTGAAAACCCGATTCGCTTGTTTACCCACAAGCACTTTTAAACAACCGGGCAGTAGGGATAGTATGCTAAAAGGGAGAAAGCACTCGTCAGCGGAAATCCTCCTGGTTTTGACGGCAGTTTTAGCCGGAATCGCACATTCTGAATTCGGGCAAGGGGGAATTTTCTTCGGGGTTACGGAAACCAATCCCATAGTAAACATAACCAACATCGTGTTTTCCCCAAGCCAAATAGTGCAAGGCTCGACCACAGACGTTTCAGTGTATTTGGAGAATACTGGAGGGACTGCCGCGAACACTACCGTCAACATAACGATTTTCTATTCCAACGGCAGCGTTGCAGACGTGATTCAATACGACCCGACGGTCGTCGCGTCCGGGGGAACGCTGCAGATAATCAAGAGTTATAACACAGACTCTCGGCCGCTGGGCACGTACACGGCGAATGGCACGGGCTACTACTCGTTCAACTCAAGCAATTTTGAAACCAACACGTTCAGCACCACGTTCCAAATAATCGCCGCCCCGCCTGAAGGCGGTGGGGGCGGAGGAGGGACGGGCGGAGACGTTCGCATTCCCGCTCCGACCACGATTCCGCCGGAATTGAAGCCCGCGCCTGGAGGAGGGCTGGAGTTCACGAGGACAACGGTTTTGAAGGAAGTTACTCCAGGGACGAATGCGATTGAAAGCATTGGACTTAAAAACAACGAGGAAAACGAGCAGCTGGTGAGGGTGAATTTCGACAAGGCGCCTTGGGTGAGGGCGAGGAGAAGCGAATTCATCATGCTTGCGAAAGAAGAACAAACAGTCAATTTGCTCATAGACATTCCCGAAAACGCTAAGCCTGGAGACTATCTCGCGCAAATGAGCTTGGAAACCGACTCGGGAGTCGCCAGCGAATTCATGGCCATACGCGTGAAGCCCAAAATCCAAAGCCCAATAGCAACAAAAACCATTTTCCTCGACCGCAACCAGCGTTTCACCCTCGTCAAAATACAAGTTGAAAACCCGTCAGACCAACTGATTCCAAAGGTTTTGGTTGAAGAAGAGATTCCCCGCGCGCTCGCGACCGAAGAAAGCAAGCTTCGCTTTCTGGACAAGCCGGGGGTCGTCACGAACGACGCGCCGTTATCCGTAGCGTGGACTTTCAGCGACATTCTCCCGCAAGAGACTGACACCATCTCCTACCAGATAAACACTTTGCTCGGGGAGTATTCCACTTACGCCTACTGGCCGATAAAACAAGTGGTCATTCCCGACGAGGTGAGTTTCGAAAGCTTGGTGAGGCTGGTCGAACTGCACTCGCCCACGTTCGCGCCTGGCGAGGAGAAGGAAGTCACGGCAAGAATTTACTACACGGGCTTGGACCCGCTTCCGATAAGCGCTTCGCTTAGCCTTCCCGAGTCATTCCAAGTCACTCCTTCTGCTATAGAACGCACGCTCCAGCCCGCGTCGTTCCAAAACTTCGTTTTCAAAGTGAAAGCCCCGCAGGAAAAACCCGGCACGTACATAGCCACGTTTTACCTCAACTCGCAGGCGGGAAGAATGCAGAGGACTACCACGCTCATCCTGGCCGCGCCCGAGGCAGGCAGCGAAGGAATACTGTATTTGGCAGGGGGGCTGGCGATAGTAATCCTGCTGGTTATAGTGTTCACTCTGCGCAACAAGGGGGACGGCGTGCAGAAGGAAGAGATTGAAGACATCATAGACCGGGAGACCTACTTGCGCGAAGTCAAGGGAATACTCAAGAAAGGAAGGCCTTGAAAGCAACGCCATTTTTAAACTCGCTTTGCGTTCCTATTTTTATAAAAAGCGAAGCGAGAAAAAAGGCCTGCAACTCCCACGGTTGAGAGGGGAGACGAAAAGGGTTTGTTATTCATGGCTTTGGGAGATTCGAAAAAAGGAACCCGCGTGATAGGGGTTTTGAGCGGTAAAGGCGGCGTCGGGAAAAGCGTCACTTCCGTCAACATTTCCGCTTTGCTCAACCGAATGGGAAAACAGACTGTTTTGGTGGACGGCGATTTAAGCAACCCAAGCGTTGGGTTGCATTTGGGACTTGCGTACAATGCGATTGGATTGAACGACTGCCTGCTGGGAAAACACAAGGTTTCAGACGCTATAGTCATACAGCCGCAAACGGGAATGCGCGTTTTGCCCGCTTCGTTGCGTTACAAGCGCGATTTTTCTCTCAAGCAATTGAGCAGGGTCATGGGCGAATTGGAAGGATACGATTTCGTGATTATAGACTCTCCGCCGGGGTTGACTGAAGACGCTTGGCAGATAATGAGCGTTTGCGACCAGGTTTTGCTCATCACCACGCCCGACGTGCCTTCCACTACAGCCGCAGCAAAAACCCTCGAGTTGTGCAAAGAACGCGGGACCGAAGCGATTGGCGTGATAATCAACCGAGTCACGAAAGCCAAGTACGAGCTTACGCCCCGCGAAATTTCGTCCATGATTGAAGCGCCGGTCATCGGCGAGATTCCCGAGGATTACGCCGTTCCCGCGAGCATAGCCGCGAGAAACCCGTTAGTGCTGTACAAGCCGGACGCGCCTGCGGCGAGAAGCTTCGGCAGGCTTACAAAACGCATTGTTGGGGACGAGGGTTCTTTCGAAACGCCTTCCGAAGGCTTTATCGCCAAAATCATTGCCGCAATCAAGCGCCTTTTCGGAAGGTAAGCTTCAAATTCGGCTTGTTTCGAAAAAACAAAACGGTTTTTATATTTTCAGAAGGTTAAAACATAGGGGTTTCTGTTGGGTTTGTTGAGGGGGCAAGCCAAGGCGTTTATCGTCTTGCTTTTCGCGGTAGCCGGAGTTTTGCTTTTCGCGTTCAACGCCAGCGGGCCGTCTAGCCTTGGGCAGAGCGACGGGATAGAAAACTGGACGGTAACGCTTTCCGCCAGCGAGCAAGGCGAAAGCTCGTTCAACTATACTTCCCTGCCGGAAAACCGAATGGGCGTGTTGCGCGTAATCAAAGACTCGACTAACGAAGACGTCCTGGACTTCGAAAGCGGGCAAACGTGGGTTTATTGCGCTTCGTGCAACCTAAGCGAAAGCACTTACACTATTTTCTACCAAACTCCCGCGCCTGCGCCTTCCCCAAGTCCCTTACCGTCACCCAGTCCAACGCCAAAATCCAGTCCTTCACCAGAACCTAGCCCAACGCCATTCCCAAGCCCGGAAATTTCTCCGGAACCATCGCCTTCTCCGAGTCCCTCGCTTGAACCAACGCCAATTCCAACCAAACCGCCTTCAGGCCAGTGCGGAGTCATAACTCAAAACACTGTTTTAGACTCCGACGTTTTTTTCAACTCTGACGGCGGAGTTTGCTTCGACATTCGCGGCAACAACGTGCAATTGGACTGCAACGGGCATTCCATAATGGGGAACGGCAAGGGAATCGCCGTTTACGCCACTCAAGCCGAAAACATCGCGGTTAAAAATTGCAGGATAACCAATTTCGGGTACGGCATTCTTGTTGAAGGCAACGCGGGTACGCCGGCGTTCAGCGGGTTTGCGGTAGAAAACAACTTTTTGTCCGGCATTAAGAGCGTGGGCATTGGTTTTAGGGGCGCTTTCAACTCCGTTTCCGTGTCTAACAACACGCTCGAATCCACGGGGGAGCGGGGAATTTGGATTGACGGCTTGAACGGCTTTGAATCAAAAGGCGTTTTAGTCTCTTCAAACCGCATCTCCGCCTGCGAAAACGCGCTTTTGCTGGATGCGATAGGCGGGGTTGTCGCATCTGGAAACTTTGTCGAAAAATGCAGCAACGGCGTCACGCTTTCGTCGGCGTTCAAAAACACCGTTTCGAAAAACACCATAGGCGTTTCGAACGCGGCTTTTTGGATTGAAAGCGAAGACGCGAACGAAAACGTTTTCTCGGAAAACTCCGGCGCGGCTGCGGTGGCGGTCAAGCGCCACCCGCGTTCTCAAAACCAATTCAACCAAAACTCTGTCGCTGCGCAGTTCAACGAGCAGGAGTTTGAAGAAACGCAGATAGAGGGCTGAAAATGAAGAAAACGCTTCTTTTAGCAATCGCTTTTTTCCTTCTAGCCCAAAACGCTTATGCGGTCATAAACGAGTACAACGCCGATTACGCCAACAGCGGGTATTTGAACGTCACGGGTTACAATCACACTAACGGCGTTAATTCGGCAACCAACTTTTCCGACGACATTTACTTCGGGCTCAACGACTCGAATGCGCACGTTTACGCAAACAAATCGCCTTTCTTGACGGTGTGCGGCGTTGACAACGCCGACGCGACGATACCGTTCTGCAGGATTTTCAATTACACTGGCGAAAGCGTTACAAACAGGACGGCGACGGACATAGGAAGTAGTGCGGCAGAGTGGTACGTCTTGAAAGGAAACCCGTTTACCAACGAGTTGTTCTTGTGCATAAGCGATGCTGCCGACGATTTGAAGTGCCAGAATTTCAACGGCAGCACCTGGACTTCAACCTTCACCATGACCACGAACGACACTACGGTCGACGCGCGCAGTTTCGACATCAACTTCGAAAGCAAGAGCGGAAGGGCGGTAATTGTTTACAGCGTGAACGTCGCAGACACTCTCGCGTACAGGTATTGGAACCAAAGCAGTTGGAGCAAGGAATACTGGCTCACCATGACGAGCGCGGCTACTCTATCGTGGGTAAGGCTGGTGGCAGACCCGAACTCGAACAACATGACGGTCGTAGCGCAAAACTCTAGGACCGACGGACAGATTTTCACCGCAAGGTGGAACGGCACGTCTTCCACCTGGTCTGCCAGCCAAAACGTTACCGCAGGCACTGCAGCCGGTTCCGACTCTTCGGCAGTGGGCATACAGGCATTCGACGCGGCGTACAACAACGAAAGCGCCGCGCTCATAGTGTACAGCAACAATGCCACGGTTGGAGCGGTATTCGCGAAAATGTTTTGGCCCAACCAAACGCTCGACGCGCAAGCGCTCGTGGGGTACGGAGGAGCAGACCAAGTGAAGTACGTTTCAGCCGCGTCAATGCCCGGCTCTTCGAGAATAGGGTATTGTTGGATTGACAACGGAGGAGGCACGACTACGGATGATTTGTTGTGCAACGAGTGGGAGTATTCCAGAAACTTCACGCAAGCAGAACCAGACTCCACCATAGACGACGACACTTCAACCCAAGGGCGGCAGATGGACGTGGTTGCGATAGAAGAAATCGGCGGCTGGGCCGTTCCCTACGCCGACAACGGCGTCGACATGCCTACGATAGCAAGGTGTTTGAGCAAATCCGACTGCCAAGCAGGCACTTGGGGAACCAACACTATGTTCACTGGACCTAGCCCTGCCGCAGACATGAGGCACGTCCGCGCGGACACGAGCGTCATGAACAAAAGCCAGGCTATAGTAGGATGGAAGAACATCGATACGACCGCGCCTTCGGAAACGTTCTGGGGAATGTTTTACTGTCATTCCGGCGGCTGCGCCTTGAAACACGACACTGATTCGATTCAACCGGCAACCGCTTCCGCAGCGTTGTTCGCAACTTTCGACGTCGCGAAAGACGAGTACAGCAATTACACGCTCGAAACTTGGTTCAACTCCACGCCCACCACCGACGTTCCCGCCGGCGCAACGATAGAAAGCGTGAACGCCACGGTGGAATTCAAATCGGCGTTTCCTGGCAATTTTTCCACGTACATCTACAACTGGAGCAACTCGCAGTGGAACTTCTGCCAGTCGCAAGTGGTAACTGCGAATACTGAATTGTTCTTGAACTGCAGCGTTTGCTCGAGCGGGTGCTTGGTTACCGGCGACCCGGTAAACTTTACGGACAGCGTGGGCAACGCACCCAAGGTGATACGCATTTCATTGAACGAAACCATTCACAATCTCGCCATCAATGAATCCAACGTTAGCATTGATTACGTGAATTTCAACGTTACTTACAGCAATCCACAAGCCAACGCAGCACTGCGTCTAGCCCAATTCCGCTTGTGGGAAAGCTCTTCGACAACCATCGGCCAAGGCGCTCTCACCGATTTGAAGTGCAATACTACTAGCTCGTTCGGAGCCAACATCCTCATCACACCAGGAGGAATTTCCTGCAACAACACCGCCCCTTCGAAAAGTTATAGGGCGGAAATCCGCGTGTGCAACGACGGCGCGAGCGGCGCGAACCAAACGACTTTCGACTACATCAACCACAGGTTTCTTTCAACGCAATACTTGGGCGCTTTGACTGCAAACGACTGCGGGCACGGAGACAACGGAAGCGCTTGGAACGGCACGCTATGCAATTCTTACAGCGAAAGCTCTTTGCTCACAGTGCAAATCGCGAACGAAAGCGCTGGAGACAAGCATTACCTCCCGAGCGGAGACGGTTCCACGCGCGACGATAATACTTGCGAGTATTACGCGTATCGCTTTACTACCGGCGCGCCCGACTGGGTTATCACAGACAACAGCAGGATTAACACCACCGGCGCGTCCAACGGCTCCAATCCCGCGCCAACAGAAAACGCGAACCTAAACGTTACGTACAGCGAAACCGCGTTCTCGTTGTACTACCCGTCGACCGGCTGCACTTCAGGAAAAGGGTCTGACGGAAGGCTTAGGGCGAGATACTACAACGAAACTTGCGTCTTGTCCGGAAGCCACGGGTGCGACGTTCAAAACGCCACGTTCCAAAACTTCAACGACACCACCACCAAAGCCAACGTTACCATAACCGCGGCAAGCACTGACACGTTGTACTACAATTTCACGGGAATAAACGGAATGCAAGGAAACATCTATTGGACCAACAACGTTACAAACGGCGGCCAGGACACGTTTTTAGTGCATTTCTGGGATTGGGTTGACGGAAGGTGGGAGCAAGTCGACAGCAGGACTAACGTCGCCCCGACTACCAACTTGATAAACCTTTCAAGCTTGAGCACCAACTACCTTTCCGGAGGGTTTCTCAACGTTTCCTTAAACGGAACTACAGAAGGGGTTGACACAACGACGTTCTTGTACGACATTTACTACCACGGCGACCACTCCGACAAGTGCGCCCGGTGTTACTTCCAACCCGCGACCGCGAATTCGGTGAACGTAGCATGCGAAGGGCAGACTTCCTCAACTTCGTTTTTGGACTTGCAAAACTTGGGAAGCGTAATAGAAGCCTGGAAAGTGTACTTGTCCAGCGCTCTGCCCGAGCAGACGCCCGGCGGACCTCGGGCCCTTGCGGGCTACTACCACGGCGCAAGTTCGACTGCGCCATACTTAAACCCGGCGTACAGGGTTTGGAGCAGCGCGGGCTGGGGTTCGGAAACCAACGCGACTACCCTCGACGCTGGAAGCGACATAGAATGGCTCGTAAATAAATGCGACGTCGCCAACGCGAATTGCATCATGGCGACGCTTGACGACGAGGGGGAAGTGCAAGCGCAGGCGTATACTGCTGGAGCGTGGGGGAGCGTCGTTGACGTTGCCCCGAACATTGGAACCACGAACGACCAGTCTCGCGGCTTTGACGTGGCGTTCGAGCAAACGCGCGGGTGGGGTTTGGTCATTGCAGGAAACAACTCGGCCCGCCCGTACTACCGCATCTGGTACCCCGAAAACAATACTTGGACTGGAGTGGAGCAGTTTCCCAACAGCGCTTGCGGGGCAAGCGGAACGCCGATTTGGCTTGACGCGGTTTCCAAGCCGGGCTCGAACGAGATTCTGACAGCGTACAGGGACGATGCCGGGAGAGTGTGCGGCTACGTTTGGGACGGGAGCAGCTGGGGCAACAGCCGAAGCATAAACAACGGTTCTGCAGAAACGACGCAAAAAACGGTTTGCGCGGCTTACGAAGAGTCGAGCGGAAAGGGAATAGTGTTTTACGAAGAGCAATCGTCGGCCAACTTGAACTACGCAAACTGGACCGGAAGCGCGTGGGAAGTGCCTGCAGCAATATGCAACCCCGCTTGCGTTGCCGGAAGCGAATTCGTTTGGTTCGCTTGCGCGTCAATGCCTGGGACCAACCGCATAATGTGGGCTTCTCAAGAGCATAGCGTCGGCGCGGAAAAGGGAGATTTGCTGAAAACCCTTTCCTACTCCTCCGGAGAGCCGGTTTCGAAAACCGTTATCGACTGGAGCGAATACGTTTCTAAAATCAACTCAAGAATGAAAACTCCGAAGTTGAGCTACGTCACCGGCACGCTGGTCGCTCGCCAGTGGGACAGGGGCTTCGGCACTGAAGCCAATTTCCCGAGCACGATTGAAGACGATTTGAGCGACAGGCCCATGGTTGACGTTGCGTATATAGGCGGAAGCGGGCACGCAATGATGGTTTACGCTGCCGACACCAACTTCCCCAACTACAGGACTTGCACTAGTTCTGCGAATTGCCAAGCGGGCACGTGGGGAAGCGCGAGCGCAACGACGGCAAGCGCCTGCGCAACGGGCGCGCAAGTGGATTTGGTGCGGCTTTACGCTGATTCGGCGACCAACGACACCATGCTGTTGTACTCTACGCAGCACGCGAACGAGCCGATTTGCGCGCAGTTGTACAACGGAACGACCGCGACGTGGGGAAGCGTCACCAACCTTGAAGACACCAACCGTTTTCTCGCGAACGCGAGGCCTTTCGACGTTTTCTTCTACAACGCCAGCGCAAGCGGCGGGTCGCTCGCCATGTTCATGAACGACAGCAGCGCCACGCACCTGACGCTGAGCACGACGCAGCAAACTTGGAACGCAAGCGTAGAGCAGTACGAGCATTCTTACGCGTGGCTGTGGGCGAACTACACCAGCTACGACTCTTCAACCCACGAAAACTATTTGGTGAGCAACACTTCGACGAGCTGAGGAAATGAATGCGAAACTCATTTTCCTGGCGTTGGGAGCGGTTGCGATAGCTGCTGGAGTGTTTTTGCTTACGCAAACGCCTGGCCAGGCGCCGGCGTCCTGCGACGCTTCGGCCCGTAACTCCCTTCCCCCGAATACGTTCGACAACCTTCCCGACTTCCCGCGGGATTTTTGCGAGAAGGTTGGCGATTTGAGAAGCAGGAAAATCACGCTGCAAGGGTTTTCTGAGCTGGGAGAAGCGTACTGGCGCCAGCCGGAATTGCAGCCTAATTTCGAAAGCTATGCAATCCAAGCCATGCTCAACCCGCCGGAAGGGCGTTGGGCGGCTAACGGCTACGGCTCTTACCCTGCCGACTTCGTGGTGGAATTGAAGCACGGACAGTCTTGGGAAGGAGTGTTTTTCTTCAAAAGCTCTTGGCTGGTCGAATCTTATCAGGGAATAGCGTTAAACCACATTATCCTTCACGCGAACGAAAGCGTTTTCAAAGGAAAGCAAAGCATTCGCGTAAGCTATTCGCCCGACGAGTTCCTGCTCGGGCCCGCTTACCCGGTGTTTGACGAAAACTGGGTTGAAAAAATAAGCTTGGGAATCAAATTGGATGAAGGCACGCCTCCCGGCGAGTATTTGGTTTTGCTGAACGTGAAAAGCCCGAAAAGAAACGGCGAGTGGGCCGGCGCATATCCTCATTATTTCGACGCTTCGTCGTTCGGGTTGCAGAAGCCGTTCTTGAGAATAAGGCTGTTTGTAAAGAGTTAAAAAACTCTGCTGCCGAAATAAGGTTTAGCAGACAGGGGTTGCGGAAACATGATTGAGACTTTTACCGACTTTGCCCAGTTCAAGAAAAAAGCGCAAGAGATAGGCGTGGGCGTGAACCTGGACGAGCTTCTGGCCGTCGATATAGTCTTCCTCGAATCTTACGAAGACTATTTGATAATAAGCGTGAAAGACTATTCCCAAGGCCCTTCCAACGGGCTTTCCAGCAACATTCTCATCCTCAGCGAAAAAAACGTGCTGTTGTATTCGGAAAAAACTTTCGGGGAAAAGGATTACAAGATGTTTCGCTTTACTTTGCAAAAGCAGTTCGGCGAATCGACCGTCTTAACCCTCCTGACGCTGAGGGACATTTTCAACAACTACCAGAACGCGTTCAAAACAATCGACGAGAAGATAGACGCGTTGGAAATAGGTTACGATTTGGAAGAGGCGGAGTCGACCACTATAAGGCTGAGGAAAGTGGCGAACCGGATAGAAGACCTGGTGAACCTTTTGGTTAGCCTGGAGGAAAGAAAAATAAGGCAGGTGGACACGAGTCTCGTTGCGTACGACTACAGGCTTTTGCTCACGAAAGCAAGACACCTGCTCGACCGGTGCCGCAATCACTTGAACCAGCTTCGCGACATCCAGCGCGAGGCGGACATGCGGCAGACTCGCGAAACGAACAAGCGCATTGAAGATTTGACGAACGTCATGAAAAAACTCACTTCCATAACGGTAATCCTCATGCTTCCCACGCTCGTGGCAAGCCACTACGGAATGAACTTCAGCAACATGCCCGAACTGCAGCTCACGTGGGCGTACCCCGCGGTGATAGGGGTTGAAATAGCGCTGGCCGTTCTAGCCGCGGTATACTTCAGAAAGAGAGGATGGATTTGAGGATGGACTGGCTTGCTTTCGCAGTCGCTAGCATGGTTTTCCTTTCCATATCCAACCTATTCGTGAAAATGATTGTCTCCAACCCTTCTTTCGAAAAGCTGGATTTCAACGCTTTCCTTCTCCCTGGAGTTTTGGTTGCATCAGGAGTTTTGCTTGCTCTTTATTTCTTCCTGCAAAACGCTAAGCCGCCTTTGGCTTACTACCCCATTGCAATAGCGGTTTTCGCAACCCTCGGCGTGCTGGCGATGATTCTGGCTCTTAAAACGGGGAAAGTGGCGATTGTAACGGCGGTGCTGGGTTTGTCGACCGTGCTCGTGGCAATCCTTTCAGTCGTTTTTCTGGGCGACAGGTTCAGCGGAAGGGAAATTGCGGCTATGGTTCTGGCAATCCTCAGCATTTTCATGCTGATAGTTTAGTAGGAAGCGCTCGCGCTTTCACCAAGCTGTGGAAAGCTTTTCTCTAGCTTCTTGCGCAACTCTTCAAAACGCTCCCTCAACTTTTTTTCCTGCTTGGCTAAAGCATTAAGCCTTACTTCCACGCTTTCCTTTTCTTCCTTCAACTCGCTTTCGAGAACGCTTTTTTCCTTTGGGATCATGATTCCACCCGCAAACCGGTACAGTTGCCCGCCAGTTGCTTTCCCTATTTCTTCCGACGCCTTGTCCAGCTCGCCCTGCTGCACCAAAAGCTGCTGTTTTTGCATCACGAGAAGCTGCATCTGCTGTTGTATCGACTGCAGTTCTATCAAGTCTTTCTTCTGGTCTTCATTCAATTCCATAATTCGTTTCACCTTTTTTTCGGCACGAGAGAAATCGCGTCGAAAACAACTTTCAAGTCGCGCAAGAGTGAAGTCGTCCTCGCCCTCAACGCCGAGAAAGTCTTCGCATCTACACGCGCGGTCAGCGTCGCGCCTTTCGCAGAAAGCCTTACGCTCGCCTTGTCAGAAAACTCTTTGGTTTTTATTATTCCAACGGCTTTTTTAGCGTGCGCCGGGCTCGCGAAGATTATTTCGACTTCAGCCTTCAACCTTTCCCGCCCTCTCTTTAAAACCGTTTATTTTTACGTAAAACACTGCGTTCCCGCGCTCGTCATTAAAACTAACGCCTTTCGAGCTTAAAACCATTTTCAGCCCTATGCCCTTGCCCCGGCCGCTTTCGAAACCCGACAGTTCGAGAATCTTTTCCCCCTGCGGGTCTTGCGCCTCCGCTTGCGCGACTGCGCCTACGCGTTCGTTTTCCCCCTTCAAAACCTGAAACCCGCCCAAAAGCACTTCGGGGTAAAGCCACCCTCCCTCGACGTCCAGGAAATTAAGCGAGTAGGGGCTGCCGTGCTTTTCGTAAACGAAAACCGCCCGCGAAAAGCCTTTTTCCTGCATGCGCGACGCTATCTCGACAACGCTGCGTTTTCCGCGGTTTTCGTACTCCCCGCCGAACAAGCGGGCGAGCCACTTCGCCAGAGTACGCGTCTGCTGCGTGGGCTTTCGGGATGTGGAAACGTACAACATTTGGTGAATCAGCTCTTTCACTTTTTTCTAGGTTTTTTCTTTCTCAAGCCTAAAAAACATTCAAGGTCTTCCCTGACTTTCTTTATTTTAAGGTAGTTTTCAAGCCTTATGGTTTGAGTGCGGTATTTCACGAACTTTGGGAATTTCAGCAGCTCGGCTCCCGAAACAGGGTGTGTGGCAAACTCTTGCTTGTCAACCAAACCTTTCGTCTTCAGCCAGTCGTGCAAACGCCAGGCCGTAGTCCTAGGAATTATCGTTGGGTCGTCCAATTCTTCAAAAAAAACGTGGTTTGCATGCCCAAGGTGTGAAAGCCACTTTTCGAACGCGGGCTTGTCCAAGGGCATTTCACTTCCCTCAGGCCCAACGACAGTCTTAGGCACGTAATTGTGCACTTTCGAACCCGCTTGCACTAATACTGAAGGAAAGCCCTTGTCAAAATGCGCGTCGAGAGCCTGTTTGAAATTCAAGCCGAAAATCCGTTCGGCTTCGCCGCGGGTGTAAAAGTTTTCCTTCAAGAACTCTTCCAACTCCCTTCGCGCTTTTATTTTTTCTACTATGCTTTCGTGCACGAACTTGTTTTTCTTCGAGCGAACTATAGCAACTTTAGCGGCTTTTCTTTGAGACTCAGTCATGTCTCGCGCGGGATCTTGAAAGTCGGTTCCTGAACGCCTTTCAAACTCAGGATAAATTCCCTTTTCAAGCTGGCTTGAAAGCATTTTCATTCCACCTTGCAAGCCCGCCCTTTGGGCTGCTTCGCTTAGGGTAATCCATTCGTCGTCCGGTTTTTCACGAAGTTCGGCTCTTATCTTTGCAGCCTTTTCTTCTGCAGGTGCTTTAGCCCGCGCGTGCAATACTGCGAACTTCCTGCCTAAACGCAAAGGAATTGAAAACACTGCAAAAACACCGTACGATTGAATTTTTCAAAGCGCCGGAGGAGAGATTCGAACTCCCGAGTCCTTGCGGACACTGGTTACCTTTCCCTGCCTTGCCTTTCTTTTTGTAAAAAGAAAGGCGGAGGCACCGCGAAAGAAAAACACTAGGTTTCTTTTCGGTCGCCTGCATTTTCTTTGCCAAAGAAAAGGCGGGCTTCAAGACCAGCGCGATAACCACTCTGCCACTCCGGCTTTGCAACAAAATAATGCCAGAGGGAATTAATAGGCGTTTTCGAAAGCTCAAAACTCGCGCGAAGCGAAAATGCGCCCTACGAGAACCAGCCCGAACAAAACGGCTATTGACAGTCCGGCAAGCCCTAACGCTGAGTAGCCCCAAAGCAATGGCGGGATTTGCGCGGCGACCAGCAGCGAGCTTGCGACTATGAGCGCGGCAACGATGAGCGAAAGCGAAACTTTGTTTATCGTCCGGTCCAGCTCGGAGATAGGCTCGTGCAAGCCGTAGTGCTGGATGTTCAGGCTTAGGTTTCCCTGTTCAGCCCTTCCCAACACGCCGGAAAACTGTACGGGAATCTTGGAGGCTGCTTCGGCAATCTCGTTCAAGCTCGACCACGATTTTTTCAGCACGGTCAAAGGCTTTTTCCGCTCTTCAACCAGCCCTTTCACGACGGGCTTCGCCACCTCGATGGTGTTGAACTGGGGGTAGAGCTTGCGTCCTATGCCTTCGAGCGTCACGAGCATGCGCATCAAAAGCATGCTCTTGGGATGCATGCGCACTTTGTACTCGCGCACGATGTCAGTCAAATCGCGTATGACCTCATCCAAGTGCATTTGCGAAATGGGGACGTTGTAATATTGTTCTATGACTTCGCCCAAGTCTTCCCTGAACGCGGAAACGTCGGCGTCTTTGGGTAACGCACCTACTCCCATGAAATAATCAACAAGTTTTTCAGTGTCTTTCTCGATGAGGGAAATGAAAAAGTCGGTGGTGGTCTCGCGCGTTTTCGAGTCGATGAAGCCCATCATGCCGAAATCGACTACGCCTATCCCGTCGTTTTTCATCACTATTATGTTGCCGTAGTGCGGGTCGGCTTGGAAAAACCCGTGCACCAAAACCTGCTTTACGAGCGAGCGCGCTCCCGCCTCCACGATTTTTTTCCTCCTCTGCAGGGGGTAAGGCTGGATTTGCAGGAGCTTGACGCCCTCGATGTGCTCTTCAACCAAAACACGGCGGGTGCAGTATTCCGGGTAAACCAAGGGGGCGTAAACTTCACCGTCTCCCTCGAAATTCTTCCGGAATTTTATCGCGTTGCGCATTTCGTGGAGGAAGTCAAGCTCGCGGCGCAGGTTTTTGGCGAAGTCCTGTACTATTTCGGTTGGGGTGTAAAAGCGGGATTCGGGAAAGTTGCTTTCCAGGAATCCGGCCAAGTCAAGCAGGACTTGCAAGTCGGACTCTATTTTCACGGTTATGTTGGGGCGCTGGACTTTGATTACCACGCGCTTGCCGTTGTGCAACGTGGCTTTATGCACTTGGGCTATGCTTGCGGAAGCAAGAGGTTTTTCTTCAATGTGCTTGAAGATTTTCGAGTAATCGCCGTACTCTTCGCGCAGAACGCTTTTCACGGTTGCAAAAGAAACCGGATTTACCTCGTCCACGAGCTTTTCCAGCTCGCGAATGACGTCCGGAGGGAAAAAGTCGGTGCGAGTTGCAAGCAACTGCCCCAGCTTTACGAAAGTAGGGCCCAAGTCTTCCAAAGCCCGTCTCAAGCGTATTCCAACAGGCGTTTTCTGCCTCGGGGGGAAAAAGCGAAGCGCCAATTCCCGCAACGGGCCTTTTTGTTGGGCTGAGGCGATGAACTCGTCAAAACCGTGGGAGGCGAAAACACCCGCGATTTCCCTTACTCTCCGAAAGTTCTTGTACTCCCTGGAAAACGGAATTTCGACCATAAGGCAGGAATAAGGAAAAAGGCATAGTTAAAGATTATTGAACTCGCACTATTGGTTTGGGTAGTCTTCGGTTTCGTCGTGCAGGACTTCAAGCAAAACTCCCGCTTTTGCGAAGTACTCGCGAGTGAGCGCGGCCGCGTGGTATTTCTTTTCGGCGACAACGCGCTTTATTCCCGCGTTGATTATCATTTTCGCGCAGTCCAAGCAAGGCTCCATCTTGCAGTACAACGTAGCTCCTTCTATTGACACGCCGTGGCGAGCCGCCTGCACTATGGCGTTTTGTTCGGCGTGAGTAGTGCGAACGCAGTGCTGCTTGGCATGCCCGTCTTCATCATAAACCGTCTTCATCAAGTGCCCTGATTCATTGCAATGCGGCAAACCCATCGGAGCGCCAACGTATCCTGTTGAAAGGATGAACTTGTCTTTAACCAAAACAGCAGCTGCTTTTCCCCGGTCGCACGTCGCGCGCGCAGCTGCAGCGTGCGCTATTTGCATGAAGTACTCATCCCAAGACGGCCTCAAATGTTGAGCTTCAGGCATAGTTTTTCCACCTCTTTTTCTTCTTCTTCAATAGAACCGGACGCGTCTATGGTGTAATCTGCAAGCCGCATGGTTTCGTTCACGCTGAGCTTTTCGCCGCCCGCATTTTCCTTGTTCTCCAACGCGAGAAACTCTTCGAAAGTCTGCGGGTCTTCTTCCCTGCCCCTCGCTTTCATGCGCTCGAAGCGCACTCGCGCAGGCGCGTCTACAGCAACAAGCACAAAGTCCTTTCTTTTCAACAAGGCTTTTGCTTCGGCGGGATTGCGTATTGAAACGACGACGTAATTCCTCCCTTCGGGCGTCATGTGCTCAAGCGCCTTTTCCCCCAAAAAACCCGGCCCTTTCTCGTGGCGCAGCTTGTTGCCCAGCTCAATGAGATTCTCGCGAGTGGGCTCTTTGCCTTGCTTTTCTAATTCCATCCGCAAATAGTCGGACAGGGAATACCTCTCGAAGCCTTTTGAAACTAAATATGCCGCGGCAGTGTCTTTGCCCGCGCAATTCTGCCCCACCAAGCCGATAATCACAAACCCGCACCTAAACCTTTTTTTGAAAAACAAGAAACCCTTTACCCAATCCGGCTTACAAAATAGGCACTAGGAGGTTTAAAGGCTTTTTTACAGAAAACGAAAAAACAGCAGGGGGGGAAACTCAACCGAGGTTGAGTTCTATGTTGACGGAAGGAGGAACGCGTATGCGCATGACTTCGCGCAACACCCTATCGTCGGCCTGGATTTCAATCAAGCGCTTGTGAATGCGCAACTCCCACTTTTCGTACGTGTCGCTTCCATCACCACAGGGAGTCTTTCGGGTGGAAATCTTGAGTTTTTTCGTGGGCAAAGGAATCGGCCCGCGGAGTTCAACGCCCGCCTTCTGCGCAATGTCGCGTATTTGCGCAGACACTGCATCCAAGTCTTGAAACACTTGGCTTTCGAGTTTGATTCGGGCTTTGTTCATGCGAAACCAACTTTTTTTCTAAATGCAAAAAAAAATGAGAACCAAAAATCGGG
The DNA here is from genome assembly GCA_038884755.1 of Candidatus Norongarragalinales archaeon. Taxonomy (GTDB): domain Archaea; phylum Micrarchaeota; class Micrarchaeia; order Norongarragalinales; family Norongarragalinaceae; genus UBA10210. The sequence continues at coordinate 545,579 of JAWABJ010000001.1, forward strand.
TTCCGGAACGCAACTCAGGAACCCGGTTTTTTATTTTCAACGGAAACTCATGCTTTTCTCGGAACCACTTCGAGAATCACTCCTGCCGCCACGGTCTGCCCCATGTCGCGGATTGCAAAACGCCCCAGTGCTGGAAAGTCGGAATACTTCTCTGCACATACTGGGCGCGTGGGCTTGATTTTGACTATCGCGACGTCGCCGGTCTTGATAAAGTCGGGGTTCTTCTGCGCTGTTGCTCCAGTCTTCGGGTCTTTCTTCTCGACGATTTCAGTAATCGTGCAAGCCAACTGCGCCGTGTGCAAGTGAAACACTGGAGTGTAATTCTTGCCTATCGCAGTGGGGTGGTTCAAAACCACGATTTGAGCGGTGAATTCGTCCACCACGGTGGGCGGGTTGCTGGAAGGTCCAACGACGCTTCCCCTCTTGATGGCTTTCTTGTCAACGCCCTTCAAAGTAAAGCCTACGTTGTCGCCTGGAATCGCTTGCGCAATCGACTGGTGGTGCATTTCAATGCTCTTGACTTCGCCCGTAACATTCTCAGGCATGATTATCACGTTTCCGGGCTTGAGAATGCCTGCTTCAACGCGCCCCACGGGCACGGTTCCCTGGCCGGTGATGGTGAAGACTTCCTGGATGGGCAAGCGCAACGGCTTGTCCGTGGGTTTCTTGGGTTCGATCAAAGCGTCCAAAGCCTCGAGTATGGTCGGACCGGCGTACCAAGTCATCTTGTCGCTCTTTACTTTGATGTTATCCCCGTTGTAAGCAGAATACGGAACAAACGGTATTTTGTCCACGGGATAGCCCATGGGTTTGAGCTTGGCGACTAAAGCCTGCTTAGTTTCCTCGTACTTGACGCGGTCGTAGTTGACGGCATCCATCTTATTGATGCCGATTATGAACTGCTGCACCCCAAGCACTTTGAGAAGGAAAGCGTGTTCGATAGTCTGCGCTTGAATGCCTTCCTTCGCGGAGCATACGAGAACTGCAGCATCCGCCTGCGAAGCGCCGGTAATCATGTTTTTCACAAAGTCTTTGTGTCCAGGAGCGTCGATTATCGTAAAGTAATACTTCTGGGTGTGAAAGTCCTTGTGCGCGATGTCAATCGTAACTCCACGCTCGCGCTCTTCCTTCAGCTGGTCCATTACGAAAGCAAACTCAAACGTTGGTTTGCCGGCTTTCGCAGCCTCTTCCTTAAGCTTGCGCAAGTCGTTTTCGCTGACCGCGCCGGTCTCGTAAAGCAAGCGCCCGACGGTGGTGGATTTTCCGTGGTCTACATGCCCCGTAAAAATCAAGTTCAAGTGCGGTTTTTCTGCCATTATACATCCCTCCAACTAACAAAACTTTTGAACGCTTTTTTTCTTCCCTAACCCACATTTCGAATTGAATAAAGGCGTTTAACGCCTGAAAATCCAACGCTCAGAATCAGCCATGTTGAGCCTATCGGCCAATGAAGAATTAATGCCGGGGGTATTTAAAAAACCTTTCGTCTGGAAACCAGGAGATTCAAGCGACTTCAGTGCCGAAATAGTCGTTCAAAAACTTCGCGCTGCCCTCCCGGTCCTTGAGGTTTTTCCTCGGGTATTTCACCACCCAAGGCTGGGCTGAAATGTCTTCCAACTGATAGGAAACGGTTTGAACTTTCGCCGGGTCCAAGACCGTATGCTGCTGTCTTTTTATGAACTCCCTGAATTCGCTAGCGTCGACAAGCAAAAGGTGGGTTTTCGTAACTATCAACAGGTGGTGGGCGGCAGCATTATGCCAAACGCCAGTCCCCGCTTTCCAAGGGTATTTAGACTTTATTTTAAACGTGATTTGCCCGCTTTCGCCGTAATGCGCCTTGACTTCCAAGCGCTTTTGGTTGGGAAGCAGGAAGTCGTACCCCATCCCGTCCACGTGCTTGGCTTTCGGAAGAATTCTAGAAACTAACTTCTCCCCGCGCTCGCCAGTAGAACTGATCCTGTTCCTTCGCTCAAAAACCATGAAAACCCCCAAAAGAAATTATGATGGCTAGATTTTAAAAGCAACGAAGAGAAAAATAGTTCTTGGCAAAAAAGCTATGGTGGGCTGTTTGAAGCAACTGCTCTATTCGTTGGACCCCGAGAATTTCGGCGGACTGCAAGAAAAATACTCAGACTACAAGACAAGCAAAATCGTGGTCGTGCCCATTCCCTTCGATTCCACAGCCTGCTCTTCGCCAGGCCAGCGCTTCGGGCCCGAATCGATAATAAGCGCCAGCGCCGGACTCGAGCTTTACGACGAAGAAATCGACTTTGAAGTTTACAAGGAAGGCATTTGCACTACCGAGCATATGGAGCCGGTGCGCGGAAACGTGGAAGAAAACAACCTGCGCATCAAGAAATCGCTCGAGGAATTACTGAACGACGGGAAGTTTGTCGTAGCGTTGGGCGGAGACCACAGCATCACGTACGGCGTTTTGAGTGCGTTTAACGAAAAACAAAGCCTCAAGCCTTTTTCCGTACTGCAGTTGGACGCGCACGCGGATGTTGCTACGGATGCCGAAGGCTCGAAATACACGCACGCTTGCGTAATGCGCCGAGCGAGAGAAGAGTTTACCGACAACATAGTACAAGTGGGATTGAGAAGCGTTTCAAAGGAAGAAATAGAGTACAACAAGGGAAACGTTTTCCTTGCAATCGATTTGCGCAAGAACTTCGAAGCAAAAATCCCGGAAATCGTTTCGCGCATCAAATACGACAACGTTTATGTCACGTTTGATGTTGACGCGCTAGACCCTAGCGAAATGCCTTCGACAGGAACGCCCGAGCCGGGGGGACTGCATTACTACGACGTTCTCGCGCTCTTGCGTGCCGTGTGCGAAAAAAAGAACGTGATAGGGTTCGACTGCGTGGAATTAATGCCCATTCCGGGCAACGACGCGCCGAACGCCGTTGCGGCAAAAATAGTCTACAAGCTCTTGGGCTACAAGTTCAAATTCATGCGTCAACGATAACCTTGAAACCGCCGTAAACCATTCGCTTCATATCAAAAGGCATTTCCATATCCTTGTTCTTCGGGTCGTTCATCGCCGGGTCTTTCATTACCTTTGCATTGACGGCATCCCGATGGGCGCGGGATTTGTAAACTATGAAAGAAAAAACAACGGTCTCGTTGGGTTTGGCTTTAACCGTGTTTGGAAAACGAATCGAAGGGTGAAACCCTTTCATTTTTGGGAACAAATCGTCTGCCACGCATTCCTTGTAGTCCAGCGCTCCGTGCTTCCTCCACATTTTTGCGCCCATGCGGGCCATCGCCTTGTAAGCTTTAATTTTTTTCTTTGGAACTGGAAGGACATACCCGTCAACGTACACCATTCAAACCCACCTCTAGAGGTTGATTAAACCGAAATTCATAAGATTGAGCAAGCGTGCGCCTTCTCAATCCAAAAAGTCTTTCGCAGTAGGAGCAACTTCAGGCTCGCCCTTGCGCTTGCGAATGCTTGCGATGGTGGAAGCTTGCAACCCAGAAGGCACGGGCTCGTAGCCTGCGTACTCGTAATACCAAGACGCGCGTCCTTGCGAAGCGCCGCGGATTTCGTTGGCGAACCCGAACATGCTCGAAACCGGAACTTTTGCTTCTATGCTCACGAGTTCGCCTTCCTGCTTTATTTCTGAAACCTGTCCCCTGCGGGACTGGATTTGCGAGATTATTCCGCTCATGTAATCCGTCGGCGAGGACACGAACAGCTTTTGCTTTGGTTCGAGAAGGACTGCTTTAGCGTAAAGCATTCCCGCGTAAATCGGGCGCTTGACTGCGGGGATTATTTGCGACGGGCCGCGGTGGGCGGGGTCCACGTGGATTGCCGCGTCGGTGAGGAGTACTTTCACTCCAGTACATTTTTCCTTCGCCAAAGGCCCCTGGTTCATCGCTTCTTCGAAAGCGTCTATCAAAAGCTCTTTGATGTCCTGCAAATACTGGACTCCTTTCGTTACGTCGATGAAAATGTTGTCTTCGTGCAAGGCCATCACGTTTTTCGCCTCGTCTCGGGCTAGGCCGGCTTTGATCAACCGTTCCACAAGGTCTTTTCCTTTCATCTTGTCGTTGATTTCGCCTTCGTGCATCGCTTTCACGACGCTTTCTTCCAAAGGCTCTACTATGAGCTTGAACTTGTTGTGCTTGTTCGGGCTTTTGCCTTCTAGCTCGGGCCCTTTGCCCTGGATTGTCTCGTGGTATACGACTATGGGCGGGGAAGTCTGGATTTCCACCTTGCGTTCGTTCTGGATTTTGTATTCCACGATTTCCAAATGCAGTTCTCCCATTCCCGAAATCAAGTGTTCGCCCGTCTCCTGGTTGATCTCGACTTTCAAAGTCGGGTCTTCCTTGCCTATCTTGCGCAACGCTTCAATCAAGCGCACCAAGTCGCGCGGGTTCTTTGCCTCGACGCTCTTCGTTACGACAGGCTCGGAGTGGTGCTTGATTTGTTCGAACGGCACCATTTCTCCTTCGCTTAGAGTTTCGCCGGCGTACATTTCCTTCAAACCGATGAGCGCGACTATGTTGCCGGGCGTGGCTTCGTCCACGAGCACGCGGTCTGGACCCATGTAGACTGCGACGCTCTGCACTTTTTCTTTCTTGAATTGCGAGGCAGAGTACAGTTCCGTGCCTTTCCTGACAGTTCCAGAATACAAACGGCCGACAGCCACGTCGCCAGCATGCTCGTCAACCGCTATTGCAGTAACCATGAACGACACTCTGCCGGTCGGGTCGCAGTTCAACATGGACTTGCCGTGTTCGGTGTTTTGGTCGCCCTTCCATATTACTGGAATGCGGTAAGCTTGCGCTTTCTTTGGTGAAGGCAATTGGTTGACTGCCATTTCGAGGATGACTTCGTCCAACGGCGCCTTCTGCTGCAGCCACGCGTGGTCTTCCTTCGCGCAATACTCGTAAATCTGCTGGAAGTTAATGCCGAAGTTTTTCATGGTCGTATAAGAAATCGCCCACTTGTTGAAACCCGTGCCGAAAGCCACGTTTCCCTTGTCCACCGCAATCGTCCAGTCTTTCTTGAACTCTTCAGGCCCGTACATTTCAATGAGCTTGTTGACTGCCGCGATTATTTTCACGAACCGTTCCTGCATCTGCTGGGCGTTCATTTTCAATTCGTTGATAAGCCGGTCTATCTTGTTTACGAACAAAACCGGGCGAACTTTCTCCTTCAACGCTTGCCTCAGCACGGTTTCAGTCTGCGGCATCACGCCTTCAACGCTGTCCACCACGAGCACCACTCCGTCAACCGCACGCATCGCGCGGGTCACGTGCCCTCCGAAGTCAACGTGACCCGGAGTGTCTATCAAGTTAATGAGGTACTCGTCTCCTTTGTAGGTGAATCCGAGGGAAATGTTGGCTGCCTTGATGGTGATTCCCCGCGCCTGCTCTTGCGGGTCGTAGTCTAACACGCGCTGCTCTCCGGCAAGCTCTTTCGAAATCAAACCCGCCCTCGCCACCAGAGAGTCGGACAGCGTGGTCTTGCCGTGGTCTACGTGCGCAACTATGCCCATGTTGCGAATGCGCTCTGGGTTTTTCATGAGGCGCACTACGTCTTCGACAACGACTTCTTTTCTTGCCATAAGTCAATCAAATCCTTTAGCGGCACAAATATTGAGAAGGCGGATTTACCTCGCGCTTCTCGCTACGCGCTCCATTTCGTTCTTTCTTTTCACGGAATACGAATTGGCGTCGTTTTGCGAAGCGAGAATCAATTCGTTTGCCAGCGCGTCGGCCATGGTGGTCTTGTTGTTGAACGCGCTCATTATGGTTGCGAGCGCGAGGTTCCTCAACGCCAGGTCGAGCCTCCGTTGTGGGGAGAGGTCGACTGCAATCTGGTATGAAACCCCTCCGAAGCGCACGCGCGTCACTTCTTCGCGGGGAGCCGAATGCTCTACGGCATCAACCAACGCTTGAATGGGATTTTTCTTCGTCCTTAATTCCACGGCTGCGAAAGCCGTCTCCACGAACTTCAAAACAGTTGTTTTCTTTCCTTGCAGTTTGCCGTGCGTGCGGATTATCCTTCCGCCGAGCTTTTCGCCTGTGCCGCCGCGCATGAGCTTGTTCACCAACCGCTCTACCAGGTTGACCTGAGCTTTCGCGAACTGCTTGTTTGCGTGGCGCGCGAAACTGTGCGGGACGACCATGGGCTTGAGCGAAATGTACTTCGCCAGGCCGGGGTCGTGAACCGCAACGCCTTCGTAATCGTATTTCCCAAAAAGCTTTTGCTGCATAAGTCCATCACACACCCTTATCTCTTAGGCTTCTCCTTCTTTCCGGTGCGCAATTCGCTTAGCGCAACGCCGTTCACCGCGACGACGCGGTAGCGGACTCCCGGAATAGAGCCCATCTGCCCGCGTTGCGAGCCTCCGAGCCCCTCTATCGTCACTTCATCGTGCTCGTCTATGAACGTTATCGCCTTGTCGCGCGGAGCGTGCGCGGAAACCTTCTTGCCGTTCTTGGTCAACTGCACTTTCACGCACTTGATGATTCCAGAGTGCGGCTGTTTTTGCTCTTTCCCTTCCTTCTTCAGCACTATGCCCGTCGCCTGCGGCGCGCCTTCAAGAGGGTCGTACTTGAACTTCAGCCCCAAAGCTTTCCTCTTCCAGGTTTTCTTGAGCCAACGGTGTTTTTTCCTCTTTCTTTCCAAAATCCTTCCAGCGAATTCTCCCCTTGCCATAAACATATCACCATGCTGCATGAACGCAAAAATCACGTTACTTTCAATTCAACTACTCCGAAATGCCTTTTCGCCAATTCCCTCGCGCGGTTGATTCTGCTTCCACCCCTTCCTATCGCCAGCCCCTTGTTCTGCGCTTCAACGCGCAGCAGCACGCTCTGCCCCGCGTTGTTCACCTGCACGTGCTCGAGCTTCGCGGGCTTGAAGAGGTTTCTCAAAAAACCTTCGAGGTTGTCGGCGAATTCTACCAGCTCTACTCTCCTTCCCATCGCCCTTTCGAGGCGCGCGAGGGTCGAACCGTTTTTTCCAATCGCCTTTCCCAAATCACCGCTTTTTACTACAAACACGACCGAATCTTCGTTCAACAGCGCGTCGAACGCCTGCACCGAACTCAGCTGTTCGAACAACGAAATCAGCTGTAGTTGTTCGCTTGAAATCTTCACGTTGCACCCTCGCTCATTTTCCGGGATTGAACTTGAGAATGTCCGAATTCCCCTCTTCAATCACGCTCAAGGCGCTTACGGAAAAAGGCTTTCCGCAAACCGCGCCCAACTCTACGCCGTTCCCTTCGAAATCAACGACGGCCACTTTCGAGGCTCTGGCATACTGCCTTATTTCCCCTGCAGCAGGGCAGTTTTTGGCCAAAACGATTGCTTTCGCCCCTCCGGTGAGGGAAAGCTTCAACGCTTTTTGCAAGCCAATTTCCACTTTTCCCGAATCAACCGCAAGGCGGATTGACTGTCCAACGTCCATTCTGTAAAACCCTTTTTTTCTTCTTTTGACTAGCTATTAAAACCGGCTAATTCGTCAAAGCGACTAAGCGGTTCTCAATCCTTTGCAGGATTACTCCCCGTATAAAAACGAGTTTTGCTGAGAATAATAAAATGCCGGGCGTTGTTTAAAAACCTTACATTCTTACTATGGTTTTCAACTGCGGGTACAAGTCGAACAATTGTTGTTTAGCCAAGTCTTCGTAAAAGCGGTAGAGAATTCCCACGGTAAGCAATATGCCCGTTCCAGTTCCCAACGCGCCCGTAATGTCGGCAAACCACGCCAAAACCCCGACGAACAAACTGCCTAACACGGTTATGATTGGAATGTACCTTTCAAGGATTTTTTCGGTGATGCGAGGGTCTTGCCTGAAACCGGGAATCTGGAGTCCAGCGCGCTGCAACTGCGCCGCCACGTTGGTCGCGCTCATTCCCGTGCTTTCAATCCAGAACCACCCGAACACTACGCACAAAAGCACGAGCGCGATGCCGTAAGCAAAAATGTGCATGATTTCCCGCGGTTGTGCTAAGAACTGTAGGTACGCGGGATAACCGCCTGGGAAAAGCAAAGGCGAAGGCAACGCGGTTATGAAGTACGCGAAGCCGTCTACAGGCTGGTTGTTCTGGAACGTTCCAAGCGGGCCTACTTTGATTCCGGGGGAATCCGCAATGGGCGTGGCAGTAAACGCGCCTATCAACTGGAAATTAAGTAAAATAGCGCTTGCCAGGATGACGGGAATATTGGAAACGTACATGAATTTTATGGGGTATTTTGCCCCCAAGCCGCGAGCACGGCCGTAAGCCAAAGGCAATTCTATTTTCATTCCCTCAACGTACACTACCACCACGAAAACCAAGGCAGTAAATAATATGGGAATCAACGCCCAGAACGAACTCAAAACCTCGCCTTTGAACAGGTAGTAAACCGCTTGCGGAATCAAGCCTCCAGGAATTCCGGTCGCGTCCGACGTGAAGTTGAACGCGCCGAGGAAAACCGCTTGCGAAACTCCCGCAGCTATGAACAGCGATATTCCCGAGCCTATCCCGAACTTTTGCACGACTTCGTCTAGATAGAGGAGTATGATGGAGCCTACGGCCAACTGCAGTATCACTATTATTTGCGTCAGGAACAGGCTTCCCAACAGCGCGGGAAATTGCGATGCAGACGAGCCTACGGGAGTGATGTAATTGGATAAAACGTATATTGCGGCTTCGAAAAACGCCAGGAGTATCGCGAGGAGCTTTTGCACGCCTTGAAAGCGCTTCTTTCCTTCAGTAGAGTTCAAGTCGAACGAAAGCAGTTTCGAGCCTACGGCCAACTGCAGGAATATCGACGCCAAAACTATGGGTCCTATTCCGGTGGTGATGAGCGAGCCGGTCCTGCTTCCCAAAAGAATGTCCAAGCGCTCGAACTGCTGTATGCGTGTCGGGTCTACGCCGATGGGGTATATCGTTCCCATTACGTAGAACAAAACGAGGACTACGCCGGTCCACAACAGTTTTTGCTTGAGTGAAAGCGGGCCTTCCGGCGGCTTCACTTCAGGAAGCACGGAAATTATCGAATCCAAAACGCCCATTTTCCTCACAAGAGTTTTTTGCCGTATTTTTCAAGCAAGAATTCAGGGAAAGAATATTAACCTTGTTTTTCGCTCGGCGTATTGGAATTATTGCAGGACCGTGACCTTGCCGCCGGCAGCCTCGATTTTCTCTTTGGCTTTGGCGGAAAAAGCTTTCGCCTTGACGTCGAGCTTGTGCGCAAGCTTGCCGTTTGAAAGGATTTTCGCGCGCGGGAGCTCGAGGGGGTAAAACCCGTCGGCTTCCTTAATCTCGCCTTTAGCTATTTTCTGGGAAATCTGTTCGAGCGTGACTTCCTGCATAGCGCCTTGCGAATGGAAAAATCCTTGCTCTCCGCGCTCGCTCTTGTTCTTCTCGCCTTGCTTTATGGTTCGCAGCCAGTTGTGCTTGTGGAACCCTGCTCTTCCTACCCCGCCGCGGTTGCCCTTGCCCCTGCGGTTTTTGGCGTTGCCGCCGCCGAAACTGCGGTTGCCTGCGTACTTTCTTTTCTTCGCGCTTTTAACCCGTCTAGCCATAAAATCAACTTAGTGAAGCATTTTTTTGATTAGTTCGTTTATTTTTTCTCCCCTTGCGCCCAAATCCCCTCGGGGATAGTGGTTTCTAGTGTCTTTCCAGCCGCCAACGGGGTTGTTGAGCCTGTAGACCGCGCTTTTCGAATCCCTTTTTTTCAAAGCTTCGACAGTTTCCTTGGAAGCTTCCCCCCAGGTTGCGTAATCCCTTATTTGCTGGAGCATCTTCGGGTCTGGTTTTTCCACGAGCACGCAGTGGTTCTTGCGCGTCAAGTGCATTTGGTCGAGCGCGTAGCGTATGCGGTGGGTTACGCCGTGCACTCCCCTTACTCTCACGATTGCTATGACCATGTTCAAGCACCCTTAGCCTGCGTTCCCTTCTTGAGCTTGTTGAGCGAGTTCAGCGCGCCGATCGTCGCGAGGACGGTGTTGAGGATGTTGCGCGTCCTTCCCTTGGAGAAAGTCCAGCAGTCCTTTATTCCAGCCATTTCCAAAACCTTGCGCGAATTCTCGCCTGCAACTATCCCCACGCCTCTCGGCGCGGGTTTTATCGTTATTTCGGTAGAACCGTTGAACCCGTGCACGGTAAGCGGAATCGAGTGTTCCGAACCGCAGCCGCACTCCCAGCTTCCGCAGCCAAGCGGAATTTTTATCAAGTTCATTTTCGCGTCGCGTATTGCCTTTGCAATCGCATCGCGCGTTTCCGCGCCCTTGCCGACGCCTATGCCTATGAAGCCCCTGCGGTTTCCGAGGATTACGACGGCGCGCATTTGCTGTTTCCTGCCGTAGGCGGTCATCCTCTGCGTGCTCGTGATTTGCAGAACTTCGTCCGACAGGTCTGGAACGAGAATGTCGATTATTTGCGGTTCCAGCACCTTCAGGTTATTCTCGAAAATCTGGTCGAACGAGGTTATTTCCCCGGCCAAGACTTTCTTTCCAAGAGTCGTTTTCGCAATCCAGTCAACCATTTTGATTCACGCACCCTTTCAAGCTTTAACCCCAGCCAGTATTTTTTGTTTCGCCTGCGCGAACTGCGCGTCAGAACCCAAGTGTTTTCCGCTCAAGCGCTCTTCCGAAGGCATTTTTTCCTGCCCGAAGTTCGCCTTGAGCCCAGCGTCAACCGCGCCTTTGAGGACCGCAAAGACGACCGAACCTTTAGTGGGGGAATGCAATCCCACGTCGAGCACTATTTCTCCCACGCCCTTCGCTTTTGCCTTGACTCCGCACAACAATCCCGTCAAGTAAGCGGAAGGGGTGTTTGCTTTTCCGTTGAACCCGAAAGCGTTCAACGCTTTGGAAGTGACGCTCGCGAGCGTGGAGTCGCCTTTCTCCCCCCAGGAGGTTATTTGCGCGATGATAAAGCGGTTTGTTTTTCTGACCACAAGCCGGGGCTTTCCGCTTTTCACGAAAGCGAGGCGCTTTGCGTAGTCGGTCTTTCCCTCGCGCCTTCTCTTGAAATGCACGGAATACAAAGGTCCGGTTGCTCTAGCCATTTTCAAACACTCTTCCAGTCTTTCTTCATTTTGGTTTTTTCGTACTGAATTTTCTTTTTTCCAAAAAAAAAAAAGAAAATTCTTCACTTGAGCAGCTTGTTTTCCCTAGCGTAGGAAAGCAGTTGCTTTTTCGTCTTGAACAAATTGCCTTTTATCATTGAATACAATTTCCTGTAAGCGCCTTGCGCCAGGCCACTCTTCATGCTTTTCAAAACCTTTCTTTGCGAGCGGACTTTCTCCACCCACCGTTCTTTCCTGCTTTTGCCGGCGAAAGACGCGCCTTTCCTGCTTCCAGGCCCGCGCCTTCTTCCCGAGTGCACGCGCGATTGCTTGAACCTGGCCTTGTTTCGCCCTACGCCTTTCTTCTGTTCTATCACGACGGCGCCTTCCTTGATTAGCGAGCGCGCGTCGTCGCGGGTCAAGGCTTCCTTGGCCCTGGCCGCGTCGATTATCTTCACTCTCGACTCGCCTGCGTTGGCGATGCTTGCAACCAGCCTTCGAACGGTCTTCAAACCCATTTTGCAAAAACCTTTTTTCACTCGTTCAGAATTCTCAGCTTGAGCTTTTTCGCTTCGGCAACCAAAACTGCTTTTTTCTTTCTTCCCAGGGTTGCGGAAAAACGCACTGCAACGCCGCTCAGCCCCGCCAAGTCGCGCATCGAGCGCACGAGAATTTCCTTCAGCCCGTTCGGGTGCAGTCCCCTTTCGCTCTTGGCAGTCCTGAACCCGATTTTGGGGAGAAACCCGTAACCGCCTTTCTTGATACGGAGTTTGTTGTCAATGCCTCGCGGTTTTCTCCACGCTTCCCCGACGCGCTTTTTCTGCGCGCGGTTTTGCCTGGCGAACTTAGGCAGTTTTCTTGCAACCTGTTTTTTCACTTGAGAATTTTCAGCCATTCAAACCAACTTTTTCAAGAGTAGTAAATCCCGTCTTGGAACACGCGCGCGTCGCGCTTGGTGATGCGCGTCGCCTTGCGGATGTTCGACGCGGTTTGCCCGACGGCTTCGATGTCGGAACTCGAAACGATTATGTCCTGGCCTTTCACTTCCACTTTCGCGTCCCCGATTACTTTCGCCTTCCTGGGCGTCTTTTCGCCAAGAAAGTTTTTGATGAAAATGTCCTTTCCCTTCACTTCCACGGTCACGGGAAAGTGCGAGTACACCACCTGCATTTTCTTTTCGAACTTTTCCGAAACGCCGGCAAACAGGTTTTTCAAGTGCGCTTCCACGGTCTTGACCGCAGCGTGGGACTTGCGCGTTTGCTTCGCCTTCAGCGCGATTACGACTTCCCCGTTCTCCACTTTCGCGCTGACTACGCGCGAGTCGAAAGGCTTTTCCAGAGAACCCTGCTTTCCTTTGACCACAAGCTTTCCTTCAGCAATTTCCACGGTCACTCCTTCAGGAATTTTCACGCCCATTCAAACCACGCACATGCTAATACACGAAGCACAACAGCCTTCCGCCCAGGTTCTTTTCCTGCGCGTCCTTGTGACCCATTATCCCTTGCGGGGTGGAAACCACGAGAATCCCCACTCCCTTGGCTGGCAAAAACCTGGTTTCGAACTTTTCCCAAGTTTTTTTCGACACGGAAAAGCGCGGCTTTACCGCGCCCGCGTCGTTGAGCTTTCCGGCTAGGGTAACGACGAACTCGCCGCTCTTGCCGTCGTCGACGAACTTGAACTCGCCCACGTAGCCTTCCTTCTGCAAAAGCAGGAGAACTTCGCGGATGACTTTCGAGGCGGGCCTTATTTTCGCCTGCGTTCTGCCCTTGAGTTCGGCCACTTTCATGCAGTTCAAAGCGTTTGCGAGAGTATCCATTTTTTCAACCATTTTTTGTTTTTTACTTTTTGATTTTTCTTTTTTCCAAAAAAAAAATCATCCGTATTTCTTGAACCCGAGTTCCACGGCGTTCTCGCGGAAGCACTTCCGGCAGACGTACAAGCCGTACTTTTGAACCAAGCCGCGCACGTTCCCGCAAATCTTGCACTTGCGCAGGCCCCTGTGCTTGTACTTCGTGTCGAATTTTCCAGCCATTTCAAAACCTTCTCCCATTCAAAAAATCAAGATGCGATTTTCACTCCGTAAGCGCTTTCGAAAAAAACCCTGGCTTCGTCGGCCGAAACGCGTTGCTTGCGCGGCAGCTTTTTCTTGGCGATTCGTCTGTGCGAAATCCTCGTGCCTTTCTTGCGGAGGGAAACGCAAACGTCGAACCCCATCATGCCAATTTTTGGGTCGTACTTCAAGCCCGGAAAGTCTATGTACTCCTTTATTCCGAAAGAAACGTTGCCGTTGTCGTCGAAGCTCCTGCGGGAAACCGTTTTTTCCACCGACTGCAGCGCGCGGACAAGCACTTCCTCGGCCTTTTTCCCTCTCAGGGTTATTTTGGTTCCTATCGGGTCTCCTTGTCTTACGTGGAACGCGGGATTGCGCGTCTTGGCGAGCGTCTGCACGGGATTCATGCCGGAAACGTTTTTCAAAAGCGTTTTCGCCGCTTCCAAAGCCTGCCCTCCTTCGCCCACGCCGATGTTGAGCGTCACTTTCTCCAAAAAAACCTTGTTCAAAACCATTGGAACCACGAGTGCGAAAATCAAAACTTGTCGTCGACGACTATCAAATAATCTTTGAGGGTGATGAAGCTCTCGCCGCCGGCGTTCAACCGTGCTTCGGTCGCCTTGCTTCCAGCCCTTTCGAGCGTTTCTTCCAAAACGCCCACCGTTCCCGCGTGTTTTCCCTTGAATACGAGGCATTTTGCGCCTTTCTCCATTTTCAAAAACCCTTTGAGTTCCTGCTTGGGAATCGAGGTTACGACCGTGTCGCCGACCTTGAACTGGTCTTCCTCCTTTTCTATCACGAAATTGCGGGAATCGTGCAAGTTTAGCTGCACTTTCCCCTTGCCGGAAGTCGTTTTCCCGATTATGCGGCAGTATTTCGTTTTAGCCTGCGATTCGTCGATTTGCTTGAACGCCAGGGCGCCTTTTTGTACGATTACGCGGTAATAAACGCCGAGTTTCGCCACTGAAACCACGTCCATGAGGCCTACAGGCGTTCCCAAAAACTTTGTTTTCACGCCGTCTACCAAAACCTCTCCTGCGTTCAAAAGCCTTTTCGCTTGTCTCGAGTTCTCGACCAGCCCGAGCCTGTCTCTCAAAATCAAAAGCAGCGGAATGGAACTCTTTATGGAGTGTTTTCCGGGAATGGGTTTTTTCACCCACTGCGTTTTTCCCTTGCGGTGGATTTTAGTCGCCAAAGGCAGGTTTTGCCGGTTCAAGTGCCTTCTTTTTCCGTGTACAGCCATTCAAAATCACTTTTTGCCTTGCTGATTCTTCTCGGTTGCAGGCGCTTTAGGCCTCGCCTTCCTGTCGCCCAATTGCAACGCGACCAAATGCGAAGGGTTCAAGCCAGCCAGGAATTCTTTTCCCCTCTGGTTTTTCACGGTAATCCCTTCGACGAAAACCTTGAGCGCGCCCAAATCAACGCGCGAAACCAAACCTTCCCTCTTCTTGTGCTTTCCCTTCAAAACCAAAACCTTGTCGCCCTTGCGTATTGCGACAGAGCGTTTTTTCATTTGCTTTCTCAGTTCCTTGCCCAAGTGCACAGAAACCAGCTTTTGCCGCAAGTGCAAAGGCGCTTGGAACAGCGCTTTCCGTTTCTTGCTCGGTTGCGATGAAACTTTTGAAAACTTCATTCTGGAAAACACCAAAAATTCTTCAAGTCAAACGACTACCGACGCCACGCCGACCACTTTTGGAAAGCGCTCCGCGATTTCCCTCGCGACGCAACCCTTGATTTCCGTTCCCTTGGGAAGCCCTTGGTCGTCAATCAGCACGCAGGCGTTGTCTTCAAAGCGCACTCTTTGCTTTCCTCTCCTGAATTCCTTCTTCTGGCGGATTATGAGCGCTTTTTCCTTTTTCTTTATCATTTCCGGCTTAGAGGCTTTCTTTACCGCTACGGTCACGACCCCGCCGATTCCCACTCCCGGATACCGCCTCAAGCGCGTTCCCGCCTTCGCCACGCCGATTATTTCCACTATCTTGGCGCCGCTGTTGTCGTCGCAAACCAATTGCGTTCCGATCGTGAGCGCCTTGCCTACCCTTGCAGCCAAGCCGAGCGTCATTTTTTCATTCACCGCCTTGCTTTGCTTTCTTGATGAAAACGTGGCTTTTGGTTTTGGAAATCTTTCTGCACTCGCCGAACTCCACGAAATCCCCTTCCTTGACGCTCTCGCAAGGCGGAACGTGAATGTGAACTTTCCCGCGCCTTTTCTCGAGGCGCTCGTACTTTCCAACCGGTTTTACCGACGGGATTACGACCACCGCAGTGTATTTCGCTTTCGCGCTTACGACTACCCCCGTTCTCACGCTGCCGCGTACTCGCAAGTTCCCGTGCTTGGGGCAGTTCAAGTCGCTGCAAGAAACCATTTTACAAACCAACCTCATTCTAGAAACGCGAAAAAGCTTTTTGCGCTGGAAAAGCGTGTTCGCCGAAAACCCCTACCGCCTGGCGGAAAGCCTGGCGATTTTTTTCGTCCGGTCTTCAGGACGCGAAACCAAAAGCTCCCCGTCGGCTTTGACGCCTGCTCCGAGGAAAAAGAAAACGCACCCGTTCTTGGGGACCGTTTTTCTTCCTTTTCCGGTTTCCAGGACGAAAGTGTTCTTAGTTTCGTCCGTTATTTTTCCTTCAAGGCCTTGAAAGCCTTTGTCGCTGCTCCATTCCACCCTCGCTTTTTCGCCGATGAGTTCTCCTGCGAGAAACTCCGCGGCGGAAGGCGAAAGGGAAGCCCAGCGCTTTCGGCTCAAAGCGGAAGCGTCAGTCTTCATAAACGCGTTTTTGAAGAAATGCGAGGATATAATCTGTCGGAAGGGCGAATAAAAACCTTTTCACTCGACCCGCGCCGTCTTGATTACTTCCTTGGGATACCCGATTTTCACGAGGTACTCGACAACTTTTCCCAAGTGTTCTCCCTGCAAAATCACCAGCCCTTTTTTCGCGGTCCCTCCGCATGCCAGCTTGTGCTTCAGCTCTTTCGCGACGCTGTCGAGCTCGCTGCCTTTCAAACCTTCCACGACAGTCACGAGCTTCTTGAAACGCTGGCGCGTGGTGTAAACTTTTATTTCCGCCTTGGTCTGCTTTTCGATTTCCTCGAAAACGCCTAATTCCTTAGGCAGTCCAGTCAAAGGGTCTATTTCGGAAATTGCATTCACGCTCTACAATGCCCAGTTGGGGCTTACAAGCTTTTTTCTCCCTTTTGGGTTAATAATGTTAGTATTCTCGCTTTCAAGCGCTTTGCGCTGCGCAAGCGCCCGGCGTTGGAAGGCCTTCCCGAAGATTTCATCGCCGACAATTCCGCCGCGATTTCCCCTTCCGCTTCCTTGAGCTTGGACTTCAAATCGGCGGATGCCATCGCCTTCAAGTCTTTCTTTTTAATTCCCATTTTTCAACACCAAAAACTTTTATTGCGCGGTTTCTTCCGCTTCCACCGCAACGACCGACTGCGCCGCAGCCGCTTCCGCCGCTTGTTTTTCAGCCAACGCCGCCGCTTTCGCGGCTTCGATTTTCTTCTTGTCGTAAAACACCGTTCCCGGAGGAACGATTTTGACTCTTATCCCTACAGCGCCTGCGCTCAAGTACGCGGTGTAATGCCCTTCATCCACTAGCTTGAGCTGGTCGCCGCTTTTCTTGAGGAATCCCGCTCTCGCGGAGAACGTTTTCGCCTTTCCTCCTTTTCCTACGACTTTTCCGGCAACGCGGATTTCCGCGCCCAACGCGCCAGCCCCCATTATTTCCTGCAAGGCCATCCTCATTATCGGCTTGATGTTGGGCTTGGTTTCTATCCTTCTCGCTATTTTTTCGGCCATGAGCCGCGCGTCCAACGCCGGCTTCGCCACTTCGATGACTTCAATCTGGGGGTTTTCAATCGCAAAATCCCTTTCGAGAGTGTTGCACAAGTCTTTGATTGATTTTCCCTTCTTTCCCACGACCACGCCCGGCCTGCGAACTTCGACCATTATGCGTGTTGCAATGGGCGTCTTCTGTATTTCTATCTTGGAAACGCTCGCGCGCTCGAGCTCTTTGAACAGGAAACGCTTGACTTTCAAGTCGTTCAACGATTTTTTCAAAAACTTTTTCTCGACAGCCAACCAAACGACCTCCCGGACAAAATCAACAACATAAAAAACCAAAAATCATTTCTTTTCTTCCTTCGCGGCTGGATTTGACGACCTGGACTTTTTTTCCTGCGCCGGTTTTTCCGCCTTCTTTTCCTGCTTTGCGCCCCCCTTCTTTTCAGCAGGCTGCCTTTCTCCAAGCACCAATTCCGCCCAGCACGTCACGTAATTGCTCCAAATCGACTGCTTTCCGTACCCGAGAGTGCGGGGGGAAGTAAAGTAGTTCTTGTAGCGCTTCAAAACGTTCTGCTTGTAAGCGGCCGCATGCTTTACGTACAAGGCGCTTTCGTCCATTCCCTTGTGCACTGCATTCGCCTTAGCGTTTTCAAGCAGGTCGAGCGCGATTTTGCATTCTTTCTTTGGGTAGCGGCCTTTCTTTCCGCCCAATTCGCTCCTGTGCCCGATGTGCTTGGCGTACTTGTGGTAGCGAATCGCCTTTTTCATCTCAACCGCGCCGTTGAGGATTGAAACCGCGTCGGCAACGGTCTTTCCTTTTATCGCCGCGAAAACCTGGCTCAAATCCTTGTAGCTGCAGTTCATGTCGTGCTGCTGCGCCTTGCTTGTTTTCACGCTTTCGTCTTCAACGACCGAATATTTGAACAAACCCATTTTGCAAAACCCTTTTTTACTTGAGCTCGACGCTCTTGGAACCGCGCGTTGCGCCTATTCCGGGCCCGGAGTGCTTCACGAGCTTTATTGTTATCGCGTACTCTCCGAGCTTGCGCCCGAGCTTTTCAGGAGTGACGAGAACTTCAACGAATTCCTTGCCGTTGTGCACTAGAAACCTTTTTCCGAGCATTTCCGGAAGTATGACCATTTGCCGGTAATGCGTTTTCATGGGTTTTTTGCCGAAATCGTGCTTGCGCAGTTTTTCAATGAACTTTTTCACTTGCACGCCCATTCGCTTGAGCGTCCTTCGCGAGTTTGACGGGACGAGGCGCAGGAAGTCGTCCATGCTCATGTCCGCTATCTTATCCACTTCGATTCCTTTGAACAACACTTGTCTAGCCATTCGATTTCACACCTTTTCCTTTAGACCTGCCAGTGCGCCTGGCGCCAATATGCCCAGCCTTCCTTCCGACGGGCGTACCGTGCGAAACTGTAGTGGGCTTTCCGCCGGTTTTTCCACCGTACGGGTGGTCGTAAGCACTCATCGCCCTGCCGCGCACGTGCGGGTAGTAGCGGTTGAGGGCCTGCATTTTGAACCGCTTTGCGCTGGCTTTCAAGAACGGTTTTTCCAAACGCCCTCCGCCGGACGCTATTCCTATCGTAGCGAAACAATTGGGGCTCAGGTTCTTCACTTCCTTGGAAGAAAGCTGGACCGAAACCATTCCCGTGTCTTCGTCTTCGGCAAGCTTAAAGCAGAAAGTTCCGCTCGAACGAGACAGTTTCCCCCCGTCGCCCGGGCGCAGTTCAACGTTGAAAATTGAAGTCCCGTCGGGAATGTTCTTCAGCAAAGCGACGTTTCCCAAGCCCGGCTGCGCTTCGCGGCCGATTTGAATCCTGTCGCCTATGGCAAGCCCTTCGGCGGCGAGGTTGTAAACCTTCCTCCCGTTTTCAAGTGTTATTTCGGCCACAAGCACGTCCCGCGCCGGGTCGTGCAAAAACTCGCTTACCACGCCCGAAAGCGTCTGGCTCAAAGCGACGTCGTAGCGAATGTCTCCCAAAAACCTGTGTCCGGGAGAGCGGAACACAGGGCTACCGCGCCCTCTTTTCTGCTGCCTCAGCCTAGTACCCATTTCAACACCAAAATCAAATTACTTTCAACTTCGCCGCCAGTTCCAAAGCCACTCCCGCCTTTTCGAAAGCCACTATGGCCTTCTTGCTGCCGTGGGGCGTGGTCATGACGTTGACGCTCTTTACTTTCTGGCCGTAGTTTTTTTCCACTTCTTCCTTGACCTGCCTTTTGGTCGCGCTTTTTTCTACGACGAACGTAATCTTGTTCTCGCGTTCTATGCCGGAAACGGCTTTTTCAGACGCCAGCGCATACAAAACAATTGCCATGTAAAACCACTTTCTTTGCACATATCAACGCATATACAATTTTTCTTTTGAAAGCTTTTCCAACGCGCCTTGCGTCCAAACGCACAAGCGCCCCGCGTTGCCGCCCGGAGCGAGCAAAACCGCGTTGAGCTTTTCGACACTCGCGCAATCCACGCCCGCCAAGTTTCTCGCCGCCTTGGCGATTCCGCCGTCATTCCCGTAAACTATGAGCACGCTCTTCCGCTGCTTGTGCCCTCCGCTCCTGCGCCCTGCAACGCCGGTAAGCGGGGTTCGGGAAGCGCTGGCTTTCTCCAGCTCCTTCTCTAATCCTATTGAAGACAAGAATTTCCTGACTTCGGAAGTTTTCTTCGCGTTTTCCAAAGCGTTTTCCGCCACGATGGGCAGGGAAATTTTTGAATCCAAAAAATGCCCGCGCGAGGAAACGACTTTCGCGTTTGCAGTAGCGGCAATCGCGCTTCGCAACGCGAGGTTTTTCTCTTTCCTGTTTATTTTTTCCACGAGGACTTTCTCGGGCTTGGGCGGGTGCGCCCTTCTTCCTTTGACGGCGTGCGGAACTCGCAAAACCCTTCCGCTCCTTCCGCCCGCGAGCTTTTCCCTCGGCAGGCGCGAGCGCCCGGTGTTGATGGTCTGCCTCCAAGCGTGCCTCCTGCCGTAGTATTCCGCTGTGTTCTGCATTCCAGCGAGCGGAAACGCGCCCTTGGGCTGCAATTTCAGCGAAGAGAACGCCCAAAAAGCCCTGCGGATGACGTCAGGCCGGTAGGGAGTTTCGAACTGAGAAGGCAATTCCACGCTTTCGCCTGCAGAACCGTCAATCTTGAAAACGTTGGACTTCATTTTTTACACGCTCATGCAATCAATTGTTTGACTTCGACAGCCTTGGCTTGCGGCTGGGAGAAAACCTGTTTCCTCAATAAAACGAACCTCTTGGCCGGCCCGGGCACGCTTCCCTTCAACGCGATGAAAGAACCGTGAACCAGCCCGTAATTGTCGAAAAACCGCATGCCCTTGAATTCTTCGGAAATCTTGACTATCCTTTTTCCCCTGTCGACGCGCTTTTGAAAACCGTGCTGTCCCGCGCGCGGAATAGTGTACATGACTTTCGCCTGACGCTCGGGTCCAATGGAACCTCCGTGCCTGCGCGATTGCGAGGCCTTGCGGATGTTTAAAGAAACTCCGTAACGCTTGACTACCCCGCTCCACCCTTTTCCTTTCGTAACTGCAATCGCATCCACGACTTCGCCGTCGGAAAAAACGTCTTTCGCGTTTATTTCTTTTCCCAACAAGTCCAGCGCTTTAGCCTTCTGCTCTTCCACGCTACCCCCCAAGGCGACTTCGAAAACATCAGGGTTTTTCTTCAAGCTTATTTTCCAAGGCTGCGTGCAGCACAAAAGCCTCACTTCGGCAATGCGCTGTTCGAACTTTTTGAATTCCTCGGAAGCATTCTTTTCCTTTTTCGCTGGAGTGTAAACACGGTTCAACTGCTTGGGATGCGTTTTCGAGTCGATTTGAGTCAAAGACTTCAAGCCGTAAGGCGTTTTCTCCCACAATTCAATCGCGTAAACGAAAACCGGCGGGACTTCCAAAACAGTAATAGGCCAAATGACTTCCTGCCCTTTGAAAGGCGAAGCGTCGTCTTCGACGACCAGAGCCTGCGCCATTCCTGCTTTGAAAGCAGGGAAGCCCTGCATTCCTCCTTGCTTACCCCAAGACCTAACTCTGGGAGTAATGCGGCTTGCCCTACCGCGATGCCAAAAACTTCTGCTTCCCCTGCGGGGACCGCGTTTTCCCATTCAACACACTCTCTGAACGTCTTTTCACCTGGTGCTCAAAAACCGTTTATTCCAAAAACGATTTTCCGTTCCTTCCGAACGGGTTTGCCGCTCAATCGGCCGAAACTCTCTTGGCCACCGGCGGCGTCTTCTTGAACAAGACTTTGGAATCGCAGTACAAGCAACGGATGAAACTCAGTTCCTTGAACTCATATTCCTTGCCGCAATTTCCACAAACGAACGTCATTCTAAACCAACTTTTCGTGCTTTAAAGACTAAAAAGCCGCAATCGCAAAAGATTGAGAATAAAAGATGCTTAAAATGCTTATAAAAACCTTTGTTTAGGCGCATTCCCGCGTCTGCTAGTGGTGCTTGAAGTCGAACTCGCGGTCTTGAAATTCCGTTCTTATTTGCCTTATGAGCTCTTTCGCCTTGGCGCTCAAGTCCAAAACCTGTTTTTCCACTTCCTCCACTTGCTTTTTAAACTCGTCCATCTTCCGCTCGTCAATTTTAGGCTTGCGCTTCAAAACCAAAGCCCGCTGCACTTCCTCTACAAAGTTTTTTTCCTTGAGCATGAGTTCTTCAGTGCAAATCACGGCATAGTCTGCATCCAACCCTAGGAGGAAGATTTTCTTGTTGACACTCTCGCTGTAATACTGGTTGGTCCCCATAAACTGCAGGAACTCGTGGATTGTTTGCAGGGAATTGAACGACTGGCGGAGCGTCAGGGGCGTATAGCCGAATCTCGCGAGTTCTTTGTACAAACGCAAGTCGACTTCAACATGCTTGTCTTCCAAAGGCATTTCCCCCCACCCACCGCACTACTGCAATAATGCAACTCGCCAATAAAAAAGCCTCCGATGGGATTTGAACCCACGACTTCGTGCTCTATGTTTTCTTTCTTTGATTAAATTTTCTTTCTTTTTGAAAAAGAAAGAAAAATTATACCATGCACGCACTCTACCAGTCTGAGTTACGGAGGCAAAACTGAAGAAGCGGACGATTATTTTGTGTGAAAAGGAATTAATATAAACCGATTCGAGAAAATAAATTGGCTTTCAGCTATATTAGTTTCAGCATGTTGTGCTTTTAGGGTTTTTCGTCATGGGCAAGTTTCCAATCGCAGACAAGGCTTTCACTGGCGTGCTAGTGTGCAAAAAATGCAAGGCTCGCAACCCGCGCGGGGCGGAACAGTGCAGAAAGTGCGACTATCGTTCCTTACGGCCCAAACGCGCTCGCAAGAAGGAAGCCAAGGGCAAGTAAGTCCAAGCCTCGGGAAAACCAAGGTTTTCCCTGGCGCTTGGCGGCGAAAGCATCGGCCTTCCCGTTTCTTGCAGGCGTTTTATAATTTCCCTTACGCTTCAGTATATCGAATGCAGGGGTGGCGGAGCCTGGTCAAACGCGGGGGACTTAAGAAGCTTTTCTTTCTTTGCGAAAGAAAGAAAACCTTGGAAAAGAAAGAAACGATTTCCTTGGAAAAGAAAGAAAACCTTGGAAAAGAAAGAAACGATTTCCTTGGAAAAAAAGAAAAGCGCTTGCGAAATCCCCTCCCTTAGGGGTTCGGGAGTTCAAATCTCTCCCCCTGCACTAAAACCACGTCTCTAAGCACTAGCCAATTCGGCATGAACGTGCCGAATTCGGCGCGAACCCAAATAATGCCCTTCCGCGGAGGAAGATGAGCATGAACGGGTTTGAAGTGCACAAGAGCATGAAGAATTTCGAGCAATCCTGCGACCGCCTCGAGCGTGATGAACTGGTTTGCCCGGAAAACAAGAAACTGATTCTATCGTTTTCCAAGATGAGGCTGGCCAAGGGCTCAAGCCGCCTGCGCGTAGTCAAGTGCATGTACGGCTTGCGCTTTCTATCGCACTGGCTGAAAAAGCCTTTTGAGCAGGCAACAAAAAACGACTTGATTGAGTTAGTTGGCGAAATCGAGCGGCAAGACTATTCCGAAAATTCAAAGTACGACTTCAAAGTCATTCTCAAAATGTTCTACAAATGGCTGAAAGGCAACGACGAGACTTTCCCGCCTGAAATCAGTTGGTTAAAGCCCAAGCTCAACAACCACGCCCACAAACTGCCCGAAGAATTGCTGACTCAAGACGAGGTTTTGAAAATGACTGAAGCCGCGGACAACCCTCGCGACAAGGCGTTGATTCTCGTCTTGTACGAAACCGGTTGCAGGATTGGCGAAATGCTTTCCCTGCGAATGAAAAACGTCATCTTCGACCAGTACGGCGCGATTCTCCGAGTAACTGGAAAAACAGGAGACCGGCGCGTGCGAATCATAAGCTCCGCGCCAGTCTTGGCATCGTGGATTGAAGTATACGCGCACGCGAAAGACCCGGAAGCGCCCTTGTGGCCGCCTTTAGCAACAAACCACAAGAATAGAAACCAGCCAGCTGAACACAGTTCCATCAACATAATGATAAAGCGCTTGGCAAAGAAAGCAGGCATCAAAAAAAGAGTTTACGCTCACTTGTTCCGCCACTCCCGCGCGACGTTCTTGGCCGAAAAACTGACCGAGGCTCAAATGAAGGAGTATTTCGGCTGGGTCCAATCGTCTGAAATGGCGGCCACCTATGTTCATCTTTCTGGCCGCGACGTCGACAACGCCTTGCTCGCTTTGCAGGGCCTGGCAAAGCCCGAGGACAAAAAGGAAGAACAAATCAAGGTTTGTTTTTGTCCTCGTTGCAGGGAAAAGAATTCTCCCATTGCAAAGTTTTGCCTGCGTTGTGGCACGCCCAACCAAGCGCTTGAAACCAAGCTTGCGGACACGAAGCGGCTTTACGACTCTCTTTACAAGGGAGAGGAAAAGATTTTCCGCGTCTCGCTTTACGTGGACAACAAGGAGAACACTGAGGAAAAACTGAATTTCCTCACTGAAAAATGCAAGTCGAACCTCAACTCCCTGCTTATCATTCCAAAAACGTGCAACTACCGAATGGCCGAGGGAATCAAGTCCTGCCTGCCATTGTGCCAAGACGAGCTGAAAGTACAGCAAGAGTTTTCCACCAACTCGCTTGCCGCAACAATTCCATTCATTTCCACTTCTTCCGGGCGCAAGAATGGCGTCCTGTTCGCAAAGGAAGAGGAAACCAAGAACCCAGTGTTCATCGACTTCGAGTCGCTTCCAAACAAGCACTTTTTCGTCATCGGAACTTCTGGCTCAGGCAAAAGCTATACTGCAAAATATTTGCTGATTCAGCTTTTCATCGCCCTCGATGCTCGGATTTATGTTCTCGACCCAAACGCCGAGTACCGCGACTTGTGCACTCGCTTTGGCGGCCAGAACATAGAGATTTCCCGAACTTCAGACAGCGTCATCAACGTATTCGACTTGGCGAACGAGGACTACGGAAGCAAAATGCTTTCGCTGATATCAGTTTTCGACCTCATCGTTGGCGGCTTGTCCGAAAGCCAGAAAGGAGTTCTCAACCGCTTGCTCATACAAACTTACGAATTGAAAGGCATCACGCAAGGCGATGTTTCCTCTTGGAACAACGAACCGCCAACTTTTTCTGATTTCTTCAACGTTGTCCAGAAAGTCAGAAGCGACGCGTTGGGCTCGGACAAGCTGCAAAACAAGCAGGAAACCAAGAGCCTCGAAGTCCTAGCGAACCGCACGAGCATGTACGTCAAAGGCGGATTCTTTGGCTTTCTAGACCAGGAGACGAAGATAGACATCAAGCAACGGTTCATCAACTTTGACTTGAGCCAATTGCCTGGCGCGGTGAAGCCGCTCATGATGTTCGCCGTTCTCGACTTCATTATCCGCGAAATCAAGAAAGACAACAAGCCCAAAGTCTTATTGATTGACGAGGGCTGGACGCTGTTGCGTAGCAGGGAAGCCGAAAACTACCTGCTTGACTTCATCAAGACGTCGAGGAAATACGGCGCTTCAATCGGCTTCATTACGCAAGAGATTGAAGACTTGCTTGCAAGCGAAAGCGGAAAGAGTATTCTCAACCAGACTTCCACCAAGATTTTGATGCGGCAGAACACTACGAACATAGACTTGATTTCCAACTTCCTGAAACTCAATAATTCGGAAAAAGATTTTCTCATAAAGTGCCAGAAAGGCCACGGGCTTTTGATAGCTGGCGATGAGCACACGCGCTTCTTCACAAAGCCGCCGAAAGCAATCCACGAAATGATCACCACCGACCCCGCGGAAGTGCTGGAAATCAAGCGCAAGGAAGCCCTTGGGCAAGTGGCGCAAGCGAAAAAAGAGTTGCGGGAGGCCAAGCCTTTAAGTCCAGAGGAAGAAGTCAAATGGGATGAAAAGCGGAAAGCCAGCTTGGACGTGAACAAAGACTACTACAAAGTTTCCGAGTTGAACGAGAACCAAATCAAGGTTCTGAAACGCATGGGCTACCAGGAAGTGCAGTTCGAGCCTTTCGGAAAAGGCGTCGGGCCTCTTTGGCTGGTTCTGACTCACGGAAAGGAAAGCCCAAAGCACGTGATGATGGTGAGAGCAACGCGCGACGAGATTCTAAAGTACTGCAACGACGTCATTTTGAACGACACTGTCGAACCGGATGTCGTCGCAGTGCACAAAGGAAAGAAAATCGCTTTTGAGATTGAAACTGGTTCTTGGGTGGAAACCAGAAAACCAGAATTGGAGCAACGCTTTTCCAGGCTGAGGGCAAAATATCCGGACGGCTATTACATAATCGTAACCAACGCCGCCTACGAATCCGATTATCAACCATTCGGAACCGTAATTACGAAGAACAAGCTTCAGGAATCAATTAAGGCAATATTCTCCTGACTGAAATGGCATTCAATTCGCACTCAAAACCTTGATCCAGCCTTCAAATCCGTTTTTCCAAGCGAATTCACGCATATTGAAAACGCATTCAAAACCAGTTTTTGGCAGTCAAAACCTCGTTTTGCGCTTCGAAAACGCCATATTAATTCAACTACTCGATTGAATGGCTTTATCGAATTGCTTGCATGATTTTGCGCAATTCTCCGCGAATCATTATTGCACCCTTTCCTCAAATCTGTTTATCGAGGTGGTTTGCGTGAAGAAACAAGCTTTTGTCGAAATGACAGAAAGAGGGCAAATAACCCTGCCAAAATGGATCAGGGACAAAATGCAGTTGAAAGGAGGCGAGACCTTCGTTCCCGAGCAGGACGGCGAAAACATAATCCTGCGGAGACTCAAGATAGACCTGCCGACCGCTCCCGTGAAAATTGAGCCATCGGCTTAGAGGTCTTGAGGCATTACGGTAGAGCGGTGGTTTCGCTCTGCTCGCTTTACTGCTTTGAGGAGTAGCGCGCGGACTTCCTTATCGAGTTCCGAAAATGTTTCAGTAGCAACACGCTTTCCGTTTTGTTTTAGGAAAGTCCGCACCGTGTTTTTGGAAAGCAGGGAGTCTCCCTTCATTTTTTCACCTCTTGCCAGCTGAGCCTGATTTTCTTTGAGTTGAGCATCGGATTGCTTCCCTTCACTTCCTCGATTACGACAAGGTTTTTCGCTTCTAATGCTTTGAGGTAGTTCCGAATTTGTCTTTTTGTGCGAGTCAGCTTCTTGCAAAAAGCTAAGTACAACTCCGAGGATTGTTTTTCCCCGGTTTTCAGAATCTCAAGAATAAGCTTTTCTTCTTCGGTTAAGCTTTTTGAACGTATTTCGAAACTGCACTCTTCCACTAGCATATTTTTAGAGTCGTAAAGCGTCTTGCCGTCCACTGCCTCAACATCTTCGACCGTAATCTTCTTTTTGTCTTGCTTGTCCGCGTGCTTTGCGGCCTTCCACAAAAGCTCAAGCCCAACCCGCACATTGCTTTTTCTTGCAACTGCTTTTTCAGCGCACGCTTCAATCACGTCCTTGCCCCAACTTCCAGGCAAGAGCCCAGCCTTGGCTCGTTCTGCCAGAATTTCAGCCATTTGCTGTTTGTTATAGTGCTTGAACTCAAAGTCAGTAAAGCGAACCGAGCTCTTGATTCTCATGTCCTTATTTACGAGCAAGTAAGGGTCGTTGGAGATGCCAATTATTCCAAAGAAGGGCTTGCCTTTGCCTGCTCTTGAAAGCTCGTAAAGCAATTTTTCCTCGTTGTGGAAAAACAAGCCGTCCAACTCGTCCAAAACCACTAAAACGCGCACTCCTTCTTTCTCCATTACTTCTGTGATACGGTTGAACACCTCGTCTGTTGCCAAGCCGCGGCGGGGCAGTATTTCCTTCAATTGGTTTACGATGAGCGAGTAAACCGCCATTCTGGTTGAGTACTCCCAACAATTAGCGTAAACGGTTCTGACGCGGGAAGTGTATTCCTCCATTTCCTTCAAAACATGCTTTACGCAAGTGGTTTTTCCAGTTCCGCTGTCTCCGTGAATGAACAAGTTGTCCGGCTGGCGGCCGTCAATCAAAGGCTTTATTGCTTCTGCAATGGCTTGCATTTCAGCCTCGCGGTGCAACAACTCGGCAGGATAATACTCGGGCATGAGAACCTCTTCCCGAGTAACAAGGCTTGCGTCATCGCGTTGCGTGCTGCTAAACAGGCGGCTCACCAAACCCACCAAAAACCATTTCACAACAAGGAGATTTAAAATTAACGGCTAAAAATACCAAATTACTGCGGAAATGAGGTGTGTCTGTGTTTCGATAAATGTTTTGTGGTTCCTAACCAATCTTTCCAAACAATAAGTATAAATACTATGATGTTTCATAACTATATGTGATTTAAATGGCTAAGGCTGATGAACGCAAGGCTGCTGTTCTTGATGTCGTGCAAGCGAAGGGCAAGCCGGTTACTCCGCAAGACGTTGGGCAGGAGCTTGGCGTGTCTTGGAATACTGCTCAAACGTACTTGCAAGAGCTCGCTGCAGAGGGTTTTTTGCAGCACGAGAAAGTCGGCGGCCAAAACTTGTTTTTCATCAAAACTGGGGCGGGGGCTAAGCTGACTCAGCAAGAGCTTGAAGCGCACTTGTGGAAAGCCGCGGACATTCTGCGCGGGAGCATTGATTCGTCGGATTACAAGAACTATATTTTTGGGATGCTTTTCCTCAAGCGCTTGAACGACGTTTTCGAGGAGGAAGCCGAACGCATTGAGAAAGAAACTGGGAACAAGAAAGCGGCTTGGGAAGATCCTGACGAGCACCAGTTTTTTGTTCCGCCTCGCGCAAGATGGGAAGAACTCCGCAAAGCCACCGCAGATATTGGTGCGGCAATAAACAAAGCCAACGAAGCTTTGGAAGAGCAAAATCCTTTGCTTGAAGGCGTTCTCGCGGTAACCGATTTTAATAATAAAGACCGCTTGCCTGACCGCGTTCTTTCCAAGCTAATCATTCACTTCAGCAAATACCGCTTGCGAAATTCAGACCTGTCCGAGCCCGACTTGCTTGGACGCGCTTATGAGTACCTAATCAAGCAATTCGCTGACGACGCTGGAAAGAAGGGAGGCGAATTCTACACGCCCCAGAAAGTCGTTCAACTCATTGTTCACTTGCTTAAGCCTACTGAGGGCATGCGCGTTTGCGACCCTTGTTGCGGTTCAGGCGGAATGCTCATTGAAACCGTGCGCTACTTGCGCGAGCACAAGAAGAACCCGCGCAATATTTCTCTTTACGGCCAAGAGAAGAACTTGAACACGTGGGCTATTTGCAAAATGAATTTGTTGCTTCACGGCGTTTTGGATGCGCGAATCGAAAAGGGCGACACGCTTTTGACGCCTAAGCTTCTTGAAGACCGCCAACTCATGCTCTTCGACCGCGTGATCGCCAACCCAATGTGGAATCAGGACGAGTGGGGTCGCGACGAGTTGTTGAAAGGCGACCCGTACGGCCGTTTTGTGTTCGGTTTGCCGCCTCAAAAGACTGCTGACTGGGCTTGGATTCAACACATGTTTGCAACTCTCAAGAATGAGGGCAAGCTCGGTATCGTGTTGGACAACGGCGTTCTCTTCCGAGGCGGGCAGGAAGGGAAAATACGTCAGAAATTCTTGGAAAAAGACTTCGTCGAGGCCGTCATTGCTTTGCCCTCTAATTTGTTTTACAACACGCCTTCGCCTGGCTGTATAATGATAATCAACCGCGCGAAGGAAGCCAAGCGCAAGGGCAAAGTATTGTTCATTTACGCGGCAAACGATTACGAAGAAGGCAAGGCCCAGAATTTCTTGCGTGATTCTGACGTTCAAAAAATCATTAAAACATTCGAAGACTTTAAGGACATAGACAAGTACGCGAAGGTCGCGACGCTTGAAGAAATCAAGGAAAACGACTACAACTTGAATGTAACGCGTTACGTAGACGTTACCGAGCCAGAGCCGAAAATTGATGTTAGGAAGGCTTACGCCGAGCTTAAAGCAAGCGAGCAAAAGCGCAAGGAAACCGAGAAGCAATTAGAGCAATACTTGAAGGTGCTCGGATATGACTAAGCCCGGCTTTAAGCAAACCGAAATCGGAGAAATACCTGAAGAATGGGAATTAGCAAAAATCTGCGATAAGTGTTTGATTATAAAGGGTAGAAAACCGCAGAAAATCTATGAAGAACAGGTTGATGGAGGCAGGCCATACTTGCTTGTCGAACACATGTCTGGCGGCCAAAAATTTTTCACGGATGATCCAGCAGTACCGGATTGTTACGAACAGGATACTCTTCTTATAATGGACGGATCACGGTCTGGCTTAGTTTTTACCGGATACGCCGGCGCAATAGGTTCTACCTTCGGTGCAGTACGCCCAAAAGATGAGACAGTCATATCCAGATTTGTCTATTATTTCTTACAAACAAAATACGAATTATTGCAAACACACAGAACCAAAGGAGCAATTCCTCATGTTGATAAGCAAATACTCCGTAACATGCTAATTCCGCTTCCGCCTCTTCCTGAGCAGCAGAAAATCGCTTCTGTGCTTTCCACTGTTGACGAGGCAATCCAGCAAACGAACGAAGTCATTGAGCAAGCCAAGCAAGTAAAGAAGGGTTTAATGCAAGAGTTGTTGACGCGTGGGATTGGGCACAAAAAGTTTAAGCAAACCGAAATCGGAGAAATACCAGAAGAATGGGAAACCGCACGGCTAACTGACATTGCAAATTATTTCAATGGACGCGCGTTTAAACCAAGCGATTGGAAGACTAAAGGGCTTCCGATAATTCGAATTCAGAATTTAACAGACCCGCAAGAATTATACAACTATTACGATGGTCAAGTCGATGAAGAGAATTTAATCCAAAAAGGGGACTTGCTTTTTTCTTGGTCGGCCACATTAGGCGCGTTCATATGGCACAAAGATACGGCAGTATTGAACCAACACATATTCAAAGTAATTCCTAAGAGCAATGTTTACAAGAATTTTCTATATTACAATTTGTTTTCTGCTATTGAGCGCCTAAAGCAAAGAGTTCATGGTTCTACTATGCGCCATTTTAGAAAGGGAGAACTCTCGAAAATTATTGTTCCACTTCCGCCTCTCCCTGAGCAGCAAAAAATAGCAGAAATTCTTTCTGTAGAGGACGCGAAAATTGAGGCTGAAGTTGAGAAAAAAAAGCAGCTTGAGACGCTCAAGAAAGGCTTGATGCAAGACTTGCTTACTGGAAGGGTTCGTTTTCCAGAGTTTGTTAAAGGTGCAAACACATGATGGAGCACTCTGAAGAGTGGAACGAGTTTTACTTGAGCGAAAAACCAGCGTTCGAACTCTTGCGGGATAAGTTGGGTTATTCTTTCAAAGAAGGCGAAGAAATCGATTTAGAGCGCGAAAGCCCGAAGCAAGTAGTCTTGGAAAAACGCTTGGCTGAGGCAGTAAAGAGAATAAACCCGTGGATTGACTACTACAACTTAACCCGTGTCGTCAGACGCCTGGCTACAATCGTGGCAAGCGGCGTAATGGAAGCCAACTTAAAGGTTTACACTGACTTGGTTCACAACATTGCAGTAGAGCAAGACGTGGGCTCTGGAAAAAAGAACCAGACAGTCAAGATAATTGATTTTGAAAACCCCGAGAACAACGAATTCTTGGTCGTGCGACAGCTCAAGATTTGGGGCCCGAAAGAAAACATCAAGCCAGACTTGATTGTGTTCGTGAACGGCTTGCCCGTTGCAGTTATCGAGTGCAAGAGTCCAACCATCAACGAGCCAATAGAAAAAGGAGTTACGCAACTCCTGCGCTACCAAGACAAAGACATCGGAGCGCCACAGTTATTCTACTACAACCAAATTCTTGTTTCTGCTTGCGGCCAAGCAGCAGAGTGCTCGACAATAGGCGCTCAAAGACGGCATTTTCACGCTTGGCGAGATCCTTGGCCGTACACAGAAGAAAAAATCGAGAAGATTCTGGGCAAGAAACCCACTCCACAAGATATTCTCTTGTTCGGGGTTTTCGACAAACGCAGTTTGCTGGACTTGATTCAAAACTTTATCGTCTTCGACCCTGAAAACGGAGTAATGGTCAAGAAACTAGCTCGTTACCAACAGTTTAGGACCGTAAACAAGGCGTTGGAGAAAGTCAGAACCGCAAAGAGTCTGCGCGAACGCGGCGGCATTGTCTGGCACTGGCAAGGCTCGGGCAAGTCGCTTACAATGCTTTGGCTTGCCGTAAAACTAAGGAGAGAAGCCAGGCTGCACAATCCAGCGCTTATTATTGTTACCGACAGAATTCAACTCGATAATCAAATCTCAGGAACCTTTGAGCGCTGTGGCTTTCCGAACCCGGTTCACGCCGAGAGTTCTGAAGAATTAAGGGAGTTGCTCAAAACTGGTTCAGGCCAAACCGTGCTTACTACTATCCAAAAGTTTTTGACGAGAACGGGAGAAAAGAAAGGCGAGTTTCCAGTTCTTTCAACGTCTAAAGACGTTTTTGTTCTCGTCGACGAAGCGCATAGAACACAATATCGCGATTTTGCGGCGAACATGCGGCAAGCCCTCCCAAACGCCTGTTATTTTGCTTTCACTGGAACACCGATAGACAAGAAAGACAGGAGCACGCCAGCAACTTTCGGCGATTACATTGACAAATACACGATAGAACAATCGGTTGAAGACAAGGCGACAGTCCCGATTTTCTATGAAAGCAGGTTGCCGCAATTGCGAGTAGAAGGAGAGTCTCTAGACAAGATTTTTGACAGGGTATTCGCCGATTTAAGCGACAAAGAAAAGAAGGAATTGAAAAAGAAGTATGCCAACGAACAGGCAATCGCGGGAGCGCCGCAGAGGATAGAAAAGATTTGCTTGGATTTGCTGGAGCATTACGAGAAATTCATTCAGCCCAACGGCTTTAAAGCCCAAATCGTAGCCATCGACAGGAAAACAGCAGTTCTTTACAAGAAAACTCTCGACCGTCTAAAAGGGCCTAATTCTGCTGTAATTGTTTCGGAAGCACCAGACGACCCTGAAGAAATGCGAATTTACCCGAAAACCCAAGAAGAACGAGACTTGCTTATAGAACGATTCAAGCAGCCAATGGACAAAGACCCGCTTTCTATACTTGTTGTTTGCGATATGCTGTTAACGGGTTTTGACGCGCCAATCGAGCAAGTAATGTACTTAGACAGCCCCTTGAAAGAGCATAATTTGCTGCAAGCAATCGCGAGAGTAAACCGGCCTTATGATAAAAAAACGTACGGCTTGATTGTCGATTATTATGGTGTTTCCAACTTTTTGAGCCAAGCGCTTGAAGTATTCAAGACGCAAGACATTAAAGGCGTTCTGCGGCCTGTTTCCGACCAATTACCTCTATTGCAAGCGAGACACAGGAAAGTCCTCTCTTACTTTAAAAAAGTAGACAAGAACGATTTGGACGCTTGCGTTGCAGTTTTAGAACCTGAAGACGTGAGGGCCGAGTTCGAGCTTGCGTTCAAGAAATTCGCGGAAAGCATGGACATGATACTGCCGGACCCGGCAGCGAACCCGTACCGTGAGGACTTGAAGGCTCTTGGGAAAATCCGCAACGCCGCCAGGCTGAGGTTTAGAGACGACCAAATGAGCCTTTCCGGCTACGGGAGCAAAGTAAGGCAGTTAATTGAAGAACACATTAGGGCAACTGGCGTTGATCCACTCCTGAAACCCATTTCTATTCTTGACAAGGAATTCAAGAAACAAGTCGAAAACCTTTCTTCAGACGAAGCTAAGGCAAGCGAGATGGAGCACGCTTTAAGGTTCGAGATTCGAGTCAAGAGAGAAGAAAACCCTGTTTACTACGATTCTCTGAAGGAAAAGCTTGAGCGGTTGATTGAAGAGCGCAAGGCCAAGCGCATAGAAATGGCTAAGCTGCTCGACTCGTTGCGGGAATTGACTGAGGAAGCGAAAAGCGTTCAAGACAAGGCTAAAGAGCTGGGACTAAACAAGTTCGAGTTCGGCGTTTACGAAACCCTGCAAAAAGAAGGATTGGCGCAAGAAACGCTGAAGCAATTAACGAAAAGAATATCGAAAGAACTAGACGAAATACTGGTGGTGGATTGGGGTTCTAAAGAAAACGTTCAACGCGAGGCTCGAAGAGCAATTAAGCGGAGCTTGCGGGCGTTTGATTGTCCTGAAGACAAGCTTAACGGAATAACGCCTCAAATCATGGACTTGGCGAGGGTGCACTTGCGCAAGTAAATGGTGTTTGTATGCCCGAAGTAATTTTTGGAGAACAAAAAATTGAGTTCGAGAGACTTGCTTCAAAGTCAAAGAACACCATTACTATTCAAGTTGATTCTGGAAAGAAAGTCAGCGTAAAAGCACCAACTGATTTGAGTGAAGGAGAACTAACCAGAATCGTTAAAACCAAGACGTCGTGGATCATCGACAAATTCCAAAGAATTGACGAAATCAAGGGATTTGAAAACACTCGAGAATTCGTTTCAGGCGAAAGCTTCCTTTACAAGGGCAAGCTGTTACGGCTTAAAGTAATCCCAGCTCCTGACGCAGAAGAAGTCTACACTGATACGACAACTATCTTTTGCAAGACAGGTAACAGCAAAAACCCCGAACGAATCGCTCAATTACTGGAAGAATGGTATAAACAAAGGGCGAAGCAATACCTCGAAAACAGAGTGCTCCGTTTCTCTAACAAATTCAAGAAGAAACCAGCGAAGATAAGAATTCGGAACCAAAGCTTGCGCTGGGGAAGCTGCACGAAAAAAGGCGAAATCCTGCTCAACTGGCGTATCATAATGGCGCCGCCCTCAGTCATCGACTACGTTATAATCCACGAGCTCGCGCACTTAAAAGAAAAGAATCATACGAAAGAATTTTGGGAACTAGTAAAGAACGCAATGCCGAACTACGAAGAAAAAAGAGAATGGCTTAGGGTGAATGGAACTTTATTATCGCTTAGATAATGTTTTCCTAGGAAACACCCCGCCTCTCCCGCGCTTTTTAATCTCAGTCAATCAACGAGTCCGTCCTCGTCGCCACGGCGTTTTCAGAGCAGAGTTTATTAATGCCGAATGCAACAATCTGGTGCGTGAAGGGGCATTTTCGGGAGGGTTCTCTGCTTGGAGCTTTTGCTCCAAGTCTCGCCAAAACCTGCGTGGTTTCGCCGATGCTTTGAGGCGTGGTCTTACCTTGCTCCCCCTGCATTTTTTATGCCCAGCAGTTAGTTCCGCCTGCAATCCACGTTTCCCTGCACCTGTTGATTTGCGCTATGTATCCTTGCGTGTCGTTCTCGTAGGAAGGAGCGTAAATGGGCATTATTTCTTCGGGCGTGTCCCTGCCGCGCGGCAGGTAGTGGCGCGAGTGCGTCATGTAATAGAAAAAGTGTTCGATTGAATTCTCGAAACTGTCGTAGCCGCAGTGCCCGTTAGAACGCCTGAAAGAGCAAAACTGCTTTCCAGGGGCATTGTAAACTATGTTTCCCCAAGCCAAGTGCTGCATGTATCCCCTTGCTTTCAATAAGCCCGATTCTTTCAAGCCTATGGCCATTGCAAACCAATCGTCAATGCGGTACTTGTCGCTTTTTTCGTAAATCAACTGCGCTGCGCTCTTTCCGCTGGGCTTGTCGCGAAAGCCGCACAAGGGAGATTTGTAATGGCACAAAATGCGTTCTATTTGCTCTGGCGAAAGCGAAGGCTTCGCTCCTTGAGCGAGTATTATAGACCTTCCGGAAGAGCGGACGTAAGAGCCGTACGGAAACGTGTAGCCGTCGCCTCCGGCTTGCCGCGAGGTTTTCGAGAGTTCGGTTTCGCTTTTGCCTGTAGCAACGCTCACTTCCTGCATGGTTTTTCCGCCCACGTCAACCGAGTCTTTCGGAACGTCGACTTTAAAACCTAAAAAAATTCCTACGGCGTCGGGCGGCAGCCGCACGAGGGAAGTTTGGGCGTAAATTAAGGAAGAAAAGAAGGCGGTGAAGAGCAACAGCACAAAAACCGTTTTTCGCATGAAAACACTTTCTCAAAACGGCTTTTTGTTACTTTGCGTTTCAAGGTTTTTTCAGGAAAGACAAGAATGAAGTGTGCACTAGTCCCACGTTCTTGGGCCGCGTGCCTTTTTCGCGCACGAGCCACTCGCGCGCTATGCTTTCCAGCGAAAGCCAATGCTCAAAACCCTGTTTTTCCCCTTCGCTGACGAAAGCGTTGACTTGCTCGGCGTTCGGGAGAAAGCCTATGCACAACCCGCCTTTGCGCAGGCAAGCGAACGCATTAGCCAAGAGCATATGCGAGTCTCCGCAATCCAAAACCACGCAATCCAATTCCTTTTCTTCAAACCCTTCTGCAGCGTCTTTCAGCTTGAACTCCACGCGGTCGGCAAAACCGGCTTTCGCCGCGTTTTTCTTCGCCAAATCCAAAAAATCCTCGCGGCGTTCGTAAGAATATACTTTTCCGTTCACACCAATCGCGTTGGCTAAAAACACGGTAAGCCACCCGCTGCCGCTGCCGGCTTCCGCAACGCGGTCTCCTTCGCCTATGCCTGCGTAGCCCAACAGCAAACCCGCGTCTTTGGGCAAGACGACTTGCGGGCCGCGCTTGAACTTGCGCCATTCGAAAGCCGGAATCATTTCAACGCCTTT
Organism: Candidatus Norongarragalinales archaeon; assembly: GCA_038884755.1. Classification (GTDB taxonomy): domain Archaea; phylum Micrarchaeota; class Micrarchaeia; order Norongarragalinales; family Norongarragalinaceae; genus UBA10210. The sequence goes on from JAWABJ010000001.1 coordinate 581,471, forward strand.
TTGTTGTCGCTTGTTTGTTTGCAGAGCCCCAGGGGAGTTTCGAACTCCCGACCTCCTGTTTTCGCGTTTCTTTTCTCCCAAGGGTCTTTTCTTTTTGAAAGAAAAGAGGCTTTACAAAACAGGCGCTCTACCACTGAGCTACTGAGGCAGTAAAGAAAATAGTTTGTGAAGAAGGGGAAAATAAAGCAAGGCGTTTTACGCCTCAAAACGCCTTGTTCTCACGAACAGCACGCCCGCAAGCAAGACGCCCATCATCGCCGCAAACCACAACGCGTCTGCAGGCCAGGAAGGCAAGAGCAGGTTTTGCCTGCGGCGTTGGAACGAACCGTCGTCTGCCGGAGGCAAGGCGAACGGGTTGGTTCCGGGAACGCCGCGCGTTCCTTCTGGCGTTCCGATGAAGCTCATGCCTTGCGAGGCGAAACGCGGGTCCATCGGCAAATCCTGGCCGTTGTATACGGTAATCGCGCCAGTGGAAGGGTTGAACGTGAATATTCCGCCGGGCCCTTTGGCCGCTTCAAGCAGCCCGGAGTCTTTAAAGCCGGGACCGTTGACGTTGATTATCGGCTGGCCTTGGGCATTGAGCCCGGTTCCGAAGGAAATGTTGCCCTTGTCCGTCGGGAATACGACGTTTCCGTTCGCGTCTGTGAAAGGCTGCCCCGTGATTTTGAATGTTTCCGTTGCGCCCGTCTTTTTGTCGGTTATGGTAAGCGTCCCATCGGGGTTGAACTTGTAAATCTTGTCCGGAGTTTCGAGAATCTGCATTCCGCCCTTCCCGCCTTGCGAGTCTTGCTGGATTTTCGCCAGCGCGTCTCGCAATTGCTTGACCACGTCTTCAAAACCAGTCTTCCCTCGCAAGTCGAGGTTCACTACGGGAATTATTTTTCCGTTGGAATTCACCGTCCCGCCTTTAGCGATGACGTCGGAAATAGTCTGCGCCTTGCCGTCACCTATGACGTAAACGAAAACGTACAGGCGTTTTACGACGGGGTCGTACTCAATTTTTCCCTTCTCTCCAATAATCGTTTTTAGGATTCCTATTTCTTCAACGCCGAAATCCCTGGGAGAGGAGAGCGTTACGCTGCCATTGCCCAAAACGGTGAGGCTGACGCCTGCAGTGGAAGCACCCAACCCCGCCGTTTTTGCAGCTTGCTCTAGAGTTGGGGCGCGCGTCGCCACTCCCGCCTCGCCCAGCGAAGTTCTAGTGAAGGTTATCGAGTCTCCAGTGAACGAAGCGGTGCCAAGCGTAGTGTCCACGCTCGAGATTTTTCCGAACACTTTCTCCAAATTGGTTCCGTCGAATTCCACGAGTTTTTTCAGCTCGCTTTCGAAGCAGTTCGCCGCAGGGCAGGTTTTGTCCGCCAACGCCGCGCTTCCAGAAGCGCTTATTGAAATGAACGGCTTGTCGCCACAGTCCAACAACGTAGTAATAATGTGGTTGGGCACTATCATTCTCGCTAATTCCTGTGAGCGCAGGATGCTCGAAGCGCGCAGTTTCCAGTAGAAGTCGTTGAAGTCGAACGCTACGCTGCCGTCCTTGTTTATTTTCTTCAGCCCGTTTTTAGAAATCACGAGCGCCCCGCCGTCTGCGGTCGGCAGGGTTTCTTCCAAATTGCATCCCGTTCCGTTCAGGGTGTCGAAAATCCCGCCTGGCACCATCCACGCCGAGCGGTCTACGTGCACTGCAACGATTTCGTCAGGCTGCACGAAACCTTGCTGGTCTTGCAGTTGAGTCTTGAGGTTGAGCACTTCGGTATATTTCGCAAGTTCGTTTTGCACCTTGTCGCCTTCGCTGCCGAAAGTGTTGGCGAAAGACTGGGAAACGTCTTGAAGCACGTTGGAAGCCTTTTGGCTCGCGGTTTGGTTGGCGCGGTTGGTGGCTTCGGGCAAGCGTTGGTAAGCGAGAATCTTGTACTGCGAGTCTCGGCAATTTGCAGTGTAAATCTGGGCTTGGTTTCCGATGTACCATTGCCAGGCAAGCAGCGGGTCTATCCAGCTCGTAACGTCTCCCACCGCCGCAGCGCCTGTGTAAATATTTCTCCAAAACTGGCTGGCAGTTCTGAGCAAGGGCAGGTAAGAAGTAGCTAGAGTGAGGGCGTAGTCGGTGAGCACGGCAGTGCGGTATTTAGCCTTGAGTTCGTCTTGGATGTCTTTCGAGCATTCTATCCCCTTTCCGAAGTTGGCGTCTATGTTCAAAACTTCTTCTGCCACTAGAAGCGAGCCGGCGAGCCCAAGCGTTTGCCCGGCTTCGGCAGAAAGGCTGCGGAATATCAGAAAGGGCAGTGCAAGGGTAAGCAGGAAGTTGTAAGTGGCGCTGTCGAATTTCTTGTTCAAAACTGGGCGCGGGAGTATTTCGTTTGAAACCAAGTGCAATCCAGTGTATTTTTCCGCGCCGGGATAGCGCACGTCCTCAAAGTTCACCGCAAAAGAATTGCCTTTCCAAACGGTGTTTATCTTCCATCCGGTGTCCGAACCAATCGAGGTCAGCGAATCCCCGCTTTCAGAGGAGGAAGGAAAGTTGCCGATGAAAACTTTTCCTGCGAAAAACGCTTTGGACGGCGCGCCACCAGTGTATTCGGAAATCAGCTCTTGCACCTTGCCTATTCCGAAAAGGTTGGTCGCATCCCTGAATTTTTCCGCAACAGGCCGGTTCACCATGATTTTCAGGTATTTGTTTTCGTTGAATCCGGTTGCAGCAAAAAGATTGCGGGTAGCCATGTCGTAAGCAAGCCTGGCTGGCCCCATCCAAGCGGCGCCCATCATGAGGTTGTAAGAAACGCGGGGTACAGACTGTTTTTTCGCGCGTTCCCACGCGGCTTTCACAGGTTCCGAACGCCTTATCTGGTATTCCAAGCCTTCCCTTTCAACCCGCTTCGGGTTCAGGTTGTGCGTGCTGAGCACGCTGTCGATGGTTTGGCCGGCTCCGATTTCTTCCCGAACCACCAAGGCTCCGCCAGTGTCCCTTACTTCAACCGCTTGCACAGGACGAATAATCGGATTCCCGTGAACGTCGAGAACGGGGTTTCCGGCAGCATCCAACAACGGCTCGTCCCTCAAGTGCACCGTGCGCACTAAAACCTCGTCGCCGTTGGTGTTGGTGAAAACCTGGGCACCGGCGCGCTGTTCTATCGGGCCGTAAAGGTCGGTCAGCGACTTGTCTTGGAACCCCTTGCTTTGCAGCCTTGCCTGCTCAAGGTTTTGTTTTAACTCAATGTTAGTTTTGCGTATTTTCTCAATGCGGTTTATCATCGAAGTTGCGCCCAGGCTTATTCCAAGTGAAACGTACAAGTCAGCCCGGGACCACGCGCCCGTGAAAGCCATCCAGTCTTCATAAAAAGAAGGCAAGAGAATGTTCGCGCCGCCGTTAAGCGAAAGCGAGGAAATTATCGACCGCCCTACAAACCACTGGTTGCTCAAAGGGTCGTCGAGGTCGGCGTTCGTTTCGTTAGTTGGCGGGTAGATGTATTTCCCCGAAATGGTTTGGTTTCCTGGAATTCCGTAAGTCAAGTCCGAACCCAAAACCCCCAAGTAAGAAATCCTTCCTTTAATCGTTCCCTTCAACAAGCAAGAATCTGGATTCAACGCTTGCGCGGCTGCGACTTGCGCGTAAGTGATTTCCCGCTGCTTTCCGTTTTCCCCGACAGGCCCGGGAATTATCACTTTGAGGTTGGCGTAAGGCTCGGGCGTGCCTTGCGGCAGGGGTTGGACGGTCGGAATCTCGCGGTTTCCGCCGAGAAAATTGTTGAAAACCTGGTTCCATCGTTCCAAAGCGCTCGAACCCCTGCTGAGCTCTCGGCGCATTATTTCGTTAGCTTGCGAAACGGTGACTGCGGTGTTTTGCAAAACCTCGTCGGCATTGTCTTGCGAAGCGTCGTAATCCTGCACGTACTTCAACAGCTTTTCCTTCGGAACCCCGAACGCCTGCAGCGAAGCGAGAGTAACCTGTTGGTCCAAAACCGTCAAGGCTGGCGCTGGGTTCAAAGGAGCGTTCGGGTCGAGGGGGTTCGTAATTTTGGCGCCCTGCTGGTTCAAAGCAACTTCCAAAGGAACGTCTGTAAGCTGTTGAATTGGCTTTGCTGCAGTGTTAGCCCAAAGGGTTTCCCTCTCCGAGTCGGAAATGGTGCTTACCGTGCAGCTGCCGCCCGACTTTATTTCCGCGGGATAGGGAATGGTGGACGTGGGCTTTGAAGTCGGAGAGGGAGTCGGGTCTGCCGCGAAGGCGAAGGGAGAAAACAATTGGACTAAGAAAAGGGAGATTAAGAATAACGAAAAGGTTTTGTGCGGAAAACGCCTTGGCAGCATGATTACAATAAGGGCTCGCGCTCTTTTAAAAAACATCTTTACCGGCGTAAAACGAGTGGGAGAAACGCTTTTTTTATATCCGCTTTGAGTAAAGCGTTCGTATGGTTTCCCTCGCCGCCATAGCTTACTACGCGTTTTTGTTCGTAGGAGGCATCGGATTCGGATATTTCGTGCTGCGCTTGACCAAACCCGACGCTAGGCTCATGCGCCCGAACGAAAAGCTCGGCGCTTCGGCAGTATACGGCTTCGCGCTGTTCGCGATAGCGTTCGCGCTCGACTATTTCATCGCCGGAGAAACACGGTTTTTCGAGGCAGCCGGATTTCTCCCAATCACGCTTTTCTTCACGATTTTGCTGAGCGTTTTTTTCCTCAAGGTCGCGGGAGCGTTTTCAAAACCAGAATTCCTCGTAGTGGGGGTTCCGGCGGTTAAAACCAGCGCGGCTGTGGCCGCGGAAAAAAGCATTTTGTCGCCCACTGCAATCCGAGAGCCTGCGCCGCAGGCTCAAACGCCTTTTAAAACCCAAACTCAGCCGTTCAAGGAAATAACTTCTTCAAGCGCGCCGGTCGCCGGCGTTGCTATAGGAGACTTGGTTTCAAAACGCGCGCCTGCCGAACAAAAACAGACTCCACAAATTGTGAAAAAAGAAATTCCTGCCGCGCCAACGCCCACGCAGCCTGCAGCGCTTCCAAAGAGGGAAACGCCCTTGCCTTCGCAACAACCGCCTCTTTCAAAAATTGATTTGCAGTTCGAGCCGCGCAAAAAACCCGAAGAGCACAAGAAAGCGGGAATGGACGGGTTTTTCGGCGGAATCGCGAATGCGTTGGGAATTGGAAAGCGCGAGCAGGGCGAAATCCAAATCGCTAAAGTAAAGGAAGAGCGGGTCGCTCCGAGCGAGATAGCAAAGCAAATCGCCCCAAAAAAACAGGAAATTCCGGAAAAGAATGAGGCGGGTGCAATAGGGGAAGACGCGGAGTTGAAGGAAAAGGAATTGAAGAAAATAAAAGAGGCGGAGTTGGAGGAGATAGCGAGAGAACTCGCGGGCGAGGAGAAGGGTGGAATCGAATCTGAGATAACGCACAGGCGGTATTTGGAAAAAAGCGCGGGACAGCAAAAACCGGCGGCGCAGGAAAAGAAGAAGGAAGTTTCTGAAGAGGAAGAGTTTGAAAGCATGGTGCAGGAGGTTTACAACCAGCTTCAAATAAGCAAAACGCGCGCGGAAGTGAGCGACAAGCTCAAGCTTTCACCCCCGCCGGCCGAAGGCAAGGCCGAACAGAAGATATCCGCAATGCAGGCGGAGCCTTCGCAGCCGCAGCTTTCGCCCATCTCCTTGTTTTCCGAAGAGCCGGCGAAAACCGCACCAACGCCTTTGCCTTCACCTTCATCGCTGTTCGACCAGTTGAACGCAATTTCCGGCGGTGGCGCTGGCACAGCGCAAAAAACCGAGGCCGACGTGAAGTTCGTGAAAATCCCTGCGAACGGTGCGGGATGCCCGCGCTGCCACGCAAGCAACTCGCGCATAGTCTTCTGTCCTTACTGCGGAAGCGGAATGTGCGCCAATTGCACGCCGCTCATCACGCCAAAAGAAGACGGTTTCGATTACGCTTGCCCCAAGTGCGGGGAAAACGTTTTCGTGAAAAGGCAGCCTCAGTGATGCTCAAGCAAAATCTTCTTTCGACTGCCAAATGCAAATGCGCGTTTTGTATTTGATGAATTTCGAGTCGAGCGAGCCGCCGCTTGTATCCGAGTACAAAACTTGGAACGGGGATGAAACCGCGAGAATCTGGTATCCGGAGCGCAATGCGGAAAAACACCCTGGCACTTCGCTTGCCGCACCGTTCTGTGCCTTGTTGCTATATCCTCCCGCCGTTTCCACCCCTACGACGTTCAAGTCTTTGGAATTCGTTATCTCGGGCCCGATGTAATGCACTATGCCCTGCGGGGTTCCGCCCGCAATGCCGGGCGCGTCTTGCGACAAGATAGCTTCGAAGTAATACTTGTATCCGGAGAAAGAGAAGGGCTTCATGAGTTCCTTCAGCGCGCAGCGCACTGCAGTGCGTCCCGGCACTCTCGCTCCGCCGGGCGGCGTGCCGAAACTGTCGTCGAGCTTTGGCATCGCCCCGCCTACGGCAAGCGTTGGGTCGGAGTCGGCCAAATCGCGTTTCATCAAATCCGTCACGCGCAGGGTTCCTGGATAGTCTTGCAACTGCGCACAGCCGTCGTCGGAATCGTCCAAATCGTATTTTGCGTTGGTTTCAAAACCGCTTTGCGTGAGGGCTTTCTTGTAAACGTCAATGCCGTCGCTTCCCACGCCCGTGAGCGTGGACGCGTCGACGTAATACAGCGCTTTGGAAACGCTTTGCATGTAATTCAGCACGTACGCACTTCTCAAAACCTGGTCTTGGTCTTCGCCCCACGTGCCGACGAAATTGAAAATCAAGACCGACGAGAAAATGGACACCAATAGGAGTATTATCGCGTCGGTGATTGCCGCTTGGCTTTTCATCTCGTAGAATTTCCTTTCCATGTAATCACGTTTACCACACCCAGTCCGTTCGTGAAACTGTCTGCGTCAGGACAGGGCACTGCGACTGGAAAGCTGGCGAGGACGCTGTCCCGCGGTTGTTCCAAAAGCCCGTTTGAAGGCACGTTGGGGTCGTTCGAGCAGGAAAACCACGTTTCCCCCACGCTCTCTGAAGCATCGACGTAAAACGGGCTTGTTTTCTCTGTTTCCGGAGCATAAGGATTCAACTGAGTGTTGGCGCTTTTGTAGTCTATGGGAATGCCGTTGCAAAATCGCTTTAGGGTAATCAAATATTTTACTCCTAGGGAAGCGGCGCGCGGCTTGACCTTTCCGTCGCATGTTGCTGCAAGCGTGCTGTTGTCTATGAAGCCCGTTTCCGTGACGAGGTACGACAGCGAAATGAGTCCGTCGCGGATTTCAAGCTGTTTTGCTTTCGCGGAAATCAATTGGTTCGCGTAAATGATTGTTCCGGTGAAAATCAGTATGGCGAATACTATTGGGAAAATGCTTGGAATGTCGTCGCCAAGCGGGCCTATGTACGCTTTAAGCTTCATTTTTTCACCTTACGCGAAACGGCATTCGGACACCGCGTCCAGTTTCAGGCACTTGTCTGGGTCCACGCTCGTCGAGCCGGGAAAAACGTAATTGCAGTTCTGGAGGTACAAGAACGTCTTCCCCCGAAAGGTCGATTTCTCGCGGCACCGCAGCACTATCAAGTAAGAACTCCTGTCCCCGGGGTTGGACGGCGTGAGATGCAGGGTTTTGAAAACGTTAAAGCCGAAACGTTCTTCAATAATGTGCTTCGAGTCGGTCCCGTCGGAAGGCACGTGCGAAGGCTGGAATACCACGTTGTCTTCGTCAATGTTGCCGTATCCCACGCTTTGAAATGCGATGCAGTCTTTCGAGTCGGTGGCAACGCCCACCACCAGGGTTTTGGAGTCCGGACGCTTGGTGATGTTCACCACGTACCGGGACCGGTCTTTTTCTCCCACGTTCAGAGCAGCAACAAGCGGAACGAGTTTCCGCTCGTCTTCCGCGGGGGAAGTCAAAACCTGGTTTATGGAAGAAGCGATTTGCCTTGCCGCAAGCTCGGCTTGCGTTTGACACAATCCTTTTTGTTCAGCGTTGGAAAACAACAGGACTATCAAAGCCAAGCTCGTTATGAAAAACACCATCGCGAAGCGCGTGAGCATCGAAAGTTCGATTTGACTTTTCAATTTTAATCAGCCGCCGTAGCGCAAACCTCGATCGAACCCCGCTCGTTCCCGCCGGCGAGTTCGGTTGTTTTCGTGAGTTTTATCTTGAAAGAACGCACGTCCAAGCCCGACAAGGTTTTCCAGCGCGAGGGGCTGGTGGGGTCGCCTTCCCTCCAAACGCTCGTCGTGACCCCGAAGTCTGTCGGATTGCAACCGGCCTCTTGGAAGCAAGGGGCGTTCGAAAGCTGAATCCCCCCGGCGCATTCTTTTATTTGAACGTCGCCAGCCATGTTCACGCAGGAAATCGCGTCGGGAACTTGCGAATAGCGGTTTCTATTTGCTGGGTCGCGGGAGATGGGGACAACCTGCCAGCAATACCCGTAATTCCCTTGGCACAAACGGCAATACTCAGGCTGCAGGTAAAGCACGAATTGCAGTCCGTCGACTTTCTCGTTTCCGCAGGTGGGCAAGTCGAAATAAACGGTGCGCGTTGTTCCCGCGCTTCCCAGCGCCACGTCGATCATCGCGTTTTTCAACTGTTGCGTTTGCGTCTTGAGCGTGGCGACGCACTTTCCTTCCTCCACGTCGCCAATGACTTTCAACCCCAAACCCAAAGCCATGGCGAGGATTATTACTGCTACGAAAAGCTCTATAGGCGCTGACACTTGAGATTTGAAAAAGCGAATGCGCATGAGTTGATTAAGAAAAATCTGTTTAAAACGAGTGCGTTTTCAATTCAAGAAAAAGCCAAGGCGATTGAATTCAAAACCTGCCTGGCGGTGTCGGTTGTTTGCGAGGCAGTTCCGCTCGCCTGGTTGAACAGCGGCTTTACGAAAGTCACCAAAAGGATTACGGCTATCGCTATCACGATAATCATGTAAATGGGAGTCCAATTCTGCCCTTTGCTCGCATTGCCGCGCATAAACGAAAGAAAGGTGAAAGGCGTTAATTAATCTTTCAGGATATGCCGCACTTGGAGGTGCAGGCGGTCCTGGCTTCCTCGGGATTTCGTCCTACTCCCACGCAGTACTTGGGGTCTGTAGGGCGGGTGTCGTCGCCGCAAATCACTATTTGCGCTTCAATCCTTATGTTGGCCTCTATCTTGTCGTCGGTAACGTCGAGCTTGTCGGCGGTGCAAATGCTTCCGTTGCACGCGAAGGCGAGTTCGGACGGGTCTATCGGAACGTCTTGGATGACAGAGCGTTTTACTATCAACGCGTCTTTCTCGAAAGTCGCCTTCTTTGCGGTCGTAATCCCAAAGCCTTTCGACTGCACGGTTTTCAAGCCGTCTTGCATCACGGCGCTCGGGTCTCCGACGCCGAAGCTTATTCCCCCGAGGATGTTCAACAAAACTCCCAAAATCGCCAAAGCCACGATTACGCTTATCACTAGCATCATGGTTTCGAAAGCTTGCCCTTTCAAACGCATTGAAAATTCACCCCGAACAACACCGACTGAAAGCATTACAGAATCGTGCTTTTAAAGCTTGCAATTTGCGGCCGAGCGCGGGTTCACCCGACTATCGCGCCTATGAAGTTCGCGGAAAAGAACACCACCGCGCAATACAAGAGTATCGCGATGGGCAAGGCTTTTGCAATCGAAACGTAAGTGTGCAGCTTGTTGTTCGTGTCTTCGATTTGCGAGTTGAAGTAAGTGAGAATGGCGACTACTTGAATGACATAAACGCCCATTATGAAAACGAAAGTCGCCGGGTCCGCCGTTGATTTCAGCGCGTCGCTTTGGCTGAAAAGCTTGGTGAGCCCGCTGAATCCTCCCGCGCCCGTCCCTTCCAACTGGGGAAGCGTGGAGCCGGCGCCGGACTGCTGCGACAAGGAATTCACGATAATGCGCTGCAGCGCCGACACTACGCCCAGCACTATGGGCGCGACGAAAACGCTCATTGTTTTCAGCATGGTCGTGACGTCTGCAAGCAAAGCGCGTAGCGCCTGGTCGGTTTTCTGGGCGTTGCGCAACTGCATCGACAGGCCTATCAGCGATTTTGCTGCGACGTTGACTCCCAACTGCACGGCGTCAATCATGAACTGCAACCCGCTGCGGATGGTGCGCGAAGGCAGGTTTTTCAACACTCCGAAAGTCTTGTCGAAAACCGCGGCGTCGAGGGTCATGCCCAGCAAAGTGATGTTTTCGAGAATGCGTTTGAAAACGTCTTTCCCGATCCTGCTTTTGGGAAGGAATTGGACCGAAGAGCGAAGGGCTTCCTCGATGGGCTTATTTTCTCCAAGCCGCGAAGCGAGCACGTACAACGCGTCTTGGAACTCGCTTTCCATAAAGCGGATTTCGTCCTGCACTCGCTTTCGCTCGAAATACTCGCCCAACAGCCACAAACTCGCCAATAGAGAAAACCCGATGAGCAGACCGAATATCGTAAACTGCCCGATGAAAGTTCCTTGCGGGATTAAAACAAGCGGGCCTAAGCCCAAAGCGTTTTTGTCGAAGAAAGTAAAATGTGGGAGAGAAGCTATTGCTTCTGCTCGGGAAGCTTCGTCCAAAAAATCCGGAACTGTTCCCAGCGTTCCGCTTATGACCAGCCCTTCATCCACCCCGGCGCCGGCAAGCGAATTGATTTGATTTTGAGTCCAGCCTTGGTCGGTCAAAAACCCGAGCGAAAGCAAAAGCACGAAGAAAATCACGCCCAGCGTTTTCGCAGGAATCACCGCGGAACCGAGCTTGAACGACCCTCGCGGGGGCAAGCCGGGGTGGTTTTCTGGAACGTCGGGAGGAACGTAAGTTGGAGGGCGGGATGAAACGATGAAAGAGCCAAAAGCGAAAACCAAGAGGGGAAGGAAAAGGTTGTAGGCAATCAGCAAATACTCTGCTTTCGCTAACGCTATGTTGGCGAAAGCCCCGCCTATCGGAAGAATAATCGCCAAAAGCAAGGGAAGCAAAATCCCGAAGTAATACAAATAAACCGTGGGCTGCTGCAGGTTGCGCGCGTACACGTCCATTTTTTCCCGCGCGCCTTCAAGCACGTCGGCATTCGCCTTCGTCAGCAAATCTTCGCGTTTTTTCGCGTCCCCCTCGAGGACGGAAGCGCGGATGAGCATCAACGCCTGCTTGAAGTCTTCGTTGTAAGGCCCCCATTTGTACGCCAGTTCGTCCAAAGCTTCCTCCACGCTCTCGTAACGCCCCAACTGCAAGTCCCAAACTATTTCCTTCAATTCCTCCGCAATCTTGCCTTGCCCGTGGTTTGCCGCGAATTCCACCGCCTTCTCGAGATTAGGCGTCAAACGCAAGCTCATCGTAAGGTAATTCACTATTTCAGGCACGTAAGCCAACGCAAGCAGTTTTTCCTTTCCGGCCGCCTGCTTGGGGTAGTTAGAGTAAACGAAAGGCGCTACTACCGCAGCGAGAAGCATTATTCCCACCAAGGCCATGAAAAACGGGTTTTCAGGGTTCTGGTCGAAAACCGCGAAGAAAGAAATTCCGCCTACAACGAGAGCCAAGCCTAGAAAAAGGAACAGGATTCCGAAGTACGCCGAGCGGAATTCCTTGGGGGAAACGTCCCACTCTAAAAACGAGAACGCCTCCTGCTGTTCCTGCGTGAATTCCGCCTTTCTTCCGAACGAAGGCGCGATTTTAGAGAAAAATCGGGTTGCGCGCAGGAAAAGAGGCTCTTGCTCGGGCTTTTTATCTCCTCCCGATTGCCTTTCGCGAGGCGGTTCGTACAAGCGTTCCCTCTCTCGTTCCCTTTTTGGCGCAGGCATGAAACCATTACGCTTGAACGAATAAAAACGTTCAGAAAACAGAAAAAATCAGCCGCGCCTGCGCATGAGTTCTTTCACGAGCGAATCGTTAACCCACGCTTTCCAGTCTCTCAAAAGCGCTTCGTGGTCCACCACTCCGTTTTCCTGGATTTGCAGTTCGCGGTTCAAAAGGTATTTCGAATGAGCGACCACGCTGTTTTCCGCTTCCAAAAGCTCGGGAAGGTTGAGCTTGTTCTTCAAATCAACCAAATACTGTTTTTCCTCTCCGCGCGCCTTGATTTCAACCATCACTTCCTCCAAGCTTATTCCCCTGAGTTTTTTGAGTTTCGCGAGCCACTCGCTTTCTCCTAGCTTGGAGTGGTTGAATTCCAACGCGTCCTTGCCTGCATCAAAGCTAGACCAGTTCAAAAACCCGTTTTCGTCCAGCGGGTCGTCGTTCCATTCTTTCTTCACTTCCGTAATCTCGATGAGCCTGCGTTTTCGCTCGAGCGAGCCTTTGAAGCGTATTGGAGCCGAAACGACTGCGAAATCAGTTGCTTTGAAACTCGTGGAAGGCACGCCCAAGTCGTTCACAACCCTGTCCCAAATGCTGTACGCGCTTTCGCCGTGAATCGTCCCCATGACCGTGTTTCCAACTGCACCAATGCGCATTGCTTCGTAAAGCGCCAACGCTTCTTTGCTTCGCACTTCGCCTACTATTAAAACGGAATCTCCAAGCCGCAGTGCGGTTCGCAACGCGTCTTCGGCGGAAACTTCGCCTTCCATCACCGCCCCCAGCGGCGGGCGGGTTTTCAAACGCTGGATGTTGTAACCGATTTTCTTCATTTGCGGAATCGGCAATTCCTGCGTGTCTTCCTGCACGATTATGCGCAGGTTTTGAGGAAGTTCGAGCATCATTGCCTGCAAAAGAGAAGTTTTCCCGGAACCTCGCGAGCCCACTATCAACTGAGAAGCTTGCGCGTCGACGAAAAACGAAAGAAGCCCTGCCGTGAACGAGTCCATCATGTTCACGTCCACGAACTGCGAAAGCGTCCACGGCGTGTCCTTGTGCAGGCGGAAGGCGAATGCAGTTCCATCCAAAGCCAAAGGCTTGCCGATTACCGCTACGCGCGTCTGCAAGTCGGGCAAGTCGAAGTCGAGAATCGGATGCGCTTCGTCGAAAGGCCTGCCGCTCAACGCGCGAAAGCGCGAGACGATGCTCCTCGCTTCCTCGCTTGAAAACAAGATGTTGGTTTGGCATTGACCGTATTTACTGTGCACCAAGTAAATGGGTTTAGTGCCCAGCGGCGAGTCGACATAAACGTCGGTTATGCGCCGGTCGCTCAAAATGATTTCGAGAATCCCGTAACCGATGGTGTAGCGGGCTACTATTTCCGCAAGTTCCTCGCGCTCTTCCTGCGAAAGCAGGATGTTGTTTTTCGCCGCGATGTCGCCTATTGTCGCCACGTAAACTTTCTTGAAATAACGCCTTGCCTGCGTGATGTCGAGAAACTCCACGTTTTCCGGCCTGTGAGCTGCAACAACCTCCTTGGTTTTTTCGAGGAGGAAATACTTTTCCGGCGGGAGTGAGTATTCGGGCGGGTTGATGAAGTAGAACGCTTCGATTTTGTCGGGATGCCGGTAAATGTATACTTTCGTGCCTAGGACTTCGTACTGGTCGACCAGCTCCAGCTGTTCAGTTTCGGTGAAAAAGATTTGCGAGCCGATGAACGACGGTTTTATCGCAGCTTCGAAGAAAGAATGGTATATGCCTCGGTCGGCGGGAATGCTGCCCAACTGCTGTAAATATTCTTTCATTTTGCGCAGCAACTTCGTCCTTTCCAGCCTGTCGCGCATGTATTCGAGAGTCGCGAGGTACAGCTTCAAGTCTTCTTGCTCTTCGGGGGGAAGCACTTGCATTTTCTGCATTTGCGCCTTGACTTCAGCTATGATCATGAGATATGCTTTGAACGGGTCGCCGCGAAGGGTGTTGAATATGCTGAGCACTGAGTCGTGCCTTTGCGCTAGCGTTTTGCTGCGCTGGTCTTTGCTCAAATGCCGGGGGCTCCACACGCCTTCCGCTTCGAACTCTGAAACTATTTCGGAAATTTCCTTGAGCCAGCCCGTTTGTTCGGCGTCGTAAACGCGCTCGTAATACTCGCTGAGCACGATTTCATCCACGTCCGCCTCGCGAAGCTTGTCGATGACGTCTTGCATTACTTGCGCGTATTGCGCCAAGTCGGCGCCGTACTGCGAGCCGCGGTAGTCGATGACTAAACGCTTTTTACCCCCTTCGGTTTTAATTACGCTCTCGGGCATGAAGTTATTAAACAGAGTTTATTAAATTGGCTTTTTAGGCGGGCGTTCCATGAATTTGCGAGTGGTAGGTCGTCGTGATTAGTGGCTCAAGCTGGTGGCGTATAGAAGGTCTAAAAAAACGCTAGCTCAATACCACAGCGGGCTTGAAAGGCATCGCCCTTGCGGCTTTTTCCTCTTTCGAACGCTCTTCGCTTTCTATTTCCACGCGCAAGCTAAGCTGTTTTTCCAAAAACTCTTTCGACGACTTTAGGATCTTCTCCTCGTCGACGCTGGCGTAATGCGGATTCGCCACCAGTTCGAAAAACGTTTTCTCCAAATACTTTTTCGTAAGCTCGTCCTCCACGACGGGAATGACAGCTTTTTCCGCGCTCCGTCCTTCCTCAACGAGTTTTCTCACGAAATCCCGCTTTTTCTTCGAGGCGGTTATTATTTTCGCGCCGGAAATCTTGCGCTTTCCTGACAAAAGAGCAGCGATGCTGCGCACGTCTTCCAAAACGCTTTGCACGAAGTCCTCGCTTGCCTCCGCGTTCAAGTCGATTTTCTTTTCATTGCATTCAGGCCATGCGGCAACGCTGCACAGACCCTTTTGCTTAGCTTTTTCCCAAAACTCTTCGCAGGCGTGCGGCATCAATGGCGAAAGCAGGCGAATCCACTTTAAGACGCTTTTCGCGATTGCCGCGCGTTCCTCGTCCGACGCGCGCGAGTCGAAATACTCGAAATCGCGCAGCGTTTTGAAGAAAGCGTTTTGCACGTAATCACGCAAGGCGAATTCCTCGAGGTTTTTCGTGGACTCCGCGACTGCTGACTCGAGCTTGGATTCAATCCATTTGGTCAAATGCGTCTTCTTTCCCGAGCCCGAACCGAGCAAGCCAACGTATTTCAGGCATAGAAACTCGAACTTCGAGAGTATTTTCCTCATCGCCTCTACGTCTTTCTTCCTGAAGTCCAGGGTGCTCGCGAAATCGGCGGTGCCTACGCTATACAACCGAAACAAGTCGGCGCCGTACTGCTCTGCAACAGCGTTAAGCAAGACGACATTCCCCTTGCTCTTGCTCATTTTCGACCCTTCGCTCAGAACCATTTCGTTGAGAGTAATCGCGCGCGGCCAGTGTTTTTTCTCGAAAAGCGCAGCATGGGCGAAGACGAAAAAGCTCAGGTGGTTCGTCAAATGCGCTATTGCCGTATGGCGTTGGTCGTTCGGATACCAGTACAAAAACTCGCTTCGCACGTCATTCATTATTTTCGGCGAAATTACGCCGGAGTATTGCTTTCCCGAAAACACGAAGTCGAAAAACGCCTCGTCCAAAAACTCTTGCTTGATCTTGTGTTCCCTGATTTTTTTTATTACCGTGTAAAGAGCCATGTATACGGTGGAATCGCTGAGGCTTTCGATTATCCACTCGCGGTTGAACGGCAGGCGCGTGCCCAAACCGCGGCGTCGGGCGCAAGGCCGTTTGTCGAGCCACTCGAAAACGTCTTCGAATTGCTTGCGGTAAATCGGCGGGAAGATGGTCATTTCACGCAGGCATTCGAAAGCCTTGTCCTTCCATCCTTTCGCGTTGAAGTCCAAAAACCACTGGTCGGGAAGGATTGCTACTACGATTTTCCCGCCGGCGCGCGAAAAAGCGGGGCGGCTGGTTTCATAAAACCAAAATGCGGCGCCGTCCTTGACGAGCCACTGGGAAACTTCTTCCTTCGCTTCCACAACTGTTTTTCCGGCGAAGCCCATTGCGTTTTCCTTCATCACTCCGCCGTAAAACTCTGCTTTGTACAAGTGCTGCGTGGCTTTCTCGATTTTTTGCTTCTCGCGCACGTTCATTATCTTGAATTGTTCGGCCATTTCTTGCGCTGGAAAACCACCGAACCCCTCGAGTTTAATCAAAGGAATGGGTTTTAAGGATTCGACGAGTTCCTTGAGTTTTACGTGCTCGTATTTTTTCAAGGTTTTCTCGTCTTTCTTCAAGTCCTCGAGTGCAAGCCAGTCTACTACGGCATGCGCAGGCACACTGTGCACGAATCCGCTCGCGTTGTCCGCGTCCACAAACTCCGCGGGAAGTATGGGAACGCGCTGCTGCAAAGGCGTTTCCACGAACTTTCCCACGAAAAACCCGCCGTCGATTTCTTTTTCCACGCTCACCGAATGGTGCTGGAACGAAAGCTTTTCGGCAGCCTGCGCGCTCACGAAAAGCGTTTCTCCGTCCATCTTGATTTTCGCGTATTTCGCGCGGGGGTTGACGAACAAGTTCGTTATTCCGAAAACGGTTTCCGGGCGCAGGGTCGCTGAAACGATAAAGCCATCTTCGCCTTCGGCCGAAAACTTCGACTTGAGGCCCACGAACTTTCGCAATTCGACCGGGTCGGTGTCTCCGTCTTTGATGTCGTCCTCGCCCACCGCGTTCTTTTCTTGAACGTCGAACAAGATGGGGTAAGAGCCTTGCGTCAAAAACCCTTTTTCCTCGTACTTCTTGAACTGCCATTCGACGAACTTGTTGTACTCGGCGTCACCGCTCGTGAACTGCCGCGTGAAATCGATGCCGAACCCCATTCTCGAAAAGTCGAGGATTATTTTTTTTGAAAAGTAATTTACGACGTTCCAGGGGTTTTCGAATGAAAAAACTATTTCTTCGGTCTTGCGCTCGTCCTTCTCGTATATCCCGACGTATTCCTTGTACATGGATATGGCGTCGTAATCGCGGTTTTTGATTTTCTGGCTTACCGCCAGAACCGGCGTTCCGGTGATGTGGAACGCCATGGGCCAGAGCACGTTAAAGCCGCGCATTCGCTTGAAGCGCGCAATCACGTCGCCTATCGCGTAAGTCCTTCCGTGGCCAACGTGCAAATTGCCGGAAACGTAGGGGTAGGGCACGGTGAAGAAAAACTTTTTTTTCTTGGAATCTGCGATAGGCTCGAACGTTTTTTCGGCAGCCCAACGCGCCTGCCATTTTTTTTCCACGCCAGCAAAATCCAAATCAACCGCCTTTCGGGGGGAAAAGCAAAACAAATGTTATTAACGGCGGGAAGATTAAAGCGTTTTCGTGAAGAAAAAAAACAAGAGCGCTTCGCATCGCGGGGAAAGCGACTTGCGCAAGGCAGTGAAGTTCGTAGCATTATTCGCCTTGCTGTTTTTGCCCGCGTACTCCGTTTTGGCTTACACGCCGCTGGGCGGCGCATTCGGCGGGATTGCAGCCGACTCTTCACAGTTCGCCTTGAAGCTTTTGGGCGTGCAAACGCAAAAAACCGTCTTGGAAAACGGGAGTTACGCGCTGGAAGGCGAGGGTTTCGTCGCGGAACTCAACCAGGCTTGCGCCGCGCTCATTGAAATAGCGGTTTTGTTCGCAATCGTTTTCGCGAGCTTCGAAAAAACGCTTGGGGAAAGGGTGAAAGGCTTTGCGTACGGGACGGCGTTGCTTTTGCTGTTGAATCCCGTGCGCATCGCGCTGAGCATAATTTTCATAGACCCGCTGGTTCACGACGTCCTCTTCCGCATTACGCTCGTGATAACCATAATCGGCTTCTACGCGTTTTGGCATTACGGAGAGCTTGCGAAAAGCAAGAGCTTTTGGCTGGGAATGCACGAGAAAATCAGGCTAAAGTGAATAGAAAAAAAAAGGCTATTAATATATGTGGCGTAGAAGTAATCGGTTTCGCATGCGCAGCAAAAAGGGATTCATTTCCGCCCCGCTCATAGGCACCGTGATTTTCCTTTCGGCGGTAGTGTTCGTGGTTAATTTGCAGAACGTCGAGGCGCAAAACTCTCTGCGGATAGCGAACGACGCTTACCACAACCGAATCTCCAGCGTGCTGGAGCAGCACCGCTCGGATTTGGCGTCCATATTTCGCGAGGGGTTGAGCCGGACGATTTCGTATTATTTGCTCAACCCGGGGTGGGACGTTTTCGTTTGGAACAACGACCCGAACTCGCGTTATTACAGCACTGCCGCCCACTACCGCAACAGGAACGGGCTCGACCCCGACCCTCTCGTCGACGGGTCTTTAGGCAGCAACCCCGACCCAGGCAGGGTTTCGCTTGCGGAAGTGAAGTTCGCGAAATGCGAGACGGTAAAGGCGTTGACGAGCGACGTGATTTGCAGCATTCCCGACAGCGTCAATTTGAACAACGAACGCGAGTACAAGTACGGGCTTCCGCAGTGGATGAGCAAGTTCGTGGAGAACGAAGGGATTTTCGTTTTCGAAGGCATTACGTTCAACACTTCCAACCAGAAGGAGATCAAAGTTTTCTTGCCCGGCTCGAGAACCGACGTGAGCCAAGCACAGGCGGTTCAAGAATACCAGGATTACTGCAAAGCCTTGCTTCGCGGTAGTGTTTTCGACTGCAAGGCTTTCGCCACGCAGACGGACCCGCGCACGGGCGGAAGCCTCATGCGCTGTTCAGAAGATTTGAA
This sequence comes from Candidatus Norongarragalinales archaeon, assembly GCA_038884755.1. Classification (GTDB taxonomy): domain Archaea; phylum Micrarchaeota; class Micrarchaeia; order Norongarragalinales; family Norongarragalinaceae; genus UBA10210. The sequence goes on from JAWABJ010000001.1 coordinate 599,914, forward strand.
CAACGACGGGACAATACAGGAAAACGAAATTCTGGAAGGGTGCGAAGACGGCAGGTTTTTCGTCAGGGTAAACGTTGAAAACGAGGTTGACGGAATCGAAGTGTACCCAAACATTCCGCGCGTGGAGGCGAAGGACACGGGAGGAAACGTTTTTCGAAGCAGCGGAGTGGGAGAAAAGAATTTTTACTTGCCCATCAACCTGCGCATTTTCAAGTATTTCGACGAAACGTTCAAGGTGTACAGTCATCTTGCTTACGGGCCTACTGAAAGCTCCAGCTCCAGGGCACCAGCCGGAAACGAAGGAAATAACGAAGGGGTTGCCGACGGCAACTGCGGGCAAGCGATTCCCAACAGGTGCGAACGCCCGGACAGCGGGTTTAACGACGGCGGCTACGACCTTCCCAACGCTATCAACCCGAACGACATCGACAAGATTGTCAAGGAAGTGCGCAGGAATTACTTCGACTTGGTTTTCAAGCGGGCTTGCACGCAGGCGAACGCGCCCGATTTGGACTTGAGGTTTTGCTCTGGAACAGCTTGCGACCCCAACGCGTCCCCCAAGTGCGACGCTTCTCTCGTTTTCACGCCTTACGACAGGAATGAAGATTTTCCTGTAACGCCTTGCGAAGCGCCCGGCGGTGGAGACCGCGGCTGCGCTTTCGTTGAAAAGCCGGCGTGGAGGTTTTTGATGGTCGACTCGAACGCCGCTTTCCGAATCGATCCCCAGCGGCCGGTGAACTTCGAGTGGGGGGTGCAATTGCAGCACGACACGGTTTGAAGCGCGCAAAAAAAAACGCAACTATTTTAATAGCCCAAACCCACTATTCTCTACATGGCTGAAGGGGGTAAAGGTGTTTTGGATTCACTGGGTGAAGCTTACGAAAATTTCGTCTCTTCACTCGAGGAAAAAGGCGTGCCTTCTCCCAGAACGCTCGTGCCAGTCGCAGCTGCGGTAATAATCATTGCAATAGCACTGGTGCTGTTGCCTTCTTTGCTCAATCCCACCACCACGATAGAGTTCAAGGTGTTGAATTCGCGGGGCGCGCCTGTTGCAGGAGCGGACGTCACTATTTACGCGGGCGAAAAGCCGTTCAACAGCCGCTCTGAGAGCGACGGGACCGTGGTTTTCGATAAAGTGCCGCAGCAGGCAGAGTACGAAGTTTCGGTAAGCGCGTTGGGATACCAGCCGAAGAAAGGCGTGGTGGAAAACAAGGGCGAGGTTTTCCTTTCAGGAAACACCGCTTCGCAAAAAAAGACTTTGAAAATCAAGGTTTTGGGCTCGGACAGGAGCACGCCAGTGGGAGAGGCGAGCGTGGTCTTGAGTTTCGACGACGGGACCAAGAGAAGCGAAGACACGGATGACTGGGGGGACGCGATTTTCGATTTGAGTGGCGTAGACAAGACAATCGCCACTGTTGAAGTAAGCAAGGAAGGTTTTAAGTCGAAAACTAAGACGGTGAACGTTGACGACGGAACGATAACCATAGATTTGAAGGAAACGGGTGAGGGAAAGAAAAGCGAAGCACTGAACGGCGATTTCATAGTCAAAGTTTCAGGCGGCGAAGCCGAAGGCGTGGTAGTTTCCCTCGTCGACCTTTACACGCAAACCCCGATTTCAAAAACCAAAGTAGGTTCAGACAACCAGGCGGTGTTCGCACGCCTTGCATTCGGGTCAAGGTTTGCAATCAACGCTTTCGACCCTGAAGGGAGGTTTGAAACCTACGCGGGACAAGAAATGGTTTTCGAGGAAAACCTGCAGGAAGAACACATAGCGTTAATCAAAAAGGAAGGCGCGGAAGACGAGCTTGTAATAACCGTAAAAGGCAAGGACGGAGAGCGCATTGCGGGCGCCGAAGTCAAGCTTTACGACAAGACCACGCGCACGTGGTACGCCGAAGACTCGACGGACGCGAGCGGAAACGTTAGGATTGCGGTCGCAGGGAGAACCTATTATGCGACCGCGTTCAAGGAAGGCTATTTGCCCGGCTTCGCCGAAAACGCGAGGCGCGGCGACGCGAAGACCATTGAACTGGAAAAGGAAGGCGCTGACAACTCGGCCGAAGCGTCCGTCCTCGTCAAGGAAAACGGCGAGCCTCTGCCGGACGCTGAAGTGAACTTTTTCAAGGCGAACGGCTTTCCACTAGGAATTCCCACTGTTTTCACGAGCGCCGACGGTTCCGCCGTCTTCAACATGCCTTTGATTCTCGACGGGAAGAACTACAAGGCTTACGCTTCCGCTAGCGTTGGAAACAAGATTGGAAAAAGCGATTTGGTGGACATGGCGGAAGGAATTGAATTCGTCATAACAGTCCAAGCTCCTCCCGCTAACGTCACGCTGATGGCGAAAAACCTTTTGACCAATGAAAGGATTTCCAACGCGTTGTTTTCGGTCACCGATGCAGGCGAAAGCATAATCAACGACTGCTCTTCGCCATGCACAATCACGGTTCCAGCGCAAGTCGAAGTGAAAATAATCGCGAGCGCAGGCAATTACATGCAGACTACCACCGCGCCGGTTTCTTTCGAGCCAGGGGAAACGAAAACGGTGGAAGTGCTCATGTACCCGCTTTCAATTTCCAAGAAAAATTCCCTTGCGTTCCTAGGGTTTTTCGACAATAACGGGAACAACGTGGTTGAACTGCAGAGGGCGCAAGAGTACGACGCGAAATTCATGCTGGCTTTGGGAGAGAAGGGCGACGCTTTCGCTTTCTTCCAGGCAGGCGAGTCTTCCGACGCGCTTTCCGAACCTTTCGAACTCAAGGGGTTCAAAAGCGCCTTGAAACCCAAAACCGTTTTCGCCGGAGAAAATGCGGAAAGCGTTTGCTCGCCGGAAGAAAAAACCCAGCCCGAAGCCTTGAAGTGGGTCGAGCTCGATTACACCAACCAACTGGGTGCGGGTGAAATAGTTTTGGAAATCGCGGTTAGGCCGGACGCGCCCGCAAGGAGCGAAGTGAAAATCCTGCACAGGGCAGGCGGGTTCATCGGAGCAAACGGAATTCCATTCACCTCGCCGCAGGACGACGATTTGATAATGCAATTGCTTTCGCAAAGCTCTAAAGGCAGGAGCGTGTTCTGCAGCGCCAAAACCGGCGTTGCAACCGCCCGCGTGCACGCAAACCCCTTGACTTGCAAGGACGGGCTGTGCAGCAGGATTATTCTCGAGCGTGAGGACGGGTTCAAGTCTTCCAACAACCTCGTCGTTCCAGTAGGCCAGCAGTTCAAAATGAATTTCGACTTGTTCGCGCCGGACGAGAGCATAGACAGCGTCGCGCTTGAAGAATCGCCTTCGTTCGAAATAATTTCCGGCAGTGCGGGAGAAGCGCATTTCGCCGAACGCACTTTCGCAGCGACGGGAACGGAAAAAACGTCGGGAAGCATAACCATGCGCGCGTTGAGGCAAACCGCTAGGGCGGCATTGAGATTGAAGGCTGGCTTCGCCAGCGAAAAACCGCCCATGACGCTCGAAAAGTCGGTTGAAATAACTGGAACTAACTCGTTCCAAATTTCCGTCTCCCCCCAGCAGGCGGTTCTCGGCGAAAGCGTGAGGGCGCAGGCCATAGTGCTCGACTCGTTCTCCCGGCCTGTGACTGACGCAGAAGTGAGCGTGCTGAACTGCGAAGGCTCGCCGCGCGTGTTGCAGGAAACCAGGACCGTTCTGGGAAGGAACGCGCAAGGCGAAGGCAGGGACGGGAAATACGAATTCCGTTTTACACCGCAGACCGTCGGCAAAATCTGTTTTGAAGCCAGGGCCGACGGTTTCGAAACCAAAACAAACGAAGGCATTGAAGTCGGGGCGGAAGACTTTTTGACTCTTGACAAAGAGAAAATTTCTTTCGAAGGCGTTGCAAGCGAACAGACGCCTGCCGCCGTCGAAGTGAAAAGCGCTCTGAAGGGAGCGAAAATAAAAATCCAGGCTGGAGTGAACGCCGAGTGCGCGTTGCTCTTGAGCGTTGTTCCAGCAGTAAAGGAAAAAGTCGAAGACTCGGGGCAATTCAACGTGCGCCTCAACTCTTTCGACGCAATCGAGCCAACCGAATGCTCGGTTACGTTCATAGGCGAAGCCAATCCGACAACGAAAGCCACGGTAATCCTTCCGGTTTCGATAAGCACGAGCGCGGGCCCGCCGCCAGAAGCGCAGCAGTGCGACCCCAACGCTTGCCTCACGACTTCCGAAGCGCAAAGCGCAGGCTGCTCGCCGAGAAGCGGATTCGCCTGCGAAGACCCTGCAAAAAGCTGTTTCGTGTGTGGAAGCGGGCTGGACGGCATAAGCAACATTTCGCTGAGCGTAAGCAACTTGAAGAACGACAGGCGCGTTTACCCGTTGTTTTTGGACTTCGACCCCCGCTTCAACGAAGAATTCGACTTGGTTTGGGACCAGCAAATCAACACCCGCCTCAACGGGCTTCCACAGCAATACCCGCAGGGAGGCGGAATGCCTTACGACGCTTGGGCCACTCAACAGTACGGCGCTTCGCCTTACTACTCCCCCAACTACCCGTTTGGAATAGGACAAGGCTACTACTCACAATACCAATACAATCCCGAATTCCAAAACCCCATTCGCACTGGAGTTCCGCCCGAACTCCTGGGTTCAACCTACCCGTTCCAGCAGACAGGATTGTTCGGCTATTCGCAAAGCCAACTTGCGATTCCCCCGCAATTCATGATGCAACAAGGTTTTGGAAGCATATGCGGCGGTTTTGCAGGCGTTCAATGCCCGCCTGGTTTTGCTTGCGACAACTCGCTTGGAAGTGCGGGAAGGTGCGTTCCTACAGGCGGCGCTTACCCCGGACTGCAGCCGGGCCAGCCCGTAGTCCCGCCTTACTGTTATAATTACGTCTACAACTCGCAATCCGCATTCAACTACCAATACTCTCAAGTGGGGTTCAGTGCGTATACGCCTGGAGTTCCTTACGGCTTGCCTCCGCAGTGCCAATATCCGCTCGTATGCCAAAACCCGCAAGCGTGCGGGTACATTGCAGGCGGCGCGCAAGGCTTGATGAGCGGCGGAGTGCCGTTCGAATGCCAGTATCCGCAAGTGTGCAACAACCCTTCGGCATGCAGGCTGTTCGGAGGTCTAGGCGGGCAGCCGCAAGTGCAATTCAAACAAGTCGCACAGCCGTTCAGGCTTACAGTAGAATTGACTAAAGCGCAATTGGTCGTTTCAGCCGTTTACACGGGCGACGAATACTTTTTTGCTGGCGGAAGGCCTGCGAGCGCAAGAGGGTTTTTGATAATCCGCGACTCGCGCGGCACTGAAATCAAGAGAATAGCAATTACGGTGCAAGTCGGCTATTCCGGAAGCATACCCCCACAAGGCGGATTCGGGTTGCCAGGAGGAATTCCACCTGCTGGAGTTCCGCCTTACGGGTTCCCGTCGCGCATTCCGCCCGAATGCTTTGCTTTGTTCTACCCGCAAGCTTACGGCGCTGGGCAATTCGCCTTGCCTCAAAACATGGTTGTCGCTTTCAACGCGTATACCGGAAAAGGACAGGCTGAATACTCGTTCGATGCTCCGCGCATCGGGAAAATAACTTGCCAAACGCAAACAAGCGTGAGCGATGTTTCCTGCTCGATGACTGAAAGGAAAGAAAGCGTGCAAACCGTGCAGGGAAGCCGCACGGTAAACAAAACGGTTGCCAAGCAAGTTGCGGTTTTGACGGCAAAAGCAAGCAAAGCCCGAAAGGACGCGGAAGCACAGGGTAAAGTTTCGTTCGTCTGGAGCGTTCAAGCGCAAAACAAGATAGAACAAGATTTCGTCCTGAAGCCTGACGAGTTCAAGCCGCAAAAAATACAACTGCTGAAATTCCTGCAAAACCAGGATTCCGCATCTTTCGAAGTTGAAGTCGAGAAAGAAAACTGCGAGTTCAAAGGCGACGTCGCGAAAGTAACCTGCAACGGAACCATAAAAGCAGAGACAACCGGCAGCAAATTCGGGGAAGGCGTTCTCACAATCAAAAGCTTGAACGACAACCAAGTGAGGGAAATTCCAGTCGTAGTTTCCAACATCGTCCAAAACACGTTCAAGATAGATTCCAGCGGAAAGGGAACGAACAAAATCACTTTCAACCCCAAGCTGGACTATGCTAAAGAAGGAGCGAAAGCTTTGGGAATAGGAATTCCAGAGTTTTTGGAAGGCGAAGGGGGGAAATGCTACAGCGTCGACGCGGCGTTGGAAAACAACGAAGTGAAGATAACCGCCGATTGCACCAACCTGGTCAAAGACAACAAACTCCCAGACTTCGTAAATTACTACGTAGTAAAACTCGAACTGCCTGAAAACGCCGGCGGAAGGGCGTATCCCATTCCTTTCATAATCTCCAACAAGCCAGTCCAATTCGACTTTACCAAACCAGTCATCATCAGCCCGACTACCGCGCCCAAAAGTTCGGAAGTAACAGTCAAAGTTTTGTACTTGATGCAAGACGACCCTGCGTTCAGGGTTGTCGAGGCAACAGGCGTTTCGAAAGACGGAAAAATCAAGAGGATTTTGGCGAAAGCAAGCGGAAGCGAAGCAAACGCGCTTTCGTTCAAGATGGTGAACACGGAAGGCTCGATTGCAGAAGTGAAAGCTTCCACCAGAGTAAACGGAAAAACGGTGGAGAACACAAAGAAAATCGGGCTGACCGATGAAAAAGCCGCAAGCGCACAAGGAAAGCCCGAAGAAAAACAAGCGGCCTCTTCTACAGGCGGGGAAGAGGGTTCAGGCGGTGGAGTTTCAACAGGAAGCGAGGGCGGCGGGGCAACTGCAGTGGAATACGGAACGTGCACCGTGGAAGCTGGGAAAAGGACGAAAGAAACCACTAAAGACTCCAGCAGGATTCTCAACAAGGGAGTTTCCAGCGGTTTGAAAGGACAATGTGGCGACGTTTCCCAATGCACTTCAAGCGGAGGAAAGGCGTACAGCGGATTCTGTTCCGGCAGTTCAAACATTCAATGCTGCGTGGGTGGAAAAACTGGCGAGGCAACAGCAGGCCCGACTGCGCAAGGCATTCTTGAAGCGAAAATCGGAACCGGCAGGTTCGAAAACTTCAAGGAAAAAAGCGACTTCGGCACTATCGAAGACATGAACGGAAGAATCAAAATACCGCTTTCCTTGATTCCCGAGGGAGATTTCGGGGTTGTAATGTCTTTGTACTACACCAAAAACGCGGGGCTTTACTCCGCGGGAGACAGGGCCGAAAGTGCTTACGTAAATTACAGGCGCGACAAGAAAACGTTCTACTGGAAGAGCCCGGACGGGGAAAAAATATCCGAAAGCATCAAGCTGGTCAAAACCGAAGGACAGGAATTGGTGTTCATAGACCCGGCATACGAGTTGAGCAGGCTCATTGACGAACAAGGAAAGTGGAAGGACAACGGAAAACCAGCCGAAAGCACTTACAACGCGGAATTCAAGATTAAGAAAGGCGACGCGCTCAACGGACAGCAAATCGCTTACGCGAAAGTTGCAAAACCCGTCACCATCCACGCTGCTCCGCAGTCCGGACTGTGCGACGAACAAGAAGTCAGCTTGTACGTTCCAGGGCACGGAACCAGTGTTTATTCCTGCAAAACCAAGTCTGGCGGTTCTTACGAAATCAATCTGAAGGGGATTTGCGACGTCAACATTGCAACCAAACCCGGCATTTGGCACTACGATGCGGGGTACAACGCGTTTTTCGAAGTGAAGAAAGACGGCACTTACAGGGACTGCTTTGCGGACTGGCAGTGGGTTTCTGAAGTTGCCGCGTGCGCGAAAGGCGTAAACCCGTGGGACGGAAGCGGCTTTAAGGAAGACCCGTTGCCCGTGCCTGCTGCAGAAACATACTGCCACGGCTTGAAAGTCTCTAAAGTAAAGTGGCTCGTCGACCGTTCTGGAGAAAAAAGCGGAATAGCGGTAAAACTCCTGATAGAGGATTGAAAATGGCTTTCGAAACCCTAGCGCTCGCAGTTGTCCTTGTTTTCGCAGCCAACGCTTTTTTGTATTACCGATGGAAGGCGCTCAAGGAAATTTACGACGAAAAACAGCAGGGCAGCCGAATGGTTTTCGCCAGGGAAATGCTCGACACAGTTTACGCCACGCCATCGCACTACCGCCGCGAAGCAAGCCTAGTCGACGAAGCAAAAGGGATTGCCGCGCAGTTGAAAAGAATTGCCGACGACGATTTGGTGCAACTGCACCAAAAGCTCGTTTCGGCAGACCAAAAGCTCTCCGCGTAAAGCACGCAAACAATAAGCATTTATTTCCGGTTCCGGCAAATTACGTTTTCCCTAAAAACTCTGTAAGGTGAAAGCACTCGCATGGCTTTAGAAAGGACTTTCGTGATGTTCAAGCCCGACTGCATGAAGAACGGCGTTCTCGGCAAAGTAATCCAGCGGCTTTTAGACTCGGGGCTCAAGCTCGAGGCAATGAAAATGGTTTGGCTGGACAATAATGCGTTGGATGCGCACTACGCCCACCACAAAGACAAGCCGTTCTTTCCCGCGTTCAAGAAATTCATGAAAAGCGCGCCCGTAGTGATGAGCGTTTGGGCGGGGGACGGTGCTGTCGCGCGCGTACGCGACTTGTGCGGGCCTACGGATTCTAAGAAAGCGCCCAAAGGGAGCATTCGCGGGGATTTCGGGAAAGACGTGCAGGAAAACGTCATCCACGCTTCCGACTCGATTGAAACTGCGAAAGCAGAAATCAAGCGCTTTTTCTCCCCCAATGAAATTTTCGACCGGTCTTGAAAAATGATTCTATCCAAAAGCGAGATTCTAGAACTCATCCTAAAGGAAAAACTCGTGGAAGGCTATGTAGATTTGAAGCACCAGCTTCAACCGGCAAGCTTCGACCTCACGGTCGCGCAGGTGTTTGCTCTGGAAAGCCCGGCGACGATAGACTTCGACAACTCCTCTCGCAAGGTAAGCAAAACCAAGGAAATTCCGTGGGAAAACAATGAAATCACGCTCGCGCAAGGAGAGTACAAAATCCAGTACAACGAAACCGTGCGGTTGCCAGCTGATATCGCCGCGTTGACCGTAAACCGCTCTTCCTTGGGAAGAAGCGGGTGCATAGTGCAAAGCGGATGGTGGGACCCGGGATATCACGGCAAGGGAGGAAGCATGCTTACCGTCGGAAAACAAGGTTTGCACGTAAAGAAAAACGCGAAAGTCGCGCAAATGGTTTTCATGCGCGTTTCAGGCGAAAACACGCATATCTACGAAGGCGCTTACCACAAGGAAAACATTTGAACCAAAAACGCAATGCTTTTTATTCGCAGAAAGCGATAATTGAAAAAGCAGGAAAACTAGGTTTTCCCTAATTCTGCTTTTTGGGTTGGGTGTTAGCAATGAAAACATACCGGAAGGCGTATAGCTTCGACGACATGCTCCTCGTGCCGAAATACTCGGAAGTATTGCCTTCGCAGGCGGACGTTTCAACGCAATTGACCAAAAAAATCAGGTTGAGCCTTCCGATTTTGACTGCCGCAATGGATACGGTGACGGAAAAGCAAATGGCAATCGCAGTTGCCGAAGAAGGCGGGCTTGGCGTTATACACAAGAACCTTTCGATCGAAGAGCAGGCGAAGCACGTTGTAGCAGTAAAAGCGAGAAAGCTGTTGGTGGGCGCTGCAGTCGGAGTGAATGACGACAAGCGCATCGAAACGTTGCTTGACGCGAAATGCGATTTGATAGTGGTGGATTCGGCGCACGGCGACAGCAAAAACGTATTGGAAGCAATAAAGCGCGCAAAAGCAATGGGCGCGCAAGTCTGCGGGGGAAATGTTGTTACGAAAGAAGGAGCAAGGGCGCTGGTCAAGGCGGGCGCCGACTGCGTGAAAGTGGGAGTCGGACCAGGTTCTATTTGCACTACTAGAATCGTTACTGGAGTAGGATTTCCGCAATTGAGCGCTGTTTTCGACACTGTAGAGTGCGGCGTTCCAGTGATTTCCGACGGCGGGATAAAGTATTCAGGAGACTTGGCTAAAGCTCTCGCCGCAGGCGCAAGCGCAGTAATGGCAGGCGGGCTTTTCGCCGGGACAGACGAAGCGCCTGGCGAAACAATGGACATTGATGGAAAGAAATACAAGGCATATCGCGGAATGGGGTCGATAAGCGCCATGAAAAAAGGCTCTTCCTCGCGCTACAACCAAGACGACCTAGAGCACGGAAAACTCATCGCGCAAGGAGTGGAAGGAATAGTCGAATACAAAGGTTCCGTGAAAAGGATTTTCATGCAACTTGCAGGAGGACTGCGCAGCGGAATGGGCTTCGTCGGCGCTAAAAACCTGAAGGAACTGCAGAAAAAAGCCGAATTCGTGGAAATCACTTGGGCTGGAGTCAAGGAAAGCCACCCGCACTCGCTCAAAGGCTTCAAGAAGGAAGAAAACTACAGGGGTTAAGGCTATTTCAATCAAACCGGACAAGAGGTATTAAGGTGTTTTAGAATGCTTCGCCAACCCATTGTCACGGTAATGGGCCACGTCGACCACGGCAAGACGTCCCTATTGGATGCCATACGCCAGAGCAGCGTCGCCAAGCGCGAGCATGGTGGAATAACACAACATGTTGGCGCTAGCGAAGTGCCGCTTGAAGTCGTAAAAAACATTTGCGGGCCAATGCTCGAACGCATGAACACCGAATTCACGATTCCCGGCCTCTTGTTCATCGACACGCCCGGCCACGAGGCTTTTACGAATTTGAGAAGGCGCGGAGGCAGCGTGGCGGACATTGCTATTTTGGTTATAGACGTAACGAAAGGGATAGAAGCGCAGACCATCGAGGCAATAGAAATCCTGAAGGAATACAAAACCCCGTTTGTAATTGCCTTGAACAAAATCGACGCGTTGAGCGGGTGGAATTTCAAAGGCGCAAGCGTTTCCGATTCGCTGCCGCTCCAAAGGCAGGACGTTCTCAACGCCTTGGACGAAAAGGCCTATGCGTTAATAGGGCGGCTGTACGAATTCGGCCTTCAAGCAGAGCGTTTCGACCGTATAAGCGATTTCACAAAGCAGGTGATTATCATTCCCTGCAGCGCGAAAACGCGCGAGGGGCTGCCCGAGCTTTTGATGTTTGTCGCTGGCTTGGCGCAGCGCTTTCTCAAGCAACGGCTGGAATTGCACGAAAGCATCGCGGGCAAGGGAAGCATTCTCGAAGTGCGCGAAGAAGAAGGGCTGGGAAAAACGCTTGACGTTATTTTGTACGACGGGAAAATCGCGCAGGGCGACGAAATCGTTTTCGCGACGGACGAAGGCCCGAAGGTTTCGAAAGTCAAGGCTTTGCTCGAGCCAAAACCGTTGGACGAAATGCGCGACCCGCGGCAAAAATTCGATTCGGTCGAAAGCGTTACCGCGGCGAGCGGAGTAAAAATAGCCTGCGAACACTCGGAAAAGGCCATCGCAGGCTCTAGCTTGGTGGTAGTTGGAAAAGAAGAGAACGAAGAACAGGCAATCGAATACATAAGCCAGGAACTGAGGGACTTGGTGGTGGAGAATGAAGGCGAAGGAGTGATTTTGCGGGCGGATACGCTCGGAAGCCTCGAAGCGATAACGCGCCTGTTTTCAATGGAAAAAATCCCGGTGAAAAGCGCGAGCATCGGCAACGTGTTCAGAAAACAGGTGTTCCAAGCGGCGTCGGTGAGGGAGAAAGAAAAACTTTTGGGGGTTGTCTTTGCGTTCAACGTGGAAGTTGACGATTCTGCAAAGGCAGAAGCGGAAAACGAAAGCGTGAAAATATTCGAGGAGGAAATCATTTACAATTTGATTGAAGGTTATAAGCAGTGGCGCGATGCAGAGAAGGCGAAGGAAAAGAAAGAGGCGTTTTCTAAGGTTTGCTTTCCGGCTAAAATCTTGCTTTTACCCAACGCTTGTTTCAGAGTCTCCAACCCTGCAGTCTTCGGCGTGGAGGTTTTGGAAGGCAGAATTCGCAAAAACCAGAGTTTCATCAATGTCCAAGGGCAGAGCGTCGGAACAATCCGTGCGATTCAGCATGAGAAGGAAGAAATCGAGGAAGCAAAGAAAGGACAGCAGGTTGCAGTCTCGATGCCCGAGCCGTTCTACGGCAGGCAAATAAAACAAAGCGAAATTTTGTACGCCGATTGTTCGAAGGACGATATCAAAACACTCGAAACTAAATACGCCTCGTCGCTGAGCGACGGGGAAAAGGAGTTGCTGAAGGAAATAAAACGCATGAAGGGCTACTCCGTGTTCTGAAAAGTATTAAAAACCGAAAACTGGCAAATATAATTTCCTCTATAAAGTTCAGCGTATAATTTTTGCGCTTTAAAGGTGGTTACGGATGAAGATAGTGTTCAGCGAAGGAAAGCAAAGCTTCCAGAAGGATTACGAAGGAAAAGCTTTAGTGGGAAAGAAAATCGGCGACGAGTTCGAAGGCGGAATCATAGGCCTTGACGGCTATAAGCTTAAGATTACGGGCGGAAGCGCGAAAGACGGCTCGCCCATGCATCCGGCAATCGCCGGGCAAAAAAGACTCAAAGCCGTTTTGGGCAGGGGAATAGGAACGAGGCACTTGCCCCGCGGAAAAAAACTCAAGAAAGGAGTTGCAGGAAACACCGTTTCCGAGAGCGTAACGCAAATCAACGCGAAAATAACCGCGAAAGGAAGCAAAACCCTCGCTGAATTAGGCTTTACTCCAAAACCAAAGGGCGAAAAGAAAGCCGAGGAAAAAGAAACAAAGCCGGCTGCTAAAAAGAAGAAGTAAGGTTCAACGCAGTTCCGCAAGCACGTCCTTGTGCGCGTGCGAATTGATTACGACCCCGGCGCCTATTTCCACGCCTGCCCAAACGCTTTTCCTCGGGTAGAATTCTATATGCAAGTGCCCGGTTTCGTGGAAAACGAAATTGTAAGATTCGCTTATCCCTGAAGTTTTCTTGATGCACTGTTGTATCGCCTGCAAAAGCAAAACGCCTTCGTGCACGCTTAAATCCTTTAAACGCAAAACGTGTTTTTTCGGGACAATCCACAATTCGTAGCCAAACCTACCGAACTCTGGCGCGACCACGCGCGCGAAGGAATTCTCAAAAACCGCGTGCTGTTTCGAAGAAAAGTAGCAGTAAAAACATTTTCCGGTATTGCGACGGAAAGATTCGAAAAACCACTCTTCGTGAAAGAGCAACGGAGGCTTGAAGGGGAAAGAGAATATTTGTGCGTGCTCGTGGGGAATGCTCGCCCCTCCGGCAAGCCCGTGATTTTTGATGAGCAACACGCTGTCCACGCCCGTTCTTTTTTTCAAAAGCTTTAGCCGAGAAACGTAAGTCTCGAAAACCAGGCGCAACTGCCGTTCGTCAAGGTTTTGAAACAGCTCTTCATGCGAAGGCGTCTCAACTATAACCTCGTGTTCCCCGAAAGCCGGACCGGGAATTTTGGTGAAACGCCCGTACGGCTTCAACGCCGGAAAGGCGTTTTCGAAAACCCGCGTTTGCCAGTGTTTTGCGTTAGGCAGAGCGAAACGCGTGGGCGGCGTCATTTTCTCGCTGCCCTTGCAGAAAGGGCACGGCGGCTTTTCTTTCGATTTCGCGAAAAGCCTAGGGCGTTTCGAGCGTTTTCCGGCCACTATTACGATTTGCCCTTTCGTCGGGTCGAACGTAATCTTGTTTTCGTCCGTCATTTCTTTTCACCGACGCTCAAGCTCGTTCCGAGAAGCGAAAAAAGCAAAGCCAATACTATCAAGTCGTAATAGCCCACGCTGCGCGAGGAAACGGTGGAAAGGAGTATGTCAAAGAGGAGTGTAGATGCGAAAATGAACGCGAAAAGCTTTTTGTTAAATTTCACCGCCAACGCAATCCCCGCTGAAAAAATCCGAAGTGGATTACGCAAGGGCGGTTAAAAAACCATTTCAGCTGGCAAGAACTATGAGTTCGGCAAGGGAATTCAGGCGGACGGAAGCGCTTTTCTCAACCTGCTTTGTCGAAGGGTTTACGCACACGCTCAGTCCCGCGCTTTCGAACATTTCGACATCCTGTTTCGAATCCCCGACCGCTATGACTTCTTCGATCCGCGCCGAGTACTTGCGCATCAAGTATTTTACTGCCGCACCTTTGGAAAAGACGTTTTCCCTGGAATCGACACTGGAAAAGGGAATCTTGCATTTCCCCGTGAAGATGCCGTTTTTCTCTTCCAGCTGGGGCGAAATTATTTCGTCGAAAAAGCCTTGGGGAAAAACGGAATTCACCGCCCGCCTGAAAGAGTAGGAAACCACGGCAAGCTTATACCCCATGCGCTTCAAGTAAGTCAAAGTTTCGACTGCATAAGGGGTTTTTGGCATTTCAGACGCGGCTGCCGCAAGCTGGCGCGAAGTCTTGCCTTTCAGCAGCAAGGCGATGTTTTGCGTAAGCTGGCGTTCGGTAATGCTGCCCGAAAGGAACTTTCTCCGCTCCCGCTCGAGATTGCGCTCGAAACCAAGTTTTTTGGAAACGAAGGCAATGCTGCTTCCGGCAACGAGAGTCTTGTCGAAATCCAAGACTATGAGCTTGTGTTTGTTGGCGAAAAACCCAGCCCGTTGGAGTATGGTCTTGATGACGTGGCGCGAGGTCACTGCCAAGCTCGAAAGCGAACGGTGCTTGTGCTTCAACGAGCCTATGTTTACTTCAACGATTTTCTCCCCGCCCTGGAGTGCGTCTAGCACGAGCGCTATGTCCACGCCCCAATCGTCGGCAATGTCAAGCCTTTCAAGCAATTCGCGAGTGGCGCAAAACTGTCCGCTCAACGGCTCGGAAAGGGAAAAGCCCGGAAACAAGTATCCCAACAGCGGTTTTGCCGCCAGTTCAGTAACCCGCCCTCCCTCGCCGCGCTTGAACGTAGCTTTTGCAAAAGCAGCTTGCCCCAACGCAACCGGCTCGATGAGAGGGAACAATTTCGATGGGGAGATGTTTTCCAGGTCTCCGTCGACGAAAAGCAGGACGTTGTTCTCAGCGCGTTTGATGCCCGTTTTTATCGCGTGCCCTTTGCCGAGGTTTTTCGCATGCTTTACTACCCGCGCACCGGCTTTTCTTGCCGCAGTGGCAGTTGCGTCTGTCGAACCGTCATCCACGACGATTATTTCGCTTACTGAGCGTGTTTTCTTCAAGGCTTCGATTACCGAAGCAATAGTCTTGGACTCATTGAAGGCGGGAATTATCGCGGATACTGGCGCGAGCTCCATATCGCCCCAAGCCTTGCCGAAAATCTTCAAAACGCTTTTCAACGGTTTGAATTCCTTAAAACGCATTAGGCAAACACCATGAATCCTCCCGGCTTTGCAAGTGAAAGCCAGCCGTAAAAACTACCACTGCTCGAACTTTATTTTTTCCTGCGTCACGCCCAGGCTTTTGAGCACTTCGAAAGCGCCGTGCGTATAGCGCGGAGGCCCGCAAATGTAATAGCTTTGCGTTTCGGGATAAGGAACGTGGCGCGTGAGCATTTCCGCAGTCAAATAGCCTTCTTCCTTAGTTCCGTCCCAAGGCGCGCTTTCTTCCGGGCGCGTCAAGTCCAAAACGTACTTGAAGTCGGGATTGCGTTTTTCCAAATCTTTGAAATACCCCAAAAACGGCGTTTCCTGCACGGTTCGGTTCGAGTGTATCAAAACCATTTTAGTAGGCAACTTCTTCTCATCTACGTATTTTATCATGGAAAGCAAGGGTGCGATGCCCACTCCTCCCGCCAGGAAAACCACGCTTTCCGCTCGCTCGTCAAAAACGAAATTGCCGTAAGGCCCGAAAAAACCCATTTTGTCGCCGGGCTTTATCGACTGGAGCTTGGTGGGAAAATTGGGCGTCATGCGGTATGTGATGGACACTTTGTCGGTCAAAAGCGGGGAAGAGGAAATGGAGTAAACCCTGCCTTCGCCGTAAGACCCGTCTTCCTTCAAAAGAAAATAAGTGCAGCACTGCCCGGGCTTGGGCTGAATGGGAGTGGAAAGCTGGAATTCGCTTGTTTTTACCGTCGCACACTCGTCGTAAGTCCGCAGGAGGGTTACAAGCTGCCTCTTCAATAATAAACACCTTTTCAAAAGCCAAAAAGCAATAGCTTGCTATGACTGGATTTTACCAAATAACTTTTGGAACGAAATCGTTTTTAATCCCGACGGGCAAATGTTTTTTTAAAAATCTATTCGAAAAGAGCGTGTTTTGTTTTGGCGAGATACAAGATAGTTTACGAGCGCGTAGGGTGCATCGGCGCTGCAGTGTGTGTTGCAGTAAACCCTGCACGGTGGGAGTTGGATGCGGACAGCAAAGCCAACCTCATAGGCGGAATCAAGAACGGCGATTCTTTCGAACTTGAGCTTGACGAGGGTGAGATAGAACAAATGAAGCAGGCGGCTGAAGGCTGTCCCGTCAACGTCATTCACATTATCAACCTCGATACAGGCGAAAAGTTAATTTGAAAACGGGGCGTGGAATTTTACATGCTTAAAACAATAAAGACGGGGCTGGTTGCGGTCGCGGTCGTTGCAATCGCGCTGCTCGCGTACCAAGCTTTCCTTTCGCCCAAAGCCGCATCTCCTTCGACCCGAGAATACCACGCGCACGCGGATTTCGCCGTTTTCGTCAACGGACAAAAGCTTGATTTTGCGAAAGAAGAGTTCATGCACAAGGAAACGTGCGGCAAGCCAGGCGAGGAAGAGCCGCCCATAGACTTGAATACACCAGAGGGCATGGCCGAAGCCGCGCACTTGCACGACTTGAACGGAAACGTAGCGCATTTCCACCACGAGAACGCCACTCTCGCCATGTTCTTCAAAGGGCTGGATTTTGGCCTGACTGGAGAGTGTTTTGAAACTCGCGAGGCAAGATACTGCAACACAGACTTCAAAAAAATAAAGGTTTTTGCCAACGGAATGCAAATTGCGGACATCGAAAAATACGTTCCCAGCGATTTGGACAAGATTCTTGTTACTTACGGCGAGGAAAGCGCTTCGGAAATCCGCGCCGAGAACGAGCAGTTGACTAACCAGGCGTGTATTTATTCGGAAAAATGTCCTAAACCCGAGGGCTTCGTGATAACGCCCGAATCGTGCGCTTAGCCGGGCGTCATTCTTTCGGAAACTTGGTTTTTCCCGTATTCACGATAAGCATTTTCTTGTTTTTCGGCAGTTTTTCCTTGAGCTGCAGCATTAGCGCCAGACCTGCTATGCCTGAAGGCTCGCAGCTTATGCCCTGCGCTTGCGCTAAATCCATAGCTTCGTCGAAGTGGTTCTCTTTAACTAAGTGAACGTTAGAAAGCGGACCACAATAACCAGCATAGCGGTAGAGCCGAATCCATTGTTCGTCGTAGTGCATAAACGGCAAGTGTGGGGAGTAAAGTTTGTCCGCTTTCGAATTCGGGTTGTTCGTAGTTGCACCGAAGAAGTTGCATTTTGTCAGGGCGCTTAGTTTTCCTTCGAAGCGCGGATCGTGACTTTGGGCTGAAGAGATTTCGCGCTTGTTGACGTTAAGGATATTTTCATAAAGGTTTCCGGAACCAAACGGAATGAAGCAATAGTCTGGAGAATTGTTGAGTATTTCGTAGCTCATCCAGTCGTAAAAGCGCGTGTCGGGGTCCAGCGCTTGCGCCGAGGTTACGTCGAAGCCGCCTTTGTTGTTGGTAAGCGAAAGGATTTCGTTCCAGGAAAATGCTTTCTTGCTCAAGTCAGTCTGGTATATTTCACACCCGATTTTTTTTAGTCCGGAAAGAATTTTGCCGTTTATGCGGATGTCCACCAAAACCTTGAGCCGCGGGAGGCCGTACTTGCTCAACATGGTTTGGATTGCAGTTGCTGCCGAACCTGAAGAGATTATGGACATGTGGGGCAAAGGACCGCTTATTTGCCCACGTTTTTTCGCCAGGAGAAAATCCCTGTAAGTTACTATGATTTCCCAAGCCATGCGGTCTTTGTGCGTGCCCGTCGGGTTGACGCTCTCGTCTTTCAGCCAAACGTCGGAAAAATCCGAAACCTTGATTTTGAATGTGGGGGTGGCGGGAAATTTGGGGTTGTCTGTCGGGAATTCCGGCTTTCTAGGTCGTTTTCAGAAGTGGTCGGAATAGCGTCGAGGATTTTCTGTTCTTCGGAAGTCAAAACCATGAAATACCCTTTGAAAAAACAATCTTAAAATATGATGGCGTCGTATGCTTTTAGAGAGGTGGGGGAACTTTGTTTGAATTGCCTAAGCTTGAATACTCGTATAACGCGTTAGAGCCGTACATAGACGAAATGACGATGACTATCCATCATACTAAACACCACCAGGCGTATATCGACAACGTGAACAAAGCAATCGCAGGAACGCCGTTCGACGGAAAGCCTGTTGAAGAGTTGCTGAAAAACTTGAACGCTATTCCTGAGAACATTCGCAACGCGGTGCGCAACCACGGCGGAGGGCATTACAACCACTCGCTTTTCTGGAAGATGATGGGGCCTGGAAAAGGCGGGCAGCCTTCAGGAAATATGTCTGATGCGTTGAACGAACGGTTTGGTTCTTTTGACAAGTTCGTCGAGCAATTCACCGCAAGCGCACTGGGGCGTTTTGGAAGCGGATGGGCTTGGCTGGTTTCCAACAACGGCACTCTCGAAATAGTTTCGACTGCAAACCAGGACAATCCAGTCAGCGAAGGGAAAAAGCCTCTGCTTGGCGTGGACGTTTGGGAGCACGCGTATTATTTGAAGTACCAGAACAAGCGCGCAGATTACGTGAAAGCATGGTGGAACGTGGTCGATTGGGATTACGCGCAAAGCCAGTTCGAAAAATAGGAGAAAAAAAGTCCGGGAGCTTTTTTCAGCTGAATAGTATTTTCAGGTAGACTAACGGACTGGTCAGCTCTTTTCGCGCGGTCTCGTTCGCGAGCGTCTCTGCAATCATGTCTCTCGCGTGCTTGTTCGTCGCCGCTTTCTTTACGATGTAGTTCAACAGCCAGTAGTTTCCGTTGATGTTCCATGAGCCGCGTTTTTGCAGCTTGTAGCTCTTCTGCAATTCGTTGTCCAACTCTGCGCTCAAATCTTTCTCGTACTTAAATAAAGTAACTTCGGAAAAGTCGTTCTTCGAGAAAGCTTCGTGAATGGTGTTAGCGGCAATCTTGCCCGAAGTCATCGCGTTTCCAATTCCCTCTCCGGTGAAAGGATCAATCAAAGAAGCTGCATCTCCGATCAAAACGAATCCGTTGCCGTGGTTTTTTCTTCTCTTGGAACCGAAAGGCAGGTTCCAAGCTTTTACTTCAGAAACCTGCTCTGCGTTCGCAAAGCGTTCTTTGAACAGCGGGTTGGTTTTGATTTCGTTCAACATCCATTCCTTGAGGTTGATTTTCTTCTGCTTGAAGTCTTTAGTGAGAAGGCCGGCGCCGACGTTGGCCAAACCATTGTCGAGCGGGAAAATCCAAAAGTAGCCTGGAACTATCGACTGCACGAAGTGCAATTCTATGTTTTTCGTCATTCCAGTCACGCCTTTGTAGTAAGCGCGCACTGCGACGCAGTGGTGGTTTTCGTCTATCTTGTCCAAGCCCAGCTTGTTGGCGACTATCGACGTGGCGCCGTCGGCGCCGACGACCACTTTAGCGCGAAACTCGCGCGGAGTCTTGTCTTTCATGCTTATGCCTTTCACTCCCACGACGAAATCTCCTTCCTTGACGACGTCTGTAACGGCAAATTCTTCCATTACGGTGGCGAATTTCTTGCAATGCTGGAACAAGAGGTTGTCGTACACGAGGCGTCGGGCGCAATAGCCCACGTTTTCTTCAGTGCGGAACGGAATTTCTACCACATAGCCTTCTGGCGAAGAAAACGTTACTCCGTATATTTTTTCGTTGTCTATAGCTTCCACGCCTTGAAGCAGTCCCATCTCGCGCAGCACGCCCATGCTTTTTCCGCTTATCGCGTCTCCGCAAGTCTTGTCGCGCGGGAATTTCGCCTTGTCCAAAAGCAAGACCTTGTGCGCCATTTGGCCCAAGAACGTGGCGCAAGTCGAGCCTGCAGGCCCGCCACCAACGATTATGACGTCGTAGTTTTCCATTCTCTTCCAACCATTTTTTAGAATATCTTTAAACGCTTGCCTAGGGGGGTTAGCGCCGCCAAAGGCAAATAGACTTTACTGCTTTATTCTACAGGTTCGAACAAGAATAAAAAGGGTTTCGTTTGGACTTTCGGGCAAGGCATAAAAACACCGTTTGGCTTAAAACAATTACGGGAAAGCGGAATGGCTAAAGGCGAAATTCCTTTCGTGGACAAGGCAAAGTGCATAGGCAGCGGCATGTGCGCGATTGTCGCGTCGAAAACATTCAAGGTCGTCGATGGAAAAAGCACGGTGATAGAACCGCAAGGCGATTCGGAGGAAAACATCCAGGCGGCTATAGACGGCTGCCCCGCCCAAGCGATCTTCTGGAAGAAAAAACAGTAAAAAGCCGAAATTAGCTTCTTGCGAAGTATTTGGCGTAGGCTACGCCCACGAGCAAGCCGCCCAAGTGTGCCGCGCTCGCTATTCCGCTTGCGGGGTTGAACGTGCCGAGGAATTCTATCAAAACCCAAAACACGGCAGCGTAACGCATGGGCATGGGCACGAACATCACGAAAACGGTCATGTTTGGCATCAATACGGCAAGCGCCCCGAGAATGCCGTAAATCGCACCGCTCGCGCCCAACGCCGGCAAGGACGGAATAACTCCCAAGGCGACGAACGCGTAGTAGGAAAAGCTTCCTATCACTCCCGCGGCCAGGAACAGTTCCAAAAACTTTCTCGAGCCTATGCGCGTTTCCAAGAAAGGCCCGAACATGAGCAGGGCGAAGCCGTTGAAGAACAAGTGCATAAGCCCGCCGTGGAGGAAAATGGAGGTGAAAAAGCCCCACGGCTGGGTTGAAACCGAGGCGGGGTTGAACCAAAACAATTCCGTAAAACCGGGAATCGCGAGCTGTAGCACGAAAACAGTTATTAGGAGAACGAGAAGGGTCGTTGAGTACAAGGAATAACACCTGGCGGCTAGGAAATATTAAGCGGGCCTCTTTTTATAATTAGAACTGGTTGGAATGAAATTGCACTTGAAAAAATGTGTTCCATGCGAAGGCGGCATTACGCCCTTGCCTTTGCGCGAAGCTCGAAAAATGCTCGAAATCCTGCCCGCGGGCTGGAAGATAGCCGAAAACGGCGCAGGAATCCCCCAATTGAGAAAGACGTTCGTTTTCAAAAACTTCGCTAAAGCAATCGCATTCGTCAACCGCATCGCAGCAATAGCTGAAAGCCAAGGCCACCATCCGGACATAGTCGTTTTCGGTTGGAACAAGGTGCGCATAGAGCTTTACACGCACGCCATTCGCGGCTTGCATGAGAACGATTTCGTGATGGCCGCGCGAATAGACCATGTTTACACGGTCAAAAACAAGGGTTTTTAAGGCGAACGAAGTAAAGAACTTTAGAGAAACCTAGTTCTAGGCGAGAACAATTGAAAGAGGAAGTTTCAATAGCTTTTTCTGATAGATTTTCTGGCTACGAGCGGGTTTAATGCACTGTAGAAGTGCAGGGTGAACAGAAGTATGGAAGACACAAGTGGAGGCCAAGGCGGCTTTAGAGGTGGCTACGGCGACAGGAAAATGTATAAGGCGACTTGCTCCGATTGCGGAGCCGAGTGCGAAGTTCCTTTTGAACCTTCGCCCGGAAGGCCTGTGTACTGCAGGAACTGCTACCAAAACCACAGGAAACCCCATCACGGCGGCAGAAGGTAAAAACTTCTGAATTCCTGTAAAAGAAAAAAGGGCGTAAAAAACCCTTTTCTCCTTCTTATTCGTTTTTTCTGTCAACTTCGATTATTCAATGTAAAACCTAAAGTGGCTTGAAAATGGTTTTGGAAAGCGAAGCCGCATGCCCAAAATGCTTTGAACGAAAACGGCTATACTATAATGATGTCTAAAGACAAGAGCGGAGCGTTTCACTGCAAGTACGGACACAAGTTCAAGGAAGACTCGAAAGGGTTTCTCAAGCCCTTAGCTTGACCCCAAATTTTTTGCTGGCCAGGAGGAGTCATAAATACCTCTAGAAAGCAGGAGTATTAATTTTTGTCTAAGCGGGCGGCTTAGTAAAGGAAAGAGGTTTCCAAGGAGAAAACCACGTTTTCTCCCGGATCAGACCGTCCGTCATTCATCATTCTGAGTCAGAAAGAATTCTAGGTCATCATACAAAGGAAAATGCTTTAGCGGGATATTAAACGGTTGGGGCTGACGCTGGAACGTTGAAAAGAAAAAAGAAGAAAATAAAAAAAGAAAAAGAGAGCCTGAGGGTTTAAACTCAGACTACCCTGACGAAACCGGTTTCGTTGTGCGCTAAGCCGGACAATTGAGAAATGTATCCGACGGTCACGGGAACCTGGTCTCCGACTGCAAAGCTCGCTCCGCTAGTAACGCTGCAAGAGAATTTGCTGTTAGCAGCAACGCCGGTTGAAGGATTGCAAGTCGCTGCAACTCCGTCGATGGTAACGCTGATGGAGTTCATGGTCGTTCCGGCCGCGTTTCCGAACACCACCTCGGCCGTAGTCGGGGCGGTGGTGGTGTAGTCAATCACGGTAAGCGTTGAAAAGCCTCCTGATTGCTTTCCTGCCGCGTACCTGTTCGGGTTGAATACGCCGAGATACCACAGTACTGCGGCGATGATTACAATCGCCAATACTGCCCAACCGTAAGTAACAAGATACTCGAGAGCAGCTTGTCCTTTCCTACTTTCTTTCATTACTTTCATCCAACAATCCCCTCTTTTCTTTTTTAAATAAAGGAATTGTATGCATAACCGAACGGTATTTTTAAAGCTTATCGTAGGTCGGGATGGGGGGGTTTATTTTATGAAACCCGAAAACGCGCCTTCCAAGCCTATTGAGAAGAAGAAATACAGGCCTAAGGCTACGAGAACGAATATCGGCGCGTATTTCAGCCCGCGCACCGACTTGCCTTCGCGTATCAGTCCCAGGATGAGCGAGGCGAAAAACGCCGATACTGCAATCGTTGTTATTGAGAAAAGCCGTATTTCGTTCGAGGTTATGCCGCCTTTCTTTTGTCCCGGGCTGCTTACGAAAGCGGAAAAAGGCCCTGCCTGCGGGGGGAGGGAAAAGTTCTGGCCTTCGCTGCCCTTCAGCTGCTTTTCAGCCAGCTTTTCGTTCAAGACCGCGTAGTAAGTGGAAACCGAAAACAGCAAGGGCGAAGCCACCACCGCAGCGAAAATGATGAAAATCGCGTATGTTGTCGTAGCAACGGCTATCTCCTTTTGGAGCAGCTGCGTGGAGCGTATGTCGGAAGCCACTTGGTCGAGCAGGTGGGCCATTTCTCCTCCAAGAACGATGCCTTCGTTGATGAGTCGTATGG
This sequence comes from Candidatus Norongarragalinales archaeon, assembly GCA_038884755.1. GTDB lineage: Archaea > Micrarchaeota > Micrarchaeia > Norongarragalinales > Norongarragalinaceae > UBA10210. Next base: position 623,176 of record JAWABJ010000001.1, read on the forward strand.
CACGCTCGACTAACTGCGAATTCACGCGCTTCGACATTTCCTTGAGGGTTTCGTTGAGCGGCGCGCCTCCGAAAGACTTGGCGCTCATGCGCTGGATTTCGTCCTTGAAAGGACCGAATTCAGGGCGTGCCGAAGACCAGACGGCATTTTCCAAAGTCATTCCCGCGCGGATGTTGGCTGAAATCATTTGCAATGCAACAGGCAACACTTCCTCAATTTTTCTCGAGCGCGAGTCTACGCGCGAGTTGAGCCAGACGTAAAACAATGCCAGCGATAGCAGGAAAGCGACGGGCGCGGTTGTAATTTGTATCAACGCGTCGGGAAAGAAGGCGGGGGAAACGAAGAAAGCGAGGAGGGCTGCGCTTATGGAAGTGAACAGCGCGAAACCCAGGAAACTCCGCGCGTCAAGCTGCTCCAACCCGCCTTGCAGGAGAAGGTTGGAAGTCGCCTTGACCAAAGGACGCGGGAACAACGCCGAAAAGCGTCGGTATACTGAAAGCAAGATCATGAATGCACCACTTAAATCAGCGGCCTCCGGCTCGAAACGAAGCTCATGAAGAAAACCTGGAATCCGACTACAAGCAGCAAAACAAGCGGCAGGATTATTGTTGGAATGTTGACGCTCAGGAAAGAGGAAATCACGATTATCATAGTTATGCCTAGACTGGGCAACACGACTGCGGCCATCATGTAAAACATGGTCCAAGGAGAAAGCTCCTGGCCGTAACGGTGAATTTCGTCGATTTTTTCCTTCGTCAATTCGCCAAGCAAAGACTCGAGCGAATCGCCAACATCGCTCCCGACTTTCAGCGCGTTTTGGATTTGCCAAAGCACTTTCCTGAATTGCGGCGAGGGCGTTTCCCGCGACGCTTCGCTCAAAGCATCGAGCTCGGAAACCCCGCTGTTGACTCTCGTGATTATTTTCCTGAATTGGACTGAAACTTCCCCGTATCCAGTCGAAACGCTAGTCATGGCGTTGAACAAAGGCACGCCCGAACGCAATTCTATCAGCAGCTGCCTTACCGCGGGAATGAGCTGGTTTTCCTGAAGGCGCCTTACGCGCATCATTATTATTTTCGGGTAGAAAATTACTGTGAAAAAACTGGCTGCGCCGACGAGGAGGAAAAACCCGATTGCGGGAAGCAGCAAGTCCAAGCCCGCGGCAAGCGAGATTGCCAAAACCGCAAGGATTACCGCAATCGCATTGGTCAAGCCAACGCTCAAGGCGACCGCGACGTAATCGCGCGGGATTTCTTCAATCTCGGCTTGGATCAGGTTTTCGTGAAGCTGGGGGAAAAAGCCGCTGAAAAAGCCGCCCACGTTCTTGAGCGAGTGCGCGAGCCCCAGCACCACGGGCCTGGGGAAGAACGAAAAAGGTATTTTCAGCATCGCGTGTTTCCACTCGCTTTTTTTCAAAAACTTCAAAGGCAGTTCGAAAGGTCCGGAATCAGTTCGCACAACTCCTTGCGAGAAGCGTTCTTGTCCGACATGTTCAAGACTTTTTCCGGATCGCGGTAGTACCTTGCCACGACCCGGCCTACGGCGTTCACGCTCCTCACTCCCTGTTTAATCATGTACTTCAAGAGCGTCTGCTTGTTCCTCAAATCGGCTTGAATTTCCTTGGAGCTGAAGCCCGTGTGCAAGGAAAGCTCGCCGAAAAGCCTCGAGCTGTCTCCGACTTTCAACAGCTTGTCTTCGCGCGGGTCCCACGAGTAAAGCACGTTGACGTTGGCCTTGTTTTCTTCAGGCACCACTTCGGCAACTTCGAAAGTCCTCCTTACGCCAGTCCTCCTCTGTCGGTATTGCACTACCACCAAATGCAAAGCACCCAAAACTTCTTCGGGAATGGAAATCGGCGGGTTGGTCAGGCGGTGTTTTGCCTGCGAAGCGTTGTCCGCGTGCAGGGTGGCGTAAACGCTGTGCCCAGTATGCATCGCCTCGAACAGTACTTCGGCTTCCCTCTGCCTTCGGATTTCCCCTACGACTATTCGGTCGGGACGCATACGCAGGGAGTTCACCATCAAATCGAGCATGTCCACCCCTCCCTTTCCTTCTGGGTTGGGCAAGCGCGTGAGCAAGGGCGTCCAGTGCAAAAAGTCTGGCAGCACGAGCTCGCGCGTGTCTTCTATGCTTACAATCCGCTGGTTGGGCGGCGAAAAGACGAGAATCGAATTCAAGAAAGAAGTTTTTCCCGACGCGGTTCCGCCTGCGATGAGAGTGTTCATTTCATACTGCACTGCAAGCCAAATCAGCGCGGCCACTTCTGCGTCGAGAGTGTTGTTCTGCACGAAATCCACGATTGTCCACGGCTCGCCGCGGAACTGGCGTATGGTCATGCCGTTTCCTTTCGAGGAAATGGGGAACAGGGTGGCGTTCACCCTGCTTCCGCTCAAGAGAGTGGCGTCCATCAGGGGAGTCAGGTTAGTGATTTGCCTTCCCACCCTTCGGCCGATTATCGAGGCGTAGTTGTGGATTTGCTCTTCGGTGGGAATGACGAGGTTGGTTTTCAGCCAGCCGAACTGCTTGTGGTAGACGAAAACCGGCTCTTTGGAAGAGTTTATGACTATTTCCTCGAGGTTGCCGTCGGAAAGCACGAGCTCAAGCTCGCCCAGCCCCACCATATCCTGTATCAAGCGTCCGACGAGAATGTCCTCTTCTTCATTGCTGAGGCCCTTCAACTCTTGCTTGACCAAAGCCCGCGCTGCTTCGGCCAGCCTCTTCTTGACCGATTCGGCCTCGCGCGGGTCGATCACTTCGGAAATTTTGATGTTGACCGCTTCGATGATTTTCCTCTTGAGAAAGTCGAGAATGACTTTCGTCGACTGCTTGACGCGCGTGTGGCGCAGTTCGTAGGTGTTTATGAAATCGTTTTCGCTGTCCAACACCACCACTTGGGCGGGAACGCCTTCGCTTTCCACGGAGTAAGATGCAAGTTCCTTCATTTTTCAATCAACGCCTTTCCTTCTTTTTTGCGCGCCGGCTCCGTTGTTTTGCTGTTGCGCGTTTTTTTACGCCTTTGCGCTTGCGCGCGGGCTTTTCCCTCTTTCGGGGGGTGTTGCGCGGCTTGCTTTCAGGCGTGGTTTTTTTCTCGGAAACGCGGGATTTGGAAATGCTAAAGTTCGGCAGCTGGATTTTTCCAAGCGAAGGAAGCGCGTTTTTCTGCTCGCGTTTTGGCGTGCCCTCGGGTTGCGGCTGGGGCTTCTTTTCTTCAGCCTTCGGCTTGGCCTGCGAAGCCTGTTTTTTGTTCGAAGTAAGGTTTTGGAACCACGCTATCAAAAACGCGAGAAAGTGCGCGAGGAACGCGAGCGCGTTTTTCTTTTCCCCGGCAAAACTTGTTTTCTCCAGCTCCAAAAGCTTTTCCTGGAATTTTGAAATCTTCTGTTCGAAAGAAACTTCCCCTAATTCTATTTTCTTGACGTTCTCCTGGAAAGTCTTAAGGCGCTCTTGCAGGAACGACAATTCCTTCCTTATCGCTTCGATGTCGCTTTTCTTCAAGTCTTTCCTTGCGCTTGCTGCCGAAAGCGCCTTTTCGGCCTTGGAAAGCCGTTCGATAAAATCCTTCTCGATGAACTCGGCGACGTTCTCCACGCTTTTTATGTCTTCCAAAACCTCTTCCTCTTTCGCGGCCTTCGGCTGGGCGAACGGAATCATGGTTTTCTGCTGCTCGGTTTTTTTCGGCATGAGAATAGAGCCGCCGAGGGTGTATTGTATTTCTATCAAGTCGCTTTCTTCCAGGATCATGGCGAGCTTTTCAACCTGCTCTTCGGTCAGCGACAACGCAAGGGCAGCTTCCTTCACGGTAACCTTGTTTCCAGCCTTGACTAAATCGTAAAGCTTGTCTATGACCGTTTCAATGTCTTCCTTTACCAAAGCGCTCCACCAGTTCGCAATCCATAACGCCGTCTCGTTTTAAACTATTTTTGCTTAAGCTGCAAGCGACGCTTTCTTAGCACCCGGGGGTTTGCGCTGTAACGCCGTAAAACGCCGCGTGAGCACAATCGAGCTTTAGCCAAGCGTGGGACGAGCCGGTCACCCTGTTCCCCTGGTCGGAAAGCGTAGTGTTGAAGTACAAGTGGTCGGCGTGGCTTTGGTTGCGGATGGGAAGGTCTTGCGCTATGAATTCGTTTAGGTTTACGATAGTTTCTATCCCGAATTGCGAGGCGGACAGGTTTCCTTCAAGCCTGTTGAAAAAATCAGGGGAGTCGGGGTTGGGCACGTACGCTTCCGAAGTTATCGCATTGTCCAACGCCGCAATCCCGAAAACGTCCGAAGAGTTTGCGTAAAACAGCCTCGAAACAATGCCTTGCGAGTTCAAAGCGTAAAGCGGGTCTTCGAAACTCTCGATGGAAACAACCGCAACGGCGGAATAAACGCGGGTAAAGTTGAACGAATCGGGATTAGCCAGCGGCTTGACGAAAACCGAAACGTTGGCGGAAAACAATACTGCATAAGGGCCGTAGTTGGAAACCGAAACGTCGTTTGGGGTTATGGAAATCGTCGAGTTCAGCCCGTAATAAAGCGATAGGTTTTGCATTGAAGACGTCCAGTGGGAAAGGTAGTTGAAGCCCATGGCAGGGTAGGATGGCGCGCTGCCGTCCGCAGAACCGTTCACTACCAGGTTTTTGAGCGAAGCGCGCGAGTCTGCCAAAGGCGCGCCTTCCGAAACCACGGTGCTTATCGCAGAGAGCACCGCGCTTTTTCCGCTGGCGCCCAACGCCCTGGAAAAATCGGAGTCTATGGAATTTATGAAATTCACCGCCTCGCGGGAAACCACTTTGGAAACGCCGGCGGAATAAGATTGAGAGGAGTTTATGGAATAGAAAACCACGAGAGCGATGAGTGGAGTCAAGATTATCAAGACTGCTATTGAGTAGAAAAACGCCTTCAACGCCACACCACCACTGAAAAGTCCGTAGAATTCAATGCTGGCAACCCGCTGTTTGAAATCAGCGTGGAAACCACGTCTTCCGCGAGGGCGACGTCTATGGGGTTGGTTTGCATTCCGGGAGCGCCGCCGCTCGTGTTCAAGTCCAGCTGCAGGAGCAGGCGCAAGAACGCGTCTTCAATCGCGTTGTTGCCGTTCTGGTTTAACTGGCTGGTGTTGATTGCGGTTTCGTTAGCCGTCCCCCCGATTTGCACGTTGACCGAACCGTCGGGAAGGTTGTCTCCGTCCAAATCGTAGTGCACAGTAACGTTCCTGGCGAAGCAGTACGGGAAGAACGCGCCGTACCCCACAGAACCGTTCACCCACCCGGAATAACGGACGGAGTTGTTGGTAGAGCAAAGGGCGCTTTCGTTATACGGGGAGAAGGCCGTGCGCACGTCGATGGTGTTGACCGCACCTTGTTGTATGAAAACGGGGTTTATTTGCACGGGAAACGGGTCTCCCACTCCGAAGTATGAAGTGGAGTTGTAAGCGCTGAGGTTGAAGACGTTGTTCAAACCAAGCAAAGCGTTTGTGGTGGAAACGTTGCTCGTCCACCTGTCGGCGGAGTAAGAAGCGATGCGGAAGTCATATATGGAAAAGTTAACGGGCGTGTTGACTGGGCCTTGGCAGGTGGAGAGGTTTGCCGAGCGGCTTATTGAAATCGACTGGTATGGCGGGTAGTACTGCGGGTCGAAAACGAAGTCCAAGTACGAATCTGGGTAGAGGGAAGCTTGCACGCCTCCGACTATGGTGACTGTTTGCGAAGTGTTGGACTGTTGTACTATGGCTTGCGCGAGGGAAGTGTAGAATTGCGCGAGTTCGCTTGCGTTAGAGCTTGCAAAGAAAGTGCCGTTGCCGCACTTCGCTATTTCGCTCAGCGTGGTGTTACCCAAGGCGCACGTGGAAACGGGCCCGAAGCCCACCGCGTAATTCGTGGAATTCAAGTACTGCCTCAGCCTGCACGAGCTCCAATTCGCGTTTTGAGCGGCGTAGTTTCTGGAAAAGGCGGTGCCGCAAGAATCAGCATCGTTGCAATCCGCGGCCCTTGAAAGCGTTCCGGTGTAACGCGCATCCCGTGCCAGCGCCCACGCGCCCTCCGAATAGGCGTAAATCAGGCCGTTTGAAGTCGCGATTTTCCCGAGCGAATCGTTGTAGAAGGAAATGCCGTTGATTTGAGTTGAGGTGGGCGAAGCGAAACTCGCGAACGAAGTGCCGTCCCACCTGTAAATAGCGCCTCCGCTTCCTGCCACGTAAACAGCGCTGGAGTTTATTACCGACAGCGCGCGCCAAGTCTGGCTGCCGGTATCCTGGTATTCCGCCCAATTGGCGCCGTTCCACCTGTAAATCTTTCCGGAACTCCCGACTGCAAAAGCCCACGACGAGTTCACGTGTTTCACGTCGTAAAACTGGTAGTTGCTTACCGACGTCAAAGTCCAGCTCGTTCCTCCGTTCCACTTCAGCAGCTGTCCGGTGCTGCCGGAATACCCTGCAATCAAAACGTTGCTCGAGGCATCCCACGCCGAAACGCTCCTGTAAGTCTGGCTTCCCTGGTCGGTGTTCTGCACCCAAGACCCGCCATTAAGCTGGTATATCTTTCCGGAAGTGCCTACGGCAAAGCCGAAAGTGGAATTCAAAAGCGATATTCCGTAGAAATCGTGGGAGCCCGTGTCTTGCGTTTCACTCCACCCCGTCCCGTTCCAGCCGAAGAATTTCCCACTCAAACCCGCGGCAACAGCAAACGAGGAATTCAAAGGCGCGATGGAAAAAACGTCGTTTGAACCGCCGTACGAGTAGTCGGTCCAATTGGAGGCGTTGAACGGGTCGTAGTGGACGAACCCGCCCCAATCCCCGGGAAAGTATTCCAAGCCGCTGCTCTCGGCGTCGTCCAAAGCGCACCACCCGGCGCCCCGGTAGTTTGCAACCCCGTCGCTCATCACTATCACGTGTTTCGTGCGGTTGTTGCCCACCGGGCTTTGCTGTGCAATCAATTCGAAAGCCTTGTTTATCGCACAGGCGATGCACGTGCCCCCGCCGGCTGGATAGGAATTTATGGTGTTGTTCAAATACACGGTGTCGTTCGTGAATTCGGTGTAGTTGCTTATTCCAGCGCTGAAGGAAACGAGCGCAACGCGGTTGCCTACGCCCTCGAAAATCTTTTGCACGAAATTCTGGTCCACGCACTTCGCCACGCTGATGCGCTTGGTGGAATCGTCGTAAAGCAGCGGGTCGTTGCAATTCCTCGCAGTCCCGCTCACCCCGTCCTGGTCCATCCTCCAGTCCATGCTTCCCGAAACGTCTGTTATGAGCACGACGTCAGCGTTCCCCACTCGGCCGGTAAGGTTCGCTTTGGTTCCCAAACGCAACGGCACTGTTTTCAAGCTAATCTCGCGGTAGTCGGGAAACGCGCCGGAAAAGTTCGAGTTGGGTATGGAAACGATGCGCGATTCGTTCGTGCCGTTGTCCTCGTAAACCGTCTTGTTGCCTATAGTAAGAAAAGTAGTGTAATTGTTCAGCAGGTGAAGCGAGCCCGTGATTTGCGTGATGTTGCCCGGAATGTAGAACGACGAGTAGTAGTTTATTACGCCATCGACTCCGTTGAAGTAATAGCGCGTGAAACCGCTTTGGGTTGGCGCGAGGTCGGTGGTGTTGTAGGTTATTTTCACGAAACCGCCCCCGAAATACTTGAGGGAAAGGTTTTCGCCGGTAAAGTTGAACTCGAAAACGTTGTCCGCGCCTGCGACGGCGGCGTTCAGGCACGCGGTCCCGGTTGAGAAAGTCCATTCGTTCACGTCGTACAACCCACTGGTTTTGTTGAGCGTGCCGCAGTTGACGCCGTTCAAGCTCAAGGAAAAGTTGGTTCCTGCATTCGCTTCTATCGAAACGCGCGACACGTTCGCGCCAGCCGGAACGCCACGCACTACCGCGGTTATGTTGCCTTCGCCTTCGAAACCGCCGAAGTACGTTATGGCAGCCTCTTCCTTTCCTCGGATTTTTTGGACGAAAGCGCGCGCGACGCAACCCACCGCAAGGCTCCGGTTGGAGGAAATTCCGGAAACGAAATTCCGGCTTACCGTAGCCACCGAATAATCGCCAGAGGGCGTGCGGTTGGAAATGGATTGGTTAGAGGCGTAAACGGCGTAGTTGCTTCCAGCAGGGAAAAATCGGGAGAGGAAAAAGTCGGTTATGTTCTGGGCGCGGGAAAGGTTTTGCGCGTCTCCCGACGCCCACAAGTCGGCTACAAGCTGCATGAGCGTTTCGTTCAACGATTCCACGCCGACCACGCCCGAATCGAAAAGCAGCGCGACCGGCGCTTCCCGCCTTGCGTCTCTAACCTGGACGAAGGAAAGCACGCTCACGGAATCGCTGGCCTTCAAGTGCAAATTTTCTTGCACCGCCTGCGGGACTATGCTGACGGAAGAAAACAAGAGCACTACTGCCGAGACTGAGACCAGCAGCAGGAACGCGACGCCCGCGTCCAGCGTGAAAACTATGCCCTTCCTCCATTCAACCATTCCACAACACCAGGGTCGCGGCAACCGGAATCCTCCTGTCGCCTTCGATGAACGCAAAACGCGTTTGCGGAATCACGAAAGAAGCGTTGGCGTAAGGCGCGATTCCGTAATCCAGCTTCCATCCGATTATGTTGAAAACGTCCTTTCCCTGAACACCCGCAAAGTCCGCCTGAAAATCGCTTGCAAAATACACTTTCCCCAGTCTGTATTCCCAGCTTGCGACAACGGCTTCCGAAGCGTTGGTGGCGTTGGAAACGAAAATTTGCGGGGAAACGCCGTTGGGAGAGAACGCCACCCAACGTCCCGCGGAAGTGACGTTGGAGCCCACGCTGGTGTTATGCAGGAAAAACCCTTTCTCTTGCACCACGCCGTTAACCGCAGCGGCAGCCTTCCTGAAGAACATGCTGAGGTTTCCTATCAACAGTTCGCCTTCAGCATTGCCGGCAAGGTAAACCAACACGCCCCCTTCATCAAAAAATTTCTCGAGCAAAGTTTGGTTTACCAGTGCCAAAGCCATTTCCGGAGACTCGACCACGATTGAATTGTACGAACTCTGGTTTGCTAGCATGGAATTGAAAACGCCCGCCTTTTCCCCACCGTACTGGTTTCTCGACGAGCCCCAGTCCGGCTGCGCCAGTACGCCCTGCCCCCAGTAGTAATCCCACGTGACGTTCGCCTGGTTGATGGTTTCGAAAAAATCGCGCGAGTCGGAAGCGAAATAAGCGATTGGCTCTCTAGCTATGCCGCTCAACGCGGGCCGGGGGTCTGAAACGTTTTCGTAAAACGAAAGCCTGTAGTCGAAACGCTGCATTCCCGCCTTCGCCTTGAAAGCTAGGTAGTCTGAAGAAACGTCGAACAAGGCCAGGAGTTTTTTCAAGGAAATGCCTTTGTTTCCCTTCAAGCCCACGTTGGAAACGTTCGCAAGGGAAAGGCCGGCAGAATCTTCCCAATCCTCGGGGTAGCCGGGAGAAGAGACGAGGAAATCGGCAGCCAACGCCGAAGTTTCGAACGCCCTGCGCCTGTCCTCTTGCTGCGAGATGGAAGACTGCAGGCTGAGCCAGGTCGAGCCCAGCAGAGACAGTATCAAAACCAAAACCACTATGCTGAAAACGAAGTCCAGCGAAAAAATTTGTGCCTTGCGGTTCAATTCAAAACCACCACTCCGTTTTCAAAACGCATGAAATTCGGGCCTTGGCTTACCGCGCCCGAAACGTTGGCGAGCAAAGGTGTCGAACACCCCCCGCCGCTCCAACTCACCCCCACCCGCCGCTCGTTGTTGTCGAATTCAATCGAGTAAGGAAATTGAGTGTAGACGAAAGGCATTACGAAAGAGCGCTCGTACCCTTCGCCCAGCGAAGCCGCGGTGTTAACTTCAGTCGCAAGAAAAACGCACAAGTCCGCCCCGCCCGAAGAGGTTTTCTGGGTGTTCAGCTGTTGGGAAATGACGAAGGACAACACTACCACGAGAACAAGCACGAGAGAAAGTATTCCGACGAGGGAAAGCAATTCCACGGAAACTTGGTTGCGCATAAGCCCATCTCACCCGGAAATCAACACGCACGGAAACCCGTTGAAATCAACTGCCTCCACTTGAATGCGCCTCAAGCCCGGTTTTCCGACGAGGAAAGACAAGTCCCCGGAAACGTTGCCTGAAACCGGCGCGAACACTTGCGTGGTCTTCCCGTCCAACGCCGTCAAAACCAGCATTATTTCGCGGCTTGAGCAAGTCGCGTTGGAAGAAGGACTCGCCGAAAGAACTCCGTCTGGATTGTTCACTTCAACAAACATTTTCGCGGGCGTGCCTTGCACGAAAACCAAGTTCGCCGCGTCCGCCAGCCGCGTGACGACCTGCTTCCCAAAACCAACTTTCAAGTCCTGCTGCACGGCCGCGTTTGAAGAATTCACGTAAAGCCAGATGACGAAGAAAGCCGCCAGGCTCAATCCCACCATGGCCATGTACTCGACCGAAACTTGACCGCGCTTTTGCATACTCAATTCATAAGACAAGGGAATTAAAAAACAGTTTTACCTTTTAATTTCTATAGCAAAAAACTTCAATCGGAAGCGCTGCAAAGCGCTTCCGGAGGAGATTGGCGTTGGCAGTAAAACTCGAGATAATCGACGGCAAGGCGATAGCTTCGGACGCCGCATCCGTGGAATCCTTGAACAAAGGGTTTTTCGGAGAAGGCGTGGACGGAAAGAAAAACAAGCTACTGTTGAGTCCAGAGGAAGCGTTATACCTGTCGGACGTGCGCAACGCTGAAGTCATGCGCAATGAAAAGAAAATCGATTTCAACCAGCTTGCGTTCGACCACCGCGACAAGCGCAAGTTTTTGGCTCGATATTTCTGCTATCGCGACTGGCGAGACAGGGGGCTAATCGCACGTAGCATAAGCGAAGCGCAAGACAATTACGGCCGCTCTCCGGTAGTAAAATACCCTTCGAAAGACTTTGCGCCGCACAAAATCAAGGGCAAGGGCTTGTTTTTCAACGACGACCTCATGACCACTCTCGACGAGGAAGAAGACAAGGTTTTATTCGAAAATTACTGGTTCGGGCAGTGGGGCACGTACAAGGCGAAAAAACACGGCAGACTCCTCAAGCTTGACGCTTACGAAACGCTGTTTTTGATGAAGCACGCTTCGCTGAAATGCAACATCCAGGAAAAACGCATGGTGCAGGAAGCATTGGCGAGGCGCGCCGACTTTTTGTCGTTGTATAGCGTTTACGAAGACTTTCGCCTGCGCGGGTTTGTCGTGAAAACGGGATTCAAATTCGGAACTCACTTCCGGCTGTATTTTCCCGGTGCGGCGCCTTCGTTAGAGCAGGGGGAATGGATGCACTCGAAACACGTGATTCACGTTTTTCCGCGCGAGGCGAAAATGCTCATAAGCGAGTGGAGCCGCGCTATAAGAGTAGCCCATGGAGTTAGAAAAACATTCATTCTTGCGATTCCAGGTGAAAAGCGCGTCGAGCGCGAAGAATTGGACTTCCTGCTTTACCATCGAAAAAAAGGAGGTTTGATTGAAAATCCTAAGGAAGACAAACCCAAATTTGTCATGATGGCTTTGAGCGAAGAAGAGGAAATCGGAGGCGCAGAGCTGGCTCGCGCTATAGAACGCGCGAAAGAACTAGGCCTCGATTTGATTCTTGCGATTTGCGACCGAGAGACGAGCATAACGTATTACAGGGTCAAGCGAATCGAGCTTCCAAAAAGCAAGTACGAATATTACGAGATAGAGTGGATTCAACCCTAAAAAAAACGCTCACGAACAGAGCGGATGCGGTCATATGAGCGAAAAAGAAAAACACGACATGTTTTGGGCCGACCAAATAGCACGCGAGGCTAAAGCGTATAAAGGAAAGCACGTAGTGGGCGACGCAAAAACGCCTTCCGGGCGCATACACGTCGGCTCGCTGCGCGGGCTGGTTATCCACGATTTGATTCACAAGGCCGTTCTCGACAGCGGGCAGAAGAGCGAGTACGTCTATCGTTTCGACGATTTCGACCCCATGGACGGGTTTCCGCCCGACCTGCCTGAATCGTATCGAAAGTATATGGGTGAGCCCTTATGTAATATTCCTTCTCCGGAAAAAGGGTTCGACTCCCTCGCTCAATATTATGCGTTGGAATTCAAGGAAGTTTTTGAGAAACTAGGGTGCAACCCCAAAATCGTTTGGGCTTCAGAGGCATACCACAGCGGGAAAATGAACGAGTTCGTGCGAATAGCTTTAGAAAATGCTGAGAAAATCCGCGAGATAAACGTTCGCATCAGCGGGGCAAAAAAACAGGAAGGCTGGCTGCCCATCAACGTGGTATGCGAAAAATGCGGGAAGATAGGGACTACGCACGTCACGGATTTCGACGGAAAAACAGTGCATTACGCTTGTGTTGGGGCGAAATACGCCGACGGGTGCAAGCAAGACGCTCGCATAAGCCCGTTCGACGGGAACGCAAAACTAACGTGGAAAGTGGAGTGGGCGGCGCAATTCAAGCTTTACGAAGTTACGATTGAAGGCGCAGGGAAAGACCATTATGCTTCGGGAGGGGCGCGCGACGTTTCCAACGAAATAACCGAAAAAGTTTTCAATTATCCCGCGCCCTACAATTTCCCGTACGAGTTCTTTTTGTTCGGGGGAAGGAAAATGTCTTCCTCGAAAGGCATAGGGTTGAGCGCAAAAAGCGTAAGCGATTCCCTTCCGCCGGAATTGCTTCGCTTCGTTTTCACGAAATACAAGCCCAAAACTGCGATTGAGTTCAACCCAGAAGGAGAAACCATTCCACGATTGTACGACGATTGGGACAAGTTTTCGCGCGTGTATTTCGGGAAAGAGGAAAGCCGCGACCCGGACGTCCCCCGCATTTTCGCTTTGAGCCAACTGCACGGAAAACCGAAAGAGCATTTCCATCCCCAGTTTTCTTTCGTCGCGTTTTTGGTGCAAGTTCCAGGCGTTGACGTTGCGAAAGCAATCGAAAAGCACAAAGGCGCGGAATTGACGAAGGAAGAAAGCGAAGAGCTGGCGGAAAGGGTTGCTTACGCCAAACTGTGGTTGGAAAAATTCGCTGACGAGAACGCGAAAATCTCTATCGCAAAGCACGCCGACTGGAACGGCGTTTCCGACAAGGCGAGGGAAGCGCTTGCGGAATACTCGAATTACTTGAATTTGGACGAGAGCGGGCAGTCCGAGAAAGTGAAGGAAATCTGCGCTGGGCACGGGATTTCGGTGCAAGAGTTTTACAAGGCGGCTTACAGGATTTTCATCTCGCGCGACAAAGGCCCAAAGTTGATTCCGTTTTTGAACGCGCTTGACAAGGAGTTCGTGGAGCATAGGCTGAAGGGAAAGGCATGAGCTATTGCTTTTCCTCGACAGTAGCTACGAGGACGCAGTTTCTTTCGTCGTAGTAGTGCCCGACGACATCATGGTTTTCTCTCAAAAGCCTCAGGATTTCGCTCTTGCCGTGCGGCGTCACGGTTTGCGCTTGAATGTGGTAAGACGCTGGCAGTTTAAACCCTTCGGGAGGCTTGAGATTGGCGTGAACCGGCGTTATGCTGAAACGGTGGTCGTCGCAGTGCTTGTACAGAATCCGCGCGATTTCGTCCATGGGAATGATTTGCTTCGCAGGGGGATAATAAACTTACTTTTTGAAAAGTGTTTTTAACTCCCGCAAAGCAATTATTTTGTTCTCTTTTTTAGGGTTCAAAAAGAGTGGGTTTAGCAATGGCGCAAGCGGAATTAAACATTGGAACGATAGGGCACGTGGACCACGGCAAAAGCACGCTAGTCCAGGCTTTGACTGGCAAGTTTCCGGACACGCACAGCGAAGAGCTGAAGCGCGGCATCACGATCAAGCTCGGCTATTCCGAAGCCGTTTTCTACAAATGCTCCTCTTGCCCCGAGCCGCAGTGCTATTCAGTAAAGCCGAAGTGCGAAAACTGCGGCAAGGAATCGAAAGCCTTGCGCAAAGTCTCGTTTTTGGATTCGCCCGGCCACGAAACGCTCATGGCTACCGTAATCGCCGCTTCGAGCATAATGGACGGCGCGTTGTTTTTGATTGCGGCGAACGAAGAGTGCCCCCAGCCGCAAACCATAGAGCATTTGATGATTCTCGAGGCGGCTGAAATCAAGAACGTGGTGGTAGTTCAAAACAAGGTCGACTTGGTTTCAAAGGAAAAGGCTTTGGAGAACTACAAGCAAATCAAGGAGTTTTTGAAGGGAAGCACGTTGCAAGACGCGCCCGTAGTGCCGCTCGTGGCGAACGTCGGCGGTAATCTCGACGCATTGATTCAAACCATCGAAGAAACCATTCCCACCCCCGAACGCGCGGGGGAAGGAAAGCAGGGTAAAATGCTCATAGCACGCAGTTTCGACGTCAACAAACCCGGAAAAGAAATCTCGAAGCTCACTGGCGGAGTGGTGGGCGGAAGCATAACCGAAGGGGTTTTGCGCGTCGGCGACGAAGTAACGATTTTGCCCGGAGCACTGCGCGTGAAAAAAGAAAAAGAAACTTACCAGCCGTTGACCACGAAAATCGTTTCCTTGTTTGCTGAAAACGAAAAGCTTGAGGAGGCGAGGCCCGGCGGGCTTATTGCGGTTGGAACGCAGTTGGACCCTGCGCTCACACACTCGGACTCTCTAGTAGGAAACGTTTTGGGAAATAAAGAAACTCTGCCCAAAGTCTATTCCGAGTTCAAGATGGAAATAACGCAAATGAAGAGAATGCTCCAGAAGTTCACCGAATCGTTCAAGCCCAGCGAGCCTCTGGTCTTGGGAGCGGGAACTGCAACGACGGTCGGATTCGTGGCCGAGCAAAAGAAAAACGTCGTGAAAATCTCCTTGAAAAAGCCAATCTGCCTCGACAAGAGCTCGCGCATTGCGGTCATGCGCAGGGCCGAAAACCGCTGGCGGTTGTACGGAACCGCAAAACTATTGGAGTAAAAGGTGTGCTGGATGCGCGTGGTGCTTTTGGGGCCCCCGGGAAGCGGGAAAGGAACGCTTGGCGTGATGTTCGCGCAAGCCAAGAACATTCCACACTTGAGCACAGGCGACATGCTCAGAAAGGAAGTTGCGGAAGAAACAAAATTGGGAAGAGAAATCGGGCCGATAATAAACTCGGGAACTCTCATTCCAGACCAAATGATGATTGAAGTAATAAGGCATAGGCTCGGGCGAGGCGATTGCGCGAAAGGCTTCGTGCTCGACGGTTTTCCTCGCACTACCGCGCAGGCAATCGCTTTGGACGCCATGCTTTCCGAAATGCGCATGGAACTCGACGCAGTGCTCTTGCTGACAGCCTCGAAAAAAGAAATAGTGCGCAGGCTTTCAGGGCGTAGGGTGTGCAGCCAGTGCGGCAAGATTTACACTGCGGAATATGCGAAAAACGCGTGCGAAAAGTGCGGCGGGAGGCTCGGCATTCGCGAGGACGACAAGCCCGAAGTGATAGAAAAGCGTTTGGGAATTTACGAAAGGCAGACTGCGCCTCTCGTCGACTACTACCGGGAGAAAGACCTGATTCTGGAAATAAACGGCGAGCAAAGCCCGCAAAAGGTTTTGAGCGACGTGCTCGCGGTTTTGAAAGAAAGCGATTAAAACGGCGGGACAAAAGAATTATAGCATCGCGGAAACAATGGGCTCGTAGCTCAGCTTGGCAGAGCGGCTGGCTTTTAACCAGCATGTCGTGGGTTCGAATCCCACCGAGCCCGCTAAAAGGAGAAACTACGTTTCTCCTCTTTACTCCGCTTCCTTTGAGGGCGTGTGAAAATGAAGGTTCTCATGGACACAAACGTTCTGCTTGCGTTTCTAGACAACAAGACCGATTTCGCCGGCCTCATCAAGGAAACGTACTTGTACGCAGAGCTTTACGTGCTCAAGCAAAGCATGGACGAAATCAAGGCAAAGCGCAAGGCGGCGTTCAGGCACATAGAAGAATACGTGAAAAACAACGGCTTTCGCGTCGTTGGCGGGAGCGGAAAGGCGGATGGCTTGATCGAATCGTGGGCGAAGGCGAACAATGGGGTGGTTGCAACGCGCGATTTCGCCTTGAAAAAAAGGTTAAAAAGGGCGGGAATCCAAGTTATTTCGCTGAAAAACAACAAGCTAGGGCTCTAGCTTGCCGAGCCGATTTGTTTTTTCCTTAATGCTTTCTAGGGGTGTGTTTCGTGTACAAACTCGTCACTATCGAACAAACAGTCCGCATTCCGCCAAACCTGTTCGGGTTGAAGATGAAGGACGCGGCCTTGTCCATGCTGCGCGAACAGCTGGAAAGGACGGTCGACAAGGAATTGGGCATAGTGGTGAGCGTCGACAACGCGCGCATAAAAAGCTCGGGGAAAGTCTTACAGGGAGATGGCGCCGCGTATGTTGACGTCGACTTTGACGCGCTGGTTTACGAGCCGCAAATCAACGAAGTCGTTGACGGCGAGGTGACCGAAATCGTCGAGTTCGGCGCGTTCGTGCGCATAGGGCCGGTCGACGGGCTGATTCACGTTTCGCAAATCGCGAACGACTTTTTCAGCTTCGACAAGAAAACCGGGAACCTGGTCGGAAGGGAGACCAAGAAGAACGTCAAGAAGGGGGACAAGCTGCGAGCGAAAATCGCGACGGTAAGCTTGAAGGACACGATTGCGGCGAGCAAAATCGCCTTGACCAGCAGGCCCGAAGGCCTGTCGGAAAAAAAGAAGGAAAGGGCCGGTAAAGAAAGGAAAGAAAGGAAGAGAGGATAAGGGATGGAAAAAGCTTGCAGGAAATGCAGACGCATAGTCCAGGGCGACGTTTGCCCCGCGGACCAGTCCACCGATTTGACGAAAACGTTCGAAGGCTACATAGTGATTCTCGGGCCGGAGCAATCCGAAGTGGCCAAAGCAGTGAACGCCACCACTCCCGGAAAATACGCCTTGAAAATAAAGTGATGCAAAAAATGAAGGTTGTTGAAGAAAAGGAAAACAAGCTTTTCGAAAGGAAGGAAATAACGGTCGAAATCGACACTCCGGCGGGAACCCCGTCCAGGAAACAGGTTTTGGAAGAGTTGAAGAAGAAATTCCAAGGCGAGGTAGTCGTGGAAAAAATCGAGCAGAAGTTCGGGTCGAAAAACGTCACCGTCAAAGCCAGGGTTTACGCTTCCGCCGAGAAGGCGGCTTCGTTCGAGCCAGAATGGAGAATGCAAAGGGGCTTGGCAGCGCCTAAAGCCCAAGCTGAAGCAAAAGCATAAGGTGTTTTTATGGCTGAAAAAGCAAAGAAGGAAAAAAAGTTCAAGCCCTACAAGGCCGGACGCTCTTGCCCCAAGTGCGGGGCCGGCGTGAAGCTCGCCGAGCACAAAAACCGCCTTTCGTGCGGAAAGTGCGGCTACATGGAAAAGCAGTAAACCAACATTTAAACGCCCTAATCGCGTGAATGCTATTCAGACCATGAACGGAATACTCGAAGTGAATTTGAAAGCCATAGCCTTCAGCCTAGCAATTCTCGCGGCGCCGTTCTTTCTCCTGAAGCTCGAAGGAAAGAAAAACTTCAGGAAAGAACTTTTGCTGGGAAAGCTGAACTGGGCTAAAACACTCTTTCAAGGCTTGAAGCTCTTCGCCGTAACGTTCTTCATCCTCGTCCTCCAGGGCATCATCCTGAACCTGCTCGGGCTTTTGGACAACGAGATTGTCGTTGAAATCATAACCGCCCAGGAACCCCTCGCGCTACTCATGGCAGTAACAATAGGACCCATAGGAGAAGAACTGCTTTTTCGGGGGTACCTGCTCAAGCGCATGGGCGTGGTATTGCAAGCCGTCCTCTTCGCCCTGTTCCACTACGGCTACGCCAGCATCTCTGAAATCCTCGCGGCGCTGGCTGTAGGCGTGCTCCTGGGGCTTTACGTAAAGAAAAACAAGGACATCTACTCGGCCATAGCTGCACACTCGTTCTACAACATTTTTTCAATAACGCTCGTTTTGTTTTACGTTTGAGAGCAAGGGGGAGGAGGGAGAGTGGGAAAGGCGTGCACGGTTTTGGGGATTGAAAGCACGGCGCACACGCTGGGCGCGGGAATCGCCGAAGCAGGCGAACGCATTTCAATCAAAGCCAACGCCGTTTCTAAAGTCCCGCACACGAAAAAGGGCTTCGTGCCCAGGCTGCTTGCGGAACACCACGCGCGCGTTTTCAAGAAGACGGTGCAAAATGCGTTGAAGCAGTCGCGCTGCAAGCTTCCTGAGCTTGACGGGATAGCGTTTTCTCAAGGGCCGGGCATCGGGCACGCCTTGAGGGTGGGTTTCGTGGGCGCCAGAACCCTTTCCGAGCTGCTTTCAGTCCCCCTGCTTCCCGTGCACCACGGCATCGCCCACATCGAAGTGGGAAAGTGGGAGTGCGGGTTGCGCGACCCGCTTGTGCTTTACGTTTCCGGCGGAAACACGCAAATACTTGTTTTGGACCCCGGCGAAAAACGCTATCGCGTGCTCGGCGAGACGCTGGACGTGGGCGTGGGGAATTTCCTGGACGTTTTCGCGCGCGAGTTCGGGCTGAACAACGCCGTCGAAGTAATGCACCACGCTTCGCAAGGGCAGAAGTTTTTGGAAATGCCTTACACCATCAAAGGGATGAACGTGAGCTTCACGGGACTGCTTACGCACTGCGCCCGCAATTTCAAGCCTCGCGTGGAGAAAGGGGAAGTGCGCTTGCAAGACGTTTGCTTTTCCGTGCAGGAAACCGTTTTCGCAATCCTCACCGAAGCGACCGAACGCGCTTTGCTCCACTCGCAAAAAAACGAGGTTTTGGTTTGCGGGGGAGTGGCGTGCAATACGCGTTTGAAAGAAATGCTTTCGGCAATGGCGAAGGAAAACAAGGCGAAGTTTGGCTCCACGCGCGACGAGTACAACCGAGACAACGGCGCGATGATCGCGCTCGTGGGCGCGAAAATGCTTTCCGCCAGCTTCATTCCGGGCGAAAACGAGATAAGCCAGCGCATGCGCCCGGAAGCGCAGGAAATAACTTGGGCTTGAATGCCGTAATGTAAAGTATTAAATTCCTTTCAAAAGAAATTTGTTTCAAAGGTGGGCAATCATGCAGACTAAAATCATGAAGTTAGAGCACGATATGGAAAAAATGGCGAAAGTCATAGACCAGTGCGTTTCCGTAATCCAAAAAGGCGGGACGCTGACTTTCCCCACGGAAACGAGCTACGGCATAGGCTGCGACGCGACCAACGAAAAGGCGGTCAAAAGGATTTACGAAGCCAAGGAGAGGGAGGCGTACAAGCCATTCCCGATAGTGATAAGCGACTTGCGCATGGCCGAAGAGTACTTCGTTTTGAACGACAGCGCCAGGAAACTCATCAAAGCGTTCATGCCCGGGCCTTTGAGCCTGGTTTTGGACAAGAAAGGCAGCAAAATGCCCGACGAGTTCTGGCCCAAGGAAATCGGCGTCGCGTTCCGAATTCCCGGAAAGGATTTCGTGCGAATAATGGCGCAGGAGGCAGGGGTTCCGCTTGTCGCAACGTCAGCCAACCTCTCGGGCAGGACGCCAATATACCGTTTTGAAGACATCAAGCAAACGTTCAACGGCAAAGTGGAGTTGATGGTTGACGGAGGAAACCTCCCCCCAATCCGCCCCTCGACCATAATCGACTTGCGCGACAAGCAACCCATCGTGGTCAGAGAAGGACCCTTGAACATCCAAGACATCCTCCGCGAGCTTTCCAAAGAACAGTAGGAAAAAACAGCATGAGAGGCAAAATCATTGGCAAGGGAGCGGAAGCAGTGCTATTCCTGGCCAAGCTCAAAGGCAAACGGGTTGTAGTCAAAAAACGCCTGGAAAAAAAATACCGCCACTCTGTTTTGGACCACAAGCTGAGAAAAAACCGCACGCGCAGGGAAGAACGCGTTTTGCAAAGGCTCAACGAAAAAGGCGTGAGCGCTCCGCGTTTTATAGACGCGAAAGACGCGCAAGTGGTTTTCTCGTTCGAAAAAGGCGTTCTTGCCAAGAATGCAACCTTGTCCAGCGCGGTTTTGAAAGAAATCGGAAGGCAGCTTGCGTCCGTGCACGAGGCGGGAATAGCGCACGGCGATTTCACCACAAGCAACATCCTCGTAGACGGCGCGCGAGTGAAAATAATCGATTTCGGGCTTTCGGTTTTCTCGCAAAGCGTGGAAGACTACGCGACGGACTTGGTGTTATTCGAGAAAACAGTTTCTACGCGCGAATTCTCCATTTTCCTGAAGGCTTACGCTAAAGCAAAGAAAAACTCCCGAGCCGTGGTGGCGCGGTTCGCAGAAATAAAGCAACGCGGCAGGTACGTCGAACGCTAGGCTTAAAGTTCTCCAATCCTGCGCTTTTGCTTTCTCTTCAAGCGTTTTCTTCTCTTCTTAATCCACTTCCATCTCATGTGCCCTTTCTTTTTCCACTTGCGCGGTCTTGCACCCATAGTATAGAACCTCGTAATTAACGTTAAAAATACAAGAATTATTTGCCCCGATTGCCTTTTATTTGTATTCAAATGCCCAAATACGCTTTCCTGACTTGCGGCAGCATTTTCGAACTTCACGGTCTCATATACAGGTCTAGAAAGAAGTGTGGCTAAGGACGCACGAGTTTCCTTACTTCCGCACGGTCCATTCTCTTCAACTGTTCTGCGCTTTTGACGCCCTTGTCGAAAAGCTTTCTCGCGCGCACGCGCCCTATCCCGCGAATCCTGCACAAATCAAGCAATTCTTCCTTGACCCCGTGCTTTATCCTGCGCGAGAGTATTTTCGCGTTTTTGTATGCAGTGGTTTGGTTCAACAAAAACGCTATTTCCTGCATGCAATAGCAAAGCCACTCGGAATTAAGCGCGCGAGAGTGCAACGCGCCTGGCGGCAAGTCGAACTTCTCCATAACGTCCGCTTCGCTCGCCTCGTTAATCCAAGCGTTCAACACCTTGGCAGTCTTGAATTTTTCGACTGCCTCGAAATCGCTTTCCAGCATTACTATTTCCTTGTCGTCCAGCAAGCCGTACAACTCTTCCCACAATTCGTTCTCCTCGTTTTGCTTTACGCTCAACAGCGGGCGGGATTCCGTCGCATTTTGCAGCGCCATCAAGTAATCGAAAGGATTGGTTTTCGCTTTCTTGGTGAATTCCACGAAAGCATACGCACTGGCAGGGTCGATGTAAAGCTCCGACACCCTTTTCCCGAGCGGCGTTGCCAAAAGCAACCCGCCTTTCTCCCTCAAGAAATCCATGTCCTTCAAATCCGCGACTATTTTCTCTATAATGCCGTACAGTTCTTCCATGTTCACGTATTGGAACGCGAAGAAAGTCTTTTCGAAAAACGAATAAAGCGTTTTGAAATCTCGGCAGTAGTCCGACGCTATCAACGCAAGCACGTGGCTGCGCAGCACGGGCTCGCTGGAAAGCTTGGAATGAATTTTTTCGAGCGGGCCGAAAACGTATTTTTCCTTAACTTTGTTCCGCTCGGCGGAAGAACAGCAGAATATTCCCACTCCTTTCGAATCGTAGTTGGGGCGCCCGGCTCGCCCGACCATTTGGGCGCATTCCAACGCGGGAATGAATTCGGCGAAAGCGCCGTTGAAACGCTTGAGGTCTTTCACGATAACCCATGACGCCGGATAGTCGATGCCTATCGCGAGGGTGGTCGTGCATACTATCGCTTTCACGCACCGGTCTTTCTTGAAGCCGGTTTCAATGAGCTTGCGTTGGCCGGACGGAAGCCCAGCGTGGTGGAATGCTACTCCGTGTTTCAAGCATTCGGCAAGCGCTTCGCATTGCGAAGTGGGCGTGCCTAACGCTTTCAGGGTTTTTTCCGAAAGCCATTCGCACTCTTCCTTTTCTGCCCCGTCAAGAAACTTTGAAGCCAAAGGAATCAATTCCCTTGCAAACGATTCGGCATTACGGCGCGAAGAAACGAAAACCAACACTTGCGCGTCTTTCTTTTCCTTCAGCGCGCTTTCAATCAAGCCCTTTATCCCGTCGAGCTTTTCCTTGGCGCGTCCGTCCGAAATTTCGAGTTTTTCCCCGTCGAAAACGCCCAAGTGCAACGGCGTGGGGCGGTAGTCGCTTTGAATCAATTTCGCTTCAAGCCAATCCGCAATTTCCAAAGCGTTGGGAATGGTCGCGGAAAGGCAAAGGATTTTGCAGTTTTTTCCCAGCAGCTTTGCAAGGACTATTTCGAGCGTAGCTCCGCGCGAGTCGTCGCCCATCAAATGCACTTCGTCCGCTATCACGAGCCCGACGCTCTCGATCCACTTTGGGTTATGGCGCAAAAGCGAATCCATCTTTTCGCTTGTCACTACGATAACGTCGAAAGAATGCAGTTGCTCCGAAGAGGAATCCAAATCGCCAGTCGCAATTCCAACGCTCAAACCGTGGGGCGAAAGCTTTTCCACAAACTCGTCGTGCTTTTCGCTCGCCAGCGCTCGCAACGGGACGATGTACAACGCCTTTGTTTTAGTGCGTTTGTAGTTGTCGAGGATTTTCATTAACGCCAAAAGAGTTTTCCCGCTTGCAGTCGGGGCCGAAACGACCGCGCGCTCGCTGGAAAGCAGTCCATCGGCTAACGCTTTTGCCTGCAAAGGATTCAACTGCGAATAGCCTAACTGCGAGTGCATTGGAAAGAAATCGCTGAAGCCTAGCTTAAAAACCTAATCAGAGTGCCTTTCCAGTGGTTATCCAAATTTTTAATGTGCTTCAACTTCTAGAAAGTGCAGGTTCTAAGGTAGCCGTTTGGCGTTTTATAGATAAAACCTTCAGTAAACAAGAGCTCTACAAAAAGCCCGAGTTGTTTCTTGCGTATCTGAGGGAAATGTTTTTTTAATTGCTTTGCGGTTAGCCCACCGCTTTCATGCAACTGAATCCAGACGGCTAAAGGTTCCAAACCTTTAGGTACTCTCCAAGGCGGCAAAGAATCTGCTAAACGTGTTTTTGAAGAAATCATGTTGTCACGGTGAAACCAAAAATCTAAAGAGTGGTTGCGAGAGGACAATGCCAACATAAAAAGGCGATAACGCCTGGGAGTTTGCCTGCCCTCGCACCACAGTCTCTCTCCCTTACGGGAGAACTTTTCTGCCTTCGCTATTGCTCACGCAACACGCATTAAAAAACCTTTCGCTAAAAAGAGCTTAAGCTGCCTTGTTTCGTTTAGAAAAGGCGTAAAAAGGGCTTAGAATATGAAAAAGAGGAAGCTAAAGGTTCGTTTTCCCCAAGCCTCTTGTCTGTTTCTACACGAATTGTTTTCTTTTATACAACCTTTTAAGCGTATGCTACTACCCCGCGGGAACTAAGCCAAAGCAAATCAGATGACTCTATTTTCATCACAACTCGCTTTCGCGATCAGAAGTACCTCTAGTCATCATTCGAATACAATTCTACTGGAGGATGTTAATAAGAAATAGCCCCGGGCGGATTCGAACCGCCGTCCACGGATTCAGAGTCCGTTATCCTGGGCCGCTAGACTACGGGGCTGCAACTGGAAATCGAAAAAAAACATATGCCCGCGGGGTTTGAAAATGCTTTGCTATTCAAACAAAAGTATGATTATCCAAATCGAGACTACGCCGAAAAGGAAGGAAGCGAATTCTATCACGGATTTGTTCAACGCAGTTTCTTTCTTCAACTCGGGAATCAGGTCGGTGCAGGCAATGTAAATCAGCCCTCCTGCCGATAGGGGAAGCAGGACTGACGAAAGGTTGGGCACAACAGATGAAAAGTAAAACACGACCAAAGCACCCACGACTGCAGCAAAGGCTGAAAGCAGGTTGAAAAGCAACGCCTTTTTTTGCGTCATGCCCCCGTAAAGCAGTATGGTGTAATCTCCGAACTCTTGCGGAATTTCATGCGCTGCCACCGCGATTGTCGTAGTAAAGCCAAGCATTGAGTCTTGAATGAAGGCTGCGGCTATTATCGTCCCGTCGAGGAAATTGTGGATGGCGTCGCCGATGAGGTTGAGCGTTGTGAAAGGGTGACGGTGGGTTTTGGAATGATGGTGGTGCCAGAACAAGATTTTTTCCAGGACGAAAAACAGGACTACTCCGAGCAAGGCGTATTCAAGCGTGCCGCCCGCCTCCAGGGACTCTGGAAGTAAGTCAAGAAAAACAACTGCGAGCATTGTTCCTGCAGCAAAGCTCACAAACAAGCCCAAGTTCTTTTCCGCAGTCTTGCTGACAACGAAAACTATTCCAACCAAAGAAAGCACGCTGACGAGCAAAGTCGCAGCGATAATTTCAAGCAAAACCAAAGCGTCCTACACCTTAAACTGCCAGTAATTAGAAGGCTAGACTGAAAATTAAAGAGTTTCGTTGTTTAAAAAAAATCAGCAGCGGTAATACCCGTAGTAGTCGTAGTAGCAGTTGTACTGGTATGGATAGTACGTGCCGTACGCAACGGGGTAGTAATAGTCGTAGTAACGCCCGCAGTTGTAGCCGTAACAACCGTAGTAATAGCCGTACGGATAGTAGAAATAGCCGTACGAATACTGGTAGGGGTAGCCGTAGTTGTAATTGTTGTAGTAATAGTTGTTGTACTCGTAATAGTAATTGTGTGAAGCGCTTGCTAACGGGGCAAGGGAAAACGCCACCATCAAGCCCATTAGAACGCTCTTCAACTCCATCCTGCACGCCCCCTTTTCAATAAAACCCTGTCGCGCTTTCGCTTTAAAGCTTTTGCCGTTTTTTAAAGCCTCTTGAACAGCCCGTATTCTTTCGCCCAACAGCCGAAAACTAGTCCCGAGTCTACGAACCACAATGCCGGATGCACCACGTCTATCGCCTGCGGGCCGTACTCCGCGCCCACGGCTATAGTGAAAGCTACGCGGAGCAGGTTGAAGGTGAAAAAGAAGGCGAAGTAGCCGAGCATGCGCAAGTGTGGAATGCGGGTTTTAGTGGCGTAAAGCAGCGCGAAAAACAGGGCCATCATTACCAAGCCGCTGCAGTCCACGACTATTTCGAAAGCAGCATTTTCCACCACCAAGCTCGCTCCGTCTCTCAGCACGCCGTAGCCGGCGCTTGAAAGGAGGGACTCTTGCAGTTGGGCTACGAGCAGATTGACTGGCCTGGGCTCGGCAAGCTTGAGGAGTGCGAAAATCAACGAGAAAACGGTGGTGAAATAAAACAAAAAGTGCTTTTCTTTTTCCGACAGGGAGAAAAAAGGGCGTTTGGTTTTCCGTACGTCCATAACTTACCACGGCACTTTCTTCAACTGCATCTTGTGCGCAAGCCAATTGAAAAACAAGTGCAGGAAATAAGTCAAGACCAAAAGCCAAAGCACGTCCCACCCGTTCAACAGCTTGAAGACTACGGGTTGGGAGTATGCTATAAAAAGCAGGGCGACGACCAAAAACAACAACTGGTCGAGGAGAAAGTACTGCGATCCGGGTGCAAGACCCAAACGGCGTTTCACGAAACTGCCGAGCAAGTCTCCAGCCATTGCTCCGGCAGAGGCGAAAAAGGCCAGGATAATCTTGTCTTCAACCGAAAACCACGGCATGAAAGGAAAGAGTAATGCCACGATCGCGCCGGCCAGCGTTCCCGCGACTATCCCGGAAACAAGACCGCGAACGGTTTTGGAATCGCCGAAAACGCGTTTTCCGTCGAAAAACTTCATTCCAAAATCAACTGTCGCACCGCCGCCGAAAACCACTGGCGCGCCGTTGGAAATGAAGGCTGGAAAGACCAAAAGCAAAAGTTCCACGAAATCCACGTTCAAAACCCCACGCGGGTGAAAGAATTTGTTTTAAGCAATGCTTTTAACCGTTCGTTTGAAAAAAATATTAATGACAGTCCAAGGTGACGACATAGTAAAATCGTGCAGGAACTGCTGGAACCAGCATTCTTTCGGCATCAGGCTTTCCGAAAGCAGGGGAATTCTGCACTGCCCCATCTGCCACCAAAAGTACGTGGTGGAAAAAGGGTTTTTGAAGACGGTTTGAAAGGGATTGCAAAATGGGTTGGCTCGTTTCCAAAAAAGACTTCGAGGTCGAAGACGAGCGCAAGCTCGAGCCGCTTTTCAAGGAAGCGGTGGAATACGGCGCCGTTTTGAGCGTGCTGCACTTCGACGCCCACGCCAAGGAATCCAACGCGGTGAAAGACTCTCTGGTGGATTTCCTCTCGCGCCTGACCAAGGAAGAGGGAGTGTTGTACTGCAAGGGGGAAATCGAGGAAACGGTAGGAAGCGAGCAGGAAGGCTTTTCATCCACCGCCGAAGTCAAGATTCTCACGGACTCTTTCCCAACGCTCCTCCGCATTTCCATGCGCTACGGGCCGGTGGCGTTGGAAATCCTCGAGCCTCGGGAAATCAAGATGAACGTTCCCGAAATGCAGGATCTATTGTTGAGCGCAAGCGAAATCTCCAAGCAATACGCGTCTTACGTAGTCGAAAAAATTTGGGGGAAGGAAGAGCTGGAGAAATACCGCGAGCGCGTGATGAGGCAGTTGGAAGAAGGAAGGAAGCTTCGCGAAAAGGCTGAAAAGGAATAGAATACGTTTTTCTATTGCTTGAACAATTCTTCAGCCACGACCCCGTAAGCCGGACGCGTCACCGCAATGCCCAAAATCACTCCGAGCATGGTTGCAACAGCAAAGCCCGTCACTTCGACTATTCCGCTGGAAAACAGGGGGAACATCGAAGCTATGGATATCCCCGCGGTGGTGAAAACAATGAAGAAAGCGCGGGAGAGCTTTTCCTTAGCCCCGACTTCGGCCTCGTTTTCCCTTCGCTTTCTCGAAAACTCGTCGGTAATCACGATTTGGTTGTCCACTCCCGTTCCTATTATCGCGATTACTCCAGCCATCGCGCTGAGGTCGAGCGTGCCGAAAGTGCCGAGTATCGCGAGAAGCAAAACCAATTCTATTATGCTTGTCGCGACTATGGGCAGTATGAGTAAAAGCTTGCGGTAGCGTAGGGTGAGAAAGAGAGAAACGGCGAATACGGCGAAGAACAACGCAAACATACTGTAAAACAAGAATTGCCTACCCAGCGAGGGGGAAACGTCGTAATAGCTTCCCACTATGGTCGTTACTGGCAGCCTGCCGCCGGAAAGGATGCTTTTCAACTCCCTCAATTCCACGAGCGCGTTCTGCTGCTGTTCTTCAGGCGTAGCGCCCGAAGACATTCCGGTAATGGAATATTGCGTTATCGCATTTTGGCCCAGCGGTTCCACCTGCAACGTGGGCGCGGAGCGGAGGCCTATCGCCTTCCAAGAAAATACGCTGGAGCCGAACTGGGCTTCGAAAGACTGCGGAACGAAGTCCGCGTCTGGCTTTACCACTATTTTCTTTTCTGACTCAGGGTTTTCAGAAAACCCGCTTTCCTCCAAAACGCGTTTTACTCGCGGGTTCCCTTCCAAAAGCCCTTTCCCTACGACCACGCGCGTCTTGCCCTGCAGCGAAGAGTTGGAAACGTCTTCAGCGAAAACAAGCGTTATGTCGTCGCCTTGCTTGCGCAAAACGTCTTCAAGCGAATCTTGCGGAATTCCCGCGATCGCGCTCTTGTTCAGCAAAAGAACCGCGTTTTCAGGCCGGTCGAGAAACATCAAAACCGGAAAACCCCTTTTACCCTTGGCAGCCTGCGCGAAAAACAACTCCCCCTCTCCGGTAATCGCGAAAGTCAAGCCCCACTGCGCGCCTCCTGCAGTGTTGGTTATTGTCTCGCCCCCGCTTCCGCCAATCGCGTTCGCTATCACGTGCTCGCCGCTTAAAGCCTGCCTTCCGTCGATAATCGCCTCGAACTTCCCTTGCTCGCGCAAAATCCGTTCTATGTTTTCGATTACTTTCGAGTCTGCGCGCGGTATTTCCACGATTATTTCCTTATCGCCTAACGGCCTTACTATCGCCTGGCTTAACCCAAACGCATTGATGCGCGTTTTGATAGTGTCCACCATCGACTGCATGGTTTCAGAGTCCACGCTCCGCTCTAGGGAAATGGGCACGCGCACGCCGCCGACGAATTCTATGCCCATGTGCGCGTCGAACGTCGCGGGGTTAAAGTCTTTCAAAAACAGCAGGCCTAACGCTATTACGAACGCAAGCAAGACCACTTGAACCCTGCGCCTTTGCAAAAGCTCTTTCCAACCCATTTTTACACGCTCTTTTCCTTGCGCTCGACGCTCCACAATATCAAAGGCGCGTTGCCCATCCAAGTCGCGATGGAGTCGACCAGCGCACCTATCACGGCGACTGCGCCGACCTGGTAGTAGAACGGAATTTGCAGCAACAGCGACAAAGCAAGCAGGGTCCCGAACGCGATGAGCACGGACGCGTTCATAGTCAAGCCGGTTTTCATCGCGTCAAAAGCCCTTTGCGCAGCCGTCCCTTCCTTGCGTTTTACCACGCGCGCGGTAAGCATCACATCCGTGTCAAGCGAAAATCCGATTAGCATGAGCAAGGCAGCGACGCTCGCGAGAGTCAAAGGAATTCCCACTAAACCCATTACCCCGGCGGTTATGACTATGTCTGCAACCGCCCCGAAAATCACCGCGAAACTGGACGCCCACGCGCGGAATATTAGGAAGATTATGACTGCCGAGAGAATGAAAGAATACAAAACGACTTCGCGGGTTTTAGTGACGAAAAACTTGCTTAGCGAAGAGCCGACTTCCTTGAACGAAGCGTTTTCGACGGAAACCACGCTTGCCAGGGCTTGCGAAACTTCGTGCCTGTAAGAGCTTCGCGCGTTCAAAAACGCCTGTTGCGCCTGCTCTACCGCTTTTCGCGCATCAGGCTCGCCCAACTGCCTTTCGGAAAACAGCGAGTTCAACTCCCGGGCTTTTGCTAAAACCTGCCGCCCTTTTTCCGCAGCAAGAGGTGAATTCGCTATTTCCAATTGCACGAGCTCGTTGTTCAAGGAATTCATTTCCGACAAGAGCGTTTCGCCTTTCGCTAGGTTCTCGTCGGAAGGAATTTCTATTTCCACCCCGCTTCCGGCGGGCGAGGAGAAACTGCGTATGCTTGCAGAGCCGAATTGCGCCAAAGCACCCTGAATTTCAACTATTTTTTTTGGCGAAACCTCGCCGTCAGTAAAAACGGTTATGAGCAACCCTCCTCTCAAGTCAATGCCTTGCGGTATTTGCGGAATGTAGAACAAAGCCGCAACGATTAGCACTAAGGGGAACACGAAATACAATTTGTAGTGCTTGTTTTCGTAAGGGTTGGAAATATGCATTTTGAGTAAGCCCACCGTTTAGCGCCCTATCAGTGATGATTAAAAGCCGCTTAGAAAAACTAGGCGCGAGAGGCTTAAAAACTCTTTTGAAAAGCAAAGGGTTTTTCTTGATTGGCATGGAAGATTATTGTTCAAGCAGGGGTAGCGAAGCCTGGTCAAGAACCTTTTTGCTCTCGCAAAAAGCTTCACCAAAAACGCGACAGGTTCAGGGCCTGTTCTCTCAGGAGTTCGAGGGTTCAAATTGAGCAAAGCGCTGGCTTTGCAACGTTTCACTCGCTTTGCTCGTGAAACTCCCTCCCCCTGCACTTAGACCTGCGGAAAGCATGGAGTATAAAATCAGCCCCGCTACTATATCCTATAGAAGAGGTAATGGGCTATATGGCAAGCAACACCAAAAAGAGCATGCAGAAGTCCAAGGGATTCTCGGACTTTGAGCGTGAAGCGATGAAAGAGCGCGCCCAAGAGCTGATGGCGGGCAAGGCCGACGGGGAAAGCGCCATGCTCACGAAGATCGCCGAGATGCCGGAACCGGATCGCACGATGGCCAAGCGGCTCCATGCTATCGTCAAAGCCAGCGCGCCAGCCCTCTCACCCAAAACCTGGTATGGAATGCCCGCTTACGCCAACAAAGACGGCAAGGTCGTCTGCTTCTTCCAAAGCGCAAAGAAGTTCAAAACGAGGTATGCTGCACTGGGTTTTAGCGACGCGGCAAATCTTGACGAAGGCGCCATGTGGCCGACCACCTTCGCGCTGAAGAAATTGACTGCCGCAGAAGAGGCAAAAATCGCCGCGCTCGTGAAGAAAGCAGTAAGCTGACAAAGTTTACCACGGGGCTCCGTGCAGATGGCTGCAGCGTTGCCCGGCTGGATCCCTTAAGCGTTCAGAGCTCAAATCCAACCAGCCTTTTTGTAGGCTCTAATCCCTTCCTTGAGCAAAACTCCCAAGTCCTCCAGCACCTGCGCGTCAAGCGAAGAAACGTTGAAGCAAGACTTTCCCTTCAAAAACTTTCTCGTCAACGGACTTTTCGTCTTGCTCAACAGCGCAGGGTGAGAGTATACAGGCATGGAGTAAAAGCCCACGAAAGTCTTTTGCAGTATTATTCCTGCAACGTAGGTCTTCTTCGGCTTTCTCACGGGTATAGAAACTTCCTTCCTACCGTAAAGGTGCAAACCGGGCGTTCCTCCCTTAGCTCGCGAACCTACAATCGTAGGACGAAGCTCCAAACCATTGGAGTTGTCTTTCAAAAGTTTTGCTAGAGACTTGAAAACAACATTCAAGTTTTCCAAGTTCTTCCAACCTGTTTGGAGAAAACAAAAAAAGCTAGAGGCTCTTCTTCTCAACTTTAGACTCGAATTGCTCGTCGTTCAATTGCCCGTTCACCCAAGCTTCGACGTCAGCGTTCGCCACAGTCCACATTGTCGTAGCGTTCCCACCGGAATATTGCACTGCGATTATTTTCTGCGAGCCTTGAGAGCTTGCAGAAGCAGCGCCTATCACGAACTTTTGCATGACGCCGGAATCAAAGCCTTCAGGCAATTCATACGCAACATACGCTTGCGCTTCGCTCACGTCGACAAAAGGCTCCTGAATACCGCCCCCCAACAACGTCGCATATAATTCAGTATTCCGAAGAGCCTGCTCTTCTTCAGGGTCGCTGTATTCGGCAACACCCTGCTGTGCGAAGAGGAGAAAATAAGCGGCGCCCGCGAGAGCGAGAACGACGACGATTGCGATTATTGCAAGCTTATTCATTTTTTATCTCCTGTTTCCCCATCGGTTTCTTGAATCCAGAGGGCCCAAGTCTATGGTGCGCGTGTTCATCAAATGCCGGGCGGTGTTCGAATGAGCGCCTATCCCCATCATGTAAGCGAATTGCGCGGGCCCGTGAAGGTTGGGATTGAGCAGCGCAATGTCGGCAGGCCCTATCAAGCCCGGATTCAAACGCAGAATGTCGTTCGGGCCGATCAAGCCGGGGTTTATCTTGAAAATGTTCCACGGGCCTACGGCGTTAGGGCTTCTGCTGACAGTGTCGTAAATCAAGCCCGGGCTGCGAGCGAGATAACCGGGCGGTCGCGCGAAGTAAATGCCGAAATTACGGGCATCGTTCGAGTAAAACTCGTGGCGCGGAGAAGTATACCAAGTTCGTGCGGGACACGAAGCTTGCGCGCGGATTGCAGCTTGGATTGCAGCGTGTTTTGAAGCGTCAATCGCGTATATCGTAATCGCATTCTTGGACAAAAGGCATTTCAAATGTGAAGCCTTGTCTTCAGCGTTCGATAGCGAGCGCATTGCGTTATCCGTAGTCGTGATAGTGAAATCCGGTTCCCCCCCGCTGGCGCGCGAAAACTCGGCGCCATTCCAAGAGTAGAAGTCGTTTTGGCTTCCCACGCGGATTTGAACCAACGCCTTCGAGCCGAGCAACTGCCTCATTTCGGGAGTGCCGGCCGCTTGGTTGACGAGAGTCTGCAGTTCTTCCGCGCTCGCGGCGTAAGTAGAGGCGAATAATAATAGTAACGCTATTGCTCCCCACGCCTTCATAGTAAAAACCAACTCAAAGGTTGTTTAAAAAACGTTGCTTACGCTTTTTTCTCCCTGCAATCGTGTCAAGGAAGTCAAGGCGTCAGCCTGTTCCTGTCGCGCGGGAACAAAGCGCACTCGCGAATATTACTGCGATTAGCAAGCTTCATGCAAAAACGCTCGGCGCCGATGCTCCAGCCTGCGTGCGGAACCGCGCCGTATCGAAACGCGTTGACATACCACTCGAAATCCGCCGGCTTGAGGTTTCGGGCTTTCAACTGCGCTACAAGCGTGTCGGGATCATGTATTCTCTGCGCGCCGCTCGCTATTTCCAATCCTTTGAAAACCAAATCGTAAGATTTGCATACTTTCGGGTTTTCTTCCAAAGGCATTGCGTAGAACGCGCGGGAAAGCGTGGGCCACCGGATTGTGAAAAACGCGTCAGCTCCGAGAATCTTCGGAAGCTGGGAATCGGCTTCTTTAGGAATGTCTTGGCCCCAGTCCACTTTGAACCCTTTCTTGTCGAGTTTTTCCAAAACCTCGTCGTAAGTGAAGCGCGGAACTTCCTTCGGAATTTCGTACTCCGCGTCCAAAAGCTTCAATTGCGCGGCGCAGTTTTTCTTGACGCTCTTCAAAACGTGCAAAAAGAATTCTTCCAAGTAATCGAGCGCCTTGAAATCGTCTATGAAAGCGCATTCGATATCCATCTGAGTGCTTTCGTTCAAATGCACGGTCGTATTGTGCTTTTCAGCTCTGAAAACGGGAACAGTCATGAACACTCGCGTCATTCCGCCCAACACGGCCAGTTGTTTGTAAAGCTGCGGGCTTTGAGCCAGGAAAGCTTTCTTTTCAAAATATTTAACCTCAAAAACGTCCGTCCCGCCTTCACTCGCGCTTTCCAAAAGCGTCGGGGGGTTTATTTCCTGGAAGCCCAGTTCAATAGCTTTTTCGCGGAACGCCTTTTGCAATTCCGCGCGGATTTTGAAAGTAGCCTGGGTTTCCAAACGCCTCAAGTCCACGGAACGGTTGTCCAAACGCACGTCAATGTCTGCAGGAACTTTGCCCGTCAATTCGAACGGGACTTGTTTTACAACTTTCCCCAGGATTTCGATTTTCGAAGGCGAGATTTCGCACCCGAAGGCGGAAACGCCCGGGTTTTTCTTTACCGTGCCTTCGACGAAAACGCTTGTTTCCTTCACCAGAGTTTCGGCTGCCTTGGCGAGTTCGGGTTGTTCGATTTTTTTTATCGTCACCTGCGCCAAGCCGCCTTTCTCGCGAAGCACCAGGAACAAGAGTTTTCCCACGTCGCGCTTTTCGTGCACCCAACCCGCAACTCGCACGCGCTTTCCGTCGAGCTCGGGGGTTATTTGGGACAAGGAGTGAGTCAATTCCATGCGAAATCCACCAAATTACTTATAAGCGAGGTTGTTTTTTAAATTGAGAACGTATGGGGGATCTGAGATTCGAAGTCCGGAGCTTTTCTTTCTTTTCCAAGGTTTTCTTTCTTTCGCAAAGAAAGAAAAGCTTCTCAGGTCGCCAGCTCCCAAAGCTGGCAGGATACCAGGCTACCCCAATCCCCCGTGATTACAAAATTGCGGGCTGGAGGGAAATAAAACAAGCGGTTTCGCATACGTATTTATTCGCAAAACCTTTTTTCCTTTAAAACGGTTTTTTGGAAAGAGGGGAAAAGACGCGGGATGATAGGCGAATCGAGGCAGCCCAGGATAGTTTCCATAGGCAGGCAGCAGAAAAGCTTGATGGACTACCGCGAAGCTGGTGAGTACGTGCCCTACCGCAGGCAGACGCCGGCGTTTTACGCCGAGGCGAAACAGCTTTTCACCGACAACGAAATAATACTGCTCGCAATTTGGCTCGTTGTCTCTCCTTCCGCGGCGTTGGCGTACTTGATTTGGATAAAATACGAGCACTTGAGGCTTTTGGCACTGCTGCTGTTTGCGGTCGGAATAATCC
The DNA here is from genome assembly GCA_038884755.1 of Candidatus Norongarragalinales archaeon. Lineage (GTDB taxonomy): Archaea > Micrarchaeota > Micrarchaeia > Norongarragalinales > Norongarragalinaceae > UBA10210. Next base: position 656,723 of record JAWABJ010000001.1, read on the forward strand.
ACGCAGCCTACCAGTGGCAAGGCTTTTACGGGTTCGTTAGGAACCTCGCCGGTTTTTGAAACGCGAGCGTGGGGTTTAAAGAATTCGCGACACAATTCTTTACGGTGGGCCTATAGCTCAGCCTGGACAGAGCAACTGCCTTCTAAGTCAGGCTTTTCTTTTCACAAAAGAAAAGCCCGACGCGGTAAAAGAAAACTCGGTTTTTCTTTGGCGCGGCGCCAACCGCACCTTTCTTTTCGTGAAAAAGAAAGGGGCAAGGCAGCAGGAGGTCGGGGGTCCGAAAGGAGGAGAAACCAAGGTTTCTCCTCTCTACGCCTCTTCCTTTCGAGGAAAGAGAAAGGCGCGTTGCGCAAGAAAAAATAGTTTTTCTTTGGCGGCGCCCTCGCCTTTCTTTTTTCTAAAAAGAAAGGCAAGGCACGGAAATCCCCCTAGGCCCGCTTTTTTGCTGAAGAAAACGCAAGAGTTTTTATCGTTAGGCTGGTTAAGTATGCGATGATAAAACTCAACGTTTTCCCCTTGGATTTGGAGTACGACGATTCCGAAAAAAAACTTTACTTCGAGGGAGTCGAACTTTCGCCGAACGTGCGCACTCTCGGCGAAATGTCGAGCGTGGTTTTAGACAAGGTTTTTTTCGAGAAAGCCGACAAGAAACGCATTCAGTACTACATGTTCAGGGAGATTGCGAAGAAAGGCGACGTCGAGCTTTTCAAAACCCCGCCTTTGGAATTGTCTTACGACATTACGGTGATTCCCACGCTCGATTTGGGGAGGGAGTTCAACAAAACCCTGGGGCATTACCACCCGAAAAGCCCGTTTGGAGCGCGTTATGCCGAGATTTACGAAGTGCTCGAGGGTGAAGGGCATTACTTGCTGCAACGCCTTGATGAAAAAACGGGAAACGTTGACGACGTCATGCTTGTGATAGCGAAGAAAGGCGACAAAGTGGTAGTGCCGAACGGCTATGGGCACATTTCCATAAACCCCAGTTCGAAAACACTGGTTTCCGCAAACATCACGGGCGTTTTCAAGAGCGAGTACGACCCTTACAGGCTCAAGGGCGGAGGGGCTTATTACGAATTGATAGACGATTCGCTTTCTCCCAACGAAAACTACGCGAACCTTCCGCTCATTAAAACGGTCGACGCCATGGACTTGCCTTTGAACCAGCAGTTCGACGGCGACAACATTTACGCGCAGTTCGTCGAAAACCCGACGAAGTTCGACTTCCTGAAAAAGTGATTGCCCGGCACAATCATCTTCGCGCGAGGATGAGGAAAACAAGCAGCAAACCCAAAATCGAAAGGCCCATTGCCGCGTAATCGTACCACGGTTTTTCAAAACGCAGCACGACTTTCTCTCCCCGCTCGACCCCTTCCACCGCGACAAGCCCTCCTGCGGCTTCAAGCACGCGCAATTCTTTTCCGTTAGAGTAAGCTTTCCAAAGCGGGTAGTGCATTACCGAAACGAAAGCGAAGCCGCTTTCGGGCGCGGTGAAAACGAGTTCCCTCGCGCGTTCGTCAAACTCTGTTTCGAAAGCGACTCCTTCCTCAGAAGACGCCAAGCGCAACGCCTCGCTCGCGTTTTTTTCGTCGACAGAGTAATCCGAGCTTGCAGGTTTGGTTTTAGGAAGGGTGAAAACCTTGGAAAGCGGCTCGAACGAATGGCTGGAAACAAGCTCCCTCTCGAAAAACTCTTCCGCATCGTCCAAGTCAAGCAAAACGCCTTGGGAAACGAAGCCGCCGACGCCAGGCGCTTCGTAAGTGATGACGTTGTTGCGCTGCTGCACGAGCACGAAGCGCACGTCTAGCAAGACCAGCTTGTTTTCGAACGAAACGGTGCCGTTGGAAAAGCCCAACCCGCTCACGAACGCTGAATACTCGGGATTGAGCCGCTCTGGGGGGTCGTAAAGCGTGGTGGAATTGCCGGAAAGCGAGACGAGCAGAACGTCGTCCTGCAAGTTCTGTCCTACAGTCAAAAACCGCCCTCCCCCGCCCCTGTAATCCAAAACCGAGTAGTAGTAGGAAATTACTGGAGCTACGGGAAAAGAGTATGACGGCGCGGGAATCGCCAGGGGGTTCAAATCCAATGCTATTGCCATCGTTACGAGCGCAATTGCAAACCAGCGGGGCAAATCGACGTTCGAAAACCGCGCTTCTATCGCGCGCGACGCGAAGCCGGCTGCCAGTGCGGCGAAAAAACTCAGGAAAAAAGCGGGTCTGGACAGCGTTTGGTTCAACGGCGACAGCGCTTGCGGGAAAAGCGTGTCGAGCAAAAAGAAAGCCAACAACGCTAAAATGGCGTGAGAGTGGGGCGTTTTTTCCTTAAGCGCGCGGTAAAAGAAAACTGCGCAAAGCGCGGCCACGCTGAAGCCCAAGTAAAGCGAGTGCACGGTTTCCAGAGAAAACTCGCGCTGGAACAAGCTAACCGCAATATCCACGGGATTCACATTGCCCGCGCCGGAAGGCAGGTAGCGCGCCAAGTGCGTTTCCCGGAATTCGAACAAAAACGGCAGGAGAAAGAAGGACGAGGCGAGGATTGCGATTGCAATAGCCAAAGCCAATCGCTTTAAACCTTCGGCCGCCGCAAAACCGGAGCGCGTCAAGAAAACCCACGCGAAAGAAATGAAAATGAAATACGCGGCCGAAAGCGGGTGGGTGGAAAGGGCAACGGCAAAGAGGATTGAAAGCGCGGCCAACGCCTTTCTTTCAAATTTTTGCGAAAGGCTTTCGGCGCATAACAGAATCCAAGGAAGGAGGGCGTAAGCGAAAACGCGCGTCAACGAGCCCCACAATCTAGCTTCCACTGCCAACGGAAAGCTAAGCAACGCCGCCAAGGCCGCAACGAACGCAAAACGACCTTGCAAACCAAGCTTTTTCGCGAGGAAAAAAACTCCCGAGGCGAGGAGGAAGTATGAAACGAAAACTAGGAACGAAAGAGAATTCCAGACTCCCATCACAACCGCGAACGCACCGCTCAGGAAGTAAAAAAAAGGCGGGTAGGTGCGCGAGAAAACGCTGTTGGTGAAAAAATCGAAGGAAAAATCGAAATTCCCGCTTTCAAACTGGTGTTGGGCAAACCAAGTGCCGTAAGCGTGAAAGCCTATGTCGGTCCCCAAATTCGCTGGAATGCTTTGCTCGCCCTTCCAAGCGCTCGTGGCAAAAAGGCACGCTATCGAAAGCAAGAGTAGAAAAAACGCGCTTTCGTTCCATTCCACCGCAAAAGCCCTTTTTACATGTCCATGCCGGGACCGCCCGCTCCGCCCCCGCCAGGAGGCATTGCAGGCGCCTTGCCCTTGGAAGCGATTATGTCGTCAATGCGCAAAATCATTTCAGCGGCTTCGCTCGCAGACTGCATCGCCTGTTTCTTCACGCGAACCGGCTCTATGATTCCCAAATCACCCAAATCGTGGACGCGCGCCTTGTAAACGTCTATTCCCAAGCCGGAGTTTTTCTTCTCGTGCTTGCTGCGCAAGTCCACGATAGTGTCAATGGGGTCCAGACCACAAGACTCGGCCAAAGCACGTGGAATCACTTCCAGCGCTTCGGCGAAAGCGTGAATGGCCAGCTGCTCCCTTCCACCGACTTCAACCGCGTATTTGCGAAGGCGCATCGCCAACTCCATTTCAGTGCTGCCCCCGCCAGTCACGTACTTGCCATCCTCAACCGCAGACTTGACAGAGCCTATGGCGTCAACCAACGCCCGTTCAGCCTCGTCGACAACATGCTGCGTGCCCCCGCGAACCAAAAGCGTAACGCTTTTCGGGTCCTTGCACTTTTCTACGAAAACCATTTGCTCGCCCGCGACCTTGCGCTCTTCAACCAGCCCGGCGTGGCCCAAATCCTTGGTCCCGAGGTCGTCGAGAGTGGTTACAATGCGGGCGCCAGTAGCGCGAACGAGCTTTTCCATGTCGCTCTTTTTCACGCGCCTTGCGGAAAGTATTCCTTTCTTGGCGAGATAGTGCTGCGCAACGTCATCAATGCCCTTCTGGCACATGAGCACGTTCGCTCCGGAAGCCGCGATCTTGTCCACCATTGCCCTGAGCATTTTCTCTTCCTGCTCCAAAAACGCGGTCATCTGCTCCGGCGAGGTTATGGAAATCCGCGCGTCAGTCTCAGTCTTTTCTATCTCCAACGCCGCGTCGAGCAAAGCGATTTTAGCGTTCTCGATTTTTTTGGGCATTCCCGGGTGCACCACTTCCTTGTCGATGAGCACTCCGTTTATGAGGTTGGTCTGCATTACGTCCCCGCCCTGCTTTTTCTCTAGCTTAATGTAATCCTTGTCCACAGTAATCTTGCCGGCGCTTTCAACTGCAACTTGCGTTACCGCGTCTACAACCATTTTCGCGAGAAAATTGCGGGCTTCGCCAGCTGAAACCGTTTTGCTCCCCATGGAAACAGCCGCGATTTTCTCGAGCGTAGCCTTGTCTTTCAAGCCCACGGTTTGCGAAACGGAATGCAATTCGTCAATCGCCTTTGCAGAAGCCATTTTGTAGCCCGCGATTATGGTCGAAGCGTGAATCGACTGGTCGAGCAAGTCTAACGCATTCTTCAAAAGCTCTCCCGAAAGCACGACAGCAGTAGTCGTCCCGTCGCCCACTTCCTCGTCCTGGGTTTTCGCGATTTCGACCATCATTTTTGCAGCAGGATGCTCCACGTTCATTTCCTGCAAAATCGTGGCGCCATCGTTCGTTATCACTATGTCGCCCATGTCTGAAACCATCATCTTATCCATTCCCCGCGGGCCTAGAGTCGTTTTGACTGCCGAAGCCACGGCATACGCCACGGCAATATTCGTCCTTTGCGCATCCCTTCCCAATAGCCTTGAAGAGCCTTCCGGCAACACCAAAACGTTTTGTCCGTTAATTTGTCCTTGAGTCATACCACATCCACCTCTCTTGAAAAAGCATTGATACGATTAGAAACCGCAACTACGCTGTAGCAAAAAGCGATTGCCTGAGAATTGACCTTCCATATTTATACGCGCAAAGTGTCTTTTAAAAATTTCGGTTCAGGTCCTTTTGCTCCTCGCTTCGATGACCTTCCGCTTGCCCTCGATTTCCTTGTCATCTATTTTCTTGAACAGGATTTCTGGCTCCCCCAGCGTGTGCCCGCTCTTCAAACCCAATTCCAAGGCATCATCCCACTCCACGCCTTCGAACCTCACGTTCAACTGCGAAAAAATCCGCCTGGAGGTGAACGGCACGAACGGCTCGAGGATTATCGCGATGCTACGCAGCGCGTTCGCAGTGAGAAAAACGCAGGTTTTCGCTTTTTCGGGATCAGTTTTGATAGCATGCCACGGCGCGGAGTCGTTGAAGTACTTGTTTGCCTCGCGGGCGAGGCCTACGGCGCAATGCAACGCTTCCTGAAGCTTGTACGCCAAAAGCAGTTCACGCGTTTTCTTTACGCTATCCGCAATGGTTTTCTTGAACGCCTTGTCGCCCTCGTCAAGCTTTTTCGAAACGGGGATTTTCGAGCCGTAGTTGTTTTTCGCGAAAACTAGGCAGCGTTGAAGCAAGTTACCCAGCGTGTCGGCCAAATCGCCGTTGACGCGTGTTTGAAACTCGCTCCAGAAAAAGTTGGTGTCGCTGTGCTCTGGCAGGATGGATAGGAGATAATAACGCCAGTAATCCGCTGGAAACCAGTCCAGCGCCTCGTCCGTAAAAATGCCCCACTTGCGAGACGTAGAGAATTTTTCGCCTTCGTAATTCAAGAATTCGACACTCTTTACCTGGTAAGGGAGTACGGCGTATTCCGACGCGAAAAGCACCGCCGGCCACGTCACCGTGTGAAACGCAATATTGTCTTTCCCAAGAAAATGGATTATTTTCGATTGCGGACCACGCCAGTACTCCTCCCACCTTGCGCTTTCCCCTTTCTCGTCGAAAAGCTGTTTTGTAATCGAGATATAGCCTATGGGCGCGTCGAACCAAACGTAGAAAACCTTGTCTTCGTACCCTTTCAGCGGCACGCGCACTCCCCACTGCAAATCGCGCGTTATGCAACGCTCCCGCAAGCCTTCGCGAATCCACTGCAGCGCGAAGTTTCTCGCGTTGGAAGGCCACTGCTTTTGCTTTTCAATCCACTTGCGCAGTGGCTCGCTGACTTTCGGAAGGTCGAGAAACAAGTGCCTGCTCTCGCGGAAGTCGATGTTGTTTTTTCCGCAAATAACGCACGATGGGTTCAAAAGCTCTATCGGGTCGAGGACCTTGCCGCATTTTTCGCACTGGTCGCCCTTGGCGTAAGGGTAAGCGCAATGCGGGCACTTGCCGGCCACGTACCTATCCGGTAAAAACCGCTTGTCGGTCAGGCAAAACGGAAGCTTCAGGGTTTTTTCCGCAATCAACCCCTTCGCATGCAAGCGCTTGAACACTTCCTGTGTGGTCTCGTGGTTTTGTTTTGCGCTGGTACGCCCGAAGTAATCAAAACGCAATCCCCACTTTTCGTATATGCCGCGCTGGATTTCGTAGTACTTGTTGACGTAATCGCGAATGGGCGTTTTCTCTTCGAGAGCTGCGACTTCGCAGGCGGTCCCGTGCTCGTCCGTCCCGCATACGAAAATCACGTCTTCGCCCTGCAAGCGTAAAAAACGCGCGTAAACGTCGGCGGGAAGCATGCTTCCCAGTAGGTTGCCCAAATGCTTTACCCCGTTGACGTAAGGCAACGCGCTCGTGACAACTATCTTTTCCTTTGCTTTCGCCTTTCCCTTCAAGAAGCAAACCACCGCTTATCGGCAAACGCAAAAAAATATGGAAAAACAAGGTTAAAAATGAGCGTCGGGATTGCGCGCAAGCGCTTCACAAAAAGGGGGGGGGAAGGCTTATGCAGAAATGCAGGAAATCTTTTGCTTCCAGCAAGGCTAAGAATGCATTTCTGCAGCTATAGAAGCCGGATGCCGGCTTCTATATTATGCAGCCTTCTTCAAATCCTTGATTCTCTCTGCGACGCCCTTCGCCTCTTTTTCAAGAGACTCTTGGTAGTCCTCGAGCATCTCGATTTTCTCTTCCTTCGTCAGGAAGCCGCGCATGCCGTAGCACCCGCAGTCGTATCCACCCATTTTGCACACCTCCCTATTTTGTTATCGGACATACGATATACAGCAAAACGCATATTTAAATATATCGGTCGTCCAATACGTTTATGGGAAAAACCGATGCTTGCTGTGACATGCGGGGGATGCTGTCGTTCTTGTTGCTGTTCTTGATTTCGAAAAAGCCCATGCACGGGAAGGAAATAGCTGACGAGCTGGAGCGCAGGAAGGGAGAAAGGCCGAGCCCTGGAACCATTTACCCCGCACTGAAGGCTTTGAAGCAATCGGGGTTCGTGAAGGAGAAGAAATCGGGCAAGACGATTACGTATACCATTACCGACAGCGGGAAGCGGGCGTTGAAGGTTTCGAGGGATAGGTTTTGCAGGACGTTCGTAGAAGTTTTCGAGGCATGAGGTATCATGAGCGAAGCAACCGAATTAAGAAAGGAAATAGGAAAGCTCAAGGAGAGGAACACCAAAGTAGAGGCGGACAAGGCTTGGGAAACGAGCTGGGCGAGAAAACTCTTGATTTTCGTGCTTACGTATTTGGCTATGGTCGTTTATTTTCAAGCAACGGGACTTCCGAATCCGCTCGTCAATTCCTTTGTGCCAGCATTGGCTTTCGTCATTTCCACCCTAAGCCTGCCTTTCTTCAAGAAACACTGGACTGAAAGAATTTACAGAAAGTAAAATGCTCCGCCCGGGATTCGAACCCGGGTTGCTGGCTGTCCATACGGCCTTTCTTTTTTCGTCGAGGTTTTTTCTTTCCGCGAAAGAAAAAAAAAAGGTCGTTTGAAAGGCCAGCGTCCTGGACCGGACTAGACGAGCGGAGCTCTTCTAGCATTAGGGAATAGAAAGAATTTGCTCGCGCGGGTTTTAAATGATTTTTCTTTCGCGAAGTTTCGAGAAGACGAGCATGGAAACCTCTTCCTTGCCTTTTAGCCTCCCGTTTTCCATGCATTTTATGACGAGCCAGTGTTTTTCCTTCGCCAAACGCAGGTAGTTGTCGTAGACGGCGTTCGCGTAAAAAGCGTCTTTCTCGTGAATGTCTTTCTTGACCCCGCGAATCTTGTTCTTCCTTTTTTCAATCAGCCTTCCGCTTTGGACCGGCGGAACGTCGAGAAATATTACTATATCGGCTTTAGGCAACCCTTGCTCCACGCGTTCTATCCACTCGAGCATTCTTCTTCTTCGTTCTGCAGTAAGCCCCGCCGTCTGGTAAGCTAGGTTGGCTTGCGTATACCGGTCTAAAACGACGATGAAGCCTTTCCGCAAGTAATCTTCAATTTCGCCTTTGCGTGAATACCGGTCCAAAGCGTAAAGCAGCGAGGCAAAGTGCTTTGAAACTTTCCCTCGCCCCCCAAATTTTCCCTTCAAGTAAAGCGCGATTAGCTTTCCCACGGGAGTGGCGTAAGAAGGAAAGTCCATCAAAACCGCTTTCTTTCCCGAGCGCTTGAGGTTTTTCACCAAAAGCTCTGCTTGCGTTTTCTTGCCCGAAGCGTCAATGCCTTCGAAAACGATTAAAGCCACTGAACCCACCGTTGGAAAACTATCTTATGAAATTGCGCAGCACTGATGCCGCGAAGGGAATAAGGATGTTGTCGTCTACCTTCAAGTCCACGCTTTCGACTACTGCCAGCAAAAGCGAGTATATAACGGCGTTTTGCAGGCCCAAAAAAAACATTGACGAAGCGACGCCCGCTAGGATGAAAGCGCCAAGTCCGTCCCAGGTCTTATTCTTGTTGAACGGAAGCGGGCGCGTGCCTGAAACGCCGACGAGCGTGGCGAAACCGTCTCCGAAAGCTAGAATTGCAAGGATTCCCATCGCGAAGTTGAAGTCAACCGCGGAAAACAGGAACAGGGCGCCTGCCACGTACGTGAGTCCGCCGCGCGCGGGAATGCGCTCGCGCCTGTCGAAGGTTTCCAGCATGAAGTCTATGAACTTGTTCCTCCACCCTTCGATTTTAAGCTGCACGAACATCAAGCCCAAAAGCAGGATTATTCCCAAAAGCAGTATGGTCAAGTCGCGGCCTGCAAAGTTGGCTATGAACAAAAGCATGGTTCCGAAGAGCATGTGCAAAATCTGTCGTCCCAGTTCCACCATTCGCAACACCGTTTCAGGCTACTTTCTTGTTCAACAGGTTTTCGTCCAGCATCTCGTCCAAGTCGAACTTCGCATCGCCGCCGTAAAACTTTTGCCAAATTTCGAAAACTGCAAGGTAAACCATTACAGCCAGAGCCACGCCTCCCGCAATCTGGTCGAGCGAGTGGACGCCGAGCCAAACCCTTGACAGCGATATTATTACGGACAAGAAAAACAACGGGAGGAATAGGGACGTTCCTATCGCGCCCATGGCTAGGGCGGTTGTTGCTACGGCGTGCGTGGAGGGGAAGCCTTCGGAAGAAGGGCAGGGAATCTGACCGTTGCCCGCGATTTCACAAGGGCGTGGTTGGTCGAAAAAAGCTTTCAGGCCCACGCCCAGCGCCAAAGCCAAGACCAGCGAAATGACGAAAACCTTCTGGTTTTTGGCGAAAAAAAACACTAGAAGGAAGGCGACTGCAGCGTAGGCAAGGAAACCCCAAGTGCTGTGGAAGAAAAGCCCTATGGAATTGAAAACGGAGGTTAACATGAGAAATCTCGAAAGGACTTAAGAAAACAAGGCTTTTTAGTCTTGCGAAAGCAAAAAAGTTTTGAAGAAAATACCTATACGCCGGAGTAGCTCAGTTGGTTAGAGCGCTAGACTCATAAGCGCAACGCTGTGAAACCTAGAGGTCGGGTGTTCAATTCTCCCCTCCGGCATTCAACGCTTTTTCGCCACAGGCTTCATCAAAAGAAAATGCCTGTTTCCTTCAGAGTGGATGTAAATCCCGCGAAAGCCTTTCCAGTCCACGAACTTGTAGGCGGTTTCAAGCGGGTGCCCCTGCTCTTCGACCAACTCCAAAAGATAGTGCCTGCGCTGTTCGTTTAAATCGTGCAGTTGAGTTTTGACCGCGCTCAAGGTTTTGGTCTTATCCAAAGTAACCCGGTCCAAGCCCGCCAGTTTCGAAACGTCCATCTCTTTCTGGGGAAAATTCAGCCGCCCGCGAATGTAAAAACGGTGTTCGCCGGGACCGTACCTGTTCGCAACCCAGTCTGCAACCCTGAACCCCTCGTGGTTTACGTTGACTACCAAAGACGGGATGTTGTGGGGGCTCATGGTGCTTTGCTTCGTTCGATTGCCGAGCATTTCCTTGATGCGGGCATGCATCATCGTCGCTATCCCCAAACCGCGGTAGTCCCTGTGAACGCCGTTGAACAAAGTCAAAAACGAGTTTCCCTCGCCTTTCAACGCTATGTAAAAGCCGACAGGCGTTTTATCGTAAAAAGAAACCAAAACAATGCCCGGCCGTCCCAACTTAGGGTCGACTATCTGGAGCAACGCATCCTTACCCAGGTAAGGGTGTTTTTTTCTCTTGCCGCTCCTGCTCACGCTGGCGTGCAATTGAAGTTCTTCAAGCTGTTCCGCCAGCCTGTGCTCGTCAGGATGCAGTTCGCGAACCAAAATGTTTTCAGCGGGTTTTCTCATTCACACACCGTTCAAGCGTGAAACGCTTCCACAAAATAGTCGCGCCCGTCCTTGCGCACGAAAATGTCGTGCATGGGAAGCGAACGCTGGTTTGACACGACGAACTCCTTCAGCATGAGTGAATCCGATGGAATCATTTTCTCTGGAAGCTTGTCCAAATCGAACCACTCGACTTCCCCTTCTATCGAACGCGTCAATTGCAGTTGCTTCGGCTTCAGCTGCACTACAAAAAGCAGGAAATGCTGTTTTTCCTTTGCATTGTCCTGTGGCGTTATTATTTCCGAAGAAATGCCGCGCAGCGCCACGAACTCGCAATCCAAACCCGTTTCTTCGCGGGCTTCGCGCACCGCCGCTTCCTTAAGCGTTTCCCCGAAGTTTATCTTCCCGCCAGGAAAACCCCACTGGTCTTTGTAAAGCCGCTTTTCGTGCTTCAGCAGGAGAATCTTGTTTTCAAACAAAATCGCGTCAAGCACAACACCCAACGGCTTTTGCTCTTCCGCCCCGTTCATGAGAATTTTCCCCTCGCAAACGCCTTGTCCCCGCCGCCCTTGGCGCCCTTCGCCTTAAGCAGTTCAACCGCATTCTCCCCGCTTTGCGCGCCCGACGCCGCCGCAATAAACCCCTCCTTGTTCCAAACTACCACGCTCGCGCGGGGGTTTAATTCTATCGTTTTCAACGCTATCTTCTCCAAAAGCCTCTGGGGCGCATTCAACTCCTGCGAAGTTTTATCTTTCAAAGAAAACTCGCGTGCGTAATTCTCCGCGTTCTTCTCCCACAAATCCTCGATTTCCTTCTTTTGCGCTTTCCACTCCTCAAAAAACCTTTGCACAGTCGAAGGCAACTCGTCCAAATGCACGCTCAAAACATCTGCAGCATCTTGCAAATACGCTTCGTGCTCGCTAACGTAAGCCAAAGCCCGGTCTCCGGCCTTGTAGCGTATTCTCAACACCCCGTCCTGAACTTGTTCTATGGCGGTTATTTTGATGAAACCTATATCCTTAGTATTTTCACAATGCGTCCCCCCGCAAGCTTGAACGTCCCAACCTACGATTTCGACAATACGCACTTCGTCCGAAGGCGGCCCGCCTCCCTGGTAAATGCCAAAACCGTACTTTCGCTCAGCCTCTCCCCGCGGCTGGAAAGAACACTTGATTGGAAGGCCTTTGCGCACGACTTCGTTAGCCAAACGCTCTATCTCTCTCCTTTCCTCGCCAGTGATTTTCTTGTAATGCGTAATGTTAACGTGCCCTTCATCCTCGTCTTTTCTCGAGCCGGCTTGCCAAACGTGCTTTCCCAAAACGTTTTGAGCCGCGCGAAGCACGACGTGCGTTGCAGAATGGTGCTTTCGAATGTCCTCGCGGCGTTTTTCGTCGAGCTTCAGAGAAACTCCCTTGCCTTTCGCGAAAGGTGAGTGTTTTTCCAAACAGTGGACAACAACGCCATCTTCCTTTTGTACATCACGAACAAAAACCCCGTCGATCCACCCGTGGTCTCCGCACTGCCCTCCGCCTTCGGGATAGAAAATAGTCTGGTCCAAAACGATTTTGTCTTCCTTCGAACCCATTACTTTCGCGTCCAAGGCGTAAGCGAAGGGCTTGTCGTAATAAACCAATTTCGTTGGCTTGAGCCCGTCGAACTCTTTCTTTTTCGCTTGCGCCTGCTTTTCCAAAACGTGCTTTTCAGCAAGCTTCTTGTAAAAGTCGGTTGGAGCGGAAAGCTGCACGCCTTGCTGTTTCGAAACGCTTTCCACCAATTCAGGCGTAATCCCGTGGCTCTCGTACAAAACCATCATTTTGTCGGAAGTCAAAGGCTCTTTGCGCGAAATTATTTCGCGAACCTTGTTCGAAGCGTTTTTCAGCGATTCTTCGTACTTCTGCTTTTCAACGTCTATTATTTCCTGCAGTGCAGGCAACCGTTCTTCAAACTCGGGCCACAATTGCTTGAGTTCGCGCGCGTGGAGTTTCATCAAGTCCATCAAGCTCAAATTCAAGTTGTGGTCTTTCACGAACGAAAAGCAACGGCGGAACAACAAGCGAAGGTTATAGCCGCCTCCCGTGTTTGAGGGTATCGCACCGTCGCTCAACGCCATTAAAAGCGTACGCGAGTGGTCTGCCAAAGCGTAAATAGCTTGCATGGGCGCGATTTGCTTTTCCATCTCTTCGAGCGAAAGCCCGAGCATTGACGCTATCTTCTGCTTTTCCTCGCGCATATTACGAACGCTTTCAACGTCCAATCCTGCCGAGAGCGACGCGTATTTGCGCAAAAGCGCATCGTCAAAACGCAGTCCGGAGTGTTTTTTCGCGTACGCTATCACGGACGGAAAAACCGCATCGTACGCGGTCAATTCGCCCGTGTAATACCACAACAACCTTTCAAAACCCCAGCCCACGTCTACCACGCGCATTGGAAGTTCTTTCGTCCCTTCCTTCGCGTCCCAGTAGTACTGCATGAAAACGCTATTCACTAGTTCGCTGCCATTCGCAAAGCTTTCGATGCACGGGCCGAACGCGCTGAAGTCTGGCATTGACCAAACGTCTTCGGCGTAAGTCAAATCGTTCTTGGGGACTTTCAAAACCTTAGTCAAAAAGTCGTAATTTAGCCGAATGCAATCGTCGAGCCAGTACGCTTTCTTGTCTTTCGGGTGGTTGAACGACTTTTGCCCGGCCATCATGAAGCCGGAAAAATGACGGCCCGTAACCCCGACGTTCGCAATGTCCACAAACCTCATGCAAGGCTGCGGCACGACCAAGGGATTCGCGGGGTATTCGAAAACTACTTTTCCGCCTTCCAACCTTTGAAAATCCACTACGTCAGCAATGACGAAAAACAAGTCGTCTCTCCACTTTGCGAGCAAAGGATAGCGTGGAATTACCTCGTGGTTGTTTTTCTTCCAGAAGTCGGCGAATTTCTTCCAAAACGCGGCGTAGCTCTCGCGCAAAGGCGTTTTCTTGAAGAAAGAGTATTCCTCGTGAGAACTGTCTCCGCACGAGTCGCTTCCGCCCGCAGTCCAATAGTTTTTGCCGCACTTTACGCACGTTTTCCTCACAAAACCCTGCTCGTCGAACAATTTCGTTTTATAATATTTCGTAGGGTTTTTGGAAAACTCGTCTTTCAAGCGTTCTTTCGACACTCCAGGCAAGTAAAGAGGCATAATCGCTTTTACTCGCTCAAAGTTTAAAAGAGTGAAGAGGAACGGGGGTGTCGGGTCGTAGTCCGCTTTTTGTTGCTCGCGACATCCGTCTAAGCGTCCGGCAAACGGGACTTGCACCCCTTATAGCCCAGCTCGTTTCACCCGACTTCCGCGCAACGTCACATTACGGTCATACTGCGCGCGGTTCGGTATCGTTTCTATTCCAGGCTCGCGCCCAAAACGCGGGCACTTGCGTGCCTCCGTCCTTTGCTTTCTTTGATTGAACTTTCTTTCTCAAAGAAAGTTCAGGAGGGTGAGCGGAACTTCCTCAGCTGCCTCCCCTTATGCAGGAAAGGCTACCGACAGTCGCGCACCCAACACCCTTAAAGTAAGTATGCCCGAAGGGGCTTAAAAACGTAGTTGAAGTGAATAAAACGGCATTGGAAAGAAAGCTTGCAGAAACGAGAAAAAGAAAAAAAAAAGAAAATAAAAAGGAAAAAAGATTTTTTTTGAAATCCTCAACGAATTTATCTGCGTCTGCGTCTCTTTGCCATTTGTCGTATTCACCCGCTGAATTTCAAAAATTTTAATTCATCATCCGAATTCGATATATAAACATTTGCAAAAGTGATTTGAATGGAAAAAAATTCGGAAAAACTGTCTGAAGCGTTTTATTCTGCTGAAGCAATGCTCGGAAAAAACTATTTCGTGCACGCTTCGTTCGAAAAATACGCCGGGCTCAAAGCCAAAGTCGAGTTCAAGGACGGAAAAATAATCGCGAAAGCGAGCGACGGTTTCGAAAACGCAGAGCGCGACGTGCTCGTAGGGTTGGCGCTGGTCCTTTTGGGCGGAATGTTTCGAAAACGCATAGACAACGCTTACACGAAAGCTTACAAAGAGTTTTCCACGCGCGAGTCGTCAAGCGAATACCACGACACGCTGCGCAAGCTGCGGGGGCACAAGAGAAATTTGGATCCGAAAGGAAAATATTACAATCTAACCCCCATTCGCGACACTTTGTTCATGCTTTACCCGCACGTTCTCGGGCAAACGCCCCAACCCGCCATAGGGTGGAGCGAAAAAAAGAGCAAACGCATTTTGGGTTTTCACGACGGCGCTTTCAACGCCATCACGATCAACAGAATTCTCGACTCCGAACGCGTTCCGTTGTTCGTAGTGCAGTACGTCGTGTTTCACGAATTGCTGCACTGCAAGCACAAAGTGCTTTTCCAAAGGGGCGAGAGCATGCGGCGCACCGTACATCCGAAGGCGTTCAAGGACGACGAGAAAATGTTTTCATTGGCTGAGAAAGCAGAAGAGTGGGTTCAACGGAACCTATAACAAAAATCAACCAAACCAATAAATAGCAGCTATATCAATTGATATACGATGCGTTATGGAGAGTGAAGTGATTTTCAAAAGCAAAGTCTTGCGTTTCCCTACGCTGGATACGGTCTTGATGATTGAAAAAGCGGCCAAGAAGTCGTACGGCGAGAAAACCTTAACCCAGCTTTGGAAGTCTCTTCCGAAAAAAGTGATGTGGCAAACCTTCAAGACCACCATAGACTATCTAATTTATTCAGGCAAAATTCTTATCGACAAGAGAGATAATACGGTAATCTGGACTTGGGACCCCGAAGGAATAGAAAAACTGAAAAAACGGGGCCTAATTATTAGATGATAGGAAAGACTAAAACGGGTAGCTTTTGCTGACGAGAAAACGAAACTAGAGTTTCAAAAACTTGACTGCGGAAGGTTTGAAGAAAAACAGCTTTTCGAAAGTGTTAGAAAAACCATCGATGTCCTGATCGAGAATCCTTTCGTTGGAGTCAAAATTCCAAGAAAACTGTGGCCTAGAGGGTATGCGGCATATGGGATTAAGAGCTTGTGGAAATACAATCTCCCGAACGGTTGGAGGTTAATCTACACCGTAAAAAGCAACGATGCTGAAATCATTGCAACAATCATCGAGTGGTTCGGCTACAAAAGCAAGTGAGTTAAAACGCGTAGAGCTTGCGCTTGAAATCCCGCACTTTGCTTCCCTTGAAGCGAATTCCTTCGCGAGAAAGCAGTCTTTTCTTTGCCGCGGGACCGCTTTCGAAACCGCCGAGCGTTCCGTCGCTTTTCACAACCCTATGGCACGGGCATTTCGGCATTCCCGGGCTTTTGTTCAAAGCGTTGCCTACAGCGCGCGCTGCTCGCGGCTTTCCGATTGCTTTCGCTACAAGCGCGTAAGTGGAAACCCTGCCTTTGAGAATTCTTGCCGCAGCCTTGTGAACTTTTTCAGTAAAATCCATTTTCATCCCAGCAATTGCTTTTCCTTGAAAACCTGGTTGCAATATGCACAACGCAGCTTGACCGGTTCCCTCTCCTCGACGATAAACTTGAATTGCACAGTCTTGTTGCTCTCGCAACTCGCGTTAGGGCATTTCGCCACGTCCGTAATGACTTCGGGCAAAGAAACGCGAAATTTTTCGACAGCCTTGTAATCGCGAACAATATTCACGCTTATGTAAGGAGAGAGTATCGCCAGTTTTTCCAATTCGCTCTTCCCGATTTCCTTGCCCTCGATTTTAATCAAATCCTTGAGCCCGAATTTCGTGCTCGGAACGTTAGTCAAAAGGGTTATCGAGCCTGGAAAGCTTTCGTCGATTCCCAAAATCCTCAACACCAAGAAACTCCTGCCTGCCGGAATGTGGTCTATTACTATGCCCCGCTCGATTTTCCTCGCCTTCAAAAACTCGTTGTCTTCGCTCAAATCACTCAACCCTCTCGAATTGTTTTGCCGTTTCCAAAGCCACGTCGTTCAACGAAATGATTCCGAAGTCCTTGAATTTATGCAGGCTGTCGGCAATGCGAACGGCCTGAAACGCACCCATGACCAAAGGAATCTTGCGCGCTATCGCCTTTTTCCTCAATTCGCTTTCCTTCGCGTTGTTGAAACTCACGACGAAAGAAACCTCTCCTTGTTCCATCAGCTCCCGCCAGTCTTGCGCGTTCGTATAAACTTTCAAGCCCGCATCTGAATACTTGTGCACCAAGAGTTTTTTCCACTTTCCGCAATCGCCGACGAAAACGCTTTTGCCGAAGCGCATTCCGGCTGCGAGCAGCGCTTTCCCGAACGCTTCCTCGAAATTGTCCGCGATTCCCATGGTTTCGCCGGTGGATTTCATTTCCGCGCCTACGACAGGGTCAACTTCGGGAAAGCGGTTGAACGGGAAAACGGGCATTTTAACGCAGTAGTATTTCGATTCGGCAATTTCCGGAAACCCTTCGAGAGTCATTACTCCCGCCTGGATTTTAGCAGCTATCTTTGCAATGGGCATTCCTATTGCTTTACTAACGAAAGGAACGGTTCGCGAAGCGCGCGGGTTAACTTCCAAAACGAACGCTTCGTCGCCCTTAACAACGATTTGAATGTTGCATAGTCCTTTGATTTGCATGGCGAGAGCGATTTTCTTTGAATAATCGATGGCTTTAGCTTTCGCTTTTGGCGAAATGCTTATCGTGGGTATGACGCAAGCGCTGTCTCCCGAATGAATTCCGGCTTCGTCAACCTGTTCCATCACTCCCGCAATAAACACTTTCGAACCGTCGCCCACCAAGTCAATGTCGAGTTCGGTTGCGTCTTCAATAAAGTGGTCTATGAGCAGCGGGTGTCCTTCGGAAACGTCAATCGCTTCGACGATTTTCTCGCGCAACTCGCTTTCATTATGCACCAAATGCATTGCCCTTCCGCCCAAAACGTAAGAAGGGCGGATGAGCAGGGGATAGCCGACATCTGAAGCGATGGCAAACGCCTCTTGCTCGTCAAACGCCAACCCGCTTTCGACAATCGGAATTTTCAAGTCTTTCATGAGTTTCTTGAACTTCTTGCGGTCTTCAGCAATGTCGATGGCTTCAACGCTCGTTCCTAGAATGGGAATTTTGTTTTCGCGCAAAGGCAATGCCAAGTTTATGGACGTCTGGCCGCCGAACTGCACTGCTACGCCTTCAATCTCGCCTTCTTGCTTTACGACGTTCAAAACGTCTTCAATCTTCAAAGGCTCGAAATACAAACGCGAGGAAATGTCGAAGTCAGTGGAAACAGTCTCGGGATTGTTGTTTATGATAATGGCTTCAAAACCCTCTTCCTTCAACGCTGCAACGGCATGCACCGTGCAGTAATCGAATTCTATTCCCTGCCCGATGCGTATTGGCCCGGACCCGAGAATTATTACCTTGCGTTTTGCTTTTCCAGGCTCAACCTCGTTTTGCCCGTCGGACGTCGAATAGTAATAAGGCGTCAAAGCTTGAAATTCGCCTGCGCAAGTGTCGACCATCTTGAAGGAAGCGTGCAGCCCTTGCTTTTCGCGCATGAAGCGGATTACTTCAACCGAACGGCCGGAGTATTTGCTCACCATCACGTCCGACAACGATTGTTTCTTGGCTTTCTCGAGCGTATCCTCGTTGAAATTGTCTTTCAACTCTTCCTCGACCAACGCAACGTTCTTGATTTTCTCCAAAAACCAAGGATTGATTTTCGTAGCGTGAGCAATTTCCTCGACTGAATAGCGTTTTAACGCGGCGAGCAAGTCGAAAATGCGCGTTTCAGTAGGCTTTTCTAACGCCTCCAGCGAAACGAGCTTCGAGTATCTCCTCTTCTCGACCGAACGCAACGCCTTGTTGTACGCTTCTTCGAAAGTCCTTCCAATCGCCATCGTTTCGCCAGTGGAACGCATGCTCGTTCCAATCTCGTTTTCAGCATACAGTTTGTCGAAAGGCCAGCGAGGCACTTTCAACACAACGTAATCAAGCGCAGGTTCAAACATCGCGCTTTTACCCGTAATCTCGTTTTCCACGTCAATCAAAGAATATCCTAGCGCGAGTTTCGCGGCAATGCGCGCAATCGGATAGCCAGTCGCCTTAGATGCAAGCGCGCTCGAACGCGAAGTGCGCGGGTTGACTTCTATAACGTAGTATTCGCCTGAAGACTGGTCTAGAGCGAATTGAATGTTGCACGCTCCAACCACGCCCAACGCGCGTACGACTTTAATCGCAGCACTTCGCAGTTTCTGGTGGTCGTCGTCGCTCAGAGTTTGCGCTGGCGCGACTACGACGCTTTCGCCCGTATGAATGCCCATAGGGTCGATATTTTCCATGCTGCAAATGGTAATGCAATTGTCGAAAGAATCGCGTATAACCTCATACTCCATTTCGCACAAACCGGCAACGCTCTTCTCCACCAAAAGCTCGCCGGACCCGCTCGAGGCAAAGCAACTCTTGCCTTTTTCCTCGATTTCTTCTTCCCGCTCGACAATCATTGTTCCCATTCCACCCAAATTGAAGTCAGGGCGCAGGATTACGGGCAAGCCAATCGTTCCAACCGCTTTCTTCAACTCTTCAATATTCTTCACGCGCAAGCTCTGAGGAACCGGCTCGCCAATCTTCAAAAGCAAATCCCTGAATTTCTCCCTGTCTTCAGCCAATTCGATAGTTTCAATGCTCGTTCCCAAAACTTTGACTCCTTTTTCCTTCAGGAAATCGCGCAGTTCAATCGCTAGGTTAAGGCTGGTTTGCCCGCTCATGGTCGCAATAAACCCGTCCGGCTTTTCCTTTTCTATTATTTTGCGGATTGTTTCGCCAGTCAAAGGCTCAAGATACACAATATCGGCTGTATCCAAGTCTGTTTGAATCGTGGCAGGGTTGGAATTAACCAAAACCACTTGCACTCCTTCTTCTTTCAAAGCCAAGCAAGCTTGCGCTCCGCTGTAATCGAATTCTGCAGCTTGTCCAATAACTATGGGGCCGCTTCCAACAAGCAAGACTTTCTTTGGCTTGTTCATTTCATCAACTTCAAAAACTCTTCGAAATAAAACGCCGCGTCGTAAGGCCCGGGATTCGCTTCGGGATGGAATTGGATGGAAAAAGCAGGCAATTCTTTGTGGCGCAAGCCTTCGTTCGTGCCGTCCAAACAATTCACAAGCGTTTCCTCAGCTTCCTTAGGCAAAGACTTCGCGTCTACAGCATAACCGTGGTTTTGCGACGTAACGAACGCCCGTTCGGTATTAACATCCCTAACTGCGTGGTTCGCCCCGCGGTGTCCAAACTTCAGTTTGAACGTTTTAGCGCCCAACGCGCTCGCCAAAAGCTGGTGGCCCAAGCAAATGCCGAAAACAGGCTTTTTGCCCAACAGCTTTTTGATTTCAGCAACTTCCTTCGCACAAACGACCGGATCTCCAGGCCCGTTCGAAAGCATAATCCCGTCAAAATCGTTTTTCAACACTTCTTCCGCCTTTGTGAAATGCGGAAATACTGTTACTGAACAACCGCGTGCAAGCAAATTGTGCACTTGGCTTGTTTTAGCGCCGTAATCCATCAAAGCAACCCGGAATTTCTCGTTCTTGGCGGCAAAAGTCTGAAGCTTTTTCTCGCTCACCCTCTCGACGAAATTAACGCCAGCATAATCAAACTTTTCCAATTGCTTCAAAGCGTTTTCTTTCACGTTTCCGAAGTCGCTTTCGTTAATCGCACCTTTCCAGGTAACTAATGCGGACGGCAAAACGCCGTGCTCACGAATCTTGCGCACAATCGCGCGCGAATCCACGCCAGCAATGCCCGAAACGCCTTGCTCTTTCAGCAATGCGTCGAGGCTCTTGCGTGAAGCGTAATGGGTTGGCGTTTTACAGGCTTCCCTCACTACAACGCCGTTAGCCCAAACTTTATTCTCGAAAGACTCGAAAGCGCTTTCGCCCACGCCGTAATTGCCTATCAACGGATACGCAAAAGTGAGAATTTGGCCGGCGTAAGAAGGGTCGGACAAAGACTCTTGAAAGCCCATCATGGATGTAGTAAAAACAAGCTCGCCGGTCGAATAGCCTTCAGCGCCCAAGGCTTGGCCTAGAATTACGGAATTGTCGTCGAGAAATAGAGCTGCGGACGCCTTAGAAAGAGAACGGGAGGAGACGGAAGACAACGGCATGAAGCCGCCTGAAACACCTTCAACCCCACTAAACATAGCAATCTAAAATACTACTTTGCGGTGCAAGGAATAAAAGCCTTTGCGACTAGCACTGGAAAGCTACTCTAATTAAGTTTAAAAACCCTGAATTAGTCGTGGTTAAGACGAAGAAAATGATAAGCAAGTATTTGAATAAGCTCTATGTTAGAGACTGCCTTAGCTTCATGAAAGAGCTACCGGCAGGCAGCATAGACGTTATAGTAACTTCGCCACCATACAACATAGGCAAAGAGTACACTACCTACAAAGACGATAAAACTAGGATAGAGTATCTCGACTGGATGGAACAAGTAGCTATAGAGAGCAAACGAGTATTGAAAGAAAACGGCTCGTTCTTTCTTAATGTTGGCGGAAAACCGTCGGACCTTGCTATTCCTTACGATGTTGAAAACCGGTTTAGAAAATACTTTGTCTTACAAAACGACATCATTTGGGTTAAATCAATAACAATCACTAAGGAAGATGTCGGCAAGTCTAATGGCTTAAGAAGTGACGTTTCGGTAGGTCACTATAAGCCGATTCAAAGCAACAGGTTCCTAAACAATTGCCACGAAAACATATTTCATTTTACTAAACATGGCAAAACAGAGGTAGACAAGCTTTCAATTGGAGTGCCTTATCAATACAAATCTAACATAGAACGCTGGGGTAAGACAGAAGACAGAAGGGATAGGGGGGATGTTTGGTTTATCCCTTACGAAACGATACAAAGCCACAGACCACACCCGGCTACGTTTCCAGAAAAACTACCGCTAATGTGCATTAAACTACACGGAGTAAAGAAGGACATTGTAGTTTACGATCCATTCATGGGAGTTGGAAACACGCCGTTGGCATGCCTAGAATTGGGAGTAAATTATATTGGCACCGACATCGATAAAGGATATGTTGAAATGGCTGAAGAGTTTATTCGAGAAAAGAAGGCTCAAGCCAGATTAGCTACAAAGCTCGTATCTCTTTCAGAAGAGTAAGCGCTTTTTTACGAGAAATTTTCGTAGTAGTGCTTAATTTTTTATCGTTCCACCATTCAAGCACTTGCCCAACAGGGACGATCCAAAAAGGAATATCTGGAAAAGATTCGATGTCAGAAATTATGAAACCTTCAATTTCTCTAAGTTTCTTGAGAAAGCCTTCTTTGCCAAAAGACCGCCCAGAGCCAACCATGTAACTAGGCGAGAAGTAAATACCAGCCTTTGTGATGCTTCGAACTTCCCACTTGCCGCCTTTAGAATCTAAAAGGTCAAAACCTGCCCCTTCGCTTGGTGCAAGTTTACCATGCAAAACCTCGTAAGCAAGACGACGCTCTAACAAAAACGAAACGCGCCTCCCGTCAGTGAAGTAAAGCCTAACATCTGCTTCAGTTATTTTGAGAGCATTAGCTATCGCTTTAATATTCCAAGTAAACTTGCCGCTTGCTTTCATGAAAGAATAAACTAAAAGGGAATTTAAATAAACCCCTAAAAAAAAGGGTTAGCGGACTTTGAATTTACTTTTTATCCCCGCCTGTTCAAAGTGTTCTTTAAGCGAATCTATAAGAGCTTCAGTCATTGAATTTATTGCCTTGTGGCTAGTCCCCATCGCACCCCATTCACAGTCTGTGGACCATTGTTCCGATTTCATTTTTGGAATAATGCGCAAAATCTTTTCAAAGGTTTCAGCGGTTATTTCCTTGTTTGGATCAACATAGTTAAGTACGATGTATCGAAATAGCTTATTCATCACAAACACTCCGGTCCGTCTGAACAAAACATATTTTGTGGGCTGGGCATGTGCTTCAGAACAAATGTTTCTTATCGCAATCCAATAGTGATCTAGCATTTTTTCTAATATTTCGGTTGGCGTTCCTTTTAGATCGGATTTGAATATCGGCTCAAGAGAATCGGTAAATGCCTTTTGATTAATAAATGCCCCAGATCTCGGTTCTTCGTTAGCCATCTGGATTCGGGTAGACCACACTTTTGAGGATCTATTTAGATATTCTGCTATTGCTAAAGCGTGCGGCTTCCAGTCAATACCACTAATTACTTGTTGAGGAAGGTTTGCCTTTGATACCCCGATCGTCCCTCCAAATTCTTCCTTTATATGAGGAAGAAACTGCTCTGCTAGATCAGTTGGAACGCCTCGTTGAGT
Source organism: Candidatus Norongarragalinales archaeon (assembly GCA_038884755.1). Taxonomy (GTDB): domain Archaea; phylum Micrarchaeota; class Micrarchaeia; order Norongarragalinales; family Norongarragalinaceae; genus UBA10210. Next base: position 679,577 of record JAWABJ010000001.1, read on the forward strand.
TTTATTCATTATAACAAACTGCAGCATCTCAGTGAACTCGATATTTTTTAGACCAGCGGCTTTAGGATCAACCCACAAATTCGGACAGATTATTATTACTGGAAAAGGGTATTCTTCAACTCGTTCATCTCCAGGAGGAAAGGAATCGATGAGTTTTCGAAGACCGGCTATCCTGTGTTGGCCATCAACTTGCCAAAGTTTCTGATTAGGTGGCAAACGAATTTCGCCAAAACTACCGTTAACTTTCTTGAAGATAGGCGTTTTGTCTCTGGAATAGGCGCTGACTTTTCTTTTTTTCACGCTGTGCAGGTTTTCTCGAGGGGTAGTCTCACGATTAGAAACATCAAAGCTTTACAGCTCTGCTTCCAAACAATTGTGAGGTTATGGTCGTTAGTAACGCTCGGCTGAACACCTCGCTTGCGCTTGGTGCGTACACCTGCGTCCTATCAAACTCATCTGCTATGAGTGACCTAAGCCGCTTCGTTTCAGGATTGGCTTCGTCCTTAGCTAGGCAGCAGTTTTTCCAAGGTTTTTTTCCTACGGAAAAAAAGCTTATGCCTTCAGGACTTATCCTAATGGCGCGTGGCTACCCTGCTTGCTTGCAAACAACAGGCGAACCAGAGGCGCCGGATCGATGTTCCTCTCGTACTTATCGATCCTTCCCTTCAAGCGGCCAAACAATCCTAAAAGATGCAACCGAACTGTCTATGTCGCCTCTTCTAGAACGCTTAAGCAATTCAAAACGAAACACTTTATCCGGATGAGCCGAATCAAAACAATCGTAAAACTTCAACACTTGCTCGCTCCCGTGAACCATCAACGCAAACATTTGCGTTTGGCTTCCTTTCTTAACGTACGGCCCGCAAACGCGTCCGCAGCGAACTCCGAATTCGGAAACGATTTCCTTTATTTCGCCCAGAACACCCTGGTTGGCTTGAGCCAAATAAACCCGAATGTCCTTTTCAGGAATGTTCAAAGTCGTTTTCTCGAAGGAATTAACGCTTCCCTCCGCATCGAAAAAACCCCGGACGTAAGCCGCCTTAAGTTCTCCAGAGCCTTTTGAAATCCACGTTGGGGTTAGCCAAGTGGATTGGTCTCCGTTGAATTCAGCGAACTTCGAAAGTTCTTGAAAAACTTTCTTGGAAGTAATGCTCAAACACCAAACGCCATGCCGCTCGTCGAAGTAAAAGCTAGCGTTCTTGCCGAAATTCCTTTCGAGAATTCCGGCCAAAAGCTCGAGCCATCGTTTGCTCTTTTGGTAAAACCCGATTCGATAAATGCCTTGTTCAGGAATGCTCGTGATGTTTCCATCACGCAAGGCTCCGATCAAGTAAGCGATTTCTTCATTCACGATTAATCCGAAATCTTCCTCTGCTTTTAAATCTTGAGAGAGTGGCTTTCCAGTGCTTCCAGTGAATTGCCTATGATTGTGCGTTCTAAAAGAGGTCGCGACGTTCTGAACCCAACTAACGTAGGTCTTTAATGGATGAACAACCCAACCCTTGGTGGCTCCTGCACCACCAGGATGACCTGAGCCGATAGCGATGTACCAAACCGCGGTGTCGATTTGTCCTTTGCAGAACAATCTTTCCCGCCCCCTACGCGTTGAGCGTCAGAGTTCAAACCGGTCACTAACATCTTTTGCGAGAGATTACCTAAACCTAACCAGCATGGATGCCAGTGTCGGTTTAAACGAAGACTGATCGCTCAAAACACGGGGTTGAAAAAGAAAGTTCCATTCGCCTTTCAAATGAAAGAAAGGGGAAAAAATGAACTCTCAACCGCGACGAGCCTGTTACCCCCGGGGTAGCTTGTCTGTCAGAATGAGCCCTCATTAAAAGGGCATCATTGTTCGTTAAGCCCTGCTTTCGCACCTGCGACCCATAAAACAGATTTTTCTTTACTTGATTTTTCTTTCGTAAAGAAAAATCATTTGTTAAGATCACAGTCAATCCAGCATTTGTCTTTGACCCTCTACAACGCATTTCTAACGCGTCTGAGCTGAATATTGGGCGCCTTTGTTATCTTTTCGAAGGCGTGCCGCCCCAGCCAAACCACCCACCTGCAGCTGTCTTTCTTTCGAAATGAGCAATGCAGTCGAAAAATAGCAGTGTCACACTTTCGCCTATCGCACTCCCGGAAGAGTGCGCTTGACGGCTCCTGCTTACGCTTTGATTCTCCAACCGAATTACAACAACAGGCTGTGGTTAAGCTCCACGGGGTCTTCGTTTCCCTTTAGGATTCCTCGGCATGTTCACCGAGAAGTAGGTTCACCAGGTCCAAGGTAGGGACAGCAAGACAGTCGTTACGCCATTCATGCAAGCCGCCAATTAAGCGGCGAGGTACTACGCTACCTTAAGCAACTTTTCGTATGCATTTTGCACTGAAAAGCTGGACTATATCTTCACCGTCTTAGGGTGTTCGGCGTATAGTCTCTGAGGATCCTGTCTTTGCGTCCAACTCTTGCATTATTTCATCCAAAGTGCTCTTGCGTTGTTTTCCTTCCAAATTCATTCGGAAGGCCAAGCGCACGAGTTTTTTGAACGAGTCAAGGTCGGAATGCTCTTTTCTTTCTAACGCTTCAACAATTTCCTTGAACAGAAGAAAGTCTTTCTCTTTCGAGACAAGCGGATACTTGTCGAAAAAAGGAATTACTTTCTCCGCCAACTGCCTTCGGTTGTCTACAACGAACTGCATTAATTCCGGTTGACCGTGTTTTTCCACGACCCTTCCGCAAGAAAGCCTGCTTCGGAATAAATCCAAAACCGCTTGTCCTTGCTTGTGTTGGGTTACGTGAAAAACCGGGTCTAAAACCAACCCGAATTTTGCAGTGTCTTCTTGTTTTAAAGACACGTTGAAACAACCTTCAGCGTCGGCGAATCCGCTCAAGAAAAAATCGGCGTTTCTTCCTTTCGTGAGTTTACTCAACCCAGCCATAGGCAACCACCTTTTTGGTTCTTTTAAAATTACAGTTTCCTGCTGATAGCATTCAACGTTTCAAGCTCTTTTCCTTACTCAGGGTCTTGAAACTCCCGCGTTCCAGCATACAGCCGAATTTAGCGACTCCCTTTAACTTGATTGCTCAAGAGTCAGAGTTACTCCCGCTCTTTGCCAGTCCTTTGCTCCCTTGAAAAGGAGTTTGAGATACTGGTAGTGAGCAGGCGTCAACCATCGTACTCAACCTTTCGGTTTTGCGATGATTTGTGTTTTTGATAAACAGTCGCTGTCTCCTTGCCACTGCGACCTACAAACCCCCAATCGACAAAGTCTATGGAAGAATGTAGGCAGCCCTTCTTCCGAAGTTACGGGCCTAGATTGCCGAATTCCCTTACCATGGTTCTCCTGCCACGCCTTGGCTTGCTCTGCCAGGACCACCTTTCAGTAAAAAATTTCTTTGGGTTTTCTTTACTGAATTTTTCTTTTCCCAAAAGAAAAATTCTTGTACTGGTTCTGGGTACGGACACTCGAGATCACTCCCGCTCCATTTTCACGGACTCTAGGATTCAGCCCAACCCCCTTGCGGAGGCCATTCCCAGCTTCAACGAGTGCTCCTCATTACGAGACTTCCCCGTTGTATTCAAGTTAACAACGATGCGCGTTGTGGGCCTATCCCTAAGCGTTTGGATGCGGGCTTGCGTTGCCGCACTTACTCAAGTGGTACGCGAATGTTAACGCGTTTCCCTTTCGACATCACTGTCGTTTAGTCTTAGGACCGACTTACTCTTGGTCGACTAACGTTGCCAAGAAACCCTTAGTCCTTTCGGCGTCCAGGATTCACACCTGGAATAGTTGCTACTAGCACCAAGATCTTCATTGCAATCCGCTCCACAAGACCTCACGGCCTTGCTTCTGCGCGAACTGCACGCCCCTCTACTAAATCACGCTCAACAAAGCGTGTTCTGAAGTATCGGCGAACTGCTTAGTCCCGAGAGTTTACAACGCTCCAGTCCTTGATGGGTCCGCTGTTACGCGTTGTTTAAAGGATGGCAGCTTCTGTTCCTACCTCCCCACTGTCTGAGAACCGAAACGTCTTGAAGAACACTCAGCAGTTTCTTAGGGGCCTTAACTCCAGTAAGCGTCTTTACGCCCTCGCCGCACGCGCTTAACTCATGCGGCCAACTCCTGTCTTCTACAACGTCGTTAGCTTCGGAGTTTGATAGCAAAGTGAGGGCTTTCGCCCCCGTGCTTCGCAATCGGTAGCTCTACCTAACGACAATCTCCAACAGGGCTGAACTGCGGTTCACTTCGAAGGGAACCCGCTATCGCCAAGCTCGAATGCACTTTCATCCCTAAACGCGAGTCACCCAAGAGGCTAGACCATCACTGGTTTCGGGCTTCCACCACCCTGAAGGGCGGCTTCACCCTGCTCACGCTTAGATCGCTTTGGCTTCGGGTCTCACGAGAGTGACTTGACGCCGGTTAAGACGTTCTCCCTCGCACCTTGCGGTGTTGCGGAGTTTTCGCTTTCGCTATGCACAATGCTTGCCACTCTCGTGAACTCCTTGGCTCTTGCTTCAAGAAGTACGACACGACCCCGTGCCCTCTTCGGGCCTTTCGGGCCGAGTCTTCATGTCGCCTTACAATTTCAGGCACTTTTAACGCCGCTTTCGCGGTGCTTTTCAGTTTTCCCTCACGGTACTGAATTCGCTATCGGTCTTGAGTTGTATTTTAGGGTTGCAAGTTAATACTCGCGTTTTCACACAGCCAATCCAGGCTATGCTACTCTGGAATTCCTCCCATCCCCTTTCGGTTCGCTTACACGGCTTTCACGTTCTAAAGCGGCATTTTCCAATGCCCTTCAGCTCTCGATCGGGGATTAAAAGAAGGAACCCAAACTCCACATTTCTACTCTCTTTGCAGAGAGGATTCGGTTTGCCCTGATGCGCTTTCGTTCGCACTAATCACGCAATCCCTATTGGTTTCTCTTCCTCCGCTTACTAAGATATTTCAATTCAGCGGGTGTGCGCTCTTTCCAGAGCATTCGGGAACCTTGGGTTCAAAGCCTGCATGCGGCTACCCCAAGCTTTTCGCAGCTTGCCACGCCCTTCGTCGCCACTCAAGCCAAACCATCCACTGTAAGGCTTTGCAACAACTACTCCTCGATAAACCTGCACAGCTTCATGAAAATATGCACTCTTGCGAGTGCATTAAATCAGCACTTCGAATTCAAACGCCCGTGCAAGGGGTCTTGCTTTGAATTCTGTTTTCTTCGCCCGCAAACCGTTTTGAGGCGGTCAGCGGACACACGCATTTTCCTGTGATTTCCGCGCTCCGGTTTTTTCCGGCGGTTTTTCTTTTTTTGCTTTTCTTTCTTTACTTAATTTTTTCTTTCTTTCGCAAAAAGAAAGAAAGGTTAGTGGACTCGGTGGGATTTGAACCCACGGCCTCCTGCTTGCAAAGCAGGCGCGCTGCCACTGCGCCACGAGCCCACTCGCAGCGCGCGGCTGTCAATTATTATGACAGGGGAACGAAGAGAGGCGAATGAAATTTGCAAAACGCTTTTTTGATCAAACTTTTTTCGAAAAAAAGTTTGTCCATTGCAGAGTTAGACTTAAAGGATAGCTTCTATCCTCCGTTTTACTTTGCCCAAATTAGTTCCCGGAACAAATGGAGGTGATCTAACCGCAGGTTCCCCTACGGTTACCTTGTTCATGTAGTTCCACATGTCGCCATGCGGCATGGACTATATCATCATCTCAATTTCTTGAGCGTCTGCGTGTAGTCTCTGAGGGGTCAATCATTTTCATGACGACTTCCCTGCTGATAGACCCCACCTGAACCGTTGCCGGTTCAGGATACACGGGTTGTTCCAGCATACAGCAGATTTTGTCTGCATCCTCGCGGATGCAGGTCGCAACATAAGTTTACGACTTAACCCTCCTCATGAAGATCTAGCTCGAATGCGACCGAAGTCGCAGCCTCACTAAAACCTCACTTGGATGGCTTGACGGGCGGTGTGTGCAAGGAGCGGGGACATATTCACCGCGCGATGATGACACGCGATTACTAGGGATTCCAACTTCATGGGGGCGAGTTTCAGCCCCCAATCTGTACTGGAGTAGGGTTTAGGTGATTGCCTCCGCCTTTCGGCGTCGGAACACATTGTCCCTACTATTGTATGCCACGTGTGGCCCAGCAGATTCAGGCCATACGGACCTAGCGTCGCCTTCTCCTTCCTCCCACTTAACGCGGGCAGTCTCCACAGAGTGCCCTCCGAATTGCTTCGAAGGTAGCAACTGTGGACGAAGATCTCGCTCGTTGCACGACTTAACGTGACACCTCACGGCACGAGCTGGCGCTGGCCATGCAACACTTCTCGGCTTGTTGGCTAAGATCTTTAGTCTGAGCTTCATACTGCCGTCTCTGCTGGTGAGTTTCCCGGCGTTGAGTCCAATTGAACCGCAGCATCCACCCCTTGTGGTGCTCCCCCGCCAATTCAGGGGAATAACGCAATCATGTTGGAAAGTCTCTCAAACTTTTCTGGATGAAAAGAATGAATTAACGAGTGAAATTTTTTCAAATTCTCTCGTCTTGTTATCCTGAACTGCCAAGCTTCACTCGTAAAAGTCAAGTTTGTTGGCCGGAATTCTTCGCTTAAGAAAAAATTTCTTAAGAATTCCAGAGGTTCTCTTCCTTTCTGGTCGAATGAAACACACGTTTGGGTTGAATGCTCAGGATCTAAAGGCACTCCGCCTTCAGCATCGAAAAAACCGCCGGCATAACACCACAATTCTCGCGGTGTTGCATTGCGAACCGATTCGGGCGTGTTCCAAAATTCCTGCGGACAAACGTATCCAGAAAGAGAAACTAACTCTGAAATTGTTTTCTTGCCGTTCAACCTCAAGAGATTATTTCGAAGCCTGCATGAGACTCCGAAATTCCTTTCGATTATTTCGGCAAGTTTTTCCAGCCAAGCCTCGGACTTTTGATAAATCCGCAATTCGTAATTTTTGGAATCGCGGACTTCGAAGCTGGCGTCACGGAATGCTCCCAAAAGATAGCACAATTCAGCGTTCATCATTGGCTCGCACTGAAGCGCGCTTTAAATGTTTTTTGAGAGTAGCTTTCCAGTGTTATTTGATTGCGCTATTCCTTTCCTTTAAGTTTCAATCTTGCGATCGTACTCCCCAAGCGGCAGACTAAACGTTTTCACTACGGCACTGCAGCAACGCGAAGTCGCTGCAACGCCAAGTCTGCATCATTTACTGCACAGGACTACTCGGGTATCTAATCCGATTCGCTACCCTGGCCTTCGTTCCTCACCGTCAGACGTGTTTTGTCCAAGCGCTTTCGCCACCGATGGTCCTCTAAGGATTACAGGATTGTAAGCACAGTTTTTCTTTACTCAATTTTTCTTTCGTAAAGAAAAATTGTTTTACTCCTCCCCCTAAAGTACCCTTGGACTCCCCCACTCTCAAGCTCGGTAGTATTCCCTGCACGCCCATCCGTTGAGCGGATGGATTTCACAGGAAACTTGCCAAGCCGGCTACGGACGCTTTAAGCTCAATATTCGTGGATACCACTAGTTCTACCTGTGTTACCGCGGCGGCTGGCACAGGATTTACCCAGAACTTATTCCACCGGCTATTCAAGCCGGTTAAAAGCCGACCTTTCGATCGGCACTCGGACTACCCCCATCACGCTTTCGCGCATTGTGGAATTTTCGCGCCTGCTGCATCCCGTAGGACTCGGGCCCTTGTCTCAGTGCCCGTCTCGGGGCTCCTACTCCCATAGCCCCTACTGATTATAGGTTTGGTGGGCCGTTACCTCACCAACAGCCTAATCAGCCGCAGTGCCATCTTACAGCAAACTTGCTCCAATTCGCTTTTTTTTCAACCGCCAACCGTTCCAGGTACGGCGGCCTATGGCGTGTTACCCGCACTTTCGCGCGGTTATTCGCCTCTGTAAGGTAGGTTCACTACGTGTTACTGAGCCGTTTGCCGGGATTACAAGTGTAATCCCCAAACTTGCATGGCTTAGTCGTAATCCGATAGCAGTATCCTCCAGCAGGATCAACTGGTGTTGTCCTAACACCCGATTCGGGTGTTAGGACGGAGATCGCAAGAACTAACTTATCTTGCGGAATGAGCGTCTTGCATAGAGTTATTTGCTCTCTTCTTCCCCTGCGTCGAACCCAAATGAGAATCGCTTGCCATCAGAGATGGAAGAACATAATTCTTTGTTTGAGTGCCCATGATCGCTGTAGTAGTAAAAATAGCAACGCCAGTCATGGATTCACGCAGAGGCGAAAAACGCGATAGCAAGGCGTTTCTACGCTCTCAGATAAAGTCTTCTATGGCTTGCCGGGAACTACAGCATTAGAAAAAACACTCTTTCCGAAGAAAGAATGCCTTTATTAAATCGTCGAAAGGAGTTTAAAAAGCTTTTGAATCAACCGCGGGATGTAGCGCTTTGCAAGCGAAACAAATACTACAATCCGCGAAACACGCCGGCGTATTTTTCCCTGCTTTTGAAAACGATGAATTTTTTTCCGCGAGATTCGAAAAGAATGCTTTCGTTTTTCAAACGCGTCGCTTTCCCGATCCCGTCAGACGGGGAGATTAAAACCACGCTTTCGTCCTTGTTCAGCAAACCGTCGAGCAACACCACGCTTTCGGGGTTTTCCAACTTCGACTTTCGCAAGAGGAAAAACGCCTGCTCGAGGGAACTCGCATTGTCCGAACACAGCCATGCCACGTTTCCGGTGGAATTGCAAACCCCCCGGTACGCGTGGAAATGCACCGAAATCTGCCTGGGCTTTACGCTGACGACATGATACACACTAACCACCTTTCCCGGAAATCCGCCCGAAACGCAAAACCCTTGAAGGGGGCGGTTTTCGGCTAGAAGGTCGAAGACCGCGAACTGCGCTAAAAAAGCAAATTTTCGGTTTGAAGACAAAAACCCAAGCCTAAAGGGTCGATAATAACAGCACCCGAGGCAAGGGGACTTTCTAACATTTTTAAAGTTTATAAAGTTTATTAAGCATTGGGGGGGAGTTCTTTTCATGCGCTCGCGCGGCTGCACCGAACGCGCCTCGAAAAAGTTTTTATTCGGCAAAAAGCTTATTCGCAACAGGAGGATTGGGGCTTATGGCAAAAAAACAATTGTTTTACCAGAACGCGAACACCACGGAAAGGCTGTTGGTTTTGATAGCGCTGTTCATGGCGATAATAGCGACTACGGGCGTAATCGCGCTGGCTTCTTAAGGGGTTAAAGCCAGGAATTAAAAAAACTCGGCTAGTCTTAAAGTCATGAAGAGCACGAAAAAACACGGAAAGCTCGAAACCGCTACTTTCGCGGCAGGCTGCTTTTGGGAGCCGCAACTCGTTTTCGACAACACGCCCGGCGTAATAGAAACGCAAGTGGGCTTCACTGGGGGCAATGCGAAAAACCCGTCTTATTTGCTAGTGTGCACCGGCCTCACGGGGCATAGGGAAGTGGTGCAAGTTAAATTCGACCCGAAAATGATTCCTTACGAAAAGCTTTTGGAAATATTTTGGGAAGTGCACGATCCCACGCAGGCGAACGGGCAGGGAGTCAACGCCGGCAGCCAATACCGCGCCGCGGTTTTCTACCACGGTGGAGAACAAAAAAAGCTGGCGGAAAAAACAAAAGCGGAATTGGAAAAAAAGGGAATGAAAATCGCTACGCAAATTCTCCCAGCGGGCGAGTTCTACCTGGCCGAGGAATACCACCAGAAGTACTTGCAAAAACGCGGGCTGAAAACTTGTTAGTTGAAAAATAGTGGTTTAAAATGCGTTGGAGCATCGCACATTCTGTCAGCGGGATGGAACAGCACGTAGTGAAGATAATTAGAAATGAATCGGAAAAAGGGCCAGTCGTAGTGCATGAAATTTCATTCAGGAGGGCTTCACTCAATTGGCCTCCTAAAAGAAGGGAAATGCCGTGGAGTGAAGCGAAAGAAGACCTTTTGCATAAGGAAACAGTTCATGCAAAAACGCCTGAAGAAGCGGCAGAAAAATTCGTGCAAATACTTAATGAAAATGTATTTGGAATCACAAAAGACACTAGCGATTACTACCGTGATTTGCTGAAAGAAATGATTAAAGACTGAGTGCAGGGGGAGAGATTTGAACTCCCGAACCCCTAAGGGAGCGGGTCCTAAACCCGCCGCGTTTGACCAAGCTCCGCCACCCCTGCGCGAAAATAATCTGTTTGAGAGGGAATTTAATTGCGAAAGGCGGCGTGCGGGTGAAAAGGCTCAGCCGCGTTTGACAAATCGCCTGAGAATCCAGGTCTTCACCTTGTCCAAAACTGGCTTTTGCTGAACTTGTTTTGAGCTTCGCTCGGAGTTTCGAAAATTTTTGAGACCTGTGAAACCAGCGCTCTTGGCTTCAAAAGGTTTCTTTCGGGATTTCAAAGGCTCTTGCGTCAAGCGGTTCACCCGTACATGGGGTTTTGCTGCATTTGCTGGTAGTTCTGGTGCATGGCCTGCATTTTCTCTATCGCGTCTTTCATGTTTTGCTCTACCTGCTTTCCTTCGCTCACCAGCTGTTTGGTATCCACTTTCAGCCCGGCAAGCTTTGCGACGACATCCAAAAGCCTGGCCGCGCCCAACGGGTCCAACGGCTTGTTGGTTTCCACCATCAAGTTCGCGGCGGGAAACTTTTGCGCCGCGCACTCGGCAATCAGCACGCCAGACACGCCTTGCGTCGCGCCTTCCTTAATCAAGTCAATGCCGCTTGCGCGCAAGGCATTTTGAACTTCGGGAGTGGAGGCTATGCCGTGCACTTTTTCAGACGGCGTTTCCAACGCAATGCCTGCGAGACTGTAGACGGCTTTAGCTTTTTTCGCTTTCGCGAAATCTATCAGCTCGCGAGCCAGGGGCAGGACTATGTCGGCGGGAATCACGAATTCCGAAAACACCACTATCAGGTTGTCTTGTTCGCTCGCGTAAATGCGAGCTGGGGAAACGGGCTTGAAGTCGTGGATTGCGGCGATTGGGGGAAAGTGAGAGGAGGAAAGGTAGCCCGCGAGCTTCATGCTCGGGCGCGAGGCGAGGAAAGACGCGCCTATCGGCCCTATCATTCCTACGCCGGGAAACCCTTCGACGATGACGGGATTTTTCAGCGAAATTTTTTCCATTTCCCTTATTTCGACAATCATTGAGACACCGCTCAAGGCATTATCTCGACGGCATTATAATAGTATTGCGCCGCGCACGAGGTTGAACAAAAACAGCGATAACGGCGCCATCACGGAAAAATACAACAGGGCTTTCTTGGTTTTTTCTTCCAGGCGGGCGACGAAAACGCTCGAGACAAACGCGAAAACAATCAAATACGCTTGAGTCGCCAAAAGCACGGTTTCGCGCATTCGCAAGTCGGGCTTCAAGTCCAGCAGTTCGACCGTAAACCCTTCCTGGAGGGAAGAGGAAATGTTGAACAACAGCGCCAAAACCATCGGAACCAGCACGCTTCCGCCTATAAGCAGCGTGTATTTCTGGAGAGCCAGCGCGGACGAAGTTTCCCGGACTATTTCCTGGAGTGAGTAAACGTCTTCCGCGACTTCCTTGAACATTTTCCCGGAGTTGGAAGCCCCCGAGCTGTAGAATTTCAAGACCAAATCACAAGCCCGTTGCAAGAGCATGGATGAATTCCGTTTTTTCATCTCATCTAACGCTTGCCTGACTGAGTAGCCGGTGCGGATTCTTTCCAACGCAAGGGCAAACTCTTCGCTCAAGGCGCCGCAGTCCGACTGCGCTATTGCTTCGAGCATTTTTTCTATGGGAGAGTTGGACGGGAAGGACGCGATTTGGAAAAGAGCCTGCGGCAGCAAGTCATCTATCTCCTTCTGCCTCTTTTCCTTCCGGTACTCGTCTGCGAGGCTGCTTAGAAACCACAAACGCATTTCACAACACCTTGGGCTTTGCTTCACTCAAGTAAAACAAGATTGCGAAATCTGCAAGCGGGAAAACTATCACGAAAAAAACCACTATGTCCGCGGTGGTGAAAGTCAAGGAAAGGAAGGAAGAGCCTATCATCACGTACGCGGAAAACAGCGCGGGGACTATCGTGCTTGCCGCTATGAACAGCAAGCCGAAAAACGCTTGTTTTGCCGCGAACTCGCGGCTTTTTACTCGCTGTTGTTGGATCAACTCGTCGGCAAGCTTTTTCATCTCCTCGTCCGCGAAACCGTGCTCGTAGGAAAAGCAAAGCTGCATCACCGCGCGTTTCACTTGAATGCTGTCGACTCTGTCGGAAAAACGAAGCAAGGCGCTTTGCACCGAATGCCCGCGCTTGAATTCCGCGCAAACGCGCGCCAATTCCTCGCCCAGCGCTCCGAAACCGCTGGCTCCGCCTTCAAGCGTTTTTTCAAAGGCGGTTGCCAGGCTCAAGTCCACGGCTGCACCCCGCAAAAACAAGGGCAAGTCCCTTTCGATTTCCGCAGCACGGCGTTTTTTCAAAAACCAAGGCAGGTAAAGCGATGCTGCAAAGACCGCGGAAAAAACCGGGAGTGAAAACGAAAGGGCTGCAACCGCATCGGACAAGGCGAGTGAAAATGCGAGTGAAACCGCGCCAAGCGCCAAAGCGAACGAAAAGCAAAACGAAGAGTACACCCGCGCGTCGAAATCCAATGAAGACTGGAGCAAATCCTTTTCCAGTTTTTTCAGCGAATGCCCGTCGAGGGGACAGGGGATTAGTGAAAACCCTTCCACAAGCGAGCGAAAGTTCAAAGCCACTCTGCCCCCAGCCCGAACGCAAACTCTTGCGCTTTCAAAGTGAAGTCTTTGAAGCCTGCAAAGCGGGTTTTTTTCAAGAAAGATTTCCTTCGGGCGACTTCCCGCCAAAACTCCCTTAGGGAAAAACCGTAGTTTTGCAGGGTTTTTTCGGCCACCGCGCTGCATTTCAACCCCTTGCATTCGTTGAGAACTCCGCTCGCGTCGAGGGAAAACAAAAACCGTGGCTTTGAATTTTTGACTTCGGCGATTTCAGTTACCTTGCGCATTTCCCTCGCTTTTTTTGCCTTCAAGTCGAAAAAAGAAATGCGTTTTTGCACTAAAACCAGGTCAACCGCGTCCAAATCGCCTTCGTCCACTCCGAACGCCTTGAGGCGGGACATCACGTCTAGCGAGGATTTCGAGTGGAAAGTGAAGAAAGAGCCTTTAGCCTGTCCGGCCAAAAGCGAATCCAACAGCCCTTCGGCCTCGGCCTTACTGCGCACTTCTCCCACGACCACGCGATCCGGCCTCATCCTCAAAGTGTCCCGCACTAAATCCTTCAAGCTCGCGCCGGCATCTTCGCTTGCAATCATTTTCACCACGTGTTTTTGCAGCAAAAACAACTCTGGAGTTTCTTCCGCGACGATTATCCGCTCGTTCAACGGAACGAACGAAAACAAGGCGTTGAGCGTGGTGGTTTTACCGCTGCCCGTGTTGCCTGCAATGCAAAGCGAAACGTCCCCGTACAGCACAGTCCAGAGGAAGGCGAGCGCGTCAACGGAAACCGTGCCGAAATCGGCCAGCTCCCTCGCGTTCAGCGGGTTTCGCAAAAACTTTCGTATGGAAAGCTCCACGCCGTCGAGGCAGACGGGAGGAATGCTCGCGTGCAACCGCGACCCGTCGGGAAGCACGGCGTTCAAGCGCGGGTTTTTCAGCGTCACCCTCCGCCCCAGTGGACGCGCGATCTTGTTCACCGCGTTTACGGCGTGCTCTTCGCTCGTGAAAAACGCGTTCGTCTCCAGCCAACCTTTTTTCCGGTGGAAAACGAAAACAGGCTTTCCCACGCCTATTACCGAAATTTCCTCGAGCTCGTCGTCCGCCAGGAGGAAGTCGAGTACTCCCAGCCCCTCGACACAGTTTTTTGCTATGCCGATTATTTTCTCCCCGCTCGCCTTCTCGAGGATAATGTTTTTCTCTTCGCATAATGCCCGCAAGAGCGAATGCAGGCCGCGCGAAGGCTCGCGCAAGAGCAGCTGAAGCAATTGCGAGAGTATCTCGTCCTCGCGTTCCGTCAATTCGATTGGTGGCACGAAATAAGGCGTTTTTTCTCTTGCGAGTTTCCAACCGAATTTTTCTTCAACGCTTTTCAACTGGATTTACGTTCTCCGGGGTTCCAGGAAAGCCTTTGCCCGACGCGCACTTTTGCGCTCCCGCCGGGAGGAAGTTCAATCAAAAAAAATGCAGGCTTGGAAGGCGTGACGAACAGCCTCCACGGCTTTATGCGCTTGAAAACGCAAACCACCCGCTTTCGCGAGTCGAGGAAAACAGCGTCGAAAACCGGGCAGAAAAACGAGTGGATGGCGTTGCGCTTTACGCCTTCAGAATCGAACTCGAACAACAGGGAAAACGCCTTGCGTTTAAACATCAAGCCAATTGTTTTTTCAAGCGGGGTTGACGCTTGGAAAGCATTCCACAATAGCTTGTTGTTCTTGAAAATCGCAACCTTGCGCATCTGAAAACCATTAGCAGGCAAGAGTTAAAAAGACTTTCAAGAGTTATCTACTCATGCGCAAACTCTCTCACCTTGCCATTACTCCGGACGGCAACCGCAGGTATGCGGCGAAGCACAGGCTTTCTTTCCAACAGGCGTACAAGGCGGGATTCGACAAGATCAAGGAGGTCCTTGAATGGAGCGAAGAGCCCGAACGCATCACGCTTTGGGCCATGTCTCTGGACAACCTTTTGAAACGCTCTGCGTTCGAAAAAAAGATTTTGTTCAAACTGATGGCGCGGCACGTGCAGGAGAGCATCAACACCCAGCAGTTTTCCGATGAAGGCGTGAAAGTGAGTTTTTTCGGAAGGCGGGATTTGCTTCCGCGCGAGTTGAACGCGCGTTTCGAAGCGTTGGAAAGACAGACTGAAGGCGGTGGAAAACAGTTGAACATAGCGATCGCATACTCGGGAAGGGACGAGATTTTGAGCGCGGCGAAATCGCTCGCTTTCGACGCGAAAGCGGGAAGAATCGACCCGAGCGGGTTGAAAGAAAGCGATTTCGAAAAATACTTGTATTGCAGCGATTCGCCCGACCTCGTGATACGCACTGGAGACGCGCAACGCCTTTCCGGGCTGATGCCGTGGCAGACGGCGTACAGCGAAATCTACTTTTCCAAAAAACTCTGGCCGGAATTCGGCAAAAGCGATTACGCCGACGCCATTAGATTCTATCGCGAGACCGAAAGCCGCAAGGGAAAATAAAACTCACTTGAATTTTATTATCCTGCGTGGCACTTCAAGGCGCTCTGCCAAGCCTTTGCGCGCGGCATCTTGCTCGCTTGAAGCAAAAAGAATGCTCTTTCCCTGCCAAAAAGGTGGCTTTTCACCACTATCGCAGTCTATTATAAATAATTAATGGCTCTTGAAAACGAAATCCATGTCCCCGATTCTTTCCAGCGCAAAAGGAACTCCGGAAAGCTTTGCAAACGCGAAAGCGAAATCCAAGCCAACGTTGGGCAAAGAAAACAACTTCGAGTGCAAAAGCCAATGCATTCGGAAAGTCTTTTCGTACGCTTTTCTCCAGCGTTGTTCGTAGTCCAAAACGCCGTTCTCGAAATAATTTTCAATCGCACTCGCCGCTTGTTGCCCGCACAACCCGCCGAAAACAATCCCTCCCCCAGTCGTGGATTTTACTTGTCCCGCCGCGTCGCCCACCAAAATGACAGAATCTTTTTGCGTTTTCGAACGCGGGAATAGGGGAATCGAGTAGTTGAACTCCCGCCCTTTCTTTTTCTCTTCCCCTAAACCCATTTTTTTCAAAAGCTTTCTTTTTCCCGAGTTCAATGCCGAAGGGTTCGTCGTAGCGAGCCCCACGCGCGCCGTGCTTTCGTTAACCGGGACAGACCACGCGAAAAAGTTGGGCGCGATCGACTGGTCGAGAAAAACGTGAACTTTGTCCGGCGTCTCTTGCGTGAATGAATATTCGGCTTCCCAAGCGGAAGCGAAGCGTCTGAAAGGTGGAAGGCCGCTTTCGCGCGCCACGAACGAACCCAAGCCGTCAGCACCCACGACCACCCGCGAGTGAAACTCGCCTGACGGCGTTGTTATGCTCAATCCGCCGTTTTGCGAGAGTTTTCTCGCGCCGGCGTTCAAAAACAACTCCGCGCCTTTGTTTATAGCCTCGCCCACGCACTTTTCGTCGAACGCCTGGCGGTCGAGGACAAACGCGACCGGCGTTTTGGTTTGCACTGAAAACGAGACGCGCGGCGAATGCACTATCGCGCCGTGGATTTCGTTCAAAACTGTTTTCTTGAAGTCCACGCCAATGCGTTCAAGCCCGCTGGCGGAAACGAGCGCGGTGCACTTGTTGAACTTGCCCGGGCGCGCGTGTTCTTCCAAAAGCGCGACGCTAGCGCCCTTGCTTGCTATTGCTCTTGCGGTCATTCCACCGACGCAAGACGCGCCCACTACTACGCAATCGAATTTTTTCGTTCCAACCACTCTTCCTGCAATTTAGTTTGAAGCGCGGAGTTTTAAGAGCGTTGCGAACATTTTCAGCGCGGTTTTCAGCCCGTTGGCGTAGGTTATGGTCCCGCCTTCGCGCATGTGCCACTCCACCGGAATTTCCTCAACTCGCAAGCCTAGTTTTTTCGCCTGGAAAAGCATGTCTACGTCCCAAACGAAATTCGACGTCCTGATTCTCGGCAAGAGCTTTTCCAAAGCGCTTTTCCTGAATGCCTTGAAGCCGCATTGCGTATCCGCGTAAGGAAGCCCGAACAAGAGTCTTTCCAACATATTGAAAGCTTTGGCTGCAAGCAGCCTGCCTGCCGGAATCTCGGTTTTAGAAGACGGCATATAGCGGGAGGCGATTGCAATGTCGCTTTTCTCCAACGCCTTCAGCAATTTCGGCATTTCCTTTGCGGGAACGGAATAATCGGCATCCATAAAGAAAACCATGTCCGCCTTCGCATGCGCCAGACCCTCGTTCAGCGCGCCGCCTTTTCCCAGCCTGCGTTTGAAAACCAAAAGCTTGATTTTTCCCGCCGCATCGAGCGAATTGGCGCGCGCGAACTTTTTCGCTACAGACGGCGTCGAGTCCGTGCCGTCGAAAACTATCAACACTTCGAAATCCCACTTTGCTTGCTTCAAAAAACCTATCAAGCCTTCTAGGGTTTGGAGAATGCGTTTTTCCTCGTTGTAAGCCGGAATCACGATTGAAATCTTCAAGCCAACACCATCACAACGCCTGCTCTAGTGGCGGGAGTTTCGCGAATGAAGGCATCGCGCTTTCGAACAAGGCGTAAACGCGCTCCAAATCCCCTCGCGTTTTGCCTTCGAACCTGGCGCTCAACAGAGGTTCGGTAAGCGAAGCGCGCACCAGCCCCCACGCCTTTTCATCTTGATACTTTACGCCATCCGAAGTCAAAAGCCTTAACTTTCTCGCTTTCAAAGCCTTCTCTGCCTGTGCGACGGCCTCGAACTTGCGTGCACAAGGAATGCGCAGCTCGCGCGTCGCGTGATAGCGTTTTACGGTCGCCACAAGTTGCGATGCGCGTTTTCCGCTTTTGCGCAGGATTTCGCAGAATTTTGCGCTCGCAAAAATACCATCGTCAAAGCCGTTGTTGTCGGCAAAACAAACGTGCCCGGTAGTTTCACACGCGAAAACCGCGCCCTTGCGCATCGACTCGCGGACGGCAATGCGCCCCGCGTTCGTCTCAACCGCCTTTCCGCCGAGTTTTTCTATTTCCTCCCGCACCACCATCGAGCAGCGCAGTTCAAACCCCACCGAGCCACCCTTTTTTTTCGGAAGAACATCGCGGATGAACAGCACGTTTGCTTCGTCGCTTTTGATTACGCCTCCTCGCTCGTCTACGAAAACCGCCCGGTCGCCGTCCCCGTCGAACGCCACGCCCAAATCGGCGTTCTCCGCAACAACGCGTTTTTGCAAATCGCGAACGTTCTCTGGCTTCGACGGGTCTGGCAAGTGGTTTGGAAAACGCCCGTCAGGCTCGCAGTACAAGGGAATTACTTTTGCACCGAGTTTTCGCAGCAAGCGCACTCCGACTTCGCCGACGACACCGTTCCCACCGTCAACGACTATCTTCAAACCGCCAAGCTCGGAATTTTTCGACGCTGCAAAACGCAAGTATTCGTCCAAAACGTTTTTTCCGTGCACTTTGCCGTACGCAAGCCTCGGCTTTTCCGCGAACTTTTTCGACTCAAAAATTTTTTTTACCGCGAGCAACTGCCTCGAGCTCAACGGCCAGATGCCGGAAAGCATTTTCACGCCGTTGTACTGCGGGGGGTTGTGGGAAGCGGTTATAACTGCAGCCCCGTCGGTCTTCAGCGCGAAAGCTGCAAAGTAAGCGACCGGCGAAGGCACGACGCCCACTTCGAAAACAGTGCAGCCGGTGGAACGCAACCCCCCAACGAACGCCTTGAACAGCGAAGGCGACGAAAGCCGGTTGTCCCGCCCGCACGCTAATCGCGGATTTCGGGTTTTGCCCGCGGCGGTTTCCTTGAGCATGAAAGTACCGAACGCCTTTCCCAAGTCCAAAGCCCGTTTTTCGTCGAAGTTTTCGCCGTAAACGCCGCGCACGTCGTAACCGCCGAAAATCCCTTCCACCACAACACCTGCCGTAAGACTAAACGCGTCCTTTCTTAAAAACGCGTAAAACTGTTTCACCCGCAACGATTAAAAAGGTAATACTTCGTAATACTTTCCTTCGTTTTTGGCGGGATTGTAATGCTTACCAGAATCAGTCTTACCATGGAAAAAGAGCTGTTGGGGCGCATAGACGCGCTGGTCGACGGCGAAACCATGAAAAACCGCTCGCAAACGGTTTCCCTGCTCTTGCGCAACGCCTTGAAGGGCATGAGCGTGGGCAAGGCGCTCGTGCTTGCCGGAAAAAACAATTTCCTTTTAGATAAAATCCTCGGTTGGCTTAAGAAAAACGGGATTACCGAAGTGGTTATAGCAGTCGGGAAGGACGAGAACTTGAGAAGGAAGCTCGAAAGCTGGGAGAAGGGAATGAACAAGGAATATTCTTTCGACGAGAATAAAGGAACTGCGAACGCAATCAAGAAAGCAAAACACTTTTTGAAAGAACCGTTTTTGCTTTGCTATTCCGACGTGTTTTGCGAAGACTTGGTTTTGAAAGACTTGCTTTCGTTCCACAACATACAGAAAGCCAAGTGCACGCTTGTTTTGACGTGGAGCAAGCAGCCGAGCAAGTACGGCGTCGCGAAAATGCTGGGCGCGAAAATAATCGACTTCGAGGAAAAGCCCTCCAGCGCCGAAGGGTTTTTGATAAACGCCGGCGTCGCAGTGTGCAATCCAGAAGTTTTCGACTCGCTCGAAGAGCCGAGCTTCGAGAAAAACGCCTTGCCCGCGATGGCCGCGCAGGGAAGCCTTTCTGGATACGTGTATTACGGAAAATGGGTTCACTGAAAAAGCAGTAACGGGGTGGGAAAAAAATGCCTTTGGTGCCGATGAAGCAGATTTTGGACGAAGCCGCGAAGGGAAAGTACGGTGTTCCGCACTTCAACGTCAACAACATGGAACAGGCGCAGGCGATAATGCGGGCTGCGGATGAAGTTTCTTCTCCGGTAATAATGGCAGCCTCGCGTGGCGCGTTGAAATACACCGACTTGATTTTCATAAAACACCTGATGCTAGCATGCATAGAGAAATACCCGAAATTGCCCGTGTCAATGCACTTGGACCACGGCAACAACCTCGAATCCGTGAAAACCGCGATTTCGCTGGGCTTCACTTCCGTGATGATTGACGGCTCGCTCAAGGAAGACGCGAAAACCCCGACTTCGTTTGAAGAAAACGTGAGGGTAACGCGCGAGTGCGTGGACTACGCGCACAAGTTCGGCGTCACGGTAGAAGGAGAGTTGGGAACGCTCGGCGGGATAGAAGATGGCGTGGGTTCGGGGCAGGCGCGCTTGACCGACCCGGGACAGGTTAAAGAATTTTTGGAGCGCACGGGGGTTGACGCGTTGGCTGTCGCAATAGGCACTTCACACGGCGCTTACAAATTCAAGATCAAGCCCGACCCGGACAAGAATCTGCTCGCGATGGACGTCATCCGAAAAATCCACTCGCTATGCCCAGATTTGCACATGGTAATGCACGGTTCTTCATCAGTCCCACAAGAGCTTTTGGACGTGATCAACAAATACGGAGGAAAAATACCGCCCACGTACGGCGTTCCATTGTGGGCGATAAAGGAAGGCATTGCAGCGGGAGTGCGAAAGATAAACGTCGACACCGACTTGCGCCTGGCTTCTACCGGCGCCATAAGAAAATTCATGTGGGAAAATCCCGAGAAGTTTGACCCGCGCGAGTACTTGGGGCCGGCGAGGGAAGCCATGCAAGGGGTGGTGAGGGAAAGGTTTATCGCCTTTGGTTCTGCAGGACACGCGTTTGACTACTCTCCCGCTTCGCTGGAAGACATGAAAAAAATTTACTAAGCGCAGGTGTTGAAAAATGGTTGACAGGAACTTGTCTTTGGATTTCGTGCGCGTTACCGAAAGCGCTGCAATTGCCAGTGCGCGGTGGACGGGCTTGGGCGACAACCACGCTGCCGACAAGGCGGCTACCGAACACATGCGCGCGCGCTTGAACAACATAGATTTCAAAGGGAGGATAGTGATAGGTGAAGGCGAGAGGGATGAAGCGCCAATGCTTTACATTGGCGAAACAGTTGGGAACGGCAACGGCGGGGAGTTTGACTTGGCAGTCGACCCGTTGGAAGGAACAAACTTAGTTGCCAAAGGCTGGAGCAACG
Organism: Candidatus Norongarragalinales archaeon; assembly: GCA_038884755.1. Taxonomy (GTDB): domain Archaea; phylum Micrarchaeota; class Micrarchaeia; order Norongarragalinales; family Norongarragalinaceae; genus UBA10210. Next base: position 700,274 of record JAWABJ010000001.1, read on the forward strand.
CTTCGAGCGTGCTGGCGGCTGGAAAGAAAGGGGGTTTGCTGCACGCGCCCGACACGTACATGGACAAAATAGCTTGCGGGCCGGAAGCCGCGGGAAAAGTAGATTTGGATTACGCGCCTGAAGAAAACATCCGCATAGTCGCCGAATCCCTGGGAAAAAAGAAGAACGAAGTGACGGTCGCGATGATGGACCGCGACAGGCATTTGGATTTGATGAAGAAAGTGCGCGGCGCTGGCGCGAAAATACGGCTTATTACCGACGGCGACCTTTCGGCCGCGCTTGCGACTGCAATGCCGGAGCACGGGATTGACTTGCTTTTGGGCATAGGCGGCGCGCCCGAAGGCGTGATTTCCGCCGCTGGAATGAAATGCCTTGGCGGGTGGTTTCAAGGGCGCTTGAAGTACAGGAACGAAGAGGAGAGAAAGCGCGGAGGGAAAATGGACATCGACGAAAGCAAGAAATTCTCGATGGAAGAACTGGCCAAGGGGGAAGTGCTTTTCGCAGCTACAGGCGTGACCGAAGGCTACATGCTCAAGGGCGTGCGTTTCGACGCAAAACACATTTACACTCACTCGCTGGTAATGCGTTCGAAAAGCAAGACTGTTAGGTTCATTGAAGCGCTGCACGACAGCGAAGTGCAAAGGGGCTTCGAAGGTGAAAAGAAATGAAAGCGGTGATAGTTTGCGGCGGGAAAGGAACTAGGCTTCGGCCGTATACGCATACGATTCCCAAGCCCATGCTGATGCTCGGGCGCAAGCCCATCCTCGAATACACCATAAACCATTTCAAAAGCGAAGGGTTTACTGAAATAATCCTGGCAGTGGGGCACTTGCGGGAGCAGATAATGAACTACTTCGGCGACGGAAAGAAATTCGGGGTGAAAATCGAGTATAGCGTGGAAGAGGAAGAGCTTGGGGACGCAGGCAGCATAAAAAACGCCGAGAAGCTTTTGAAAGGCGAAAGCCACTTCATAGTGGAAATGGGAGACCACCTCACCAACCTGGACTACAGGCGAATCGTGGATTTCCACGCGAAGCAAAAAGCTTTCGCCACCGTGGGGCTGAAGCGCATGGGAACGCCATTCCAATTCGGAACCGCGAAAGTGAACCAGGCGCTCGACGTGGTGGAGTTCCAAGAAAAACCCATAATCGAAAACCTGGTTAACGCGGCGATTTACGTTTTCGACAAGCGCGCGCTGGAATACTTCCCGCGGAAAGGCGGAATATCGTTCGACGTCATCCCGAAACTGGTGAAGGAACGCAAGCTCAAAGGGTTCATTTTCGACGACTATTGGATCGACGTCGGCGGAATAAAGGAGTATGAAGAGCTCAACCAGTCCGTGAGCGTCATGGATTTGATAAGCCACGCCAAGTAATTTTGTTTTTTAGGAAAAAAGAAAAATTAAGTAAAGAAAAAACTGGAAAAAAAAAAGAAAAAGAGGGGGGACGACCTTGGCCGCCTTCAGGCGGTTTCGGTCGCACCCGGCGTGGGAGTCGAATTTTCTATTTCAACCTCTTTCCGATTCTACTTCGACCGAAGCAATCGGGGTTGCGGTTGCAACGTCGGCCGAAACCACGGCAGCAACTTCCTCCGCAGCCGACACTTCAACGGGCACCACGGCCGAAGGGACGATTATGTCCGCAGCGGGCTGTCCGTTGAGCAACGCGTTGACTAGGCGGGTGATGTGCTTGAGCAGCTGCACGCTCTCGTGTGCTGCAACCCACTTTTGCCTGAGCGTTACGCTAGCGTCGGTGGAAGTCATCACCTTGAGGTTTTCCTCCAAGCGCACTATCACCTTGTCCAAGCTCGCGGTTTCAACGCCGTTCGCTTGGAGCTTGGACTGGATTTCCTTCAGCTTCGGAAGCAGGTTTTCCACTTTCTTGGCAATGTTGTCAATCCTGTTCTGGATTATCCAGTAGTACGCCTTCTTGCGGAATTCTTTCCACGCGTCGTTCACGCTGTTGACTATCTTGCGCTTTTCCTCCACGGTAGTCGCGGCATCGAAAGCCAGCGACTGCTCCTTCACGAAGGAAACGAACGCGTCGATTTCGGCTTGCGGAACTCCGTACGCTGAAAGCTTTTGCGCGCGTTCGGTCAAAGCCGCAAAGCTGAATATCCAGTACGCGGCAGCGTTGGGCTTCAGCTCGCCTTTCAAACACTTGTAATACTCTTCAGCCGAAATCTGCGGGCGCTTGCACTTGTTCTTGACCTCGGCTTCGACTTCGGTTTCAACCTCTGCGGTCTTTTCCTCGAACTTCACGTGCAACGCCTTGACTGCGGAAACGTGCGCAAGCCACTTAGCCTTCACGTTGGCGCCAGTCGCTGCGTCTACAGCAACAATGCTGTCGGCAGCGGTAGTCAACCCGCCGAAAGCCCCGGTAGAATCGCCGCCGCTAGCAGTTGAAGGGACTATCCTCTCGCATTCCTTGGCTCCTGCAGTGTGTGCAAGGCACTTGTTGGCGTAAGTCTTGCCGTTCTCGCAAACTACGGGAGCGTATTCGAGAGTGCAGTACGTCTGAGCCACCAAAGCAGGGCCCCTGCCCGCAGCATCCGGCCTTACCACCGTGCGTTTCGGAGCAACTGCCGAAGGCCTTATGCAATCGGAATCGTCATAACCGTCTGCCTTGGCTATGCATGAATTCCAAAACTTCCTGCCGTCACAAACCACGGGGTTGAAAGTCTTGGGGCAAGCCAAACTCGGCCTGCGGTCTCCAGCAGAAGTCGGGTCGAAACCGCTTCCGAAACCGGAGTTTGAACCTTCGCCCTCCGCGAAAGCCAGCATGGGAAGCAGTCCGAAAACCGCGAATCCCAAAAGCAAGACTCTTGCGACAGAGCCAGCGTCTCTCTTTTCCATAATACCACCTCGCGAACAAATGCGATTTGCTTTTTTTTCAAAAACTTTGCGAGAGTTTTTCCTTTCTCGCGCAACCATTGCCTTTCGGCGAATATTTAAGCATTCTTTCAAAACCAAGCTTTACGAAAGGCGAAAAAAGCATTTTGCGGCCTTTTTACGCCCTGCAAAGCTTTACGACGCTTTATTCACTCCGCCGTTCAAGCGCTCGGTTGAGCATTACGGCAGGATTAAAAAAACGCCGAAGCGTAATCAGGTAATGAAAAATGCAGTTTGTTTTTTGGTTTTCGCGCTTTTCCTTTCGGCCGCAAGCGCCTCCACCTTGAAGGGAACGGTTTTCGATTCTGGCCTCCAGCCCACGCGAGCGATAGTGACGGTCAACACCACACCAAAACAAACTCTAGTCGCTCAAAACGGTTCTTACTCGTTCGAAGTGCCGCAAGGCGTTTTCAAACTCACCGCTACCGCGGGCAATCAATCCGTCTCCGAAACAGTCTCGATAGTTTCCGACGGGGTTTTCAACATGGACATGGTTTTGCTAGGCTTCGACGCGCCTTCGCTCGACATCCCGATAGTTTCGGAAGAAAGCGATTTGGGAAGCGTGACGAACGGAAACGGGCAGCCGCAGCCCAACGCGGGCTTCGACTGGAACGGCGCAATCATCCCCCTTGCAGTGTTGGCGCTGGCGGTAATGCTCTTTCTCTTCCACAGGGAATTCAGGAAAACGCTGGGGGAAGTCAAAACCCTGCAGAAAAACGCTTTCAGGCAAAAACGCCCACAGGCCGCCCTGAAACAGGAAAACACGGTCCAAACGCAAGGATTGAGCGAATTGCAGCAGGAAATAGTGAAGGAACTGCAGAAAAGCGAAGGACGGATGAACCAGAAAGACTTGAGAAAGCTCCTGCCGTTCTCGGAAGCGAAAATCTCGATAGAACTCGATTTTCTCGAGGAAAAAGGAGTCGTGAAAAGGTTCAAGAAAGGCAGGGGCAACGTCATAGTCCTATCGCCAAAAAAAAAATGATTCCGGCAAAAAAGGCGAGATAGCAAAATGAAAAGCATAAGGCAGGCGCAGGCGGTCGTTTTCCACAAAGGCAAAGTCGTGCTTTTGAGAAAACGCGACTCGCATTTTGACTTTAAAAAGAAAAAATGGGTTTGGTCGAAGAAGGCTTTTTGGCGCTTGCCGAAGGGAAAGCTCGAGAAAAACGAAAGCGCGATGCAGGGGCTAAAGCGAGAGTTGCTGGAGGAAATAGGCGTGAGCAAGCTTTCAAAGCCAAAGAAAGTTTATTCTTATTCTTACCAAGCGCCGAAAGGCACGCTGAGGAAAGTGCAGACGTTCGCACTCGAGGCGAAGGAAAAACCGCGTTTGACGCCGATGGCGAAAGCCGAGGGCATTACTCGCGTGGCGCTCTCTACGGTAAAAGGAGCGGCGAAAAAACTCGAGTGGGAAAACGAAAGAAAAGCTCTGGCACCCTTTTTGCGCCAAGACACTGATGCATTAGCGGGTTTTAACCCTAAATTGAGGAAAAAGTAAGTTGTGTTATCGGGAGGTCATACCAATCCTGCGGCAAAAAAGAAGAGTAGAAAAGCTGCTAAATAATCTATCCACAAAGCCGCTGCATAATACCAAGCCACTCACGGAATACTGGTTTCAGACTTCCCCGAGGTTAAGATAGATGAAAAAATAGTAAAGCTTCCATTTTGGCTTTCATTATACGTTTAGTGAAAAGATTATGAAAAAATTTGATTCACACAAATTCGTTACTCGTGAATTAAATCCCATTTTTTATTCTCTTAAAGTAAAGGTAAGCAGAGAAACTCCTTTTGCACGGGTTAGACATGAAAATTATCAGCTGCTAACAGATGATTGGCATACTGATTTGAAAAAAGATTTAGAAAGAAACTTTGATGAGTTAACCGTTAATTCTACTTCATTATCTCCAGACGAAATCCTTGACTGGCTTGAAAGAGTTGTTTCCCGAATAGAAGCATATGGCCCCTACTATTGGAATGATGCAGAAGAATTTTACGTTCAATGTCTTTCAACATCATTATTAGACTATTTGCCTGAAAAGGAGGTGGATGAACTTATGGTAAAACATCAACAGAAATGGACTACTTACATCAAAAACATGCGAAAAGAAACCCAAGAAATGTTGCAAGAAATAGAACGCCTAAGTAAGAAAAAGGAATCGCTCCAAAACCAAATTCAAAACTTAAACGAAAAAATGGACGAAAGTAAAGAAGCTCAAAAAGAATTGAAAGAGATAACTACTAGAAACAAAGTAGCAAGGTTCGTGGACAAAATTACTACTAAACTATTCGGATAAAGCATGTACCTTTAATGCAATTTTCTTGTTGCATTATCAGCATATCCCGTCAAAGAAACAGTGTCTTGCGCCAAAAGCTTTAAATATCCAATAGCGCTTATTCATCGGCGCGAACGCTACATATTGCGTTTTTGGGGCGTTTTTCGTTCTTTTTTAGGGAATTCTCGGAAAAAAAAGGAGGCGGGGGGTTATGCAAAACGGAGGGAGGTATGCGTGATTTGTCCTTACTGCGGACACCCTGAAACCGAAGTTCTCGAAAGCAGGGATTCAGAAGACTCCACGAGACGGCGACGGGAATGCGAAAAATGCAAGAAACGCTTCACGACCTACGAGCGCACCGAAGCGCTCGACCTGGTGGTCATAAAGAAGGACGGGCGGCGCGAAAAGTTCGACCGCAACAAAATCAAGGCGGGAATAGTCCGTTCGTGCCACAAGCGGCCGATAAGCATGGAACAAATCGACAATTTCGTCGCCGAAGTAGAGATGGAATTGCGCAACATGGACGAGACTGAAATCCCTTCGCACAAGGTAGGGGAAATAGTGATGGAAAAGCTCAAGAAGCTCGACAAGGTCGCGTACGTGCGTTATGCCTCGATTTACAAGGAGTTCGACACTCCCAAGGATTTCGCGAAGGAAGTCGAAAAACTGTCGAAGAAAGAATAATTTTTCATAAAAAAAAAGGCGGGTGGGGGATTATGGCTGTGCAAAGCAAGTTGATGGTGATAAAGCGCAACGGGGAAGTCGTCGATTTCGACCCTTCGAGGATTAAAAACGCCATCACGAAGGCAGTCAAGGCTGTCGGAACGCACTTGCCTGAAGAAGCGTTGGAACAGATTACGCTGGAAGTTTGCGGGGAGATAGAAACCCGCTTCACCGAATTCTACCCGAACGTGGAAAACATTCAGGACATAGTGGAAAAGCACCTGGTAAAGCACGGGATGTACGAAATCGCGAAGGAATACATATTGTATAGGGCAAAGCGCAACGAAGAACGCGAACTCGAGAGAAAGCACAACATCGAAAAGTCTCTTTTGGGAAAGCTGCGCGTGAAAAAGCGCGACGGCAAAATCGTAATGTTCGACATCAACCGCGTGAAGAAAACGATTGCGCGCGTAAGCCAGGGTTTCGACGCTGTTTCGCCAGACTTGATAGCAAAGGAAGTTATAAAAAACGTTTACGACGGGGTTTCGACCGAAGAGATAGAGAAAGCCCTCGTTCTTGCGAGCAGCTCGTTCATAGAAATGGACCCAGCGTACAGCTACACTTCAGCCAGGCTGTTCTTGCAGAAACTGTACAAGGAAGCTATCGGACGGTCGATTACGGAAAACGAACTCGATTCTGCTTATAGGGAGCAGTTCGTGGAAGGCATAGCGGAAAGCGTGAAACTCGGGCTTTTGGACAAGAGAATGCTCGAGTTCGACGCGAAAGACTTGGCTAAAGAGCTTAAGCTTGACCGCGATTTGCTTTTCGGCTATCTCGGCATCCAAACGCTCTACGAGAGGTATTTCCTGAAGACTGAAGAGGGAAGGCGCATCGAACTCCCCCAGGCGTTCTGGATGAGGGTTGCTATGGGGCTTGCAATCGAAGAAAACGACAAGAACGAAAAGGCGAAAGAATTTTACGACGTCCTATCGTCCTTGCGCTTTGTTTCATCCACGCCCACGCTATTCCACTCTGGAACAACCCACCCGCAATTGAGCTCTTGCTATTTAACTACGGTGAAGGACGATCTTGCGCATATATTCAAATGCCTGGGCGACAACGCCCAGCTTTCCAAGTGGTCGGGCGGGTTGGGCAACGACTGGACCAACTTGCGGGCGACAGGCGCTTGGATAAAGACCACCAAAGTCGAAAGCCAAGGCGTAATTCCGTTCTTGAAAATAGCTAACGACGTTACGGTAGCAATAAACCGCAGTGGAAAACGCAGGGGGGCAACGTGCGCGTACCTCGAAACGTGGCACTTGGACATTGAAGATTTCTTGGACTTGAGGAAAAACACGGGGGACGAACGCAGGCGCACGCACGACATGAACACGGCAAACTGGATTCCCGATCTGTTCATGAAGAGAGTCATGGAAGACGGAACGTGGACTCTGTTCTCTCCCGAGGAAGTTCCCGAACTACACGATTCTTACGGAATGAAGTTCGAAAAACTTTACACAGAGTATGAGGAAAAGGCGAGAAACGGTAAGATAAAAAAGCACAAAGTCGTATCCGCCTCGAAACTGTGGAGGAAAATGCTGGGAATGCTTTTCGAGACCGGCCACCCGTGGATTACGTTCAAAGACCCGTGCAACATCCGCTCGCCCCAAGACCACGCGGGCGTAGTGCATTCGTCGAACCTCTGCACCGAAATCACGCTCAACACGTCCGCGGAAGAAACGGCCGTATGCAATTTGGGTTCGGTGAACCTCGAAAGGCACGTTTTCGACGGGAAAATAGACTACGAACTTTTGGCGAAAACGGTGAAAACGGCAATACGCATGCTCGACAACGTCATCGACATCAATTTCTACCCTACGGTAGAAGCGCAAACCTCAAACAAGCGCCACCGGCCGGTGGGCTTGGGAATAATGGGCGTAGCCGACATGTTTTTCATGATGGACTTGAACTTCGACTCGGAAGCGGCGGTCCAGACTTCCGATAAGGTAATGGAATTCATTTCCTACCATGCGATTCTCGCTTCTTCGGAATTGGCGAAAGAGCGCGGCGCGTACGAAAGCTACAAGGGCTCGAAGTGGGACCGGGGAATATTCCCCATAGACACGCTCAATATTCTCGAGAGGGAACGCGGGGTGAAAATCCCTTACGCCCGCAACGAAACCCTCGACTGGACGCAGGTGCGCGAGCACGTCAAGAAGCACGGCATGCGCAATTCCAACACCATGGCCATTGCGCCGACGGCGACCATTTCCAACATCGCGGGCTGCTTCCCGACCAACGAACCGATATTCAAGAACATTTACGTGAAAGCCAACATAAGCGGCGAGTTCACCATAGTGAATTCGTACCTCATCCAAGACTTGAAGAAAATGGGGTTGTGGAACAGGGAGATGCTCGAGCAGCTTAAGTACTACGACGGGTCTCTCCAGCTTATAGCAAGCATTCCGCAAAAACTCAAGGAAAAATACAAGGAAGCTTTCGAAATCGAGCCGGAAGTGCTGATAAGGCACGCGGCCGCGCGGGGAAAGTGGATCGACCAAAGCCAGTCGCTCAACATTTTCTACAAAGGCGTTTCGGGAAAAAGGCTGAGCGAAATTTACATGTACGCTTGGATGATGGGATTGAAGACTACATACTACCTTCGCACTTTGGCGGCAAGCCAAATCGAAAAATCCACGCTCGACGCGAGCAAGTTCGGCTTCACGCAAAAGCGCGAGTACAAGGCGATGGAGGAAACCGCGTCATTCAAGCCGGGGCCGATGAATCCTGCAGTTGCGGTTCACGAGCCGGTGATGATACAAGCGCCGGCTTTCTCCAAAGAAGCGGAAGATAAACACGGAATGGCTGCTGGAACTCAGGCAGAGATGCAAACCGGAACAGCGTACCCCGCGCAAACGCAACCCAAAGTGTGCCTGATAAACGACCCGGACTGCGAAGCGTGCCAATAAAGGTGAAAAAAAAAATGGGAAACATCATCAACGACTCGAAAACCGACCCGAACAAAATCCTGCCTATGACTTACTTGTGGGCGAGAAAGCACTACAAGGACGGGGTAGCAAACAATTGGACTCCCGAAGAAGTTTCCATGCAGAAAGACGTCGAACAATGGAAATCTCCCGCCGTGCTGTCGGAAACCGAACGAAAGCTCATATTGTGGAATTTGGGCTTCTTTTCAACTGCCGAATCACTTACGGCGAACAACATAGTCCTCGCCGTTTACAGGCACGTCACCAACCCAGAATGCAGGCAATACTTGCTCCGCCAAGCGTACGAAGAAGCAATACATACGGACACGTTCATCTACTGCTGCGATTCGCTGGGGCTCGACCCGGACTACATTTTCAACATGTACAAGACCATCCCTTCGATAAAAAACAAGGATGACTTCGTGGTGGAATTAACAAAAAACGTTTTCGACCCCAACTTCAGCACCGACGGCGTGGAAAACATGCAAAAATTCATCCACGACTTGGTGGGTTTTTACGTGATAATGGAAGGGATATTTTTCTACGCGGGCTTCGCCATGATGCTCGCGCTCAAGCGCCAGAACAAGATGATAGGCATAGGCGAACAGTTTGAATACATCATGCGCGACGAGAGCCTGCATTTGGCTTTCGGATGCGATTTGACGAACACCATCCGCCAACAGAATCCGGGCGTTTGGACTCCCCAGTTCCAGCAGTACCTCGTCGATTTGATAAGGAAAGGAGTGGAGTTGGAAAAGAATTACGCGCGGGAAGCGTGCCCTGAAGGGGTTTTGGGAATAAACTCAGAGCAGTTCGTCCAGTACGTCGAATACATCGCAGACAGGAGGCTCGAGCGGATTGCACTGCCGAAGCAGTACAATGCCGAAAATCCGTTCCCGTGGATGAGCCAGTCGACAGACTTGACGAAAGAAAAGAATTTCTTCGAAACGCGCGTCACAGAATACCAAACGGCCGGCAATTTGAAGTGGGAGTGAAATGGAAAAGCAAGAGCTGTTGGTAGTAATGCTCGCAGTGGGAATAGTCCTAGCTGGCGTCGCACTGCTGGTCGTGTTCGGAATACTGGCCGACAGCCCGTCGTTCAAGGCCTTGTTCAACTGAAGAGCCATTCAACTGTAAAAAAAAAAGCGGGGGGAAGTCTTTGACTACTTTCGACAACGCACTCAAACAACTCGAAAACGCGTTCAAAATCTCGGGGGCAAGCGAGCAAACGCGCTTGCGCCTGCAAAACCCCCAGCGGATTATCCAAACGACTTTCCCAGTGAAAATGGACGACGACAGCGAACGGATTTTCTACGGCTACCGCGTGCAGTACAACAACGCACGAGGACCGTTCAAAGGCGGAATACGCTACCACCCTAAGGTGGATTTGGACGAAGTGAAAAGCCTGGCGTTCTGGATGGCCGTAAAATGCGCGGTCGCAAACATCCCGTACGGCGGCGGGAAAGGGGGCGTGGAAGTAGACCCGAAAAAACTAAGCAAAGGCGAACTAGAACGCTTAAGCAGGGGATTCATACAGACTATTGCCGATACCATAGGCCCGGACAAGGACATTCCAGCCCCGGACGTCAACACTACTCCGGAAATAATGGATTGGATGGAAGACGAGTACGCAAAAATAACCGGCGACGAAAGCGGGGCGGTCATCACCGGCAAGAGCGTGGCGAACGGCGGGCACGAGGGACGCGAAGACGCAACTGCACGCGGAGGGTTTTACGTTTTTCAAGAGGCAGCCAAATCGTTCGGAATTCCGGCGGGCACGAAAATAGCAATCCAAGGATTCGGAAACGCAGGCGGATTCATGGCCAAATTCCTTTTCGACGCGGGCTACAAAGTAGTGGCAGCAAGCGATTCTAAAGGAGGAATTTACGACGAAAGCGGGCTGGACGTCAACGAAATAAAGAAATTCAAGGAATCAGGCAAAAACATTCAAGACTACGAAGGAAAAAAGGTCTCCAACGAGGAATTGCTCGAACTGCCCGTGGAAGTTTTGATTCCAGCCGCGCTGGAAAACCAGATTACCGAAAAAAACGCGGACAAAATCAAGGCGAAAGTAATCCTTGAGTTGGCGAACGGTCCGACCACGCCGAAGGCGGAAGAAATCCTTTCCAAACGAGGAGTAATCGTAATTCCGGACGTGCTCGCGAACGCGGGGGGCGTGACGGGAAGCTATTTCGAGTGGAAGCAAAACAAAGAACGCACGAAATGGCCTTTGGAAAAGTATCACGGTGAGTTGGAGAAGGTCATGCGCATGCAGTTTAACGAAGTTTTGAAGTTTTCCAAACAGCACAAATGCATAATGCGCACGGCTGCGTATGCATTGGCATTGCAAAGAATCGAAAAGGCATATGCGTTAAAGAACCGCCGCTTTACTTGAGCCCTTCCCACAGAATTTCTTCCTTTGAATCGATGCTCAGCCCGCTGTCGTTTATAGTCAAAGGGTGGATTTTTTTCGAGTGGTCGGTGCCGCGCATCTTGCGCACGAAAAACGCGCGGTTGGGCGGCGAAAAGAACATTTGCACCACTCCGTCGGTCAAAAACTCTTCCACCCCGAAACGCGAAACGGCATTCTTGCCCGCGGGAGTCTCGCACGTCAACAGCGTAGTGCAATCCATCTTGCGCAGTTCTTCTATCAAGGTGTAAATCGCATAGCGGATTTGCCGAATGTCCTTAAGCCAAAACGCGAACGCGGTGATGCTGTCCACCACCAGGCGTTTCGCCTTCAACGCCCGCGCTTTTTCAACGATCCGCTGCACTTGCGCCTCGGGATTGTTCAGCAGCTCTTCCGTAGGCTCGAACTTGTAAATTTTCAACTTCCCCTCGCGCTCGAGCGAAACCAAGTCCCACTTGAAGCGCTGCACGTTCCACCAGATGTTGTGCGGCCCTTCTTCCATGGTGATGTAAACGCCCGCATCGCCGTAATCCTTCGCGCCGTTGTACAAGTACTCCATGCAGAAAATGCTTTTCCCAGTGCCAGCTGGCCCAGAAACGAGAATGCTCGACGCTTCGGGAAAGCCGCCTTCTATGAGCTCGTCCACACCCGGAATCCCGCTTTTGACCCTGTTCATTTTTCACGACCGAACTGCTTAACTCAAGCCGCGAATTTAAAACCTTGCGAGCGCAAGAGTATTAACATGGGAGGAGTGCCTTGGCTTTCTGGAAGGCAAGCGGTTGCGCTGGTTCTCGCGCTGGCTTTTCTCGAACTGGCGTCGGTATTGTACTTTTTCGGAGTGGCCATAAGCCCTGCCACCGGCTACGCCGTCGGCCAAGTCCTCAGCACTGTGCAAAACGAGCTTCCTTCAAACTACTACTTCAACGCCGACGCTGCGCTCGAAGTTTTCGACGGAAAGCCGGCGTTCAGGCTTTCGCTCGGCGAAAACATGGTCATGAGCGGAAAAGCCAGTGATTTGAACGGGTACGGAGAGTTGAGCGCTTCAACGTGCGTTTGGGCCGCAAACGCTTTTTCTTCAACGACCGCAGTTTCCTTTTCCGGCTGCAACGCCACCGACTGCAACTACACTTGCACGCTTACCGTTTCCTCGTCCACCCCCCCAGGCACGTACAACATCACTTCCAACATAATCGACACTTCCAACGCGCAGTCGCAATTGTCGCAGCTGGTTTACCTTTTCGAGTTCACCCAGTCCAACCGCGGCGAAGGCAGCAGCGGAAGGGGCAGGGATATTTTGATACTGAGGCCTTACGTACCTTCACCAACGCCGACAACCCAGCCTACAGCAACGGCCGCCGCTTCCCCCGCGCCTACGCTCGAACCCACGCTCAAGGAATTCAGGCTTTCGCTCGCGGCGCCCGACTTCATAAACAAGTGCGAAGTCAAGGAAGTCGAGGCGATAGTAGAAAACAACAACCCCTCGCAGAAAAGCGTGGTTTTGGATTTCGAAGGAAAAAGCATAGAAATGGACTTGCAGCCTTTCGAAGTGAGAAGCGTGTTCTTCAGAATAAAAGCACCCAAGGAAAAAGGGGAAAACACTTACGCGCTGCACGCCAAGCTCTACCGTAACGGCATTGCAATCGAGGAAAAACAGAAGGTAGTCAAGCTGTTGTGGAAGGGACTCGACGTTTGCGTCACGCAAGCGCCTTCAAGCGAATTCGGGTTCATTGCCGGCAAGAACAGCGTGGCGCGCGTGGGACTGGAAATCGCCACCGACTACTCTCCTTCCACGCTCGAAATCGAGGTTTTTAAGGGCGAAAGCCACGCTTTCATCGACTTGCAAGACACGCCCGACGGGTATTACGAATCTTCGTTTAAAGTTTTCGAGAAAGGCGAGTACGAGTTCAGCGTGCGCGCGAGAAAGGGCTTCGAAACAGTCGAGGAAAAGTTTGAAAAAGCGCAAATCGGTTGATATATCGCACGAAATTGCTTTGCTAAGGGCGTTTTTGGAATGGCGTTGATATTCGGTTTTGAAGTGAACCTGCTCGAACTCATGGTGCTGTTCGAATTCATACTCATCATAGCCGTCGCGGCATTGCTTTTGGAACTGCGCAGGCTGAAGAAACTCGTGGACGAAGCGTACCAAATAGAAAAAATGCACAGCGAAGAGGGGAAAAAGTGAGAAAAACTGCTATCGCGGGGGGTAGGAAAAGCATTAAAAAGCATTTAAGGCAGATTTCTTCAACAATCAACGGAAAAAAACTGCGGAAAAAAAGGTTTTTTCGAATGGCTGAAGTTTCAAACAACACGCTCGTCACCATAGTTTTGCTGGCTTTAGCAATCACGCTCTTGGCAACTTGGGCTTTGTTCGCCAAAATCGGCGGAATCCAAGTCGCCGGCCTGGTCTCCAACCCAACCGGAACGGTTTCCGCAAGCGTGCAATCCACAACCGACATTTTCCTGCAAAACAACACGGTCAACTTCGGGGGTGTGAGCGTGGGAAACACTTTCGACACCAGCGTCAACTATTCCAACGCCAGCCAATTCCTCCTACGCAACGACGGCAGCGTGCGGGTGAACGTCACCATAGCTGCAACCGCATTGTGGAATTCCACTTCGGGAAACAATTCGAACTATAGATTCAACGTCACGAACGCCAGCGGAAACACTTCACTCGGAACCGTAGACGCCAAAAAC